>NZ_JBIRZD010000007.1:75048-357041 GCF_044390505.1 Streptomyces sp. NPDC018947
GCCGCCAAGGTCGCGCAGGCTCCCGAGGCCGCCGAGGCCCCGGAGGCCGAGGCCAAGCCGCGCCGCACCCGCAAGACCGCGGCCGCCAAGGCGGAGACCGCCGCCGACACGGCCGCCGACACCGCCGAGGCGACGGACGCCAAGCCCCGCCGGACCCGCAAGACCGCCGCCAAGGTCGCGCAGGCTCCCGAGGCCGCCGAGGCCCCGGAGGCCGAGGCCAAGCCGCGCCGCACCCGCAAGACCGCGGCCGCCAAGGCGGAAGCCGCCGCCGACACCGCCGAGGCCACGGAGACCAAGTCGCGCCGACGCACCCGCAAGGCCGCCGACACCGCCGAAGCCACCGCCGGCATCCCGGCCCAGGCCTCGCAGGAGCCGGAGGCCGCCCCGCGGCGCCGGACCCGCAAGGCCGCCGCGGCTCCCGTCGACGGCGCCGAAGCGGCCGAGGCGAAGCCGAAGGTCCGCCGCACCCGCAAGGCGGCCGCCGCCGCCACGCAGCCCGCGGAGTCGGCCGAGAGCTGATCCCCCGCTCACCCGGCCGCCGGCCCGGTCCCGCGATCCACGCGGGGCCGGGCCGGCGTCGTCGTCCCCTGTCCGCGCGGCACCCCTTGGGCCCACCGTGAGTCGGCCCGGCGTCCCCGGGCCGGATAGCCTCTGCCCGTGAGCACGAACGCCAGTTTCACCCAGCCCCCCGGTGCCCGCGCCTACCGGCTGAGTACCGCACGCGGTGAGTTCGCCGTCGTCGACTCACCCGTGGCCGGCGGCGGTGAGCCGAAGGGGGTCGTGCTGATGCTGCCGGGGTTCACCGGCAGCAAGGAGGACTTCACTCTGCTGCACGAACCGCTGGCCGAGCGCGGGTACCGCACGGTCGCCGTGGACGGGCGCGGCCAGTACGAGTCCGACGGCCCCGAGCACGACGAGGCCGGCTACGCCCGGGACGAGCTGGCACGGGACGTGCACGCGCAGGTCGCGGCGCTCGGGACGCGCGTGCACCTGCTCGGGCACTCCCTGGGCGGCCAGATCGCCCGCGCCGCCGTGCTCCTCGACCACTCCCCCTTCCTCTCCCTCACCCTGATGTCGTCGGGCCCGGCGCGGATCTCGGTCTCCCAGCAGCAGCGCGTGAAGCTCCTGCGGGACGCGCTGGAGACCATGACGATGGCCGAGGTCTGGAACGTGATGCAGGCGATGGGCCCGCCCGAGGAGGTCGGCGGCCCGGTCCGCGGCCCCGGCGACCAGGAGCGGCTGCGCGACCGCTGGCTCGGCACGAGGCCCGCGCAGCTCCTCGCCACGGGACGCCAGTTGTGCACCGAGCCGGACAGGGTCGCGGAACTGGCCGCGGTTCCGCTGGCGGTCCACGTGATCTCGGGCGCCTACGACGACACCTGGCCGGTGCCCCTCCTGGACGAGATGGCGGTACGGCTGGACGCGCGCCGGACGGTGATCGAGGGGGCCGAGCACTCGCCGAACACGGACCAGCCGCCGGCGACGGCCCGCGCCCTCGCCGACTTCTGGGACGACGTCCCGGCGCGGTGAGCGGACGGCGGTCCGGCTAGTACTGCGCCCGCAGGTGCTCCCAGAAGCCGTCCCGCAGCGCCCGGCGCAGGTCGGCCTGGCCGCGCAGCGAGTACTGCAGCAGTCCCTCGGCCTCCACCAGCAGGTCCTGGTCCACCGAGCCGGGGAGGTAGGGGTGGCCGGGGAGCAGTTCCATCAGGGACTCGCGGCCCCGCGCCGCCAGCCACTTCGCCGCGATCTGCGCACCCACGAAGCGGACGTCCTCGCGGGCCGGCCGGGCCGCGCCCGTCGCCTCGAAGGCCTGGGCCGTGCGCCGGGAGACGTACGGCTTGAAGAACTCGAGGTCGAACGTGCGCTGGCTGTCGACCTCCCAGAGCAGCGGTTCGGCCTGGTTACGGCCCTCGGGGGCCTCGATGCCCCACAGGTGGACGCGGGCACCGTAGCCCTGGGCGGCCTCGACCGCGGACACCAGGTCCTCGTCGCCGCCGAGCAGGGCCGCGTCGCTGATGGCGCGGTGCCGGGCGAGGGACTCCAGGTCGGAGCGGATGAGGGAGTCGACGCCCTTCTGCTGGTTGTTGGCGTTGAGGTTGCCCAGGCGGACCTTGACGTCCGGCAGCTCGGCGATGGACTGCTGCTCGGCGGTGTGGATGCGGCGCCGGGCGCCGTCGTACCAGTAGACCCGCAGCAGACGGCTGTCGGCGAAGATCGTGCGGGCCTTGTCGATGAGCGCGTCGATCAGTCCCTCGGCGTCCAGGTCGAAGGCCCTGCGGTCCTCGGTCCCCGCGACCAGGCGGCCCGCCGCCGCGTAGAGGTACCCGGCGTCCACGAAGATCGCGTGGGTCGAGGGCGTCTTCGCCACCTCGGCGAGCATGCGCTGCAGCAGCTCGTTGGTCGCTTCGATGCGGGCGTTCAGGGACGCGAGGTCGTCGTTCA
The DNA here is from genome assembly GCF_044390505.1 of Streptomyces sp. NPDC018947. Classification (NCBI taxonomy): domain Bacteria; kingdom Bacillati; phylum Actinomycetota; class Actinomycetes; order Kitasatosporales; family Streptomycetaceae; genus Streptomyces; species Streptomyces sp. NPDC018947. The sequence goes on from NZ_JBIRZD010000007.1 coordinate 77,491, forward strand.
TCACGTCCATTGTCCCGGCGGTCACGCTGCGAACACAACCGGTCCCGGTCAGTCTTGTGCCATGCGCAGATCGCTCCGAAACGGTCTCCTTACGTGTCAGTAATTAGATGTTCGAAAAATTTCCTTAGCGTAGGGAATGTTCCCGGCCCCCGGCCCGTTGACCCGTATGGACGCCCGGGCACCGACGATCCGGGGTCCGCACGAGTAGTTCTCCTCAGGAGGATGACCAGATCAAGGGAGAGGCCATGCGCTTTGAAGTCATGCGACTCGACGACGTCGACGGCACGCCCGTGGACACCACCGTCGTGGACGCCGCCTCCGTCAACCGAATCGTCCAGCAGGCGGCCGCCATCGGGCAGCGCCTGTGGATCCGCCCGGCCGACACGCCGACCCTGTAGCGCGTAGCGCCGCACACGCCGCGAGCCCCCGTACGGCACCTTCACCGGTGCCGGGCGGGGGCTCTGCCGTGGCCGGGGCTCAGGCGCCCCGGATCACCTGCGTGACGCCGTTGATGATCTGCTGCACGGCGATCGCGGAGAGCATCATGCCCGCGAGGCGGGTCACCAGGACGACGCCGCCGTCCTTGATGACGCGGATGATGAGCAGCGAGTACCGCATCACCAGCCACAGCACCACGTGGATGGCGAGGATCGCCGACCACACCGAGACCTGCGCGGTCACGCTGTCGGCCTTCTGCACGGCCAGGATGACCGACACGATCGCACCGGGCCCGGCCAGCAGGGGCATGCCCAGCGGCACCAGCGCGACGTTGACGTCCTTGGTCTGCTTGGGCTCGTCCGTCTTGCCGGTGAGCAGGTCGAGCGCGATCAGCAGGAGCAGCAGCCCGCCCGCGATCATCAGCGCGGGCACGGACACGTGCAGGTAGTCCAGGATCTGGTGCCCGAGCAGGCCGAACACCGTGATCACTCCGCCGGCCACGCAGACGGCCTGGAACGCCATCCGCTTCTGCATCTTGGCGGGCCGGCCGGCGGTAAGGGCCAGGAAGATCGGGGTGATCCCGGGGGGATCCATGATGACGAAGAGGGTCAGGAAGAGGGAGCCGAAGACGGCGAGGTCGAACATGAGCGTGACAAAGCCTTGCGATGACAGGAACAACGAACGGGGATGCGGTGCGGGAGCGGCGCGAAGCGGCCCTCAGGCTCCGCCGGCCCCCGGCACGGGGAACGCCCCGAACGCCCGCCGTGTGATCTCCCCGTACACGTCGGGGTCGGTCGTGTACTCGCCGAGCACACAGGTCTTCCGGCTGCCGTGGTAGTCGCTGGACCCGGTCACCAGCAGCCCCAGCTCCGCGGCGAGCCCCCGCAGCCGCGCGCGGGTGTCCGCGTCGTGGTCCATGTGGTCGACCTCGATGCCGTCGAGCCCGGCGGCGGCCAGCTCCGCGACGGCGGACTCCGGGACCGTCCGCCCGCGCTTCGCGGCGGCGGGGTGCGCGAACACGGCGACACCGCCGGCACCCTTGATCAGCCGCAGCGCCTCGAACGGGTCGGTCTCGTGCTTCTCGACGTAGGCCCGGCCGCCGTCGGCCAGCCACTCCTCGGTGAAGGCGTCGCTCACGGTCGGCACGACGCCGAGCTCCACGAGCGCGGAGGCCACGTGCGGGCGCCCGACCGAGCCCCCGCCGGCGATCCGCGCGACCTGCTCCCAGGAGACGGGCACACCGAGCGCCTGGAGCTTGGCGACCATGCTCCGGGCCCGCGGCACCCGGTCGTCGCGGACCAGCTCGCGCTCGGCGAGCAGCGCGGGCTCCTCGGGGTCGAAGAGGTAGGCCAGCATGTGCATGCTGACGCCGTCGAGACGGCAGGAGAGTTCGGCGCCGGTGACCAGCGTCAGCCCCTCGGGCAGCGCGGCGACGGCCTCGGCGTGTCCGCGGGTGGTGTCGTGATCGGTCAGCGCGACGACGTCCAGCCCGGCCGCGGCGGCCTTGCGCACCAGTTCGGCAGGGGTGTCCGTGCCGTCGGACGCGGTGGAGTGGGTGTGCAGATCGATGCGCACGACGCTGACTCCAGGGCGATGACGGGACGGAAGGGGACGCTCAAGGATAACCGGATTTTCCACCCCTGATGTCACACCCGCAGCGGCCCTGCGCCCCCTACGCACACGGGTTCACCCGGCGTGGTGCCCCGCCCCCCTTCGCGCACCGGGCCGGGTACGCGCGCACGGGCGAGCCCCGCGCCCCTCAGGGCGAGATCAGCCGCGGCGACAGCGCACCGCACGGCACCAGGTCTATCTCGGCCCCGGCGTCCCGCAGGTCGGTGAGCACCAGCTCGTCGTACATCAGCAGCCCCGACTGCTCGGGCCACAGGACGGCCCACAGCCACATCCCGAGCGCCTCCCCCGCGAACACCGCGCGGTCGCTCGGGGCGCCGGAGACATGCCACAGGGGGGTCGGACGGCCGGCGGCGAGCACCTTGGCCTGCGGCGGCTTCTCGACGTTCAGATAGGGACCGGGGTCGGGGGCGTCGATGCCCGCGTACCGCGCGCCGAGCCCGACGCCCAGTTCCTCGGCCACCAGGATCAGCTCACCCGGACCACCGAGCGGGCCCGGCCCCGAGCAGGCCACGGCGGTGGCCCGGCCGCCGCTGCGGTCGTCGCCCGCGCAGGCCACGCCGGTGAACAGCCAGCCCACCGGCAGGGGCCACGGCATCCACACCGGGACCTGGGTGCGGTGCACCACGACGCCGAGCGCCTCGACGCTGGGCGGGATCACGGGCTGCAGCGGATACACCGTGCCGTGCACGTCGCACTGCCAGGAATCGGCGAAGAGGCCGGGAGCCCTGACCCGGCCACCACACTTCGGGCAACTGGGTTCGCCCCTCATACAGCCCCACGGTCCTACCCTCACTCCCCCACGTCAAGGACGATCACCCATCCGAGCGGAACAGGCGGCCGGCGAAACTAGATGCGTGTTGCATTAATTAGCCACACTAACTTAGTGTGTGTATACGCCAACCATCACGCCATCCCTCTCCTGTCCGCATTGGAGCAACCATGGACCCCTTCGACGCGGGTGCGGGCGGCATCCTGCGACAGCCCAAGGCCGTATGGGCGACCGCCGGTGCGTCCGTCGTCGCCTTCATGGGCATCGGGCTCGTCGACCCGATCCTGCCGTCCATCGCCAAGGGCCTGGACGCGAGCCCCAGCCAGGTCTCCCTGCTGTTCACCTCGTACTTCCTGATCACGGCCGTCGCCATGCTGGTCACGGGCTTCGTCTCCAGCCGCATCGGCGGACGCAAGACCCTGCTGCTCGGCCTCGCCTTCGTCGTGGTCTTCGCGGGCCTGGCGGGCACCTCCGACACCGTCGGCCAGCTCGTCGGCTACCGGGCGGGCTGGGGACTGGGCAACGCCCTGTTCGTCTCGACGGCCCTCGCGGTCATCGTCGGCGCGGCGGCCGGCGGCAGCGCCGCGGCGATCCTGCTGTACGAGTCCGCCCTCGGCCTCGGCATGGCCTGCGGCCCGCTGCTGGGCGCGCTGCTCGGCGACGCGAGCTGGCGCTACCCCTTCTTCGGCACCGCGTTCCTGATGGCGATCGGCTTCCTGTGCATCACGGTGTTCCTGAAGGAGCAGCCGAAGCCGGCCCGCAGGACGTCCCTGCTGGACCCGGTCAGGGCGCTCGGCCACGGGGGCCTCGCCTCCGCCGCCGTGTCGGCGTTCTTCTACAACTACACGTTCTTCACCGTGCTGGCCTTCACGCCGTTCGTGCTGAACATGACCCCGTACAAGTCCGGTGCCGTGTTCTTCGCCTGGGGCGTGCTGCTGGCCGTCTTCTCGGTCCTGGTGGCACCGCGCATGCAGAGGCGGTTCGGCTCGCTGAAGGTGCTCGGCGGCTCACTGGTGCTGCTCGCCGCCGACGTACTGGTCCTCGGGTACGGCAACCACACGGCGGCGATCGTGTGCACCGTCCTGTCAGGTGCCTTCATCGGCGTGAACAACACCGTCTACACCGAGCTGGCCCTCGGCGTCTCGGACGCGCCGCGCCCGGTGGCGAGCGCCGGGTACAACTTCGTGCGCTGGTTCGCGGCCGCCGCCGCGCCGTACTTCGCGCCGAAGATCGAGGAGTGGACCGACGTCCACGTCCCGTTCGTGGTGGCCGCGGTCACCGCCGTGCTGGGCGCGGCCGTGGTCGTCGTACGGCGCCGCGCGCTCACCCACACGGCCGTGGAACTGGAGCCGAGGCACGCGACCGAGGACGGGGTCACCGTCTTCGCCGACTGAGCCGCGGCCCACGGCACTTGGTGAGTTGCGTCACTCCAGCGGGACGGACCTGCGGGACGGGTCCCGCAGGTCCGTCCCCTGGGTCAGCCAGCGCTCCTGGAGTGCCTGCGCGCCGTGCACCCGCTTCCAGGCGGCCTCGTTGGGCGTCATCGGCAGCAGCGGCAGGAACCGTACGGGGTCCAGCGGCGCGTCCAGCTCCAGGTCCTCCACCAGACCGCCCGGCTCGGCGACCAGCACCGAGGTGAAGGGGGCGCCGGGCCACAGCGGCTCGCCGACGTCCAGGGAGGCGCCGGGGGCCACGACGACACCCTCGACCTGCGGGGACGCGGCCAGCACGGCCAGCGGACGGAGCACCTTGTCGGTGTCGGCGACGCCCGCGCGGACGGAGAGGACCAGCTCGGCGCGGGGGCCCTTGACCGGGTCGGCGAGGACCGCCGTGGGGTCGGACATGGGCTGCGCGGACATGCCGAGGGTGGCGTAGCGGACGATGTCGCCCTCCGGGCCGCCGGCGGGGAAGCGCAGCACCTCGATGCGGTCGGTGCCGAGGAAGGTGACCGCCGCGCGCGCGTCCGGTTCGCCCAGTGCCGTACGCAGCCGGGCCTCGACCAGAGGAAGAACATCAGCCATGCGGCGAGCATAGAACTCGTCAGTACGCGGCAAAGCGGCACCTTGACACGTCGGGTGACTGATACTCTGGGCCAGCGATTCTGGGGCAGCCCGCTGAAGCGGTGCGATCACCGCCCCGACGCTGGGAACACTCCCCTACGGGGAACCCCTTCAAACAAGGGGTATGGATCGTCCCTCACGAGGGACCGGCCGGAGGAGGTGGGCGGCATGGACCGAAGTCGACCGTGCAGTACCACTCGCTCTTCCCGCCGCTGACGCAGTAGCTCCGGCTCTTCCCGCCGCCGCTCTCTGCCCGCGCGCTTCTCCACGGAAGAGCACTTCGTCTCGTATTGCCTGATCTGCCTGCCTGCGACAGCAGTCTGAATCAGCAGTGAAGCCGGCCACCGCGACGGTGCGGTGCCCCCCGCTTTGTGGACGCGCCGAGCACGCGTGGTCTGGACGTCCTCATTCCGGGTGGTTCCACCCTTCGCCGGCACGCTCGCTGCCCGTAGCGAAGGAGCCTGCCATGTCGATGATCCGTGACCTGCGCGCCGCGGTCCGCCCGTCCCGCGTCTCGCTGCGCAAGGACAGCGGCCCCTACGACACCACCCGGGACCCGGAGACCGCTTCCGCCGTCGTCGACTGCGCCGTCTACCGCGACGGCACCCGCGTGCCCTCGGACACGCCGCTGAGCCCGCACCGGGCGATGCGCCAGGTGCGCCGCGACGGCGGCTTCGTGTGGATCGGCCTGCACGAGCCCACCGAGGACGAATTCGCCGGCATCGCGCGGGAGTTCGGGCTGCACCCGCTGGCCGTCGAGGACGCCGTCCAGGCCCACCAGCGGCCCAAGCTGGAGCGCTACGACGACTCCCTGTTCACCGTCTTCAAGACCGTCCACTACGTCGACCACGACGAGCTCACCGCGAACAGCCAGGTCGTCGAGACCGGCGAGGTGATGTGCTTCACCGGGCGGGACTTCTTCATCACCGTGCGGCACGGCGGGCAGGGCTCGCTGCGCGCGCTGCGCCACCGGCTCCAGGACGACCCCGAGCTGCTGCTCAAGGGCCCCTCCGCGGTGCTGCACGCCATCGCCGACCACGTGGTCGACGGGTACATCGCGGTCGCCGACGCCGTGCAGGACGACATCGACGAGGTCGAGACGGAGGTCTTCTCGCCGGGCCGCAAGGGCACCCCGCGCGGCACCGACGCCGGCCGGATCTACCAACTCAAGCGCGAGGTGCTGGAGTTCAAGCGGGCGGTGGCTCCTCTGCTGCGGCCCATGCAGCTCCTCAGCGAGCGGCCGATGCGGCTGATCGACCCGGAGATCCAGAAGTACTTCCGGGACGTCGCCGACCACGTGGCCCGGGTGCAGGAGCAGGTCATCGGCTTCGACGAGCTGCTGAACTCCATCCTCCAGGCCAACCTCGCCCAGGCGTCCGTCGCGCAGAACGAGGACATGCGCAAGATCACCTCGTGGGCCGCGATCATCGCCGTGCCGACGATGGTGTGCGGGGTGTACGGCATGAACTTCGACTACATGCCCGAGACGCACTGGAAGTTCGGCTACCCGATGGTCCTGTCGATCACGGTCGTCATCTGTCTGGGCATCCACCGCACCCTCAAGCGCAACGGCTGGCTCTGAGGCCGCCGCCGGGCGCCTGGATAGGCTGACCGCATGACACGCGAGCTGCTCGACCAGGCCCTCGTCGAGGAGGCCACGAAGAAGTCCGGCCTCATCTGGGTCAAGGGCCCCGGGGTGCCCGCCCGTGCGCTGTGGCACGTCTGGCACGAGGGCGCGGCCTGCGTCGTCGGCGACGGGCCGGGCGAGCAGCCGCTGCCGGGGCTGGCCGACGGGGCCGCGGCCGAGGTGACCGTGCGCAGCAAGGACAAGGGGGGCCGGCTGGTCTCCTGGGCGGCGAAGGTCGTGGAGCTGCCCTCGGGATCCGAGGCGTGGCAGGCGGCGGTCGCCGACCTCAAGGGCAAGCGGCTGAACGCCCCGGACGGCGAGGCGATGACCGACCGCTGGGCCCGTGAGTGCCGGGTGCTGCGGCTGGAGCCGACGGGGACGCTCGCGCCGCTGCCCGACGGTTCGCTGGCCGAGGCGCCGCTGCCGAGCCCGGCGACGACGCGGGAGCCGGCCCCGGCGGGGCTGCCGCGGCTGCTGCTGAAGAAGCGGCGCCGCCGGTAGCCGGGGCGGCGGGGGTCAGGACGTCGGCAACTGCTTGCCGTAGTCGAGGGTGTCGTCCTTGGCCGGCTCGGTGAGCGGGAAGTCCTTGTTCCAGTCCGAGAAGCTGAGCGTGCCCGCGCTGCCCGCCCGCGTCAGGCGCAGCGGATAGGGCGTGCCCTCCAGGGAGACGTCCAGCGATCCGCCGGATCCCTTGTCACCGGTGATCCGGACGGTGCGGACGCCCGCCTGCTCGTGCCGGCCGTCCGTCTCGACCGTGCCGTGCAGGGTCAGCAGTCCGTCGAGGAGGACGTCCTTGTCGGTGAAGCCGCTGAACTTCTGGTACGCCGGGTCGCCCTCGGGCACCTTCACGTACTTGTCGGCGAGCTTCTCGGCCGCGGCCGCGTCGCCGCCGTCGTGGCTCCAGAATCCGGCGTCGGCCTTGAGGAAGAGCTGGTCGCCGACCCTCAGCAGCCCGAACGTGGCGCCCTCGGCGGCGACCGACCCGGTGCCGCCGTCGGACTTCAGACGCATGTCGAGGGTGTACGTGCTGCCGCCGGCGGCCACCGTGCCGTGCAGCCGTACCGCTCCGGCGGCCTCGGCGGCGGCGCGGGTCTTGGCCTGGATCTTCTGGGCGGAGAGCTTGCCGACCCCGTTGGTGCCCGCGTCCGGGTCCTCGCTGCTGCATCCCGTCAGCCCCGCTCCCGTCACGGCCAGGGCGCACACGGCGCCCAGCCAAGCGGCCCTGCGGAGTCGGCGCCGGGGAGTCACGGTCACAGGTGGTGCTGCCTTTCTGACGGAGGTCCAAGCGGCGTACGGCAGCGTACCGGGGTGGCGTGCCCCGGCCGGAGCCAGACCGTCCGGACCGGCCGCCGGAGCGGACCTCTTCGGGACGGGCTAGCCTGAAGGCCGTCCGAGCGGGCAATCCGGAAAAGAGACACCGTACGAAACACCTCTTACGGACCGACCGACGAAAAGGAGCCGCGGGCCATGGCAGCGGGCGCCCCCCGGATCTTCGTCTCCCACCTCTCCGCCATCGCCGTCTTCGACCCGGCCGGCGACCAGGTGGGGCGGGTGCGCGACGTCGTCGTCATGCTGCGCGTCGGCCGCAAGCCCCCGCGGGTGCTCGGCCTGGTCGTCGAACTCTCCACGCGCCGCCGCATCTTCCTGCCGATGACGCGGGTCACCGGGATCGAGTCGGGCCAGGTCATCACCACCGGGGTGGTCAACGTCCGGCGGTTCGAGCAGCGGCCCACCGAGCGTCTCGTCTTCGGCGAGCTGCTCGACCGTCGGGTGACGCTCACCGGCACCGGCGAGGAGGTCACCGTCCTGGACCTGTCGGTGCAGCAGTTGCCGGCCCGCCGGGACTGGGAGATCGACAAGGTGTTCGTCCGCAAGGGTCGCAAGGGCGGCGCGTTCCGGCGCAGCAAGGGGGAGACGCTGACCGTGGAGTGGTCCGGCGTCACCGGTTTCTCGCTGGAGGAGCACGGGCAGGGCGCCGAGAACCTGCTCGCCACCTTCGAGCAGCTCCGCCCCGCCGACCTCGCCAACGTGCTGCACCACCTGTCGGCCAAGCGCCGCGCCGAGGTCGCCGCCGCCCTCGACGACGACCGCCTGGCCGACGTGCTGGAGGAGCTGCCCGAGGACGACCAGATCGAGATCCTCGGCAAGCTCAAGGAGGAGCGTGCGGCGGACGTGCTGGAGGCGATGGATCCGGACGACGCGGCCGACCTGCTCGGGGAGCTCCCGGAGGCCGACAAGGAGCGGCTGCTGAGCCTGATGCAGCCCGGCGACGCGGCCGACATGCGGCGCCTGATGGCGTACGAGGAGCACACGGCCGGCGGTCTGATGACGACCGAGCCGATCGTGCTGCGGCCCGACGCGACCGTCGCCGACGCCCTGGCCCGCATCCGCAATCCCGACCTGTCGCCGGCGCACGCCGCGCAGGTCTACGTGTGCCGTCCGCCCGAGGAGACGCCGACCGGCAAGTACCTCGGCACGGTGCACTTCCAGCGGCTGCTGCGCGACCCCCCGTACACCCTGGTCGGCTCGATCCTCGACGACGACCTCCAGCCCCTGGAGCCGGACGCCGCGCTGCCGGTGGTCGCCGGGTTCTTCGCCACGTACGACATGGTGGCGGCGCCGGTGGTCGACGAGTCGGGGTCGCTGCTCGGCGCGATCACCGTGGACGACGTACTGGACCACATGCTGCCGGACGACTGGCGGGAGACCGAGTACCACCTCGACGAGGACGAGGCGGCGGAGGTGAGTGCCGATGGTGCCTGAGCGCGAGACGACGACCCGTGAACGCGCGGTGTCGGGGGCCACCGCGGCCTCCCGCCCGCGCGGCGCCCGTCTGGACCAGCCCCGGCCGCCGCGCCGCCGGCTCCTGCCCGAGTGGGACCCTGAGGCCTTCGGGCGGCTGTCGGAGCGCATCGCGCGCTTCCTGGGCACCGGACGGTTCATCGTCTGGATGACGGTCGTCATCATCGTCTGGGTGCTGTGGAACGTGTCCGTGCCGGGCAGCCTGCGGTTCGACGAGTACCCGTTCATCTTCCTGACGCTGGCGCTCTCGCTCCAGGCCTCCTACGCGGCCCCGCTGATCCTGCTCGCGCAGAACCGGCAGGACGACCGGGACCGGGTGAATCTGGAGCAGGACCGCAAGCAGAACGAGCGGTCGATCGCCGACACCGAGTATCTGACGCGTGAGATCGCCGCCCTGCGCATCGGCCTCGGGGAGGTCGCCACGCGGGACTGGATCCGCTCCGAGCTCCAGGACCTGATCAAGGAGATGGAGGAGCGGCAGAACGGCCATCACCGCGGTGAGGGCGTATTCCCGGCGGACCGGACCGCCGGGCGTGACGTACACGACCGCTGACGGGGCTTTCCGTGCCCGGTGGGCGGCGCCGTACCATCGTCCCTATGGCTACGGAAGACGCGGTGCGCGAGGCACTGGCGACGGTGAACGACCCCGAGATCAACCGGCCCATCACCGAGCTGGGGATGGTCAAGTCCGTGGAGATCGGCGCGGACGGAGCGGTCGCGGTCGCCGTGTACCTGACCGTCTCCGGCTGCCCGATGCGCGACACCATCACGCAGCGGGTGACCGACGCCGTCTCGCGGGTCGAGGGTGTCACCCGGGTCGACGTCGAGCTGGACGTGATGAGCGACGAGCAGCGCCGTGAGCTGGCCTCCGCGCTGCGCGGCGGCCAGACCGAGCGCGAGGTGCCCTTCGCCAAGCCGGGCAGCCTGACCCGGGTCTACGCGGTCGCCTCCGGCAAGGGCGGCGTCGGCAAGTCGTCGGTGACGGTGAACCTGGCGGCGGCGATGGCGGCCGACGGGCTGAAGGTCGGTGTCGTGGACGCCGACATCTACGGCCACTCCGTGCCGCGCATGCTGGGCGCCGACGGGCGTCCCACCCAGGTCGAGAACATGATCATGCCGCCGTCGGCGAACGGCGTGAAGGTCATCTCCATCGGCATGTTCACCCCGGGCAACGCGCCGGTCGTCTGGCGCGGCCCGATGCTGCACCGCGCGCTCCAGCAGTTCCTGGCGGACGTGTACTGGGGCGACCTGGACGTCCTGCTGCTCGACCTGCCGCCCGGCACCGGCGACATCGCGATCTCGGTCGCGCAGCTCGTGCCGAACGCCGAGATCCTGGTGGTGACGACCCCTCAGCAGGCCGCGGCCGAGGTGGCGGAGCGAGCCGGCGCGATCGCCGTGCAGACCCACCAGAAGATCGTCGGCGTGGTCGAGAACATGTCCGGCCTGCCCTGCCCGCACTGCGGCGAAATGGTCGACGTGTTCGGCACGGGCGGCGGCCAGACGGTCGCCGACGGCCTGACCCGCACGACCGGTGCCTCGGTGCCGGTGCTCGGCTCCATCCCGATCGACGTCCGCCTGCGCGAGGGCGGCGACGACGGCAAGCCGGTCGTGCTGTCCGACCCGGAGTCCCCGGCGGGCGCGGCCCTGCGGTCGATCGCGGGCAAGCTGGGCGGCCGTCAGAGGGGCCTGTCGGGGCTGTCCCTGGGGATCACCCCGAAGAACAAGTTCTAGGCGGCCGGGCCCGCGAGGCCCGCTGCCGAGGGGGCGCCGTGCGTGTGCGGCGCCCCTGCGTCACGTGTACGCGCTCGCGCCTGCGCGAGGCTCACGCGTACGCGGCGATGTCCTTCACCACGGCGAAGGCCAGCCCGTACGCGCTCATCCCCCGGCCGTACGCGCCCAGGTGGACGCCCCGGCCGGTGGTGCCGGCCAGCACCCAGCCGAATGCGGACTCCCGGTAGTGGAAGGGCGTCGGCACGCCGTCCACGGGCAGGGACAGGGTCGTCCAGTCCTCCCCGTCGAGGTCGTCGGCGAGGACCCACGCGGTCTCGGTCTGCTGCTCCAGCCAGTCGTCGCGCAGGGAGTGGTCCATCTGGCCGGGCCAGGTGAAGGACAGCAGTCCGACTCCGGCGAGCCAGGCCGCCGAGGAGACCGAGGTGGCCTCCAGCAGGCCGGTGCCGTCGGCGCTGCGCCGGTCGGGGTTGGCGGCCACGGTCACCACCACCGCGAACTTCTCCTTGGCGTCCTGCTCGTCGCCGGCCACGTGCTCGTTGCGCACGGACGGTTCGTCACCGTGTCCGATCGAGCCGTGTTCCACGGCCCCGTCGGCCGCCGTGCCGACCTGCATGAGCCAGCGCCGCCCCGTGAACGCCTCGTCGAGGCCGTACCAGGGGAAGGGCGCCCGCAGATAGCCGTCGACCGTGCGCCGGGCGGAGGGGACCTGTTGTCCGTCCTCCGCGGCCGGCGCCTGCGCGACCGCCGCGTTCGTCGTCTCCATGTGCCCGGACGCCTCCTCGATCTCGTCGGAGCGGCCCGCCCCCCTTCGGGCGCACTCGTCCCCGCTCCGCACAACAAGTCGGCAGCATAGCCACACCGCTGCGGAGAGCCCGGAAACCGCCCGGCGCGCGGGGCGTTCGGGGGACCGCGTTCAGGCCGAGGGCGACCGGTCCGGGGGAACGGCGATCAGGTGGCGTCCATGTCGAAGGGCGGGCGCTCGTCGCGGGCGGGGGTCTCGGGCTTCTTGGACATGTCGATCTTCTTGGACATGTCGACGGGACCGGGCGCCGTCGAGCCGGACGGCGACGTGCTGGACTCACGGCCGTGGACGGCGTCGGTGACCTCGGCCATCTCCTTCTTCAGGTCGAAGCCGTTGCGGATCTCCTTGAGCCCGAGTTCGTCGTTGTCGAGCTGCTTGCGGATGAACGTCTTGGGGTTGAGGTCCTCGAACTCGAAGTCCTTGAACTCGGGGCCCAGCTCCTCCCGGATGTCCCGCTTGGCGCTGTCCGAGAACTCCCGGATCTTGCGGATCGTCCTGGTCACGTCCTGGATGACCTTCGGGAGCTTGTCCGGACCGAAGACGAGCACGGCGAGGACGACGAGCGTCACCAGCTCGAGTGCGCCTATGTCATTGAACACCTGAAGCTCCTTGGATGTCCGGGCCGCAACCACGGTACCCGTCGATCCCGTCCGCCCGGTACCGTCCCGCGACCCCCGGCCGCGTGTACGCCACCGCTTTCCTGATTGTTTGCCTTACCGGCCCCCTTCGCGGCCCGGTGGGGGCGGCTCAGCCGCCGTCGGAGGAGCCGAGCACCAGTGAGACGTCCCTCTCCCTGCCGTCGCGCTCCACGGTCAGCTCCAGGCGGTCTCCGGGGCGGTGGGCGCGGATCTTGACGATGAGTTCCTCACCGGAGTGCACGCGCTGGCCGTCCACCTCGGTGATCACGTCCCCGGACCTGATGCCGGCCTTGGCGCCGGGGCCGCCCGCGACGACCGGGGAGCCGCCGTCGCTGCCCTCGGTGCCCACGCGGGCGCCGTCGCCGGAGTAGGCCATGTCGAGGGTGATGCCGATGACCGGGTGGGTCGCCCTGCCGGTGTTGATCAGCTCCTCGGCGACGCGTTTGCCCTGGTTGATCGGGATGGCGAAACCGAGGCCTATGGAACCGGCCTGGCCGCGGTCCGACTCGGCGCCGCCGCCGTCGGCGGACTGGATGGCGGAGTTGATGCCGATGACCCGGCCCCGGGAGTCCAGGAGGGGGCCGCCCGAGTTGCCCGGGTTGATGGGCGCGTCGGTCTGCAGCGCGTCGACGTACGACACGTCGCTGCCGTCGCCCTCCTCGCCGCCCGCCGTGATGGGCCGCTCCTTGGCGCTGATGATGCCGGAGGTGACCGTGCCGGCCAGGTCGAAGGGGGCGCCGATGGCGACGACGGGGTCGCCCACCTGCACGTTGTCGGAGTTGCCGAGCGGCATGGGGGTGAGCCCGCCGACGCCCTTCACCCGCACCACGGCGAGGTCGTAACCGCTGTCGCGGCCGACGACCGTGGCCTCGGCGGTGTCGCCGCTGTTGAAGGTCACGGTGATCTCGCCGCCCTTTCCGGCGGGCTCCACGACGTGGTTGTTGGTGAGGATGTGGCCGCTGCCGTCGAGCACGAAGCCGGTGCCGGTGCCCGCGGCGTCGGCGCCGCTCACGTGCAGCGTCACCACGCCGGGCAGGGCGCGGGCGGCGATCCCGGCGACGCTGTCCGGGGCCCGCTCGGCCGGTTCCTTCCCGGCCTGCGGCAGCTCCACGGACCCCAGGCCGCCGTGCCGCTCCAGGTACGCCCCCACGGCACCGCCGACGCCGCCGGAGACCACGGCGACCAGCACGACGGCGACGAGGAGGGTCCGCTTGGCCCGCCTCTTGCGCTGGTCGCGCGACGGGACGGCGGCGCCGGTCTGCTGCAGCGGGGCGGCGGACGCGGCGGCGGCCCAGGGGTCGTAGCGCTCCCACTGACCGGACGCGGGGGCGCCCGGGGCGCCGGTGCCCTCGTGGGACGGCTTGGACGAGGCGGGCCCGGTGGGAGCCGCGACGGCGGGCGGCGGGGCGTCCGCGTAGGCGGGGTCGGGCACGGGGGTGCCGAGGGAGGCCGCCGGGGGCAGGGGGGCGGGAGCCGTCGTGCCGTGGGCCGGGGTCGCCATGCCGTGGGTCGGCGTCAGCGTGCCGTGCGCCGGGGTCGTCGCCGGGTGCTGGACCGGCGGCGCGGGCGCCCAGGGACCGGGCTCGCCGTAGGGCGGTGTGCTGTACGGGTCGGGCTCGTGCAGGGGCTTCGGTCGCTCGGCGACGGGTGCGGGGACCGGGGGGCCGTCGGCGCCCGGGGCGGCCGGGGCGGGGGCATCCGCGGCGGCTGCGGGGTCGGTGCCCTCGGCGACGGGCGCGGGGGCCCAGGCTTCGGCGACGCCAGGGACAGCGCGAGCGTCGGCCTCCGCATCGGCCACGGAATCGGCGCCCTCGGCCTCAGTGGCGGGCGGGCCACCGGCTGGGGAAGCCGGGGGCTCGGGCGCGTCGGTGCGTGGTGCCGGGACCGCACCGGTGCCGGTGCTGTGCGGCGCCGCTCCGGCGTCCGTCGCCGGACCGGCGGGGCGTGCCGCCGGACCGTCCAGCTCGTAGTCCCCCGCGTCGTCCCGGGCGGGGTCCGCCGGGGCCGCCGAGGGGCGCGCCAGTTCGAAGTCGCCGTTCTCCGCGTCCTGCGCGCCACGCGGGCGGGCCAGCTCGAAGTCGCCGTCGGTGGCGTCCCCGGACGGGCGAGGACGGCTCCACCATTTCGCCTTCGTGGGCTTCCCCTCGTTCATGCTCTCCCCACACCTGGCCGCGGTTCTCGGCTCCAAGGGCTCTCGTGCCACCCCGGATTCAATCAGGTCCGCGGACCTGCGCGCAGACTCCCGTCAGGGGGCCTGCAGAGGGGACGCGGCGGGCGATGCCGAGACCTGCGGGGAGGCGGCCGGGTCGGGAACGACCGGTGCCACGAGCAGGCCGGGCGTCCCCGCGCCGAGCGGGGTCGGCCAGTCGGCCAGGGTGAGCGGCGGAACCGCGTCCAGCGGGCGTATCAACGGGGAGACGGCGACCGCCCCGGCCGTGACGGGGGCGGTCAGCGCCTTGGTGCGCTGCTCCCGGTGCGCGTCGGCCGAGGGGGCCGGCAGCCCGGGCAGCAGCGGCGCGGAGGCCCCGGACGAGGCCACGGGGGTCTCGCCGAGCGTCCGCTGGCCCCGGACCTGCCCCAGCAGCGGGGCGACCGAACGGCGGCGCTGGGCGTCGGGGGTGGCCGCCCCCGCGCTCTGGGTGCGCAGCGGCGTCACATTGCTGCCGGAGCCGGAGCCACGGGCCTCCGTGGTGGTGTCGGGGGTGCCGAGGGTGACACCGCCGAGCGCGATCGCGGCGAGCGAGACCGCCCCGGCGGCGGCGAAGGCGAACCGCATCCCGCGCGAGGCCGACCGCTCGGACTCGTGCCGGCTCACGTCGTGGATCCGGAAGCCCCGGTCCTGCGACGAGGGCAGCAGGGAGGAGTGCGGCCGCGCCGGGACGTACCCGAACTCGAACTTCCCCGGCATTCCGGGCATCCCGTCGGAGAAATCACCGCCGCCCAGCGGCGAGCCGCGGCGGCCGTCCGCGTCGCCGCCGCCGGGAAGGCCCTGGAGGCGGGCGAGGAAGCTCTCGGACGGGGCCGGCGGGGCCGCCTCGGCGAACACGCTCTTCAGCCGGCGCTGCGCGTCGACCTCCGCCTTGCACTTCGGACAGGTCGCCACATGTGCCAACACGCGCTCGCGCGCGTCATGACCGAGCTCTCCGTCCACCAGGGCGGAGAGTCGGTCTCCCAGGTGCTGCTCCGCGAGGTGCCCCTCGGGTTTCGGCCATGACCCACTCACGCGCTCGTGCCCCCTCCTCCCAGTGCGGGAACGCGGGCCACGAAGGAGCGGCGCTCCGCGCGGGCCTGGGGCGAACGGTGCGCGAGGGCCTTGCGGAGCTGGGAGCGGCCACGGTGGATACGGGAGCGGACGGTGCCGAGCTTCACGCCGAGGGTCGCGGCGATCTCCTCGTACGACAGTCCCTCGATGTCGCACAGGACGACCGCGGCGCGGAACTCGGGCGCGAGGGTGTCCAGCGCCTGCTGGACGTCCGCGTCGAAGTGGGCGTCGTGGAAGACCTGCTGCGGCGTGGGCTCCTTGCTGGGCAGCCGCTCGGCCGCGTCCTCGCCGAGCGCGTCGAAGCGGATCCGCTGCTTGCGGCGCACCATGTCCAGGAAGAGGTTGGTGGTGATGCGGTGCAGCCAGCCCTCGAAAGTGCCCGGGGTGTACGTCGACAGGGACCGGAAGACACGGACGAAGACCTCCTGGGTGAGGTCCTCGGCGTCGTGCTGGTTGCCGGTGAGGCGGTAGGCGAGACGGTAGACCCGGCCGCTGTGCGTGCTGACGATCTCCTCCCAGGTGGGCGGAGTCCACGCCTGCCCGTCCGCGTCGCTGGTGAAGGTCGCGGTCTGGGTGTGTCCTGCGGAAGGACCGGTGGCGTGGCTGTGGTCAGCAGCGGTGTCGTTCACGGATTTCGGCCTGCCCGCCGATCCGAGGAAGCGCCGCAGCACTCCTCCCCGGTCAACAGGTGCGGCCGCACCTCCCCTGTCGGCTCTGGTGGTGTCGAGTGGAGCCCCTACCATAGCCACCTCGCCCGTTAGCTCCGGATAAGCGGTTTTACGAGAATTTGATCTGAGCTGGTACCGCTCGTACGGCTGCGTCAGCACTTGCTCGGTGCTCGTCTGCATCCGCTGCCCCCCGCCGCAGTCCCGGCCGCTCGGTCGTTCGTTCCGCACCCCTTCAAACGACCGGTCCCATCTGCGGGTTCCCGAGGCCAACGGATACAGTCACGCCGAGGCAACCACGGGGACAGGAGAGGGTCATTACCGGCAACCGCCAGACGAGCTGGGCGTTCGCCGACGCCTATGTCGCCGAGGACGACGCGCTGCGCTGGGCCCGCGACCGGGCCTGCGAGGTGGGCCTGCGCTCGGTGACGCCCGGCACGGGCTCGGCGCTCGGGTTGCTCGCCGCCGCCGTGGACGCCAAGGCGGTCGCGGAGATCGGCACCGGCTGCGGCGTGTCGGGGATCCACCTCCTCCAGGGCATGCGGCCGGACGGGGTGCTGACCACCGTCGATCCGGAGCCGGAGCACCAGCAGTTCGCCCGCCAGGCCTTCCGGGCCGCGGGTTTCGCCAGCAACCGGGCCCGTTTCATCCCGGGCCGCGCGCTGGACGTCCTGCCCCGCCTCGCGGACTCGGGCTACGACCTCGTCTTCTGCGACGGCGACCGGCTGGAGTACCTGGACTACCTCGCCGAATCGTTGCGTCTGCTGCGGCCGGGCGGGCTCGTCGCCTTCGAGGGCGTCTTCGGCACCGGCCGCACGGTCGACTCCGGCCCGCAGCCCACCGAGGTGCTGCGGCTGCGGGAGGTGCTGCGCGCGGTGCGGGAGAGTCAGGAACTGGTGCCGTCACTGCTGCCGGTCGGCGACGGTCTGCTGTGCGCGGTGAAGCGGTAGCCGCACCGCCCGAGGGGTGCCCGGCGCACCCGGGAGAACAGTCGCCCCGGCACCGTGTACGGTACCGGGGCGACTGAACGGGTATGGTCGCTTGCGCGTCAGCCGACGACCTTCTTGAGGGCGTCGCCGAGCGCGTCGGCCTCGTCGGGGGTCAGCTCGACGACGAGTCGACCGCCGCCTTCGAGCGGAACGCGCATGACGATGCCCCGCCCCTCCTTGGTCACCTCGAGCGGGCCATCGCCCGTCCGCGGCTTCATGGCCGCCATGCTCGTTCCCCTTCCTGATACCAGCTCACCGTCACCGCCGACGGCCCGTGAAGGGCACACGCAGTCCGGCACAGGACGCGCGACACCGGCATCGAACACATTGCTTCCCAGCCATTATCCCGCATCCCAGGACCCGATGACCAACATCAGCAGGCATCGCTTGGGCAACGCGCGCGAGCAAAACCACTCAATTCGGCGATGTGACTGCGATACTGCGCGCCCCGCACCACTCCCGGCGAACACCGGGGGACCGCGATTCTTTGACGCAGGTCACACCCGCGGAAGGATCCGTACCCGGTGATCTCCGTCATGCTGGTGCGGACACAAGCCGACTCGGAGGGGATACCCATGGCCGACACCGTGCTCTACGAGGTGAGCGACGGACTCGCGACGATCACGCTGAACCGCCCCGAGGCGATGAACGCACTGAACGTCGAGACCAAGGTCGCGCTCCGGGACGCGGTGCGGTCCGCCGGCGCGGACGGCGCCGTACGGGCGGTGCTGCTGACGGCGGCCGGGGAGCGGGCGTTCTGCGTCGGCCAGGACCTCAAGGAGCACATCGGGCTGCTGGCCTCCGACCGGGAGACCGGCGAGGGCAGGACCATGAGCACGGTCCGCGAGCACTACAACCCGATCGTGCGGGCGCTGGTCGAGGCGCCCAAGCCCGTGGTCGCCGCCGTGAACGGCGTGGCGGCCGGCGCCGGATTCGGTTTCGCGCTCGCCGCGGACTACCGGATCGTCGCGGAGACGGCGGCGTTCAACACCTCGTTCGCGGGTGTCGCGCTGACCGCCGACTCCGGCGTCTCCTGGACGCTGCCCCGCGTCGTCGGCCCCGGACGTGCCTGCGACCTGCTGCTCTTCCCCCGCAGCATCGACGCCCAGGAGGCGTACGCGCTCGGCATCGCCAACCGGGTCGTCCCGGCCGCCGAACTGCGCGCCGAGGCCGAGCGGACGGCGCGGAAGCTGGCCGAGGGGCCCACGGTGGCCTACGCGGCGCTGAAGGAGTCGATGGCGTACGGGCTGTCGCACTCGCTCTCCGAGACGCTGGAGAAGGAGGACGAGCTGCAGACCCGGGCGGGGGCGTCGGAGGACCACGGGATCGCGGTGCGGGCGTTCGTCGACAAGGAGAAGCCGAAGTACCTGGGGCGCTGAGCCCGGGGCGGGCGGGCCGCGCCGCGCACCGCCCGCACGGGGTCGTCCGCCGAGCCCGTCCGCTCAGCCCGCGCAGGCCCGTCCGCCCGCTCAGGCGCGCCGGGCCACGCAGGTCGCCAGGTGGTCGTCGACCAGTCCGCACGCCTGCATCAGCGCGTACGCCGTCGTCGGGCCCACGAAGCGCAGGCCCCGCTTCTTGAGGGTCTTGGACAGGGCCGTGGATTCCGGGGTGACGGCCGGGACGTCGGCGAGGGTCTTCGGGACCGGCCGGCCGGCCGGGTCCGGGGCGTGGGACCAGATCAGCTCGTCCAGCTCGCCGGGGCTCCACCCGGCCAGCACCCGCGCGTTGGCGAGGGTCGCGTCGATCTTGGCGCGGTTGCGGATGATGCCCGCGTCGGCGAGCAGCCGTTCGCGGTCCTCGTCGGTGAACCGCGCCACCTCGGCGATCTGGAAGTCGGCGAAGGCGGCCCGGAAACCGGTGCGGCGGCGCAGGATCGTCAGCCAGGACAGACCGGACTGGAAGGCCTCGAGGCTGAGCCTCTCGAAGAGGGCGTCGTCGCCGTGGACCGGGCGGCCCCACTCCTCGTCGTGGTAGGTCACGTAGTCCGCGGTGGACAGGGCCCAGGGACAGCGCGCCGCGCCGTCCGGGCCGGTGACGGCCTCGCCCGCGCTCATCGCTGCTCCTCCTGGTCCGGCTTCTCCATGGAGACGTGGTGGGCGGCGGCCCGGGCGCCGGCCAGCGCGGACTCCAGGTCGGCGATGCGGGCGTCGCGCTCGGACAGCTCGGCGCCGAGGCGGCCGAGGGCGTCGTCGACGTCCGCCATGCGGTAGCCGCGCACGACGAGGGGGAAGCGGAGCCGCTCCACGTCGGCGCGGGCCACGGGGCGGTCCGGTGGCAGCGTGTCCCGCAGCCGCTCGGGGGCGGCCTCCGGCAGCGGTCCGCTGTCGCCGCCGCTCACCACGGCGAGCGTCACCGCGGCGACCACGACGGCGAGCGCGACGACGAGGAAGAGGAACATGACCATCGCTGGGCCCCCACGGTCGGATCGAGCACCGCGATCGCACGGGTTCGTCGGCTGATCGCGTCGGCTGGTTGGATCGGAGTCGGTTGTGTCGGGTCCGATCGTGCCATGCGAGTCTGACAGTCGGGGTCGCAGGCGGCCGAAGGACGCCGACGGCCGCCG
Source organism: Streptomyces sp. NPDC018947 (assembly GCF_044390505.1). Taxonomy (NCBI): domain Bacteria; kingdom Bacillati; phylum Actinomycetota; class Actinomycetes; order Kitasatosporales; family Streptomycetaceae; genus Streptomyces; species Streptomyces sp. NPDC018947. The sequence goes on from NZ_JBIRZD010000007.1 coordinate 97,469, forward strand.
GACAGCCGGGCAGCGGGACGTGGAAAGCCGGAGCGGGACGTGAGGGACGGTATGGGCGAGGAGAGGTCACAGGGGATGCTCAGGCTGGGCAGGCGCGAGTTCGCGCCGCACGAGCCGGTGATCATGGCGATCGTGAACCGGACCCCGGACTCCTTCTACGACCAGGGCGCCACCTTCCGCGACGAGCCCGCGCTCGCCCGCGTGGAGCAGGCCGTGGCCGAGGGGGCCGCGATCGTCGACATCGGCGGGGTGAAGGCCGGGCCCGGGGAGGAGGTGTCGGCCGAGGAGGAGGCGCGGCGCACCGTCGGGTTCGTCGCGGAGGTGCGGCGGCGGTTCCCGGACGTCGTGATCAGCGTGGACACCTGGCGGCACGAGGTCGGGGAGGCCGTGTGCGAGGCCGGGGCGGATCTGCTGAACGACGCGTGGGGCGGCGTCGACCCACAGCTCGCGCAGGTCGCCGCCCGGCACGGGGCGGGGCTGGTGTGCACGCACGCGGGCGGTGCCGAACCGCGGACGCGGCCGCACCGGGTGACGTACGACGACGTCATGGCGGACATCCTCGACGTGACGGTGGGGCTGGCCGAGCGGGCGGTGGCGCTGGGGGTGCCGCGGGAGTCGGTGCTGATCGACCCCGGGCACGACTTCGGGAAGAACACGCGGCACAGCCTGGAGGCGACGCGGCGGCTCGGGGAGATGGTGGAGACGGGGTGGCCGGTGCTGGTCTCCCTGTCCAACAAGGACTTCGTCGGCGAGACGCTGGACCGCCCCGTGAAGGAACGGCTGCTGGGGACGCTGGCGACGACGGCCGTGTCGGCGTGGCTCGGGGCGCGGGTGTACCGGGTGCACGAGGTGGCGGAGACACGGCAGGTGCTGGACATGGTGGCCACGATCGCGGGGCACCGGGAGCCCGCGGTGGCCCGGCGGGGACTGGCGTAGGGGGCCGGGGGCGGCCGCCCGCCCCCTTCGCCCCCGCCGCCGCTAGCGGCCCGCCTCCTTGGAGACCAGGGCGACGGCCTCGTCGACGTCGTCGGTGACGTGGAACAGGAGCAGGTCCTTCTCCGCGGCCTTGCCCTGGGCCACCAGGGTGTCGCGGAGCCAGTTCACGAGGCCGCCCCAGTAGTCGGTGCCGAAGAGGACGATGGGGAAGCGGGTGACCTTCTGGGTCTGCACCAGGGTGAGCGCCTCGAAGAGTTCGTCGAGGGTGCCGAGGCCGCCGGGCAGCACCACGAAGCCCTGGGCGTACTTCACGAACATCATCTTGCGGACGAAGAAGTAACGGAAGTTCAGGCCGATGTCCACGTAGGGGTTCAGACCCTGCTCGAAGGGCAGCTCGATGCCGAGGCCGACCGAGACGCCCTTCGCCTCCAGCGCGCCCCTGTTGGCCGCCTCCATCGCTCCCGGCCCACCGCCGGTGATGACGGCGAAGCCCGCCTCCACCAGGCCGCGGCCCAGCCGGACGCCCGCCTCGTACTCCGGCGAGTCGGCCCCGGTGCGGGCGGAGCCGAAGACGCTGATCGCGGGCGGCAGTTCGGCGAGCGTGCCGAAGCCCTCGATGAACTCCGACTGGATCCGCAGCACCCGCCACGGGTCGGTGTGGACCCAGTCCGTGGGAGCGCGCTCGTCCAGCAGGCGCTGGTCCGTGGTGCTCCTCTGAACCTGGCCGCGCCGCCGGAGGACCGGGCCCAGGCGCTGCTCCTCCGGCGGCCTCTTCTTCCCCTCGGGGTTGCCGGTAGCCATGTGCGCTCCCTCCGTTGTGCGGGTGGTTCCACCTCAGCGTAGATCTACGCGGGTTACGTGCGGGGGACCTCAGCATGTCCGGCACGCAGCGCGGTAAACCAGGACCTGATCATGCCGTCAGCCAGGACCGGAGCCGTTCCTCGCCCGCGAGGATCTTCGCCGTCTCCACCCGTTCGTCCCGCTTGTGGGCCAAGTGCGGGTTGCCCGGGCCGTAGTTGACCGCCGGCACGCCGAGCGCCGAGAACCGCGACACGTCCGTCCAGCCGTACTTGGGCTGCGGGGTGCCGCCCACCGCCTCGATGAAGGCCGCCGCGGCGGGGTGGGACAGCCCGGGCAGGGCCGCGCCGCTGTGGTCGTCGACCACGAACTCCGCCACGCCGCAGTCCGCGAAGACCTCCCGGACGTGCGCCAGGGCCTCCTCCGGCGAGCGGTCCGGCGCGTAGCGGAAGTTGACGGTGACGACGCACTCGTCGGGGATGACGTTGCCCGCGACGCCGCCCGTGATGCCGACCGCGTTCAGGCCCTCGCGGTACTCCAGGCCGTCGATCACGGGGTAGCGCGGCTCGTACTCCGCGAGGCGCGCGAGGATCGGGGCGGCGGCGTGGACGGCGTTGGAACCCATCCAGCTCCGCGCGGAGTGGGCCCGCTCCCCCGCCGTCTTCAGCAGCACCCGCAGCGTGCCCTGGCAGCCGCCCTCCACCTGGCCGTCCGACGGTTCCAGGAGCACCGCGAAGTCGCCCTCCAGCCACTCGGGGTGCGCGTCGGCGACGTGCCCGAGGCCGTTGAGGTCGGCGGCGACCTCCTCGTTGTCGTAGAAGACGAACGTCAGGTCGCGGTTGGGGGCCGGGACGGTCGCGGCGATGCGGAGCTGCACCGCGACGCCCGCCTTCATGTCGCAGGTGCCGCAGCCCCACAGCACGCCGTCCTCGTCCAGCCGGGAGGGGACGTTGCCGGCGATCGGCACGGTGTCGATGTGGCCGGCGAGGATCACGCGCTCCGCCCGGCCCAGGCCGGTGCGGGCCACGACGTTGTTGCCGTACCGGTCGACCGTGAGGTGCGGCAGGGCGCGCAGCGCGTTCTCGATCGCGTCCGCCAGGGGCTTCTCGGAGCCGCTCTCGGAGGGGAAGTCGACGAGCCGCGCGGTCAGCTCCGCGGCGTCCAGCGTGAGGTCAAGCGGGGTATCGGCCATGCCGTCGACCCTACCCGCCGGTCCCTGCGGGGTGTTTCGTCACTTCGTCCCCACGCGGCACCACGAGGCCCTACTCTCCAGTACCTTGTACGCGTGCTTGAGCCGTCCCCAACCCGCAGCCCAAGGAGCCGCCTTCTCCGTTTCGGGGCGGCCTTCGTCGTCCTGCTCGCGGTCGCCGGTTATGTCGCGGTCCAGTACGTCACCGGGGGCGCCGGCGCGCCGGGCTGCCGGGTCGTGTCGGGCGACGACGACGGGGCGACCTACGAGTTCACGCCGGAGCAGGCGGTCAACGCGGCGACGATCACCGCCGTGGGCACCGCGCGCAACCTGCCCGAACGGGCGGTGACGATCGCCCTGGCGACCGCGCTGCAGGAGTCCGCGCTGCGCAACATCGACTACGGCGACCGCGACTCGCTCGGTCTGTTCCAGCAGCGCCCCTCGCAGGGCTGGGGCAGCACCGAGGAGATCATGGACCCGGCGTACTCGGCGGGCGAGTTCTACGACCACCTGGTCGAGGTGCCGGGCTACACGCGGCTGCCGCTGACCGTCGCCGCGCAGCGCGTGCAGCGCAGCGGCTTCCCGCAGGCGTACGCCAAGCACGAGCCGGACGCCACGCTGCTGGCCGCCGCGCTGACCGGCCGGTCCGGGGCGACCCTGACCTGCGACGGCCGCCCCGGAGCGACCCGGGCCAAGGGGCCGGACGCGGTGCGCGCGGCGCTGGTGCGGGACTTCGGGCGGGACGTCCTCCAGCCGCTCGGCGCCGAGGTGGGCGCCTCGGCGGATTCCTCCCCGGCCCCGTCCGCGAGCGCCTCGGGCGGCTCCGGCGGGCGGACCGTGACGCTGCCCGTCGGCGAGGGCACGGGCGAGGACGCGGAGCGGCGCGGCTGGCAGCTCGCGCACTGGGCCGTGGCCAACGCGTCGTCGCTGCACATCGAGCGGGTCGTCTACGCCGGCCGGCAGTGGACCGCCGGGAACACGGACAGCAAGTGGTACCCGGTGGGCGGCGGCAGCTCCCACGGGGCGGAGCGGGCGCCCGGGCCGGTCCGGATCACGTCCGCGCGGTAGTACGAGCCGTCACTCGACGGAGGGATCCGTTCCGGCGGGGGCGAGGGGGCGCGGGTGTCCGCCACGCCCCCGCCGCATGCGCCTCGGGCCCCGGAAACACGGGGCTGCCCGGGTTCCGGAGGCTTTCCTGCCGCGTCCTTTTGCCCGCTTTTCCGCGCACCCGATAATGCGACGCATTGCCAACCCTTTACGTCGCGGCGCCGCAACCTTCGTCGCCCTCGCGCGGTAGTCACTGCGTCCGCGCCCGGTGGTCTTCGCCGGACGCGGCCGGAATCCTCATCGTTGACTTCCGTCGAAGGAGCATCATGTCCCTCCCCCTGACCCGCCGGATCGCCCGTGCCGCGCTGCTCGTCGCTGCGGGAGCGGCCGCCGGGGTCGGTGCGGCCGGCGCCGCGAGTGCCGCTCCCGAGCTGCCGGCCGCCCCGAACCTCGGCGGGCTGACCGCGCTGGACGGGGCGAACGTCGGCGGCACCGTCGACGGCGCCGCCCGGGACGTCACCGGCGGCAAGGCCGTCGGGAAGGCGGTGCCCGCGGCGGGCAGCGCCGGGGACCTCGTGGGTGACACGGCGTCCAGCGCGGCCAAGGGCGAGCTGCCGACGGACGCGCTGGGCAAGGGGCGTGCGCTGTCGGCGCAGGGGCTGCCGATCGGCTGAGGCCGGCTGCCTTGGGCCGTACGGCGCCGGGGTCCGGGGGCGCTGCCCCGGGCCCCGGCGTTTCGCTTGCCCGCGGGGGGCGGCGGCCGCGTCCGGCGTCGGACCGCGTCCGCCCTCCCCCGGCCGCCCGGCCGTCAGGCGAGGCGGGTCGCCGCCTCGCGGACCCGTTCGTCCGTGGCGGTGAAGGCCACGCGGACGAAGTTCTCGCCGGCGGGGCCGTAGAAGTCGCCGGGGGCGACCAGGATGCCGCGGCCGGCCAGGTGGGCGACCGTGTCCCAGCAGGACTCGTCACGGGTGGCCCACAGGTAGAGGCTGGCCTCGCTGTGCTCGATGCGGAAGCCGTGGCCGAGCAGCGCCTCGCGCAGGATCTCGCGGCGGGCCGCGTAGCGCTCGCGCTGGACACGCACGTGCTCGTCGTCGCCGAGGGCCGCCACGACGGCCGCCTGCGTCGGCGCGGAGGTCATCATGCCGCCGTGCTTGCGGATCTCCAGCAGCGGGCCGAGCACCGCCGGGTCACCGGCCAGGAAGGCCGCGCGGTAGCCCGCGAGGTTGGAGCGCTTGGAGAGGGAGTGGACGGCGACCAGGCCGTCGTAGGAGCCGCCGTTGACGTCCGGGTGCAGGACGGAGACCGGGTCGGCCTCCCAGCCCAGTTCCAGGTAGCACTCGTCGGAGACGACGAGGACGCCGTGCTCGCGGGCCCACGCGACGATCCGGGTCAGCTCGGCCCGCGACAGGACCTTGCCGGTCGGGTTGGACGGCGAGTTGAGCCACAGCAGCTTCAGGCCCGCCGGGTCCAGCTCGGTCGGGTCGTCGTAGGCCTCGTAGGCGGCCCGGGCGAGCCGGGCGCCGACCTCGTACGTCGGGTAGGCCAGGCGCGGGAAGGCGACGCGGTCGCCGGGGCCCAGGCCGAGCTGGGTCGGGAGCCAGGCGACGAGCTCCTTGGAGCCGACGATCGGCAGGACGTGGCGGTGGGTGACGTCGCGGGCGCCGAGGCGGCGCTCGACCCAGCCGGTGATCGCGTCGCGCAGTGCCGGGGTGCCCCACACCGTCGGGTAGCCCGGGGAGTCCGCCGCGTCGATCAGGGCCTTCTGGATCAGCTCGGGGACCGGGTCGACCGGGGTGCCGACGGAAAGGTCGACGATGCCGCCCGGGTGCGCCGCGGCCGTCTTCTTGTACGGCTCCAGCTTGTCCCAGGGAAAGGTGGGCAGGCGGTCGGAGACTGCGGACACGTTACTCGCTCACTTTCGTCGTGGCCGCCCGGAACGGCAAACGCCTCGGCCCCGTACGGCGACCGGGTTCGATCGGGCCGTACGGGACCGAGGCGGCGCTCGTGCGGGCCGCCGTTACTGGTTCTGCGGCGGCAGCGCGGCGACGAAGGGGTGGTCGCGCTCGATCAGACCCAGCTTGCTGGCGCCGCCGGGCGAGCCGAGCTCGTCGAAGAACTCGACGTTCGCCTTGTAGTAGTCCTTCCACTCATCCGGAGTGTCGTCCTCGTAGAAGATCGCCTCGACCGGGCAGACCGGCTCACAGGCACCACAGTCGACGCATTCGTCCGGGTGGATGTACAAGGACCGCTGGCCCTCGTAGATGCAGTCGACCGGGCACTCCTCGATGCACGCCTTGTCCTTCACGTCGACACAAGGCTGCGCGATGACGTAGGTCACGCTGTCGTTCCTCCTCGATTGGGCGCTGGCGGGCCTCCTCAGGCTCCGCCGCCTGGCGCGCGGGAGCGCGGCGTCGTCGATGCCCGCCCCTAGTATCTCCGTTCTTGGGCATGATCCGAACAGGAGGGGTGTACCGACCCGTGGAAATCTCCGCAGCAGGCCGTCTCGAGGTCCGTATCACCGCTGCTGACGTGGGCAAACGAGTCTCCGTACGGCGCTTGATCGAACCTGGTGTCACGGGTGGGGGGTTCACCGACACGGTCGGTGTTCTCACATCATGGGACAACGGTGTGGTGCTGATCACACGGAAGGACGGCGAGTCGGTCCGGATCCCGGAATCCGCGCTCGTCGCCGGCAAGGTCGTCCCGTCCGCCCCGGCGCGTCGCCGCGGTCCCGCCGCGTCGTACGAGGAGCTGGCGAGGGTCGCCTCGCGGGCCTGGCGGCCGGTGGAGAGCGAACGGCTCGGCGACTGGGAGCTGCGGGCCGCCGCCGGCTTCACGCGGCGTGCCAACTCCGTGCTCCCGCTCGGTGATCCCGGACTCCCCCTCGACGGCGCGCTGACGGCCGTACGCCGCTGGTACGGGGCGCGCGGGCTGCCCGCGTACGTCCAGACCGCCACCGGGGCCGAGGGCACGCAGGAGCTGCTGTGCGCGGAGCTGGAGCGGCGGGGCTGGGTGCGGGAGGTGACGGCCGAGGTGTGGACCGGCGCGCTGGCGCCGGTCGCCGACCGGGCCGGGGGGACCGGCGTGGCGCTGTCCCGGCGGGCCGACGAGGCGTGGCTGGCGCGGTACCAGCGCAAGGGGGTGAGCGACGTGGCGCTGCGGGTGCTGCACAGCGGGCCGTCGGTGTGGTTCGCGACGGTGCCCGGTGAGGACGCCCCGGCGGCGATCGGGCGGTGCGTCGTGGACGGGCGGTGGGCGTCCTTCGCGGCCGTCGAGGTCGATCCGGCGCGGCGGCGCCGGGGGCTCGCCACGGCCGTCATGGCCGCGCTGGCCGGGCGGGCGCTGGAGGAGGGCGCCTCGGCGGCGTGGCTCCAGGTCGAGGAGGACAACGCGGGCGCGCGGACGCTGTACGCGGGGATGGGATTCGCGGCGCACCACGCCTACCACCACTACCGCGCGCCGGAGGAGCCCGGCGGGGCGGAGCGGGACTGAGACCCGGTTCTCCGCGTCCGCCGCTCCTGTTCCACGACTCCCGCGTGAACCGCCCGGGTCCCGCCCCTCCAGTTCCGCCACTCCAGTTCCGCCACTCCTGTTCCGCCAGTCGCCGTTCGACGACCGCCGTGAGAGGGCACGAGCCTGCTATGCGCCACCTCCCCCATCCGCCGCCGCCCGAACGCTCCGCCGAGGTCCGGCGCAGGTTCGCCGAGGAGGCGCGGTCCGAGCGGCCCGATCTGTCGACGCTGTGCCTCCTGGTGGGCGCCGAGGCGGACGGCGGTCTGGACGAGGCGGGCCTGGACGCCGCGCAGATGGAGCTCGACCGGCTGGCCGGAGAGCTGCCGTTCCGCCCCGGTACGCCGGACGCCTGGGCGAGGGCGCTGCGGGACCTGCTCGGCGAGCGGTACGGCTTCCGGGGGACCGCGGCGGACTACCGGCGCCTGGAGTCCTCGCTGCTGCACGAGGTGCTGCGGCGCCGGCGCGGGCTGCCGATCCTGCTGTCGGTGGTGTGGCTGGAGGTGGCCCGGCGGGCGGGAGCCCCGGTGTACGGGGTCGGGCTGCCGGGGCATTTCGTGGTCGGGTTCGGGCCGGAGGAGGACCGGGTGCTCGCCGATCCGTTCGACGGGGGACGCGTGCTCACCGGGAACGACGCGGACGTGCTGGTCGCCGGCGCGACCGGGGCGCCGCCGCACCCGTCGATGCTGGAGCCCGCCGAGCCGCTGGACGTGGTGAAGCGGATCCTGAACAACGTCCGGGCCTGGGCGGCGGCCCGGCCGGAGCGGTCCGACGTGGCGCTGTGGGCGATCGACCTGGCGCTGCTGCTGCCGTCCCACGCCGCGCGGCTGCGGTACGAGCGGGCGCAGTTGCTGGTCCAGCGCGGGGAGTTCACGGCGGGCGCGGCGGAGCTGGACGCGTACGCCGACGTGGTCGGCGCGGTGGACGAGGCGGCGGCCGAGCGGGTGCGCTTCGAGGCGCGGGCCGCGCGGGCGCTGCTCAACTGAACGCCGTACGGGCAGGGCCCGGGTACGACGGCGAGGGGCGCCCGGCGCGGCCGGGTGCCCCTCGTCCGTGCGGGCCGCCTGTCAGCTCGGGTCGGTCTCGATGATCCCGGCGCGGTCGCTCCTGCTCATCAGCGCCGGGCGCAGGGCGGAGATCACGTCCTGGACGGTGACCGGGGTCTTCTGGCCGGTGCCGCGGGTGATGAGCACGCCGTCGAAGGTGTCGCCGTACAGCTCCTGGAGGGCGGCCTGGTCGTAGTACTCGACCAGCTTGCCGTTCTGCGGCTTGACGCCGAGGAACTTCCACAGCGACTTGCCGGGGCTGAACGCGATCCGGTGGTCCGGGTCGGTCTCGACGGTCACCAAACCGGACATGGCGGGCTCGGCGAACTCCTTCAGCATCCGGTTGACCTCCGCGTCGGAGACCGTCGGCTGCCGGGTGGTCGTCGGCACGCCGACCGGGGTTGTGGCGCCGGTCTCCACCTGCTTGCGGTACGCCTGCTCCACCGCCTCGGTCGACTTGGCGACGTCGATGGCCTTGCCGGGCTTGCCGTACACCGGTACGGCCTTGCCCGACTTGAACGTGATCGTGCCCTCGGTGACCGAGCCGGCGCCGCCGGCCACGTCCTTGAGGGCGGCGTGCAGTTTCTCCTCGTCGACGGGCATCACCGGCTCGACCACGCGGTGGTTGCCGAAGAGCGAGCCGATCACGGAGACCGGGTTGTAGTCGCTCTGCGCCGCCGCGCTGGCCGTGGCCTGGGTGTCGAACTGGAGCCCCGCCTGGTCCGGCTTCAGGGAGACCGTGTCGCCGTCCACCGTGAGCTTGAGCGGCTTGCCCGCCCGGGCGCCGAGGGCGGCGTCCAGCTTCTCCACGGCGTCGTCGCGGGTGCCGCCGCCGATGTCGACGCCGAGCACGGTGGTGCCCTTGGGCACGTCGGAGTGGTTCATGAGCAGGCCGGCGCCGTAGGCACCGCCGGCCACGACGATCAGGCCGCCGACGAGCAGCGGGAGCTTCCTGCGCCCCTTCTTCTTGGCCGGCCCGGCGGACGCGGCCGGGGGCGCGGGGGCCGGTGCGGGCGCCTTCGCGGGCGTGTGGGGGCGCGGTCCGTCCAAGGGCGCGCCGGGGAAGGGGGTGCCCCGGTCGCCGGGCGCGACGGGGCTGCCGCTGGTGACGGTGTTCCCGGAGACGTTGTCCGGGTTGGCGTAGAGGGGGCCGCCCGGCGGCTGCTGGGCCGGCCGCTGCGGGGTGAGGATCGCGGTGTCGTCGCTCAGCCCGCCGCCGGGGCCGGGCCGCGCGGTGTCGGGACCGGAGCCCAGGTGGCCGCCGGGCCTCGCGGCGGTGCCCGGTCCGGCGAGCGAGGGCGGCACCGACGGTCCGTCTCCGGTGACCGGGCCGGTCGTCGGGCCCGCGGGCGACTTCGGGCCGCCGAACGGGGCCTGCGGTCCGCGCGGGCCGTCCTGTCCGGCGGCGGTGCCGGGGCCGTCGTCGGTGAAGAGGGGGAGGTCGTTGCGGGTGCGCTCGGTGTCGTCGGCGCCGGGGCGGGTGCCGTTGCCGCCCAGCGGTCCCGCCGCCAATGCCTCGGTCACGTCGAAGGAACCGGTGCCGCCGCCGTGTCCGGGCGCCACGGGTCCGCCGGTCGCGCCGGGAAGGCCCGCGCCGTTGCCCGTGCCGCCGCGGCCCGCGCCGCCCGGCACGTTCATGGAACCGACGACGCCACCGGGGCGGCCACTCCCGCCGCCCGGTCGCGTACCGGAACCGGAGGGCGCGGAGCCCGCGACCGTACCCGGGGAACCGCCGTCGGACACGCCCGGAGGACCGGACGGTGCCGCGGAACCGCCGGACAGACCGGCGCCGTTGGTGGAGCCGCCGCCCTGACCGCCCTTGGGCGGCCCGGACTTGCGCGGCGCGAACCAGTCGCTGGTCTGCTTCTCCTCGGCGGACTGCGCGAGCTCGGTGGGCCCCGCGGGCTCGGCGGGAGCCTCGACGCCGCCCATGGCCGCGGTGGCGTCCGGATCGGGGTGCCCGGCCGCCCCGGCGTCGGCGGCGTCGCTCTCGGCGTCCGCGACGGGCTTGCGCATGACGACCGGCGGAATGGGCCGTGACCCGGGGATGTTGATCCGGATACGGGTCGTCAGCGTCGTCTCGGTCTTGCGCTCCTCCGGCCGCGCGGCCGAACGGCCCGCGTCCGCACCGGCGCCCGGAGCCACGGGGGTCCCGTAGGGCGGGGTGCCCGACGGGTACGCGGCTCCGCCGCGCCCGTTGGGCCCGGAGGACGGACTGTCAGTTTCACGACTCAAGGCAGGTTCTCCCGGTTGGCTCCGCCGCCCGGCACACCAGAAAGCGGGCGGCTCGGCGGCGCGCACCACCATACTGGCCACTTCCCGCGCGTATCCCACGACCGCCGGGGAAACCCACACGCGACTCGCACGCCCGCGCCACGGCGAAGTGGTACGTCACTTCCCAAGTCGGACGCCGCCGCCGTCCGGTTGCCGCACCGGGGCAAGGGTGGCGCACATCACAGCGACGGCGATGCCGCCGAGCAGGAAGAGATACGAGCCGCTGCCCGCGGCGAAGACGAAGTCGCCCTCCGGGCGGCTGGTGGTGAGCAGCACCACGGCGACGGCCCAGCCGGCGGCCGGCGCCACGGCCGCGCCGCGGCGGCCCACCGCCCGCCCGGCACCGAGGCACAGCCCGGCCTCGGCGGCCAGCGCGAGCAGCAGCCCGCCAGGGAACCAGGCCGGCTGGACGAGCGCTCCGGCGACGCCGGTCACCGCGCCGAGGAGGAGGAGCCCGAGGTAGAGGGCGGCCCGGCCGGCGGAGGGCGGGCGCAGCGGCTGGGCGAGCGCGGAGGTGTGGCCGGTGCGGTCGCTCACGACGCCTCCTCGACGCCCGCGAAGAGGTCGCTCTCACGCCCGGCGCCGTCGCCGGCCCGCTCGCCGCGCACCAGTTCGTAGTACTCGGTGGTGAACAGGGGCTGCGCCAGTTCGTTGGAGAGCGCGAAGTACGGCTCGGCCACCTCGATCTGGGTGGCGTGGGCGCGCATCGCGGCGGCCTTGGCGGCGGCGTACGCGGTGCCCTCGGCCCGGATCTCGGTGGTGATCCGCTCGTCTTCCACGACGCCCGGCACGTCGTCGACAGCGGCCGCCTTCGCGAAGGGGAGGCGGGGCAGCTCGTCACGGAGGCGGGCGAAGGCGGCCTCGGCCACGGCGCGCGGCACGCGGTTCCAGTAGACCCGGTCGACCGGGCAGCCCGCCTCGTCCGCGAGCTCGACGGCGCGCATCGCGATGCGGTGGGCCTGGATGTGGTCGGGGTGGCCGTAGCCGCCGTCGGGGTCGTAGGTGACGAGGACCTGGGGGCGTACCTCGCGGATCACCTCGACGAGGAGGGCGGCGGCCTCGTCGACGTCCGCCTGCCACAGGCAGCCGGGGTCGTCGTTGTCGGGCAGGCCCATCATCCCGGAGTCGGCGTACCGGCCCGGCCCGCCGAGCAGGCGGAAGTCGTCCACGCCGAGCGCGCGCATGGCCTCGGCCAGCTCGCCCCTGCGGTGTCCGCCCAGGGCGGCTCCGGTCAGGTGCGCGAGCGCGGGCGGGATGACCTCTCCGCGCTCGCCGAGGGTGCAGGTCACCAGCGTCACGTGGGCGCCCTCGGCCGCGTAGCGTGCCATGGTGGCGCCATTGTTGATCGACTCGTCGTCCGGGTGCGCGTGCACCAGCATCAGACGCCGGGCGGGCAGTTCCTTCATGCCCCCACCCTAAGAGGCCGGGGCCCGGTCCTCGCAGCGCCTCTCCCGTGCGCGGGCGCCGCACCCGCGGGCGGCCGCCGGAGCCACCCGGGGTGCCGGAGAGGCGCCGGGGCGCCCCGACCGGGTGGCTGCTCGGCGGGAGCCGCTGGACGGCGCGGCCCGCGTCAGAAGTTGATGCTCCCGATCATCCCCGCGATGTTCGTCGTCAGCTCACTGATCGTGGGCGCGACGGTCGAAGAGGCCAGGTAGAAGCCGAGCAGCATGCAGACGATCGCATGCCCGGCCTTCAGTCCTGACTTCTTGACCAGCAGGAAGACGATGATCGCCAGCAGCACCACCGCCGAAATCGAGAGTGCCACGGCGGCTCACCTCCAAAGAACCCAGGGACAGGGGGTCGGACGCGGTCGGACTTTCGCAACGCTTCGGAACACTGGAACAGATAAATCCACGCAGCAGGCACCCAGTTGATACCCACTATGCGCTAGTGATCATAACTATCCGTACGCGCGCATCGATCGGCGCACGGCCGCACAAGGGGGCGCATGGCCAATATGGTCGGGGCATGACGACCGAGACCGACTCCTTCCCCAAACGGCACGCCCGCACCCAGCGGTTCACGCTCGGCGCGCCGCGTTCGTTCACCGTGGCACCCGACGGTTCACGGGTCGCCTTCCTGCGCTCCGGCTCCGGTACGGACCGGGCCAACTCGCTGTGGGTGCTCGACGTCGCGGACGGAGGGGAGCGCGTCGCCGCCGACCCGCGCGCCCTCCTGGGCGGGGCCGAGGAGAGCCTGTCGCCCGAGGAGCGGGCCCGGCGGGAGCGCAGCCGCGAGGGCAGCGCCGGCATCGTCGGCTACGCCACCGACGCGGCCGTCGAGCTGGCCTCCTTCGCCCTGTCGGGGCGCCTCTTCGCGGCGGAGCTGCGGGCCGGGACGGCACGTGAACTCCCCGTCCCCGGGCCGGTGATCGACCCGCGCCCCTCCCCCGACGGACGGCACATCGCCTACGTCGCCCGGGGCGCCCTGCGCGTGGTGGGCGCCGAGGGCGACGGGGACAGGGCGCTGGCCGAGCCGGACGCCGAGGGTGTCTCGTACGGGCTCGCCGAGTTCATCGCCGCCGAGGAGATGGGCCGGGCGCGGGGTTTCTGGTGGGGTCCCGAGTCCGACCGGCTGCTGGTCGCGCGGGTGGACGACACGCCGGTCAGGCGCTGGTGGATCTCCGACCCCGCCCACCCCGGGCGTGACCCACACCACGTGCCGTACCCGGCGGCGGGCACCGCCAACGCGGACGTGCGGCTGTTCGCGATCGGGCTGGACGGGGGCCGCACCGAGGTCCTGTGGGACCGGGAGCGGTACCCCTATCTGGCGCGAGTGCACTGGTCAGCGGCGGGTGCGCCCCTGCTCCTCGTGCAGGCGCGCGATCAGCGCAGCCAGTTGTTCCTGGCGGTGGACACCGAGTCCGGCTCGACCCGGATGGTGCACGCGGATGAAGATCCAGTTTGGCTTGAACTCTTCCCCGGCGTGCCCTGCTGGAGCCCCTCCGGACAGCTCGTGCGGATCGCCGACGAGGGCGGCGCGCGGGTGCTGGCGGTCGGTGAACGCCCTTTGACGGGCGACCAGTTGCACCTGCGCGCGGTGCTGGACGTCTCGGAGGACGACGTCCTGGTCTCCGCGTCGGCGGGCGAGGGCGCGGCGGACCCGGAGACCGGCGAGGTCCATGTGTACCGGGTGAACGAGCTCGGTGTGGAGCGCGTGTCGCAGGAGCCCGGCGTGCACTCGGCGGTCCGCGCCGGGGGCGTGACCGTCCTCGTCTCCGCGGCGCTCGACCGGCCCGGGTCCCAGGCGCGGGTGCTGCGGGACGGGAAGCCGGTGGCGACCGTCGCGTCGCATGCGGAACATCCGGGTCTGTCCCCGCGCGTGACCCTCACACAGGGGGGCGCACGCCGTGTCCCGTGCGCCGTGCTTATGCCAACGGACTACCACGGTGACACCCCCCTCCCGGTGCTCCTGGACCCCTACGGTGGTCCGCACGGCCAGCGCGTGGTGGCCGCCCACAACGCGCACCTCACCTCGCAGTGGTTCGCCGACCAGGGTTTCGCGGTGGTCGTCGCCGACGGGCGGGGCACTCCCGGGCGCTCCCCCGCCTGGGAGAAGGCCATCAAGGACGACGTGGCCGCGGTCGTCCTCCAGGACCAGGTCGACGCGCTCCAGGCGCTCGCCGAGGACTTCCCGCTGGACCTGGGCCGGGTGGCGATCCGCGGCTGGTCCTTCGGCGGCTATCTGGCCGCGCTGGCGGCGCTGCGCCGCCCGGACGTCTTCCATGCCGCGATCGTCGGCGCGCCGGTCACCGACCTGCGGCTCTACGACACGCACTACCAGGAGCGGTACGTCGGTCACCCCGACGAGCAGCCGGACGTCTACCGCCGCAACTCGGTGATCGACGACGCGGGCCTGGTGGACGCCGCCGAGCCGCACCGCCCCATGATGATCATTCACGGGCTGGCGGACGACAACGTGGTGGTCGCCCACTCCCTGCGCCTGTCCTCGGCCCTGCTGGCGGCCGGCCGCCCGCACGAGGTGCTCCCGCTGTCCGGCGTCACGCACATGACGCCGCAGGAGTCGGTCGCCGAGAACCTGCTGCTGCTCCAGGTGGACTTCCTGAAGCGGTCGCTGGCCTGACCTCGCCCAAGGCACCGACCGCCTTAACACACGGGCAACTCCGGCGAAGCGCGGGCGACATGCGGCCCGGCCACACTGATCGGTGTACGGCCGTGCGGGTGCCGTGAGCGGGCCGGGGAGCGCCATGTCACCCCGGCCCGCTGCCGTCACCGGCGCCCTCCGCCTCCGGCGGCACCACCTGCTTCTCCTCCGCGAAGTGGCACGCCGAGTCGTGCGCGGCGGGGCCGGGGACGTCCCGGAACCGGGCGGGCACCGCCAGCGCCGGCACTTCCAGCGCGCACCGCTCCCGGGCCTTCCAGCAGCGGGTGCGGAAGCGGCAGCCGGAGGGGATGCCGGTCGGGGAGGGCACGTCACCGGCCAGGATGATCCGCTCCCGGTGCTCCCGCGCCTCCGGGTCGGGCACGGGGACGGCGGACAGCAGCGCCTGTGTGTAGGGGTGCGTGGGGTGGTCGTAGATCTCGGCGTCGCGGCCGGTCTCCACGATGCGGCCGAGGTACATCACGCCGATCCGGTCCGAGATGTGCCGGACGATCGACAGGTCGTGGGCGATGAAGACGTAGGACAGGTCGAACTCGTCCTGGAGCCGGCCCAGCAGGTTGATCACCTGCGCCTGCACCGACACGTCGAGGGCCGAGACCGGCTCGTCCGCGACGATGATCTCCGGGCGCAGGGCGAGTCCGCGGGCGATGCCGATGCGCTGGCGCTGGCCGCCGGAGAACTGGTGGGGATAGCGGTTGATGTACTCCGGGTCGAGGCCGACGACGTCGAGCAGGTGCCGGACCCTCGCCCGCCGGTCCCCCTTGGGCGCCGCCTCGGGGTGGATGTCGTACGCCTCCCCGATGATGTCGCCCACGGTCATCCGGGGGTTGAGGGAGGTGTACGGGTCCTGGAAGACCATCTGGATGTTGCGGCGCACGGCCTTGAGCGCCTTGCCGGACAGGCGGGTGATGTCCTCGCCCTTGTAGCGGATCTCCCCCGCCGTCGGCTTCTCCAGGTTGACCAGCATCCTGGCGACCGTGGACTTGCCGCAGCCGGACTCGCCGACGAGGCCGAGGGTCTCGCCGCGGCCGAGGTCGAAGTCCACGCCGTCGACCGCCTTGACGGCGCCGACCTGCTTCCTGAAGAGGATGCCGGAGGTCAGGGGGTAGTGCTTGACGAGGCCGCGGACCTGGAGGATCGGTTCGGCGGCTCCGGTCGCCTCAGCCATGCAGGCACTCCCTCCAGAAGTGGCAGGCGCTGCGCCGACCGGCGTCCGGCTCCGTCACCTCGTACAGGGGCGGTACGTCGGTGCGGCACACGTCCTGGGCCATCGGGCAGCGGGGGTGGAAGGCGCAGCCGGGCGGGATGCGGGTGAGGCTGGGCGGCAGGCCCTTGATGGCGTAGAGCTCCTGGCCCTTCTGGTCCAGGCGCGGGATCGACTCCAGCAGGCCGCGCGTGTACGGGTGCGCGGGCGCCTTGTAGATGTCGTGGACCGGCGCCGTCTCCACGATCCGGCCCGCGTACATCACGGCGATCCGGTCGGCGACGTCGGCGACCACGCCGAGGTCGTGGGTGATCAGGACGAGCCCCATCCGGTACTCGCGCCGGAGTTCCGCGAGCAGGTCCATGACCTGGGCCTGGACGGTGACGTCGAGGGCGGTGGTGGGCTCGTCGGCGATGATCAGCTTGGGTTCGAGGGCCATCGCCATGGCGATCATGACGCGCTGGCGCATTCCGCCGGAGAACTGGTGCGGGTACTGCCTCACCCGCTCCCCGGCGGCCGGGATGCGCACCCGGTCCATCAGCTCGACGGCCTTGGCGCGGGCGTCCTTGCGGGACATGCCGCGGTGCACGGTGAACATCTCGCCGAGCTGGTCGCCGACGGTGAGGACGGGGTTGAGGGAGGACAGCGCGTCCTGGAAGATCATCGCCATTTCGGCGCCGCGGACCTTCCGGCGTTCCTCCTCCTTCAGTTTCAGCAGGTCACGGCCCTCGAAGAGGACCTCGCCCGCGGTGATCCGCCCGGGCGGCACGTCGAGGATGCCCATGACGGTCTGGGCGGTGACGGACTTCCCGGAGCCGGACTCGCCGAGCACCGCCAGGGTCTCGCCCGCGTCGACGCCGTAGCTGACGCCGTTGACGGCCCTGGCGACGCCGTCGCGGGTGCGGAACTCCACGTGCAGGTCGCGTACGTCGAGCAGCATGGCGGCGGCTCACCTCAGCTTCGGGTCGAGGGCGTCGCGCACCGCGTCGCCGAGCATGATGAACGCGAGGACGGTGATCGCCAGGGCTCCGGAGGGCCAGAGCAGCGCGTGCGGGGCGTTGCGGACGTAGGGGGCGGCGGAGGAGATGTCGATGCCCCACGAGACGCTGGGCGGCTTCAGGCCGACGCCGAGGAAGGACAGGGTCGCCTCCAGGGAGATGTAGGTGCCGAGCGCGATGGTGGCCACGACGATGACGGGAGCCACCGCGTTGGGCGCGATGTGCCGCAGCAGCAGCCGGGAGTGGGAGGCGCCGAGCGCCCGTGCGGCCTGGACGTAGTCGTTCTGCTTGGCGGTGATGACGGAGCCGCGGGCGATGCGGGAGATCTGCGGCCAGCCGAGCAGCACGATGAAGCCGATGACCGGCCAGACGGTGTTGCTGGTGATCACGGAGAGCAGGACCAGGCCGCCGAGGACGACGGGGATCGCGAAGAAGACGTCGGTGATCCGGGACAGGACCGAGTCCGGGACGCCGCCGAAGAACCCGGCAAGTCCGCCGAGGACGCTGCCGAGGACGGCGACGCCGAGGGTGGCGAGGATGCCCACCGCCACCGACGTACGGGCGCCGTAGACGGTGCGGGTGTAGACGTCGCAGCCCTGGCCGTTGAAGCCGAAGGGATGGCCGGGCTGGGAGCCCTCCTGGGCCTTGGCCAGGTCGCACTTGAGGGGGTTGCCCGAGGTGATGAGGGAGGGCCACAGGGAGATGACGATCAGGAAGAGGATCACCAGGCCCGAGACGATGAAGACCGGGTTGCGGCGCAGGTCGTGCCAGGCGTCGGACCAGAGGCTGCGGGGCTTGTCCTGGGGCCCGGCGCCGTCGGGGCTCTCCGGGGGCTTCTCCAGCGTGACGGCCTCGCTCGCGCCGAGGTCCATCGTCCCGCCCATCCCGGTGGCGGCGATGGCGCGCTCGGGCTCGTAGGGCTCCTGCTCAGGCATAGCGGATCCTCGGGTCGAGTACGGCGTACAGGAGGTCGACGACGAGGTTGGCGACCAGGAAGACCAGGACCAGGACGGTGACGAAGCCGACGACGGTCTGTGTGTTCTGGCGCAGGATGCCCTGGTAGAGCTGGTAGCCGACACCGTGGATGTTGAAGATCCGCTCGGTGACGATGGCCCCGCCCATCAGGGCGCCGATGTCGGTGCCGATGAAGGTGACGACCGGGATGAGGGAGTTGCGCAGCAGGTGCCGGGTGACGACCCGGTGGCGGGGCAGGCCCTTGGCGACGGCCGTGCGGACGTAGTCGGAGCGCTTGTTCTCGGCGATGGACGTCCGGGTCAGCCGGGTCACGTAGGCGAGGGAGACCGAGGCGAGGACCAGGCCGGGCACGATCAGCTCGTCGAAGGGGGCCTCGGAGGAGACGGCGGGGTCGATCCAGCCCCACTTGACGCCGAGCAGGAGCTGGAGCAGCAGGCCTGTGACGAAGGTGGGCACGGAGACGACGACGAGGGTGAGCAGCAGCACGCCGGTGTCGACGGGGCGTCCGCGGCGCAGGCCGGTGACGACGCCGAGCACGATGCCGACGACGATCTCGAAGAGGATGGCGACGATGGTCAGCCGGATGGTCACCGGGAACGCCGTGCCCATCAGCTCGGTGACCGGCTGGCCGTTGAAGGCGGTGCCGAAGTCTCCGGTGAACAGGTTGCCCATGTAGGTGAGGTATTGCTGCCACACCGGCTTGTCGAGGCCGAACTCCGCTCTGAGCCGGGCCGCGGTCGCCGGGTCGCACTCCCGGTCGCCGCACAGGCCCGCGATGGGGTCGCCCATCACGTTGACCATCAGGAAGATCAGCAGCGTGGCCCCGATGAAGACCGGAATCATCTGGAGCAGCCGCCGGACGACGTAGCGTCCCATGGCGCCCCCTCAGCTCACTTTGATCTCGTTGTAGACCGGGACGCTGAACGGGTTGAGTTCGACGTTGGACAGCCGCTGCGAGTAGCCGGCGCTGCCGTTCTGGTACCAGAGCGGGATGGCGGCCATGTTGTCCCGGACGACCTCCTCGGCCTGCTGGAAGGTCTTCACGGCCTCCGCGGTGTCGGTCTGGCCGTTCGCCTTGTCGACCAGGCTGTCGAACTCCTTGTTGGACCACTTGCCGTCGTTGGAGGAGGCGTTGGTGTAGTAGAGCGGCTGGAGGAAGTTCTGGATGAGCGGGTAGTCCATCTGCCAGCCGGCGCGGAAGGGGCCGCTCATCTTCCGGCCGGTGATCTGGTTGCGGAAGTCGGCGAAGGTGCCGACCGGGTTGCCGACGCAGGCGCGGTCGTTGTCCAGGGCGTTGTTGATGGAGTTGCAGACCGCGTCGACCCACTGCTTGTGGGAGCCGGTGTCGGCGTTGTAGGTGATCTTGACCTGGCCGCCGGGCAGCCCGCCGCCCTCCTTGACGAGCTTCTTGGCCTCGTCCGGGTCGAAGTCGCAGGCGTCGCCGCACAGTCCGGCCTTGTAGCCGCCGTCCGCGCCGAGGACGGGTGAGGTCCAGTCGGTGGCCGGGGTGCGGGTCTGCTGGAAGAGCGTGTCGGTGATCTGCTTGCGGTCGATGGCCATGGACAGGCCCTTGCGGACCTTCTCGGAGCCGGGTTTGTTCCAGTTCCGGTCGTAGAACGGGAAGGCGAGGGTCTGGATGATGCCGGCCGGGGTGTTGATGTACCGGTCGCCGAGGTCCTGCTCGACGTTCTTGAGCTGCGCGGCGGGCACGTCGTCGACGAGGTCGAGGTTGCCCGCCATCAGGTCGGTGTAGGCGGTGTTGTTGTCGGTGTAGACCTTGAGGTCGACACCGCCGTTGTCGGCCTTGTCGGGGCCGGGGTACTTGTCCCAGGTGCGCAGGGACATCTGGGAGCCGCGGGTGTAGTTGTCGACCAGGTAGGGGCCGTTGCCGACCGGTTTCTTCAGCCAGGCGTCGTGGTCGTCGAAGAACGCCCGGGGCAGCGGGGCGAAGGCGGGGTAGCCGAGGGTGTCGGGGAAGGTCGAGAACTTCTGGCTGAGCTTGACGGTGAAGGTGCGGGGCCCGGTCACCTTCAGTCCGGACAGCGTGTCGGCGCTCTGCTCTCCGCCGTCCTCGGGGTGCACCTTGTCGTAGCCGTCGATGTACGCGAAGAAGTACGCGTTGCGCTGGTTGTTCCTCAGACTGGCGCCGTAGTTCCAGGCGTCCACGAAGGACTGGGCGGTCACCTTCTCGCCGTTGCTGAAGGTCCAGCCGTCCTTGACGGTGATGGTGAAGTTCTGCGAGTCGGAGCTCTCGATCTTCTCGGCGAGCATGTCCTTCGCCTCGCCGGTCTTCGGGTCGTACTTCTTCAGGCTCCGGAAGATCATGTCGAGGACCTTGCCGCCCTGCACCTCGTTGGTGTTGGCGGGCTCCAGCGGGTTCTGCGGGTCGCCCCAGGAGGAGCTGAGGACGGCACCGCCGCTGCCTCCGCCGGAGCCGCCCGCGCTGCCGCAGGAGGTCGCCGCGAGGGCCGCCACCGCCGCGCATGCGGCCCATGTGACGTGCGTGGCTGCGCGCATGGAGTGCCTCCCGGTGCCTGGCTCGTCCGCTGTCCGTTCCCGGCCAGCATCGAGGGGAGCTCCCTTTGGCGCACACCGGTCCGGTCCGTACGGGTTCGGCGGTTGCTCCGGACGGGCGGTGGCCGCCGACGGTGCCGGGAAACGCGGGAGGACCGGGGGCGGGAGCGATGTGCTCCCGCCCCCGGTCCTCGGGTGCGCGGGGTCCGGGCCGCCGGGGCGGCCGCCGGGTCAGCTCTTCGAGACGCCCGTGTCGCCGTCCTCCAGCGCCGCCAGGGCCGGGTCGAGGACGATGTCCTCGGCGCGGGCCTCGGTGCTGGGCTCCTCCGGGAAGTGGCAGGCGGTCAGGTGACCGGCCTTGCTGCCCTCGATCCGGACGAGCGGCGGCTCCTCGGTCGCGCACTTGTCCTGCGCCTTCCAGCACCGCGTGCGGAACCGGCAGCCGGAGGGCGGGGAGATCGGCGAGGGCACGTCCCCCTGGAGGCGGATGCGCTCCTTCTTCTCCGCGTCGATGTCCGCGTCCGGCACGGCCGACAGCAGCGCGTGCGTGTACGGGTGGCGGGGCCGGTTGTAGAGGGAGTCGCGGTCCGCGATCTCCACGATCTTGCCCAGGTACATCACCGCGATGCGCTGCGAGAAGTGCCGGACGATGGCCAGGTCGTGGGCGATGAAGACGAACGCGATGCCCATCTCCCGCTGCACTTCCTGAAGCAGGTTGACCACCTGCGCCTGGATCGACACGTCGAGGGCCGAGACCGGCTCGTCGGCGATGATCAGCTTCGGCTCGAGCGCGACGGCACGCGCCACACCGATGCGCTGGCGCTGGCCGCCGGAGAACTCGTGCGGGAAGCGGTTGTAGTGCTCCGGGTTGAGACCGACGATCTCCAGCAGCTCCCGGACGCGCTTCTCCCGGCCGCCGGGCGGGTTGATCCCGTTGATCTCCATCGGGCCCGAGATGATCGTGCCCACGGTCTGCCGCGGGTTCAGCGAAGCGTACGGGTCCTGGAAGATCATCTGGATCTCGGACCGGATCGGCGCGAGCTGCGACCGGTTGGCGTGGCTGATGTCCCGCCCGTTGTACTCGATGGTGCCCTCGGTGGGCTCGTACAGGCGGGTGATCAGCCGGCCGGTCGTCGACTTGCCGCAGCCGGACTCGCCGACGAGGCCGAGGCTCTCCCCCGCGAAGACCTCGAAGTCGACGCCGTCGACGGCCTTGACCGCGCCGACGGTGCGCCGGATCGGGAAGCCGCCCTTGATCGGGAAGTGCTTCTTCAGGCCCTTGACCCGCATGAGGGGTTCGCGTTCACCGTCCCGCTGCTGCGGAACGGAGTCGGCGACCGCCGTGTTCGTCTTGCTGTTGTCGCTCATGGTGATGCCCCAGTCGCCGGTTTCCGCTCAGCCCAGCCGGGGCTGAATCGTCTCGATGAACACCTGCTGCCGCTGGTCCGCCGTCAGGTGACAGGCGGCCGCGCGTCCCCGGGCGAGCGTCGGACGCTCGCTCGAGCACAGCCCGCCGGAGACCTTGTCGGTGAAGGCGCACCGCGGGTGGAACGCGCAGCCCGTGGGCGGGTTGAGCAGCGAGGGCGGCGATCCGGGGATCGGCACCAGCGGCTCGTCGACGTCCGAGGAGAGCCTCGGCATCGATCCCAGCAGGCCCCAGGCGTACGGGTGCTGAGGCGACTTGAGCACCTCGCGCACCGTGCCGCGCTCGACGGCCCGGCCGGCGTACATCACCAGGATGTCGTCGGCCATGTTGGCGACCACGCCCAGGTCGTGGGTGATCATGATGATCGCGGAGCCGAACTCCTGCTGCAGGTCCTTGAGCAGGTCGAGGATCTGCGCCTGCACCGTCACGTCGAGGGCCGTGGTCGGCTCGTCGGCGATCAGCAGGTCCGGGTCGCAGGCGAGCGCCATGGCGATCATGGCGCGCTGGCGCATACCGCCGGAGAACTGGTGCGGGTAGTCGTCGACCCGCTTCTGCGGGTGCGGGATGCCGACCTTTTCCAGCAGGTCGATGGCGCGCACCCGGGCGTCCTTCTTGGACGCGCCGGTGTGCTTCATGAACGGCTCGCCGATCTGGCGGCCGATCGTGTAGTACGGCGACAGCGCGGTGAGCGCGTCCTGGAAGATCATCGCCATCTTCTTGCCGCGAAGCTTTTCCATCTGCTTCTCGCTGGCGTCGATCAGTTCCTGGCCGTCCAGCTTGATCGACCCGTCGATGGCGGTCTTCTTGCGGTTGTGCAGGCCGAGCACGGCCAGGTTGGTCACCGACTTGCCGGAGCCGGACTCGCCGACGATGCCGAGCGTGCTGCCGCGCTCCAGGTCGAAGGAGAGCCCGTCCACCGCCTTGACGATGCCGCCCTCGGTGGAGAAGTGGACCTTGAGGTCGCGCACCGAGAGAAAGGAGTCCCCCGCGGCGGCGGCCGCGGCCTCTTCGGGCTTGGTCTGAGTGGTCACGGTGGTTCTCCTAGGACAGGCGCACGCGCGGGTCGATGACGGCGTACAGGGCGTCCACGATCAGGTTGAAGAGGATGATGAGCGCGGCGCTGACGAGCATGACGCCCATCAGCATCGGCAGGTCCTTGTTGGTGACGGACTCCAGCGCGAGCCGGCCGAGACCGGCGAGGCCGAACGTCATCTCCGTCACCATGCCGCCCGACAGCAGCGAGGACAGGTCGATGCCGAGGATGGTGACGATGGGGATGAGGGAGCCGCGCCAGGCGTAGCGGAAGAAGGTGTAGTTGCCCGACATGCCCTTGGCGCGGGCCGCCTTCACATGCTCTTCCTGGAGCTGCTCGATCATCGAGGAGCGGCTCATACGGGTGTAGTTGGCGGTGAAGATGGTCGCCATCACGAGCCAGGGGATCAGCAGACCCATGAACCAGCCGCCGAGATCCTCGGAGAACGGCACGTACTTGGGCTTGTTCAGCCAGCCGGTGCTGTAGACGAAGGCGAGCAGGACCAGCGGGCCGAGGAAGTAGATCTGCAGCGAGCTGATGACCAGCGAGCCGGAGCTGAAGGTCTTGTCCAGCCAGGTGCCGCGGTACTTGGCGGCCAGCATGCCGGCGCCGAGACCGACGACGAGGAAGACCAGCAGGCTGCCGACGGTGAGGGAGAGGGTCAGCGGGAAGCGGTCGACGATCGTGTCCCAGACGTTCTGGTTGTTCGCGAACGAGACGCCGAAGCACGGGGCGTCGCAGTGGCCGACGGCGAAGTCCCGTCCGGCGAAGATGCCGACGATGAAGTTCCAGTACTGGACGGTGACCGGCTGGTCGAGGCCGAGGTTCTTGTGGATGATCTCCAGCGCGTCCGGCGTGCAGTTCTTGCCACAGGCCAGCATGGCCGGGTCCTGCGGGATCGCGAAGAACATGAAGAACGTGAACGCACTGATCAACAGCAGAATCAGCGCCGCGCCGAACGTCCGGCGAATGAGGAATTGAAGCATGGCAGGCAGCTGCTCTCAGGACGGCGGCAATCGGTGGGAAGGTCTGGGAGGGTCCGGGCCCCGGTGGTGGGCGCTCCGCCGCGCGCCCACCACCGGTTTCCCGACAGGGCGGATTACTTCTTGAGGAAGATCCGGGTGACGTCCACGTAGCTCGAGTCCGAGCTGTAGCGGATGCCGCCGATGTTCGAACCGAAGATCTGGAAGACCTTGGTGTAGTAGATCGGCGCGGCCGGGTTGACGTTCTCGGTGATGTACTTGTTCAGCTCACCCCACGCCTTGGTGGCCTCGGCGGTGTCGGTGATCTTCTGGATGCGCGCGATCTCGGAGTTGACGTGGTCGTCGTTGATGTGCGAGTAGTTCGACGCGCCGTCCTGGATCTGGTTGCCGTCGTACAGCGGCGGGAAGACCGTGGACGCCGACGGCCAGTCCTGGCCCCAACCGGTCATGTACAGGTCGTAGCCGTTCTTGACCTTGCCGATCTGCTCGTACCAGGTGGCGGAGTCGATCTCCTTCTTCTGGATGTCGAGACCGATCTTGCCCAGCGCGTCGGCGATCAGCACGGCCTGCTTCTGGCGGACCGGGGTGTTGCCGTAGGCGTAGACGAGCGTCTTGCCCTCGAAGCCGCCTTCCTTGATCAGCTTCTTGGCCGCCTCGATGTCACCGTTCGGCTTCTTCAGGCGGTTGAACGGGTCGTACTTCTCGTCGTAGCCCGGAGTGGTGGGCGACATCAGCGAGTTGGCGACCTCACCGCCGTAGGCACCACCGTCGGCCTTGTAGACCGCGTCGGCGGGCAGGGCCATGGAGATGGCGTCACGGAGCTTCTTGTCCTTGACGCGGTCCATGTTGAAGTTGAGCTGCCACACGTAGGGCGCGTAGCCCTGGATCGTGCGGTTGGTCATCGCGTTCTTGTCGCTGACGACCTTCTGGAGCTGGGTGGTGGCGACCTGGCCCGTGAACATCATCGCGTTCTTGGCCTCGCCCTGGTCGGCGAGGAGGGTCTTGGTCTGGTCTTCGTCATCGTGGTTCATCTCGATGTTGAAGCCGTCCACGTACTGGTGGCGCACCGAGTCGGACTTGGGGTCCCACTGGGTGTTCTTGACCAGCGTCATGGACTTGCCCGGCTTGAAGTCCGAGATCTTGTACGGACCCGTGGCGACCGGGTCGGTGTCGTACTTCTCCTTGGTGTCCGTCTCCACCGGGACGACGCTGTAACCGGGCATGGTCAGCATCTGCGGGAGGTCGGGCTGCGCCTCCTTGAAGTGGAAGACGACGGTCTTGTCGTCCGGCGTCTCCAGAACGCTGTCGGGCAGGTGCTTGCCCTTGTCCGGACCCTCGTACGCCTTGCGGTACGTGGTGCCGGCGCCGGACAGCCACTGCTGCAGGTACGTCGGACCGTCGGTGATGTACGAGGTGTACAGGCGCTCGATCGTGTGGCGGATGTCCGCCGAGTTGATCGGGTTGCCGTTCTCGTCCTTCAGGTTGTCCTTGAGGGTGTACGTCCAGGTCTTGCCGCCGTCCGACGCCTTGCCGGCGTCGGTGGCGAGGTCGCCCACGACGGTCAGGTTGCCCTTGTCGTCCTCGTTGTACTGGGTCAGACCGCGGAAGATGAGGCGGCTGAGCAGCTTGCCGTCCGAGACGTAGATCTGGCCCGGGTCCAGGTGCGAGAAGTCCGCCTCCTGGTACACGGTGGCGACGCCGCCGGGCTTGGCGCCCGGGACCTCGGCGGCGGGGCCGGTCGACGCCTGGGCATCGCCGATCTGCACCGGCTTGGACTGCGCGGCGGCGTCCTGCTTGCTCTTGCTGTTGTCCTTCGCCGGGCTGTCGCTGTCGCCGCCGCCGCAGGCGGTGAGGGTCAGGGCGCCCGCTGCCACCGCGACGAGCGCGGCGGTGGCGGTGCGGTTACGGAAGATGCTCATGGAGTCGAATCCACCTGCCTGTGAGTAGTGAGCACTGCTGAAACGTGGCCGGATACGGGCTGTGTGGCACCGGGCCCGACCGGGGGCAGAGCAAGGAGTCCCCGTGGGGGCTCAGCGGCCCGTCTTGGGATCGAAGGCGTCCCGTACCGAGTCGCCGAGGAGGTTGAAGGCCACGATGAAGATCACCATGGCGATGCCGGGGAAGAGCATGTAGTAGGGGTCCTGCTCCACGATGTCCGCGCCGATGGCGAACATCCGCCCCCAGTCCGGCGTGGGTTCGACGTACCCCACACCCACGAAGGAGAGGAAGGCGATGCTCAGGATGGTGCTCGGCAGCGTCAGGGTCGCCTGCACGAGCGTCGGCGTCACGATGTTGGGCAGCAGTTCCTTGCGGATGATCCGCCAGGAGGAGGCACCCGAGATGCGCGCCGCCTCGACGAACTCCCGGTCCCGCAGCGACAGCGTGGCGGCCCGGACGATGCGCGCCATGCTCATCCAGCCCAGGAAGGACAGCACGATGATGATGGCGCTGGTGCGCACGTAGGTGGGCGTCTCCCGGTCGGGCGCGACGAAGACCGTGGTGATCACGGGCATCGCGGCGACGAAGAAGAGCTGGCTGGGCAGGGCCATGAAGAAGTCGGTCATCCGGCCGAGCCAGTAGTCGATCTTCCCGCCGAAGTAGCCGCCGGCGAGGCCGATCAGCACACCCAGGATCGTCATGATGAGCGTCGCGGCCACGGCCGTGGCGATCGAGGTCCGCATCCCGTACAGCAGCTGGGTGAAGACATCGCGTCCGAGGCCGGGTTCGATGCCGAACCAGAACTCGCCGTCGATGCCGCCGGCCGGCTTCGCCGGCATGGTGAACATGTCCAGGAGTTCGGGGTTTTCCTGGCCGTAGAGCGTATACGGGTTCTTGCCGTACACCTTCGAGATCAGCGGCGCCGCTGCCGCGACCACGAAGAAGAACAGGACGACGACGGCAGAAATCACACCGGCCCGGTCGCGCTTGAAGCGACCCCACATCAACTGCCCGGGGGTACGCCCCTCGGACTTCTTCGACTCCTTGGCGTCACTCTGCGGTGCGCTCTCCTTGTCCAAGACGGAAGAGGCTTCTGCACCCTCAATCTCGATTGGACTCGTCATGATTCGTCCATTTCACAGGTGTTGGAGGCCGTCGGCTGTGCCACGAGTGGTCCGACGGCCTTCGCACGGCGTATGTCATTCGAAGCGCGCGCGGGGAACAACGACTGGGCGGACCCGCCCTCGGGGGAACCCCGGCCCACGGCCTGGACCGGCCGGCCGGGGAGCCGTCAAGGGAGTTCGCACCGCCGGACCGCCGTCGCGGCGACGGCAACGGGACTGAACCCACCCGCGGGACCTACACCTGCCACCGGGGACGACGCGACCCATATGGCACTTGTGGCACCTCGCATGGGTTCCTCCTCATGAATCCGCTGGTTCACCGCAAAGAGGAGCACACGACAGCTCCCGGTCACGTCACCGCGGCCTGAGATCCATCACATGCCCCCGCGCTCGCGAGTCTGCGCCGTCAGCGCGTGACCCGTTCATACGAGCTCTACGCGCCTAACTATCTGCCATCCGCCAGGGACCGAACCACACTATCGAGGT
Source organism: Streptomyces sp. NPDC018947 (assembly GCF_044390505.1). Taxonomy (NCBI): domain Bacteria; kingdom Bacillati; phylum Actinomycetota; class Actinomycetes; order Kitasatosporales; family Streptomycetaceae; genus Streptomyces; species Streptomyces sp. NPDC018947. Next base: position 125,072 of record NZ_JBIRZD010000007.1, read on the forward strand.
CTCGGTTCGATCACAGATAGGGTCTAGATCTTCCAAAATCCGGACAAAGGGTTTGGTGAGAGATCACTGCGAAACGGACTTGTTACACATCTATCGGTAGCCGGTGCCCGAATAGCGGACGCCGGCGCGAGAAAAAACGATTGCGAGTAACGTGCCCGCCGTGCAGGGTGCCCGCAGGCATGCCCTGCCCTCATGTCCCGGCCGGGGCAAGGGCGTTGACCATCGGTCACGCACACCCCCCGCGCCATCGTCCGGCCGGCGCACGGCTTTGCGGCAGGGTAGTGCGATCCGGCCCTCCCCAGGGAACTCCACCCGGAAATCGAGGGTTTTCCCTACGCCGTGAAGCACCTTGCCTTCCAAGGCAACCCTTGAGGGTAATCCCTACTTTCAAAAGGGCCCGACCGCGAAAGCGCCGCAAAACAAAGAACGGCGCCGGGCACCCCCTCGGGGTGCCCGGCGCCGTCCGTCGCGGGGTCAGCCGTGCTTGGCGCGGCTCGCGGCGCGGGCGCGCTCGCGGGCGTCCAGGTTCACCTTGCGGATGCGGACCGCCTCGGGGGTCACCTCGACGCACTCGTCGTCACGGCAGAACTCCAGCGACTGCTCCAGCGAGAGCTTGCGCGGCGGCACGATCGACTCGGTCACGTCGGCCGTGGACGACCGCATGTTGGTGAGCTTCTTCTCCTTGGTGATGTTGACGTCCATGTCGTCGGCGCGGGAGTTCTCGCCGACGATCATGCCCTCGTACACCTCGGTGCCGGGCTCCGTGAAGAGCACGCCGCGCTCCTGGAGGTTGGTCATCGCGAAGGCGGTGACGGCACCGGCGCGGTCGGCGACCAGCGAGCCGTTGTTACGGGTCGTCAGGGTGCCGAACCAGGGCTCGTGGCCCTCGTGGATGGAGTGGGCGATGCCGGTGCCGCGGGTCTGGGTCAGGAACTCCGTGCGGAAGCCGATGAGGCCGCGGGAGGGGACCACGAACTCCATGCGGACCCAGCCGGAGCCGTGGTTGGACATGTTGTCCATCCGGCCCTTGCGCACGCCCATGAGCTGCGTGACGGCGCCCATGTGCTCCTCGGGCACGTCGATCGTCATGCGCTCGACGGGCTCGTACGTCTTGCCCTCGACCTCCTTGGTGACGACCTGCGGCTTGCCGACGGTGAGCTCGTAGCCCTCACGGCGCATCTGCTCGACCAGGATGGCCAGCGCCAGCTCACCGCGGCCCTGCACCTCCCAGGCGTCCGGGCGGTCGGTGTCCAGGACGCGGAGCGAGACGTTGCCGATCAGCTCGCGGTCCAGGCGGTCCTTGACCTGGCGGGCGGTGACCTTGCGGTCCTTGACGGCCGCCTTGTTGTCGGCGCCCTTGCCGGTGGCGCCGCGGCCGACCAGCGGGGAGGTGTTGGTGCCGATGGTCATGGAGATCGCGGGCTCGTCCACCGTGATCAGCGGCAGCGGGACCGGGTTCTCCACGTCGGCCAGGGTCTCGCCGATCATGATGTCGGGGATGCCCGCGACCGCGCAGATGTCACCGGGGCCGGCCTTCTCGGCGGGCTTGCGGGTGAGCGCCTCGGTCATCATCAGCTCGGAGATCCGCACGTTCTGCACGGAGCCGTCGCGCTTCATCCAGGCGACGGTCTGGCCCTTCTTCAGCTCGCCCTGGTGCACGCGCAGCAGCGCGATGCGGCCGAGGAAGTTGTCGGCGTCCAGGTTGGTGACGTGGGCCTGGAGCGGGGCGCCCTCCTCGTAGGTGGGGGCGGGGATGTGCTCCAGGATCGTCGAGAAGAACGGCTCCAGGCTGTCGGAGTCGGTGGGGACGGTGCCGTCCTCGGGCTTGGTGAGGGAGGCCACGCCGTCGCGCCCGCAGGCGTAGACGATCGGGAACTCGATCTGCTCCTCGTCGGCGTCCAGGTCGAGGAAGAGGTCGTACGTCTCGTTGACGACCTCGTCGATCCGGGCGTCGGGACGGTCCGTCTTGTTGATGCACAGGATGATCGGCAGCCGCTGCTGGAGCGCCTTGCGCAGCACGAAGCGGGTCTGCGGCAGCGGGCCCTCGGAGGCGTCCACCAGCAGCACGACGCCGTCGACCATCGACAGACCGCGCTCGACCTCGCCGCCGAAGTCGGCGTGGCCGGGGGTGTCGATGATGTTGATCGTGATCGGTTCCCCGCCGTCCTTCGGGTGATACTTCACCGCGGTGTTCTTGGCGAGGATCGTGATGCCCTTCTCACGCTCCAGGTCGTTCGAGTCCATCATGCGGTCGTCGACGGAGTCGAGCTGGTGCGCGGCGAACGCACCGGCCTGCTTGAGCATCCCGTCGACGATGGTGGTCTTGCCGTGGTCGACGTGGGCGACGATGGCGACGTTGCGGATGTTGTGACGCGTAACAGACACAGCCATGTGTGGCGTACTCCCGGAGGGTGTGAGGACGGCCCTCGCGGACGTCCGTGTCACGCGGGCCTGCCGGGCGATACATGCCACGGCCTCACCCAATGGTACGGGGCCGCGAGGGCAGGAGCTTGCCGGGCCGTTCTCGCAGGTCGGGGGCGGCCGGTCAGGAAGACGGGCTCGCGGACGCCGGCGCGCCCTCCGCGCCCTTCCTCAGGAAGCCCATGTCCTCGTAGACCGGAGTGGCGAAGCCGAAGGCTCCGGCGTTGACGAGGTTCTCGCGGGCGGCGGTGAGCTGGGGCCGCTGGTACAGCGGGATGGAGCCCGCCGCCGCCCAGATCCGGGAGTCCGCCTTGCGCAGCAGGCCGTGCGCCTCCTTCTCGTCCAGCGTCGCCATGGCCTGGTCGAAGAGCTGGTCGACCTGGTCGGTGCCGACCCGCGTGTAGTTCTGCGCGACGTTCAGGGAGCCGTCGGCGCCCGGGACGGGCTTGGCGTAGATGGGGCGGGCGTCGGTGGCGGGGAAGGCGGTGGCGGGCCAGGAGTAGAGCGCCAGGTCGTACTGGCCGGAGGCGATGTGGTCCTTGAAGTAGCTCTCGTCGGAGACCTTGGTGATCTCGGTGCCGACGCCGATCTTCTTCAGCATGCCGGTGATGCGGTCGGCCACGGTGCGCAGTGCCCCGGAGCCGGGGCCGGAGGGGAGCACGAAGCGCAGGGTGAGCGCCTTGCCGTCCTTGGCCAGCGGCTTCACCGCCGAGCCGGCGGGGGCGGCGGTGCCCTGGGGGGCGTAGGCGCCGGGAGCTCCGCCCTGGGCGGTGTTCTTGCCGCTGGTGTGCTGCTCGCCGCTGTCCTTGTCGGAGCCGTCGTCCCCGGCGCCGCTGTCGTCGTTCTTGCCGTCCTCGCCGACGATGTACGTGCCGTCGTCGCCGCCCTCGGACTGCTCGGCGTCCTTGGAGTCCTTGGAGTCCTTGGTCTTCCCGTGTTCGGCGCCGGCCGCCTTCTCGCCCTTCTCCCGCTCGTCCACCGGCCCGCCGGGCACCCACCCGGCGTCCGCGAGCAGGGCCCGGGCCTCCTTGGCGTCCTGGTCGCCGAGCGCGTCGCTGTTGTCGGCGTACGCGGGCTGGCCGGAGAGCGCGAGGTGGCTGCCGACCGGTTCGGCGGGCAGGCCGAGCGGCTTCAGCACCGCCTCGGCCAGCTCCTCGCGGTCCAGGGCGCGGGCGACGGCCCTGCGGACGCGCTCGTCGGCGAGGGGGCCGTCGGCGCCGTTGAGGGCGAGCTGCGTGAAGGCGGGTTCCAACGACTTGCGCAGCTCGAAGCCGCGCAGGGCCTGCCGGCGCTCCTTCTTCTCCGCCGCCTCGCGGGCGAGGGTGTCCTCGTCGGCCTCCTCGTCCTCGGACCCCTTGCCGTCCGACGCCTCGGACGGCGTGCCGTGCGGGGTGCCGCTCGCGCCCATCACCGGGGTGCGGGTGCCCGCGTCGCGGGGGCCGGCGGCCAGCGCGACCTCCTCGGCGGTGTCCGGGTCGATCTCGGCCAGGTCGACGTCGCCGGCGGCCAGCGCGGTGACCCGCTTGTCGCGCGGCACGGCGCGCAGCACGATCTCGGACAGCTTGGGCTGGTCGCCCCACCAGCGGGCGTTGCGGGTGAGGACGACCTCGTCGTCCTGCGTGTCGACCTTCTTCAGCGAGAAGGGGCCGGCGGTGACCTCGAGCTTGCGCCGGGCCCCGTCGTTGAAGGCGTCCGGGGTGCCCATGACGTCCTTCGGGTACAGCGGGCTGAACAGCGACTTCCAGTCGGCGTAGGGCCGGCTGAAGGTGACCTTGACCTCCAGGTCGTTGGCGCCGCGCTCGATCTTCTCGATGCGGTCGTAGCCGGCGTTGCGGGCGGTCCAGTAGGCGCTGTCCTTGCCGGACAGGGCGCGCCACTGGGCGGCGAAGTCGGCGGCGCCGATCTCCCGGCCGTCGCTCCAGACGGCCTGCTGGTTGAGCTTGTAGAGGACGACCTGCTTGGGCTCGGTGTCGACGACCTTCGCGGACTCCAGGTAGTCGGGGTTGCGCACCGGGCGGCCGGTCGCGTCCATCCGGTACATCGACGGCAGCACGGCCTGCGCGACGCGGGTGGTGGTGGCGTCGGCGTCCGACTGGAACGTGTTCAGGGTCTCCGGCACGGAGTCCACCGCCCAGTGCAGGGTGCCGCCGTCGGCGATCCGGGCGCGGGCGGCGGGGGCGATGTCCTGCTGCGCCAGGGGCTTGCCGGCGGGGTCCTCGGAGGTGCACCCGGCCAGCGCGGGGACCGCGAGCGCGCCCGCGGCGAGGAAGGCGGCCGAGCGCATGACCGCGCGGGGTCCGACACCGACGTGGGACATCTCTGCTACCTCCGAAAGGCCGCGGGACGGGTGATCACTTCCGTGGTGATCACTGCCGTGGTGATCACTTTTGGCGGTATATGGAGTTGATCATTTGTATTCGTGCGGATGCGGCCACTGAAGAGGAAAGGGTTCGGCAACACGGGGAGACACGGCGGCGGCGGGCGGCAAGCCCACCCGTGCGGCGCAACACCCGGCGGTGCGCCGCGCCCCCGCGCGCCCCGGCCGATCGGTGCACGTCCCTTCCCAGCGGCGGGTGTGACGCGCGACACTCACAGGCGCATGAACGTCGCCGTCCGAAGCCGCCCGCGCCGTGTCCGACGGAAGTGAGGTCACGTCATGTCCGTGCACGACGACCTGTCATCCCTCCAGCGCTGCCTCGACGACCTGTCCCGGTCGGTGAGCCGCCTGGCGCAGCAGCTCGGCGGTGACGGCCTGGAGATGCGCCGGGTCCGCACCGACGCCGACCATCTGCGCGAGAGCGTCACGCTGCTGCGGGCGGCGGCCGCCGTCCCCGAGGCCGCCGGGCGGCCGGACCTCGTCACGATCCCGGACACGCCGTACGACGGCTCCCTGTGGACGGACTCGGACGACGAGGGCCTCGGCGCCCGCGACCGCCGCGCCCCCTGACACCGACCCGGAGCCGCCCCGTGGCCACTGGAACGGAACCGTCCGCCGCCCGGCCCCGTCCCCGGGGCGGCGTCCACGCCCCGACGCGGGCCGCCCTCGGCGTCCGGCACCTGCGCACCGACCGCTGGTGGGCGGCCCCGGCCGCCACCGCCGCCGGGCTGCTGGCCTTCGTCGCCTACTCGACCTGGCGGGCCTTCGCCGGCGCCGACTACTACGCGGCCCCGTACGTCTCGCCGTTCTACTCGCCCTGCCTGGCGGAGAACTGCGTCCCGATGCGCCACGGCCCGAACTGGGAGCTGTTCGGGAGCTGGTGGGGTCTGTCCCCCGCGGTCGTCGTCCTGATCTTCCCGCTCGGCTTCCGCCTGACCTGCTACTACTACCGCAAGGCCTACTACCGGGCCTTCTGGGCGTCCCCGCCGGCCTGCGCGGTGGCCGAACCGCACGCGAAGTACACCGGCGAGACCCGCTTCCCGCTGATCCTCCAGAACGCCCACCGGTACTTCTTCTACGCGGCGCTCCCGGTCGCCGGGATCCTCACCTACGACACGGTGCTCGCCTTCCGCGACGAGCACTACGCGTGGGGGCACATGGGCGTGGGCACACTCGTGTTCCTCGTCAACATCGTGCTGATCTGGGCCTACACCCTCTCCTGCCACTCGTGCCGGCACATCGTGGGCGGCAAGCTGCGGCACTTCTCCCGGCATCCCGTGCGCTACCGCATGTGGCGGCTGGCCGGCACGCTCAACGCCCGGCACATGCAGCTCGCCTGGGCGTCGCTGGTGAGCGTGGCCCTCGCCGACCTCTACGTCTACCTGGTCGCGTCCGGTGCCTTCGACGATCCGAGGTTCTTCTGATGTCCGTGGCCGACCGGCAGGAATGGGACGTCGTCGTGGTGGGCGCGGGCGGCGCCGGGCTGCGCGCCGCGATCGAGGCCCGTGAGCGGGGCGCGCGTACGGCCGTGGTCTGCAAGTCGCTGTTCGGCAAGGCGCACACCGTGATGGCCGAGGGCGGCATCGCCGCGGCGATGGGCAACGTCAACTCCGGCGACAACTGGCAGGTCCACTTCCGCGACACCATGCGCGGCGGCAAGTTCCTCAACCAGTGGCGGATGGCGGAGCTGCACGCCCAGGAGGCCCCGCAGCGGGTGTGGGAGCTGGAGACCTGGGGCGCGCTGTTCGACCGGACGGCGGACGGCCGGATCTCGCAGCGCAACTTCGGCGGCCACGAGTACCCCCGTCTCGCGCACGTCGGCGACCGTACGGGCCTGGAGCTGATCCGCACCCTCCAGCAGAAGGTCGTCTCGCTCCAGCAGGAGGACTTCCGCGAGACCGGCGACCACGAGGCGCGGCTGAAGGTGTTCCAGGAGTGCACGGTCACCCGCGTCCTCACCGCGGACGGACAGGTCGCGGGCGTCTTCGGCTACGAGCGCGAGACCGGCCGCTTCTTCGTGCTGGAGGCGCCCTCGGTGGTCGTCGCCACGGGCGGCATCGGCAAGTCCTTCAAGGTGACGTCGAACTCCTGGGAGTACACCGGCGACGGCCACGCGCTGGCGCTGCTGGCCGGGGCGCCGCTGCTGAACATGGAGTTCGTCCAGTTCCATCCGACGGGCATGGTCTGGCCGCCGTCGGTGAAGGGCATCCTCGTCACCGAGTCGGTGCGCGGCGACGGGGGTGTGCTCAGGAACCGCGACGGCGAGCGGTTCATGTTCGACTACGTCCCCGACGTGTTCAAGGACAAGTACGCCGAGTCGGAGGCGGAGGCCGACCGCTGGTACGACGACCCGGACCACCACCGGCGGCCGCCCGAGCTCCTCCCCCGCGACGAAGTGGCGCGGGCCATCAACACCGAGGTGAAGGAGGGGCGGGGCTCCCCGCACGGCGGCGTCTTCCTCGACGTGTCGACCCGGATGCCCGCCGAGGTGATCCGGCGCCGGCTGCCCTCGATGTACCACCAGTTCAAGGAGCTGGCCGACGTCGACATCACGGCCGAGGCGATGGAGGTCGGGCCCACCTGCCACTACGTGATGGGCGGCATCGCCGTCGACTCGGACACGGCCGCCGCACGCGGGGTGCCGGGGCTGTTCGCGGCCGGTGAGGTGGCCGGCGGCATGCACGGCTCCAACCGGCTGGGCGGCAACTCCCTGTCCGACCTGCTGGTGTTCGGGCGGCGGGCGGGGCGGCACGCCGCCGGGCACGCGGCGCTGCGGGCGCCCGGGGACCGGCCACGGGCGGGCGACGCGGAGGTCGACGCCGCCGCGGCGGAGGCGCTGCGCCCGTTCTCCGCCGAGACGCGGGACCCGGAGGACGGGCCGCCGGAGAACCCGTACACGCTGCACCAGGAACTCCAGCAGACGATGAACGACCTGGTCGGCATCATCCGCCGGGAGCCGGAGATGCGGCAGGCCCTGGAGAAGCTGGCGGAACTGCGGGCCCGGGCCGCGCGGGCGGGTGTGGAGGGGCACCGGCAGTTCAATCCGGGCTGGCACCTCGCGCTGGACCTGCGGAACATGCTGCTGGTCAGCGAGTGCGTGGCGCGGGCGGCGCTGGAGCGCACCGAGTCGCGCGGCGGGCACACCCGCGAGGACCACCCGGCGATGGACCGCCGGTGGCGTGCGGTGAACCTGCTGTGCGCCCTGGCCGATCCGGCGGGCGACCCGGCGGCGACGGACCCGGCGCGCGGCCGGATCACGCTGGAGCGGGAGATCACCGAGCCCGTCCGCCCGGACCTGCTCGCCCTCTTCGAGAAGGAGGAGCTGGTGAAGTACCTCGCCGAGGAGGAACTGACGGAATGAGCGGCTACGAGGCCCGTTTCCGGGTGTGGCGGGGCGACGCGGAGGGCGGCGGGCTGGAGGACTTCCGCGTCGAGGTGAACGACGGCGAGGTGGTCCTCGACGCCGTCCACCGCATCCAGGCCACGCAGGCCCCCGATCTCGCCGTGCGCTGGAACTGCAAGGCGGGCAAGTGCGGTTCGTGCTCGGCGGAGGTCAACGGGCGGCCCCGGCTGATGTGCATGACCCGCATGTCGGTCTTCACCCGCGAGGAGACGGTCACCGTCACCCCGCTGCGGGCCTTCCCGGTGATCCGCGACCTGGTGACCGACGTCGGCTTCAACTACGCCAAGGCACGCGAGGTCCCGGCGTTCGTCCCGCCCGCCGACCTCGGACCCGGCGAGTACCGGATGGCGCAGGAGGACGTGGACCGCTCGCAGGAGTTCCGCAAGTGCATCGAGTGCTTCCTGTGCCAGGACACCTGCCACGTGGTGCGTGACCACGAGGAGAACAAGCCGGCGTTCGCGGGCCCGCGTTTCCTGATGCGGGTCGCCGAGCTGGACATGCATCCGCTGGACGCGGCCGGGGAGTCCGGCCTGGACCGCGCCCGCGCGGCGCAGGACGCGCACGGTCTCGGCTACTGCAACATCACCAAGTGCTGCACGGAGGTCTGCCCCGAGGGCATCCGGATCACGGACAACGCGCTGATCCCGCTGAAGGAGCGGGCCGTGGACCGCACGTACGACCCGCTGGTGTGGCTGGGGTCGAGGATCAGGCGGCGCCGCTCCTGACGTCGTGCGGCCCGCTCAGCGCACCCAGCCCTCCCGGTACGCCGTCCAGTCCTCCTCCGTCGCCGCGAAGTCGATGTAGGCGGCGACACCGAAGCGGGCGCGGCCGGGGTCGGTGCGGGACAGGCCCAGGCGGACGCCGCGGACGGCGGCCGAGACGGTCTCGGCGTGATTCCAGTGGCCGAAGCGGTTCTCGTGGTAGAAGGGCAGGCCCATCAGCAGGTGGGTGGTGGGCGGTGTGGCCTCCAGGGCGAGCGAGGTCTGCTGGGCGACGTAGCCGCCGTACAGGCTCTCCAGGGGCTGCATGGTGTCGTAGGACATGAGGGCGATCTGGTCGACGCGGCGGGCGACCTGGCCGAAGAACTCCTGCGACCACCACTTGGGGTGCCCGGTGACCGTGCCCCACACGGAGTGGAAGGCCGGGAGCGGGTCGATCTGGTGGGCGGCGACGGAGAGTTGGGCGCCCTCGGCCCGGGTGACGGCACGCAGGTCGTCCAGGAGGGAGAGGTAGTTCCGGTCGCCCGAGTGCAGGGGCTCCAGGTCGAGGTGGACGCCGTCGTAGCCGGCGTCCAGGACCTGGCGGGCGGAGCGCACGACGGCGGCGCGGGTCGCGGCCTTCTCCAGCCTCATGCCGTCGGGTCCCTCGGTGGCGAGGACGTCGCCGAGGAACGCCTGGACGCGGACGCCGGGCAGTTCGCGGTGGACGGCGTCGACCAGCCGGCGCGCCTTCGGGTAGAGGGACTCGCGCAGGGTGCCGTCGTGCTCCAGGGGGCCGGTGTGGACGTACAGGTCGCGGATGCCGGTGTCCTCGAGGCGGCGGGCGAGGGCGGCGAGGTCCGCGTCGGTCCTGCGGCCGTCGACCCAGGCGTGGCCGAGCCACATCGCGTCGCGGTCGCGGGTGCGGGTGCCGTCGGCGAGGTCGCCGGTGTAGTTGATGCGCAGGGCGGTCTCGGCGGCGAGGACGGGCACGAGGAGGACCAGCAGCAGCACGAGGGCGACGCGGCGCAGACGCCTTCTCCGCTTCCCCTTCCGAGCCACGCCGTCCGCGGGGCCGGCGGTGCCCGGCGCGGATGCCTCCTCGGACCCGCTCCCCCCGTCGACCGCTGCCGGGGCGGTGGTGCCCGGCGTGGGTGGCTTCTCGGGTCCGTTCGCGCCGTCGGCGGGTGCCTGGGTGGTGGTCCTCGGCTCGGTCGGCTCCACGGCGTTCCCCTCCCTGGCGGCCGTCCCCGGTCGCGGTGGCGCGTTCCCGCTCGTACGCTCCGAACGTGATGCCGTACGCCTGCCGGGAGCGGTCGTGGCTGGTGTTGCCGGTGAGGACGACTCGAACCGGTGTTCCGGTTGCGGTCGGGGGTGGGGCGCGGTGATGTCCGCGGACCTGGTGCCGCCCCTGGTCGCGGCCGGGGCGGCGCTGCTGCTGGCCGGGCACAGCCGGGTGCGCCGCGTCCGGCGCGCCCGCACCCGTACGACTCCCGGTCGGGCGGCCTCGGTCAGAACAGGCTCAGCAGGGCCTCCGCCGGATCGGTGAGCTGGGTCTCGTCGCCCGGCAGGGGCAGTTCGAACCAGACCGTCTTGCCGCGCGGTGTGCGCCGTGAACCCCAGGCCGCGCTGAGCAGGCCGACCAGTTGGAGGCCGCGGCCGCCCTCGTCGGTGTCGCGGGCCCGGCGCCGGCGTGGCTGGACCAGGCCCGAGTCCCAGACCTCGCAGACCAGGGTGCGGTCGAGCAGGAGCCGGAGTCTGATCTCCCCCTCGCCGTACCGCAGCGCGTTGGTGACCAGCTCGCTGACCAGCAGCTCCGTCGTGTCGACCAGAGGCTCCAGGTCCCAGCTCAGCAGTTGGGCGCGGGCGTACTCGCGGGCCCGGCCGACGCTGCGCGGTTCGCGGGGCAGGGTCCAGTCGCCGACGGACTCGGCGGGCAGGCCCTGGACGCGGGCCATCAGCAGGGCGATGTCGTCCTCGCCGTGGTGGCTGTCGAGGGTGTTGAGGACCTGGTCGCAGACGTCCTCGAGGGGGCGCGTGGGGTCCGTGAGCGCGCCGACGAAGGCCTGGAGCCCCTCGTCGAGGGGGTGGTCGCGGCTCTCGACCAGTCCGTCCGTGTAGAGCGCGAGCAGGGCCCCCTCGGGCAGTTCGACCTCCACCTCCTCGAACGGCTCGCCTCCGACGCCGAGCGGCAGGCCCGGCGGGACGTCCAGCATCAGCGCGGACTCGCCGGGCTCGACCAGGACGGGCGGCAGATGGCCCGCGTTGGCGAAGGTGCAGCGCCGGGTCACCGCGTCGTAGACGGCGTAGACGCAGGTCGCCAGGTAGACCTCGGACAGGTCGGCCTCGCGGGGGCGGCGGGCGGCGCGGGTCGCCTGCTGCACGCCTCCCGGCGCGCCGAGGCCGCGGGCGATCTCGTCCAGGTGGGAGAGGACCTCGGCCGGTTCGAGGTCGAGCTGCGCCAGCGTCCGCACCGCGGTGCGCAGTTCGCCCATCGCCACGGCGGCGCGCAGTCCGCGTCCCATGACGTCGCCGACCACGAGGGCGGTGCGGTGGCCGGGGAGTTCGATGACGTCGAACCAGTCGCCGCCGACCTCGCTGGACCGGCCGGTGGCCGCGTTGCCGGGCAGATAGCGGCAGGCGATGTCGAGGCCGGACGCCTCCGGGTCGCCGGGCGGCAGCAGGGAGCGCTGGAGGATCAGCGCGCGTTCGTGCTCGCGTCGGTAGAGGCGGGCGTTGTCGATGCAGACGGCGGCGCGTGCGGCCAGTTCCACGGCGAGGTCGCGGTCGCGGTCCCCGAAGGGTTCGCTGCCCTTGGTGCGGGCGAACTGCGCGAGTCCCACCACCGTGTCGTGGGCGACCATCGGGACGGCGAGAGTGGACTGCACCAGTCCCCCGCCCTCGGCGGCCACCGTGCGCGGGCGCGCCGTGCGCAGGGCGTCCGCGCAGGGCGAGTTGAACGGGTAGTGGTGGACGGCGCCGAGCTTGACGCGTTCTCCGGTGCCGTGGAAGGGCACTTCGGAGACGGCGCTGGAGAAGGCGACGCGGCGCAGTTCCGCGCTGCCGTCGGCGAGGCCGGGCGGGGTCTCGTCGCCGGCCAGGAGGCCCTGGTAGAGGTCGACGGTGGCCAGGTCGCAGAAGCCGGGGACGACGACGTCGAGGAGTTCGCGGGCCGTGGTCTCCAGGTCGAGGGAGTTGCCGATGCGGGCTCCGGCCTCGTTGAGCAGGGCGAGGTTGCGGCGGGCGGCGGCGGCCTCGCGGGCGGCGGCACGCCGGGCGGTGACGTCGGTGCCGAGCCAGGAGACGCCGATGGGCCGGCCCGAACCGCTGTGCACACGGTAGAGGTTGACGGACCAGTGGCGGCGTTCGTCGGAGCCGGGGACGAAGCCCGTGACGTGCATGTCGGTGATGGACTCGCCGGTCTCCAGCACCCGGCGCAGGGTGGCGCAGACCCGGTCGGCCTCGGCACGCGGCAGATAGTCGTGGACGCCCTTGCCGCGGTGGTCGTCGGGGGTGCCGCCGAAGACGGAGGCGAACCGCTGGTTGGCACGGCGCACCCGCAGATCGGTGTCGATCAGCAGGAAACCGAACGGAGACTGGCCGAATATGGCCTGCGAGGCGGCGAGGTCGGTCTCGATGCTGCGCAGGGTGCGCACGTCGACGACGATGCAGACGGCGGCCTTCTCGCCCTCCTCCGTGCGCGTCGGCATGACGTACACCTCGGCGAGGCCGCGGTGCACGCGGCGTCCGCGGTCCGTCCGTCCGGGGCCGGCGGCCGGGACGCGGAAGGGCACGACGCCGGTCCACTCGCGTCCGTCGAGGATCTCGGCCATCTTGCGCTGGCCGCGCTCGCGCAGGTCGGGGTCGATGAAGGTCTCGATGGGGTCGGTGCCGACGGCGACTTCGGCGGGGATGCCGAGCAGTTGCTCGGCGCGCAGGCTCCACTGGTCGACGAGTCCGTCGGGGCCGATGGAGAAGGAGGCGACCTTGATGTAGTCGTACATGGAGCCGGGCGGGCTGCTCTGCCACACGGCGTCGCCGACCGGGCCCGCGGCAGCCGCCGCGACAGCGTCCGACGGGCCCTCGGACCCCATGGCCCTCGCTGGTATCTCGCTCACGCGAACCGTCCCCTCCAGCTCACCGCTCCCGGCACCGGTCACCGGGGGGCGGCTGCCCACAGTATCCAGCACTACGGCGCCGCACGACACGGTGTTCACGATCACAGCACGGTCCCGATACTTTTCGGTCCGGACCGTGACAACACTTCCAGTCTTCTAACCAGCGGACACGGCATCGAATCCCGCCGTCCGGCAACGGTCTTCGGCCGGGGCCGGGCGCCCGCGCCAGGCCGACGGTCCGTCACTGCGGCACCGTGAGCTCGAACCAGACCGTCTTGCCCGTCGCGCCCGGCCGTGTGCCCCAGCGGCGGGCGGCGGAGGCGACGAGCTGGAGTCCCCGGCCGCCCTCGTCCTCGGGGCGGGCGACGCGTTCGCGGGGCGGGTCGGGCAGGGGGTCGGAGACCTCCACGAGCAGAACGCCGTCCAGGCCCTCGGGGCGGCGCACCATGCGCACGCCGATGGGTCCGGTGGCGTGCCGCAGGGCGTTGGTGACCAGCTCGCTGACCAGCAGTGCGGTGATGTCGCCTGCGCTCTCCAGGTCCCAGCCGCGCAGCCGTTCGCGGACCAGGGAGCGGGCGGTGCGCACGGCGCCCGGGTCATCGGGGAAGACCCACTCGATCCGGTCGTCTTCGGTCTCGATCACGCCGATCACTTCCCCGCCGGGCAACCCCACCTCGTCCCTTTTCGTGGGGTCAATGGGCCCATACCCGATATGCCGGGTCCGGTACCGTCCGACGGGCGCCTGTGCGCACCCGGGCGCATGGAAGCACCGCGGGCGTACGGGGGCTCGCCGCCGCGTGATTCATGCGCCCGGTACGTCCTTCGCCCGCGGCGCCAGGTGCGCGAGCGCGCGCTCGACGGCGGGTACGTCCTGGTCGAGCCAGGGCACGTCCCAGATCTCGTCGGGACCGAGCCAGCGCAGGGCGTCGTGGTCCTCGAGGGGTTCCGGTTCCGGGGAGCCGGGCAGCAGGCGGGCGGTCCACACCTGGAGGACGTAGGGGGGGCTGAGCGGCCACTGTCCCGGGACGCGTTCACCGGTCCGGGCCGTCACGCCGAGTTCCTCGCGCAGTTCGCGCACGAGGGCGGCCTCGGGCGTCTCGCCCTCCTCGACCTTGCCGCCGGGCAGCTCCCAGCGTCCGGCCAGCTCGGCCGGCGCGCTGCGGCGCGCGGCGAGGAGACGTCCGCCGTCGACCAGGGCGGCGCCCACCACGATCCGTTCCGTCATGCGGCGAAGCCTAGGACCCGCCCGACGGCCGGGACGGTCCGGGTCAGTCGGCGGAGCCGGTGGTGTTCGGGCCGAGCTTCTCGACCCAGTAGAGCTGCTTGTGACCGCGACCGTCGAGGGTGTCCGCGATCCGCTGGGCCTCGGCCCGGGTCGCGTACCGGCCCACGCGGTAGCGATTGCCGTTGTCGTCCTGGCGGAAGACCAGCCAGGGGTGAGTGACCGTGCTGTCGTTCATCGCGCCCCTCCACTTCCCGCCCGCGGTCCGCGCCGCGCCCCGCCCGCTAAGGAAACCGCAATCCGCATATGCCCGAGCCTACGCCTAACCTTCACGCAGCGAATACGGATTTTCACAAAGAGGTACGCAACCAGCCAGAACGCAGGGGGCGCACGATGCCGGACGCGCCGTCCGCGCGCGCCGACGCCTCCGGTCGGGGCATGTCCGGCGGGACGGAGGCGACCTGCGAGAACGACCGGAATCACGCGCCGCGGCAGCGGGGGAGTGGGATCCGGGGCGAGGGCGCCGGCACGGGTGAGGGGCGCGGGGGGCGCGCGGAGGCGTGCGCCATCTCACACCTGGGCGGACGCGGCGCCCGGCGTGCCCGGGGCCGCTCCGCTCGGCGGGCGCGAGGCCCTGTCCGACTGCCGGTACGGGGCCGGCTCGGCAGCGCCGCGCCCTACTTCACGGGCAGGTGGTACGCCACCCGGTAGCGGTCCGCGGGGACCACGAGATCGGCCGTCTCGACCGGGCGGCCCGAGGCGTAGAAGGTGCGCTGGACGACCAGGACGACGTGCCCGGGGACGCCGCCCAGGGCGAGGAGTTCCTCGGCGAGGCCGGGGCGGGCGCCGACCTCCTCGGTGACGTTGTCCACGACGACGTCGATCGCGGCCATCCGCTCGACGACGCCCATGCCGCCGAGCGGGCCCTCCTCGGGCAGCATCACCGGGGTGCGGCCGGTGAGGTCGAGGGGCTCCCAGGAGGTCGAGAGCATCATCGCCTCGCCGCCCTCCCGGAAGACGTACCGCGTGCACATCACCCGGTCCCCGGGCTTGATCCCGAGACGCTCGGCGACGGCGCCGCTCGCCTCGGTCTGTTCACTGCGGGAGTCCCAGGTGCCGCGCGCCTCACCGGCGGCCTGCTCCTGGCGGAAGGGGGTGGCGCCCCCGGCCGGCCGGTACCCGGAGCGGGCGATGCGCCGGGGCACGGGCCGCTCGCGCACATACGTGCCGGAGCCCGAGCGCCCCTCGACCAGCCCCTCGGCCATCAGCACCTTGCGGGCTTCCAGGGCGACGGTGTCCGAGACGCCGTACTCCTCGCGGATCCGGGCCTGGGAGGGAAGCCGGGTGTGGGGGGCCAGCAGGCCGTCGACGATCTTCTTGCGGAGATCACCCGCGACACGCAGGTACGCCGGCTGCTCACCGAATGTCACTGGCCGCTCCCATCAGGTTGTACAGACAGCAACAGCGTGGCAACCGTAGGTTGTGCCAGGCAAGTGAAGGCCAGAGAATCACTCGAAGTGATGACGTGTGCCGTCGGGCGCTTCACGCAGGCACTTTCTCCCCGCTGTGGACGTCCTCACACCTCCATGCCGGTGCCGCCCGGCCCGTCGCCGTCCTCCTCCTCGTACGACGGTGGCGTCGTGGGCAGCCCGAGGGCCTTGCGTGCCGTGACCGTCGTGTCGCCGTCGATCAGGTCGAAGCCCTTGTCGTAGTGCTCGTAGAAGGTGCCGACGTCGGTGGACCTCGCCGCGAGGCCCCACTCCTCCTCCGCCGCCTCCAGGTCCGCGATCAGGCCGGCGACCTCCCGCTCGGACCCGGCGGGCCAGTCGTGCCTGCGCAGGATCCACAGCTCGTGCTCCAGCGCGCCCGACACCTGCCCCGCCCAGACCGAGTACGCCGCGAAGTCGTCCTCGGGCGACTCCGCCTCGGGCGCCTCGTCCATGGCCCGGTTGAGGGAGCCCTCCCCCAGCAGGTAGGTGAACTGGTGCGGGTCGAGCGTCCTGGCGTCGTTGCGCAGCGAGCCGGTCAGGGTGCCCCGCTCGTCCGTGTTGCCGAACAGGCAGGTGATCTCCCGGTCGCCCGCGCGCCAGCTCTCCCGGGTCGGCGTCAGGTAGTACACGTCGACGTCCGCGGGCAGGGCCCAGCGGTCCATGGCGTAACCGTCCCGGAGCCCGTAGCACCGGTCGTCGGCGGAGCGCGTGATCTCGCCGTCGCCGGGATAGGCCCCGCCGGGCAGGTCGAAGGCGGCGAACACCTCGCCGTCGTGCTCCTGGTCGCAGGGCACCTCGTCGACGTCGTAGGTGACCCCTTGCAGGGATCCGCTGGGCGTGGTGAAGCACTGCCCCGGGGAGAGCGCGTAGGCGGTGCCCTCGCCGCGTGCGGCGTCCTTGAAGCTCTGCCAGACGTCGGAGGCGACGCCCGTGGACAACGACACCGCCCACAGGACCAGGCCCACGGAGGAGAGCAGGGAACCCGCCACCGCCAGCCCCTTGCCCCGCTCGCCCTTCTTCCTGATCTGGCCCAGCGCGACCAGGCCCAGCACGAGTCCGACCGCCGGAACGAAGCAGAGCACGCCGAGCACGAACGCGGCGATGGCGACGCCGTTGAGGGGCGCCGGCCCGGGGAACGCGCCGTAGGGCCGGCCCCACGCCGGCTGGGGCTGCGGCGGGGCGTACGGCCCCTGGGGGTACGGCCCTCGGGGACCGGGGGGCGGCGGTATGGACACCTGTGCCGTACTCCTCATCCGTGCGGTGCCGCGCGGCGCCGCGGGGTGAGCGCGACCGCCCGGACGCGGGCCGCCTGACTGAGCGCATGGTATGCGGGCAGCGTGCCGGGCCGGGCGCGCGAGCCGGTGCGCGGGACGCGGCGGCCCGTGCGGGTGCGCCGCCGACGGACCGTGGGACGGGAGCCCGAACGGGAGTGGTGTGGCTCGGCCGACGGGGTGCGGCGGGGCCCATTGTGCTTCTATGGAAGCCTCGTTGGCGTCGGGAGAGCTGCGAAGGACGGGGGTGCGCCGCATGTTGGACGACGCCTCCCTCTCCGCGGCGGCCGCGGCCGGCACCGCCGTGGCCGAGGCGGCCACCGTCGAGCGGTGGGCGGTCGTGCGCGACCGGGTGGCGCGGTTCCTCGCCCGGGGCGACCTGCGGGCCGAGCAGGAGCATCGGCACCGTCTGGACCTGAGCGCCGCCGCGTTGCGCGAGGCGGACGGTCCCGAACCGCGCATCAGGGTGGAGACCGCCCTGCAGACGCGCTTCGAACTGCTGCTGGAGCAGGCGGCGGCCGGCGAGCGCTCCGAACTCACGCGGCAGCTCGGCGAGTTGGCCCGGCTGGGTCTGGTCGCCCACGCCACGGTGGCGGCGCCCGTGACCGGTGGCGCGCTCGCCCTCGACGGCGGCCCGGACGCGTCCGTCACGCTGGTGGGGCGGATCCCGGCACCGGCGGAGCACTTCCGCGACCGGGGCGACGCGCTCGGGAGCCCGGCGCCGGTCCGGGTGCTCACCGGCCCCGCCGGGACGGGCAAGACGCAGCAGGCCGCGCACCTGGCCCGGCGCGCGCTGCGGGACGGCTCGGCGGACCTGGTGGTGTGGGTGACCGCCACCAGCGGCGACGCCCTCGTCTGCGGCTACGCGGACGCCGCCGCCGTCACCACCGACCACGACCCCGGCCGCCCCGAGCACTCCGCCGAGGCGTTCCGCTCCTGGCTGAGCTGGACCGACCGGCGCTGGCTGGTGGTGCTCGACGGGGTGCCGGACACGGCCGGCCTGGACGGCATGTGGCCGCCGTCCCGGCCCCACGGCAGGGTCCTGGTCACCGCCCGCCGCGCCACCTCCCTGCCCGACGGTGCCGAATGCGTCGGCTTCGGGCCGTATCCGGCCGGGGTCGCGGCCGACCAGCTCACGCGCGAACTCCTCGGCCACGGGCACCGGGACGACCCCACCGACGTCGCGGCCCTCGCCGCCGACCTGCGGTGGCACCCGGCGGCACTGTCCACGGCGGCCGCCTGCGTGGCACGGGCCGGGCCGACCTGTGCCGCCCACCGCGAGCGGCTGGCCCGGCGGACCCGCGCCGAGGTGACCGACGTGTCCGGTGCCGACGGGGCCGGGGACGCCTCGCGCGACGCCGTGACCGCCGGCTGGTGGCTCGCGGTCGGGGCGGCCGACCGGGAGTGCGCGGGGCTCGCCCGCCCCCTGCTCGAACTGGCCGCCGTACTCGATCCGCACGGCGTGCCGGTCGAGGTGCTCACCAGCGAGCCCGCGCTGGACCACCTCGCGCGCCGCAGCGGCTCGGGGGACGCCGGGACGCCCCCCGGGACGCGGGACGTCCTGGACGCCCTCGGCGTGCTGCACGGCCTGCGCCTGGTCGAGTACGACGGCGACGCGGAGTGTCCGGCCGTACGGCTGAGCACCCTCGTGCAGGAGGCCGTGCGCGAGGCGGTGCCCGAGGAGGACCGCGACGCCCTCGCCCTGAGCGCGGCCGACGCCCTGCGGGCGGTGTGGCGTACGGCGTCCGAGCGGCCCCGGTCCGCGCTGTGCCGGGCGCTGCGCTCGGGGACGGACGCGCTGACCGGGCACGCGAGGGAGGCGCTGTGGCGGCCCCACTGCCATGCGGTGTTGTTCCAGACGGGCCGCAACCTCATCGACGCGGGGCTGGTCCGGGCGGCCCGGATCCGCTGGGACTGGCTGCACGCGAAGCTGGAGCAGCGGTTCGGCCCGGACCACCCGGACACCCTGGCCGCCCGCGGCTACCAGGCGCGGGTGCGCGGCGCCTCGCGGGACGCGGCCGGTGCCGTCGCCGCCTACCGGGACCTGCTCGGCGACCTGGAGCGGGTCCTCGGCCCCGACAACCCCGACGTGTTCACCGTCCGGGACAACCTGGCGCGCTGGCAGGGCGTCGCGGGCGACCCGGCCAGGGCGGCGGCGGCGTACACCGATCTGCTGGCCGACCGGCTGCCCGTGCTCGGGCCCACCCACCCCGACACCCTGCTCACCCGGCACAACATCGCGCTGTGGCGCGGCCGGGCCGGTGACGCCGCGGGCGCGGCGGCGGCCTACGCGGCTCTCCTCGACGACATGGTGCGGGTGTTCGACGGCAACCATCCGGCCGTCGTGGAGACCCGCGACCAGTTGACGGAGTGGCGGAACAGGGCCGCCGACGTCGCCGCGGCCGTCCCCGCGACGGTCCGGCCCCGCCCGGAGACGACGGTCGCGGGTCCGTGGTCCGTCCCGGATTCCGGTCCGGCGTCCGGCTCCCCGGTCCCGCCGCCGGGCGGGGCCGCGCTGTCCGCGCGGAGCCTGCTGCTCGAACCGCCGTGGTCCGCCCGGCTGCTGCGCCGGCTGACCCGCCGCCGCGGGCCGGGCCGGGGCGCGTCCCGGCCCGTCGCGGAGCCCGGCCGGCCGATCGTCGGGTGCCACCGCGTCTCGGTGATCAGTCTGAAGGGCGGTACGGGCAAGACGACCACGGCCGCCGCGCTCGGCGCGACCCTGGCGGGACTGTGCGCCGACCCGGTGATCGCCGTCGACGCCTCCCCCGAGGGCGGCACGCTCGGCCACCGGGTGCGCCGCAGGAACGGTGCCACGGTCCTCGACCTGCTCGCGGCCCTCCCGGAGGCGGACAGCCGCGACGCCGTCCGCCGGTTCACCTCGACCGGCCCGGGCGGCCTGGAGGTCCTCGCGCACGACGTCGGGCCCGCGCTGTCCTGCCCGTTCGGCGCGCAGCAGTACCAGCGGGTCGTCGACGCCCTGAGCCGGGTCTACCCGGTCGTCGTGACCGACTCCGGTACGGGGCTGATGCAGGAGGCCATGCGCGGGGTGCTCGCGCTCACCGACCAGTTGGTGGTGGTCGCCACCGCGAGCGTGGACGGCGCGGCGGTCGCCGACGTGACCCTGGACTGGCTCGCCCACCACGGCCACGCCGAGCTGGCGCGGCGCGCCCTCGTGGTCCTCTCCGCCGTCCACCCCGGCACCACGCCGGTCAGGACGGACAGGATCGTCGAGCACTTCGCCGGGCGCTGCCGGGGCGTCGTCACGGTCCCCTTCGACGACCACCTCGCCACCGGCGCGGAACTCGACATGGCCCGGCTGCGGTCCGGCACCCGACGCGCGTACGACGAGCTGGCGGCGCTGGTGATCGAGGGGTTCCACGGGTCGGCGGGGCGCGGCGAGGCGGAGGGGGGACCGGCGGAATCGTCCAGCGCGGTGCCGGGGGTGCCGGGTGGGGTGCCGGGGGTGCCTGGGATCGCTGGGGCACCGGGTGAGGGCGCGGGGCGGTCCGAAGCGGCACCGGGACAGCCGGGCGCGGTGACGGGGCCGGCCGGTGGGGTGCCGGAGTCGGCCGGTGGGGGCACGAGACGGTTCGGCGCGGTCGCAGGGAAGTACGACGTGGTGTCGGGGACGTCCGATACGGTCACGGGCCCGCCCGGCACGGTCACGGACCCGCCCGGCACGGTCACGGACCCGCCCGGCACGGTCACGGACCCGCCCGGCGAGGTCCCGGGACAGCCCGGCGAGGTCCCGGGACAGCCCCCCGCCGTCACGCAGCAGCCCGGCACGGTCACGCAGCCACCCCGGACGGTCGCCGAACCACCCGCCGAAGCCCCGGGACGGCCCCACGCCACCACGCAGCAGCCCGGCACGGCCACCGCACCGCCCGGCACAGCAACGCGACCACCCGGCACGGCCACCGCGGCGCCCGGCGCGGTCCCGGGACAGCCCCCCGTGACCACGCGGCCGTCCAGCACGGCCTCCGCGCCGCCCTGCCCAGTCCCCCACCCCTCCGCCGCAGCCCCGGGACAGCCCCCCATGGCCACGCACTCGCCCGGCCTCGCCGCTGAGCCGCCCCGAGCGGTCACGGAGTCGACCGGCAGGGACTCGGCGGCGCCCGGCGCGGTCGCGGATCCGCCCACCCCACGCACCGGGCCCGCGCTGTACGGGCCGCCGGCCGAGCCGTTCGGGTCGTCGGTCGCGTCGGCCACGTCGGGCACGGGTGCCGGGCCGTTCGGGCGCCCCGCGTCGCGGCCGCACCCCGGCGCCGCCACGTGGCCCGCCTCGCCCCCGCGCCCCGGTGCCGCCCCCTGGCCCTCGTACTCCGGGCCCGCGTCCCCCGGACACCCCGAACCCGCGCCCCCTGCCGCGATCGCGGGCCCCGACCCGTCCGCGGGCCCTGGCGACCACGTGCCCCCGGCGGAACACCCCTCCCCGGACCCCGGCGCCTCCGTACCCCCGGCGGCACCGCCACCGCCTCCCGGCCCCGGAGCCCCCGAACCCCCGCCGGCCCCCTCCCCCTCCGCCGGTTCCGCGCGGGCTGCCCGGCCGGCGCGGCGGGCACGGCTGACCGTGGAGGACGACGTCGTGCGCGTCGGCGCCGCCACGACGATCGGCTTCACCCTGGCCGCCGTCGACCCGCGGGACGCCGAACTGGACCGGACGGCGCCCGTGTCCGTCCTCGTGATCGGCACGTCGCGGTCCTCCGCGACGCTGGAACCGTCCGCCCTCACCTGTGCGACGGACGACGCGGAGCCCGCGCGGTTCACCTTCACGGCCCGGGAGCCGGGCGAACACCGGCTGCGTTTCCGGGTGTACGACCCGGAGTACGGCAAGGTGCTCCAGGTCGTCGAGGCGACGCTGCCGGTCGCGGTCCCCGAACCGCTCGGGAGGCCCTGAGTCCATGCCGCACGAGCTGCACACCGAGGTCGTCCACGACCCGTCGGGCGACCTCACCCGCTGGCCCGGGGACCACGGACAGCGCCCCCTCGACCTGACCGTCGTCCTCACCGTCGGGTCCGACGACCGCGCCGAGATGATCGCGCTGCCCACCGGCAAACGCGCCCCGCGCACCCGCGTCCACCGCGCCCGGCTCCAGATCACCGGCACCGCCATCCGCCACCAGGCGGACCGGCTGCGCGGCCGGTGGCAGGAGTTCGTGCGCCACCAGCCCCTGGACGCCGACGGGATGCCGTACGGGCCGCCGTTCCCCTTCGCCGCCACCCATGACCTCAGGCACTCCCGGAACACGGTCGTCCCCCTCACCGGGGAACTCGCCAGGACCGGGGCGTACACGCTCGACCGCATCCTCGCCGGGACGGACGGCGACCTGGTGAGGTTCCGCGAGTTCCTGCTCGGCGAGCTGCGCCAAGAGGGCCTGCGCATCAGCTTCGACTCCGAGGTGTCCGTGCCGTGGCCGATGCTCGCGGTGCGGGCCGAGGATCCGGCGACGCCCTCCTTCCTCGGGCACCGGCACGAGATCGAGCAGACCGGGGCGTCGTACGCGCCCGTCCACGCCCCGGCCGTCCGGCCCCTCCCGGTCACCAGCCTGAACACCGACACCGCGCTCGACGGCGTCGGCTGCGCGGACGACGTGGCCCGGCTGCTGGGCGAGCGCACCAAGCTGACGGTGCGCACGCACGCGGACGACCTGCTCCGGTCCCTCGCCGACGCGGAGTTCGACGAGGACCTCATGTACTTCTGGTGCCACGGCGCCTTCGACGAGTACGGCGTCCACCGCACCGTCGGCATCCGGCTCTCGGACAGCAAGGTCGTCGACGCGGACCTCGTCCACCAGCACCGCGAGGAGGCCCGGGCCGCGCGGGACTCGGTGTTCCGCCCGTTCGTGCTGCTCAACGCCTGCCACGCGGGCGTACCGGCGGCCTCCGCCGAACTGGAGTACCTCGGCAGGGCCTTCGTCGAGCACGGCGCGACCGGGGTGCTGGGCCCGCAGATCGAGATCCCCCAGGTCTTCGCGTCGCAGTACGCCCGCGCGTTCCTCGATCGGTACCTGGCGGGCTCGCGGACGGCCGGGGAGATCTGCCGCGCGCTGGTCCGCCACTTCCTGGACGAGTTGCACAACCCGCTGGCCCTGGCCTACCTGCTGTACTGCGGCATCGACAGCCTCCTGGAGGTCCGACCGTGCACCTCATCACCGTTGACCTCGACGAGCGAGGACGCCTCCGCCGCCCCGACGGCCGTCATACCGTCCCAGGCCACCGGATCGCCGAGCATCTCGCCGAGCACGTCCGGCCCCCGGAGCGGGTGACGGACCTCTACGTCTACGTCCACGGCTGGCAGACCGCGCCGGAGGTCGCCGCGCGGCGGGCGACGGCCCTGGTCACGCGGGCCCGCGATCTGCGCGCCGCGCACCCGGACCGCTATCCGCGGCTCGCCCGCGGATACCGGCCCGCGCTGGTGGTGGTGCGCTGGCCGTCGTCCAGCCTCCCCACGCTCGGCGGCTACCGGCGTATCCGCGACCGCGCCCACGCGATGAGCGCACCGGGCGAGGGCCACGCCCCGTACGTCCTCGCCCACCTCCTCGGCTACCTCGACGCCCGGCGCCCCGACCCGGCGGCGCCTCCGGTGCTCGCCAACCGCGACGGCCAGTACCTGCACCTCGTGGGCCACTCGTTCGGGGGCCGCTTCCTGTGCGAGGCGGTGCAGTGGGCGGCGGCGCCGGACGCGCCGCGGGTCCTGGGGTGGAGCACTCCCGCGCAGCCGGGGCGCCCGTTCACCGTGGACAGCATGGTCGTCTTCCAGATGGCCGCGCCCCGCGACGCGTTCGACCGCGTCTTCCCGTCGCTGTTCCCGTCCGGCGCGGGGTCCGGGGCGCCGCTGCGCGGACCGCTGGTGCTGACCCACTCCCGCTGGGACCGGGCCACGGGGTTCTGGCACCTGCGCGCGGAGGGGGCCGCCGGGATCGGCCACTCGGGGGCGGGCGCGGCGCCGGTCCCCCAGTTCCACACGCGGCTGCTGCCGGTGCACGAGCCGTACCGGCTGTCGCGGCTGGACCACCGGCTGGTCAACGTGGACGCCGGGGAGCGTTTCCGCGGCAGCGCCGGCACCCGACTGGCCCCCGCCGGGGCGCACTCCGACTTCGACCACCCCGAGTCGGCCCATCTCCTGCTGAGCCTCGCGGAGCTGTCCCGGTGACGGCGCGAGCCGGCGCCGGCGGAGCGTGTGGCGCGCGGCGACCGGCCGTCCCCGGCGACCGGCCCCGACGTCGTCACCTGGAACGTCGTCCTGTGCCCGGGCCCTTCGGCTGCGCCGGGTGCCGCCGCGGCGGCAGGTGGAACACCAGGCGGACACGGTGGTGGCGGCGGACAGCGCGCTGAGCACGCCGGGCCGGTGGCCGGATGGTCCCGGCGTCACCCGGACGCCGTGAGACCGGCGTCCGTCATGCCGAGGCGTTCCTGTTCCTCCTCGACGATCCGGCGGGCCAGGTCGAGGTCCGACACGTCGACCGCGTCCGGGGTGGCTTCGGTGACGGCGCTGCGGCGGGCGTAGGCGTCGAAGAGACGGGTCTTCCTCTCCAGCATCCTCACCAGGCGTTCGTCCACTCCGCCGGTGGCCAGCAGGCGGTGCACGCGGACCGGCCTGACCTGGCCCATCCGGTGGGCGCGGGCGACCGCCTGGTGCTCGACGGTCGGCTTGATCTGCGGTTCGCACAGGACGACGACGGAGGCGGCCTGGAGGTTGAGGCCGACGCCCGCGGCCTGGATCTGCGCGAGGAGCACCGCCGGGCCGTCGGCCGCGCCGAAGTCGTCGACGATCCGCTGCCGCCGCCCGGCCGGGACGCTTCCGGTGAGCGGGCCGAACAGCGTGCTGCCGCCGTCCTCCGCGAGCGCTTCCCGCACCACGCCGAGGACGTCCTTGAAGTGGGAGAAGACCACCGTCTTCTGCCCGTTCTCGCCGGCCTCCCGGACGATCTCCCGCAGGCGGCCCAGCTTGGCCGACGTCTCGGGGCGCGCGTACGCGGCCCGGCGCATCGCCATGAGGTTTCTGGCGCGTACGGCCTCCCGGTACGCCTCCTCGTCCGGGGGGCTCGGCTCCTCCCATTCGTCGGTCTGCTGGAGGCTCGGGAGTTCCGTCAGCACGTCCTGCTGGTTGCGCCGCAGGTAGACCGGGGCGACGGCCTGGCGGAAGCCGACCGAGCCGGCCGGGGTGTCTGGTTCGCCCAGGGACTCGGCGAGGCGGGGATCGAGCATCCCGACGAGGTTGCGGAACTCGGCGACCCTGTTCTCCATCGGGGTGCCGGTCATGAACAGGGCGCGGTCGCAGTGCTCCGCCCACAGGGCGACGGCCCGGGACCTCTTGGCCTTCGGGTTCTTCACGGAGTGCGCCTCGTCGACGACGAGCAGGCCGACCTCCGCACCGTCCGGCCCGGGGAATCCGCGCAGCGCGTCGAACGTGGTCACCGCGACCCCTCCGCGCCCCTTCCAGTCGGCGAACGCGTCGTGCCGGTCGGGGCCGTGGAGCACGGCGACGCGCAGGGCGCTGCGGGCCTCGACCTCCCGCGTCCAGTTCACGAGGACACTCGCCGGGCAGACGACCAGGAAGTGGCTCCGCCCCTCGGCGGCCAGGTGCGCCATGACGGCGATGGCCTGGACGGTCTTGCCGAGACCCATCTCGTCACCGAGGATCACCCTGCGCTGCGCGAGGGCGAAGCGGGCGCCGAACGCCTGGTAGCCGCGCAGGGAGACGCGCCGCCGGGAGTCGTCGAGGCGCTGCGCCCGCACCCGCTCGGCGATCCCGTCCGGCAGGAAGCCCTCGGCGGCGGCCGTGTCGGGCATCCGCCCGGAGATCTCCGCGAGCAGGCTGTAGTACTCGGCGGAGCGCAGCTCGAAGTCCACCCAGGCGGCGACGTCCGAGGCCGGGCCCCGCAGCAGGTCCACGGAGGCCTGGGCGAACAGCTCGGGCAGCCCCGCCCGCTCGGCGTCCTCGACGAGCGCCCGGATCCCGGCCACGGCGTCCAGTGCGCGGGCCCGCTTCTCCTTGCCGGCGACGAGCATCCGCAGGCGCCCACCGACGGGCCGGGCGTCCTCCAGCAGGGGCCCGAGCCGTTCCGCCAGACCTTCGGCCCGGTCCACCGCGCGCCGGGCGTCCGGCCCGGCCTCCACCAGCACGTGCAGGGCGGTGACGAGCGCGGTCGTCCCCGGCTCCGGCCGGTCCACGTCGATGTGCACGGCCACGGTCTCGTGCACGGCCTCGGAGAGGCGGCGGGCGGCGGCGAGGATCTGATCGGCGGTGCGCTGCCCGACCCCGGGGACCTGCCGCAACCGGTGGGGCCCGGCGTCGAGCACGCCGCCGACCGTGCGCAGCCCGCTCTTCTCCACACCGCCGAGCCGCAGCCGGCCTTCGGTGACGTCCTGCAACCGGGCGACGGGGAGGGCGTCGAGTTCCCGCCGCACGGCGGCGTCCTGGATCGGCGCCAGCGCCGCCCGTACGGCGTCGGCCGCCCTGCCGTGGTCACCGGCCAGTGCCCGCGCCGCCTCCAGCAGCCGCCCTCCCCGGGCGATGTCCTCCCGCTCACCCCGCCCCACGCCCGGACCCCTCTCTCACGTCCCCGCATCCTCCCACCGCGCGGCCGCGGCGCTCCCCGGTCCGGCAGGGACGCCGGTGCCGGGCCGTCGGGCGGTACGGACCGGAGACGGGCGGGTCAGCTCAGGACCAGGAGGACGGCCAGGGCGAGGAGCAGGGAGTCGATCCTGTCCAGCAGGCCGCCGGACCCGGGCAGCCACTGCCCCGCGTCCTTGGCCCCCGCACCTCGTTTGACCATGGATTCGAGGAGGTCGCCGGCCGGGCCGCCGACCGCCACCGCGATCGCCGTCGGCCAGGTCAGGACGGACAGTACGGCGAGCACGGCCAGACCGGCGGCGGCCCCGGCGACGGTCCCGCTCCACCGCTTGGCCGGCGACAGCGTCGACAGCCGCGGCCCGCCGATGCTGCGGCCGGCGAAGTACGCCACGATGTCGGCGACCGACACCGCCACGAACAGCGCCAGCCCATTCGCCCCGAGCGGCACCAGCGCGGCCAGCACACTCAGCCAGGCCAGCCCGAGCAGTCCGGCGCCCAGTCGGCGCCCGCCGTCGTCGGCATCGCCGCCGAGGAGCGGCAACGCGGCCAGCGCGAGCGCCGAGACGGCGAGCACCCGCGGCACCTGACCGGGCGACAGCCACGCGGCCAGCACCACGCCCGTCACCCCGGCGGCCAGCACGACCCGGTCCGGCCGCCGCAGCCCCGCCAGCCCACCGAACTCCATCGCCGCGACCACCCCGACGACGACCGCGACGGCGGCGGCACCCGCGGGCCCCGCCCAGAACGCCCCGGTGACCAAGGGCACGCCGATCGCCCACGCGAACCACCGGTGCAGCAGCTCACGGCGCCGGGACGCGGCCACCGCCACGCCGCTCACCGCCAGCGCCCCACCGAGGTACGGCACCAGGGAGGCGACCGTGATCACCGGACGGACACCGCGGGCGAAGCCTGCCCCGGCCGCGGCAGCGCCAGGGCGGCCCGGCAGGCGGCCACGATGCGGGCGTTCTCCTCGGCGTCCTTGACGGCGACGCGCACGGTACGGCCCTGGTAGGCGGGCGACAGCGGCGACAGGTCACGCAGATGGACGCCGTGGCGCCGGCACTCGTTCACCAGCTCCGCGGCGCTCGGCCCGCCCGGTGGCAGGACCAGGGCGAGGAAGTTCGCCACCGACTCCTCCACCGTCACGCGCTCGTCCAACGCGGCGAGCCCGGCGGCCAGTTGCCCGCGCAGCTCGTGGGTGCGCGCCCAGCGGCCGCGGTAGTACTCCGGGTCGCGCAGGGCCGCCACGGCCGCCATCTGCGCGGGCAGGCCGACGGGCCAGGGCGGCGTCCGGCGGCGCACCCGGGCCGCGACGGCCGGCTCGGCGACCAGGTACGCGGCCCTCATGCCGGACAGCGCGTACATCTTGGACAGCGAGGCGCAGACGACCACACGGGGACTCACCGCCGCGAGGCCGGCCAGCGACTCGGCCTCGCCGACGTAGCCCAGGTACGCCTCGTCCACCCACCAGCGGGTGCGGGCGGGTGCCGCCTCGATCACCGGGCGCAGCTCGGCGGCCGGGGCG
Organism: Streptomyces sp. NPDC018947; assembly: GCF_044390505.1. Taxonomy (NCBI): domain Bacteria; kingdom Bacillati; phylum Actinomycetota; class Actinomycetes; order Kitasatosporales; family Streptomycetaceae; genus Streptomyces; species Streptomyces sp. NPDC018947. The sequence goes on from NZ_JBIRZD010000007.1 coordinate 153,174, forward strand.
TGACGCCCCGTCGGGTTGTTGGGGTTGACGAGGACCACGAGGTCGTAGCGGCCGGTTCCCACGGTGGCGGCCAGCCGGTCCGGGTCGATCCGCCAGTCGTCCTCCCGGCGCAACCGGAAGCGGTCCACCCGGCATCCGATCACTCGCTCGGTGACATGGGCGTACTCGCCGTAGCAGGGGTCGGTCAGCAGCACCCTGCTCTCGGGGGTCAGCCACTGGCCGAACGCCCGGAAGATCAGGTCCGACGAACCGGCGCCGACGGCGAGTGCGCCCACCGGCAGCGCCCGGACCGCGGCGATCTCCGACAGCAGCCCCTCGGCACCGGCCGGCGGCGACGTACGGGCGATCCAGTCCGGGTCCTCCGCCAGCACCGCCCGCACCCCGGGGGCCGGCGGGAACCAGGCGTCCAGCACGTCGGCGGTGACGATCCGACGGCGCCGTTCGAGCGTACGGAAGTCGGCGCCGATCGCGGTGAAGGAGGCTCCGCCGTGTTCGCAGCCGTCGGGCCGGGCCGTGAAGGCCGTGTCGAGCCGCCAGTCCACGGCGGACCGCAGACGCTCCAGCGTGGTGCCGTACCTCTCGTGCGCGCGCCGCGCCAGCTCGGCGACCTCGCCGGTCAGCACCTCGAAGGTCACGGCACCGCTGCGCACGGTGCGGCCGGCCGGGCTGAGACCGGCGGCCAGGTACATGCCGAGCAGTTCGGTGCGCCCCATGGCCATCACCTTGCGCCCGCCCCGGGAGGCGATCCAGCGCAGCGCGGCGTCAGGCTGACGAAGCCGACCCGTTCCGCTCCCGCGGCCGCGACCAGGTACACGTTGTCCCCGTCGAGCCCGTCCCGGAGCCGCCCCGCCGGATCCAATGCATGCTGGCCCAGCTCCTGGGCGTACACCCGGTGACGCAGCTCGAAGATCCAGTCAAGGTCCTCCGGGGTAGCGGTGCGCAATTGCAGCAGGTCACGGCCCATCAAGTACCTCTCTCGACGCAGGGGCACTCGATGGTGCGCCCCACACGCCGACGAGGTGAGGGCTGTTCAGCACAGCGCTTCTGAGTACCCCTACTCAGGCCCTCCGCCCCTCGACGTGATCGGCGTCGGCCTCGGTCAGCGGTCCCGGGCTCCACGACCACTCGGCTCGCAGCCCGCTCACCGAGGCGATCACGGCGAAGTCGCCGTCGTCGTGCAGGATCGCGGCCCGGTGCCGCTCGGTGATCGCCGCGATGAGGACGTCGGCCGGCGAGAGACGGGCTCGTGCCCCCTGGAGGTCTTCTACTGCCGGACCCGGGAGATCGCGGTGGTGAAGGACCGGCTGGGTGCTCTTTTCCTGACTGCGTGCCCGGCTCCCCCTGGCCCGACTCGCACAGGACTACGGCCCGCGCCTCGAACCCGGCGCGGCTCCGGAACCAGCCGACTCCGCCGTCGCCACGATGGAGCTGGGCGCGATGTGGGGCGCGCACTGCGATGGCGCGATCAGCCTCGGACCCGCCGAGCGCCGTCGGCTGCGCATACCTCCGTGCCGGCCTCGTGTTCGAAGCCGACGCGGAGGCCAAAACGCCGCCCCGAGACCGCCCTTCTGATCGCGGGGCAGCATCCCTGAGCGCTTGACGAAGTACGGAAAGTGGCGAACCGATCACACGTTGAAGCGGAACTCCACCACGTCCCCGTCCTGCATCACGTAGTCCTTGCCCTCCATGCGGGCCTTGCCCTTGGCGCGGGCCTCGGCGACCGAGCCGGTGGCGACCAGGTCCTCGAAGGAGATGACCTCCGCCTTGATGAAGCCCTTCTGGAAGTCGGTGTGGATGACCCCGGCGGCCTCGGGGGCGGTGGCGCCCTTCTTGATGGTCCAGGCGCGGGATTCCTTGGGGCCGGCCGTCAGGTAGGTCTGGAGGCCGAGGGTGCGGAAGCCGACGTGGGCGAGGGTGGCGAGGCCGGGCTCGTCCTGGCCGACGGACTGGAGGAGCTCCAGGGCCTCGTCCTCGTCCAGCTCGGCGAGGTCGGCCTCGAGCTTGGCGTTGAGGAAGATCGCCTCGGCGGGGGCGACCAGGGAGCGCTGCTCGTTCTTGAAGGCCTCGTCGGTCAGCTCGTCCTCGTCCACGTTGAAGACGTAGAGGAAGGGCTTCGTCGTGAGGAGGTGCAGGTCGTGGAGGAGCTCCGCGCGCTCGGTGCCCTGGACGATGCCCTGCGAGAAGAGGGTGTCGCCCTTCTCCAGGATCTCCTTGGCCTCCTCGACGGCCTTGACCTTCGGCGCGACGTCCTTCTTGATCCGCGACTCCTTCTGGAGGCGGGGCAGGACCTTCTCGATGGTCTGGAGGTCGGCGAGGATCAGCTCGGTGTTGATCGTCTCGATGTCGTCCTTGGGCGAGACCTTGCCGTCGACGTGGACGACGTTCTCGTCCTTGAAGGCGCGGATGACCTGGCAGATCGCGTCGGACTCACGGATGTTCGCGAGGAACTTGTTGCCCAGGCCCTCGCCCTCGCTCGCGCCGCGCACGATGCCGGCGATGTCGACGAAGTCGACGGTGGCCGGCAGGACGCGCTCGGACGAGAAGATCTCGGCCAGCTTCGTCAGGCGCGGGTCGGGGACGCCGACCACGCCGACGTTGGGCTCGATAGTGGCGAACGGGTAGTTGGCCGCGAGCACGTCGTTCTTGGTCAGGGCGTTGAACAGGGTCGACTTGCCGACATTCGGCAGACCGACGATTCCGATCGTGAGCGACACGTTGCGACTTCCCGTACGTGAGGATGCGGAGGGCGGAGCAGGCCAGGCAGGGCCGATCCACCAGTCTACGGGGTGTCCGGTAACCGCCGTGCCGGACGTCGAACACATGGCCGGGCATGGTCCTACGGCGTGTCTGTCGGGCTATTCGGCACATAAACCGACCTAAGTTGGTCCAGTGGAGCAACACAGGACGCGACCCGCGCAGTACGGACCGCAACGAAGCCGCGCGCCGCTGCCCTCGCAGGGGCGGGGCGGCGGCCCGGCGAGACCCGCGGTCGCGCCCGCCGCGGGTGGCGCGACGCGTCGGCCGGCGGCGGTGGCGCGGCCCCGGCCCGCCGGGGCGCCCGCGGTGCCGCCCCTGCGGCGGTGGGTGCGGCGCGTGCGCGAGCTGCCCAATCCCCGGCTGACCGGGCTGGGCAGCGGTCTGTTCTGCACGGCGGTGATGGTCGTCCTGGGCTTCCTCGACGACGTACTGTTCGGCGGACCCCTGACGGTGTACGGCGTGCTGTTCCTGCCGGTGTGCGTGCTCACGGCGTTCTGGGTCAACCGCGGCGACGTGCTGACGGCGCCCGTCGTCGTGCCGATCGCCTTCGCTGTGGGTCTGCTGACCGTCGCCGACAGCGGGGACGGCCTCGGCGACCGGGTGATGGGCCTCGTGACCGCGCTGGCCACCGAGGCCGGCTGGCTGTACGGCGGCACGCTGATCGCCGGGTCGATCGCCGTCGTCCGGCGGATCCGCCTGGTCCGGCGCCGCAACGCCGCCGCCCGCGGCCGGCCGGCGGCGAGATGACGCGCCCACCGGTGACGTGAGGGCCGGTCCCCCGGCCCCGCACGCCGCCCCGGGCGCCGCTCAGCCCGCCGCCCGCATCGCCGCGCCCACGATCCCGGCGTTGTTCTGGAGCTGCGCCGGGACGATCTCGGCCTTGATGCCCTCGAAGTAGTGCAGGAACTTGTGGGACTTGCGGCTGACGCCGCCGCCGATGATGAACAGCTCCGGCGAGAACAGCATCTCGACGTGGGCGAGGTACTTCCGCACCCGGTGGGCCCACTGCTCCCAGGACAGGTCGTGGTCGTCCTTGACCTTGCTGGAGGCCCGCTTCTCGGCGTCGTGGCCGTCCAGTTCGAGGTGGCCCAGCTCGCTGTTGGGCACGAGGGCGCCGTCGGTGAAGACGGCGCTGCCGATGCCGGTGCCGAAGGTGAGCAGGATGACCGTGCCCTGCCGTCCGCGGCCGGCGCCGAAGTGCATCTCGGCGACGCCGGCCGCGTCCGCGTCGTTGACGACCGTCACGTCCAGCCCGCCCAGCCGCTCGCTGAACAGGGCGCGGGCGTCCGTGTCGATCCAGCTCCTGTCGACGTTGGCCGCCGTGCGGACCGTGGAGCCGCCGGTGACGACGCCCGGGAAGGTGAGTCCGACGGGGCCGGTCCAGCCGAAGTGGTCCACGACCTGCTTCACGCCGTCGGCCACCCCGTCCGGGGTCGCCGGACGGGGGGTCAGCACCTTGCAGCGCTCCTGGGCCAGGTCGCCCCTGCCGAGGTCCACAGGGGCGCCCTTGATACCGGATCCGCCGATGTCCACGCCGAAGATCTGCATGGCCCTACGTTACGACGGGCCACCGACCGTCACACGGGCCACTGCGCCGGCACGGCCGGACGGCCCTCCGGGCGATCATGCCTGCGCGGTGCCGGACCCGCCTCGCTCGGCCACCAGCGCGGCGGCCTCCTCGCGCAGGTCGCGGCGCAGCTCCTTGGGGAGCGAGAAGGTGATGGACTCCTCGGCGGCCTTGACGATCTCCACGTCCTCGAAGCCGCGCTGCGACAGCCACTCCAGGACCTGCTCGACCAGCACGTCCGGCACGGAGGCGCCCGAGGTGACGCCGACCGTGGTCACGCCCTCCAGCCATGCCTCGTCGATCTCGTCGGCGAAGTCCACCAGGTGAGCGGCGCGCGCGCCGGCCTGCTTGGCGACCTCGACCAGCCGCTTGGAGTTGGAGGAGTTGCGGGAGCCGACGACGATCACCAGGTCGGCCTCGGCGCCCATCTGCTTCACGGCGAGCTGCCGGTTCTGCGTGGCGTAGCAGATGTCGTCGCTCGGCGGGGAGACGAGCTGCGGGAACTTCTCCTTGAGCGCGTCGACGGTCTCCATCGTCTCGTCGACGGAGAGGGTGGTCTGCGACAGCCACACCACCTTCGACGGGTCGCGGACCTCCACCTTGGCGACGTCCTCGGGGCCGTCGACGAGCTGGATGTGGTCGGGGGCCTCGCCGGAGGTGCCGATGACCTCCTCGTGGCCCTCGTGGCCGATCAGGAGGATGTCGTAGTCCTCGCCGGCGAAGCGGACGGCTTCCTTGTGCACCTTGGTGACGAGCGGGCAGGTGGCGTCGATCGTGGCGAGCCGGCCGCGCGCGGCCTCCTCGTGGACGACGGGCGCGACGCCGTGCGCGGAGAACATGACGATGTTCCCCGGCGGGACCTCCTCCGTCTGCTCGACGAAGATCGCGCCCTTCTTCTCCAGGGTCTGGACGACGTACTTGTTGTGGACGATCTCGTGCCGGACGTAGACGGGGGCCCCGTACTGCTCCAGGGCCTTCTCGACGGCGATCACGGCGCGGTCCACACCCGCGCAGTAACCACGGGGGGCGGCGAGCAGGACACGGCGGCCAGGCGAAGCGGTCATGGGACCCATCGTAAGGCCGCGTTCGGCGGGTCAGAGATCGCGTGCGCGCGGTGTGGCCGGGGAAACTGACGGGGACATTCCGATGCACAGTCCGACGCGCTGGCGGAGGCACGATGTCCGAGACCGGTACGGCGGCCCCCGGGGCCGGCGAGGAGCACGAGCTGAGGCGCAGCCTGGGCTTCAGGGACCTGGTGGTCTACGGGCTTCTGTTCATCGCGCCGATGGCGCCGGTCGGCGTCTTCGGCACCCTGGACGCCAAGTCGCACGGCGCGGTGGCCCTCGTCTACGTCTTCGCCACGGTCGCCATGGCGTTCACGGCGTTCAGCTACGCCCAGATGGTGCGGGTGGTCCCCCAGGCGGGGTCGGTGTTCGCCTACGCGCGCGCGGGGCTCGGCAACGGTGCGGGGTTCATCGCCGGCTGGATGGCGATGCTGGACTACGTCCTCATCCCGGCGGTGGCGTACCTGTTCTCCGGCATCGCCATGGAGGCGCTGGTGCCGGAGGTGTCGCGGTGGGTGTGGACCGCGCTGGCGGTGGTGGTCACGACCGGGCTGAACCTGTGGGGGGTGCGGGCGGCGGCCCGGGTGGGGTTCCTGGTCCTCGCCATGGAGATCGCGGTGCTGCTGGTGTTCGTGGTGGCGGCGATCGTGGTCCTCGCGCGGGACGGCGCCGAGCGCGGCTGGCTGTCGCCGCTGTCCGGGGACGGCAGCCAGGGGGCGTTCGCGCTGTCGGCGGTGGTCGGCGCGGTGTCGGTGGCGGTGCTGTCGTACCTGGGCTTCGACGCGATCGCCACGTTCGCCGAGGAGGTCACGGGCGGGTCGGCGAAGGTCGCGCGGGCGCTGCTGTTCTGCCTGGCGCTGGCGGGTGTGCTGTTCGTGGCGCAGACCTATCTGGTGGCGCTGTTGGAGCCGGTGTCGTCGGCGCAGCTCGCGGCGGATCCGGAACGGCAGGGGTCGGCGTTCTACGACGCGGTGGACGCGTCCGTGGGGACGTGGCTGCACGACCTGGTGGCGGTGAGCAAGGCGATCGGCGCGGCGTTCGCGGCGCTGGCCGGGCAGGCGGCGGCCGGGCGGCTGCTGTTCGCGATGGGCCGCGACCGGCGGCTGCCGGGGGCGCTGTCGCGCACGGATTCCGGGGTGCCGCGCGTGGCGCTGGTGGTCGCGGCCGTGATCACGCTGATCGCGGCGGTGTGGGCGGCGCGGCGCTCGGACGGCCTGGACCACCTGGTGTCGGTGGTCGACATCGGCGCGCTGACCGCGTTCACCCTGCTGCACGCGAGCGTGGTGGGCTGGTTCGCGGTCCGCCGCCGCGGGGACCGGGTGAGCTGGTGGCGGCATGTGCTGGTGCCGGTGCTCGGCGCGGCCATCACCGTCGCGGTGATCGTGGAGGCCTCGGGGACCGCGCAGGTGGTGGGGGCGATCTGGCTGGTGATCGGACTGGTGGTGCTCGCGGTGCAGGGGCGGCGGAGGAGTTCGGTGGAGGTGTGAGGGGCGTCGGATCGCCGGGCGGGCGCGGGTGTACGCGGCCACCGGGCGCGCATGCGGCGGGGCGCACGACGGCGCCGGGTACGGGGGCTGCGCGGGGTGCGAGTCCGGCGGCCGGACGCCTGGAGGCGTGGCCCGGGGTGGCGGCAGGGGACTGTCCCCCGGCGCGGATGCCACGGGAGGGGCCCTCAGGCGCAGGGTGTGTCCCGCCCTGCGAGTCCGGCGGCCGGAGTCGTCCCGACGCTCCCTCGGGCGGGACCGGCCGCCCGGCGCGGTGTGCCGGGTCGGTGGCGCGGGGCAGGGGGCGTTGTCGTGGGGGGCCGTTACGCTCGGGCGCATGGCTGCGAAGACGACCCCCGAAGCTCCCCTGCCCGTCGGCGAGGTGTCGCGGCTGATCGGGGGCTGGATCGACCGGCTCGGCGCGGTGTGGGTGGAGGGCCAGATCACGCAGTTGTCGCGGCGGCCGGGCGCCGGCGTGGTCTTCCTGACGCTGCGCGACCCGTCGTACGACATCTCCGTGAGCGTGACCTGCTACCGGCAGGTGTTCGACGCGGTGGCGGACGTGGTCGGCGAGGGTGCCCGCGTCGTCGTGCACGCCAAGCCGGAGTGGTACGCGCCGCGGGGGCAGCTCTCGCTGCGGGCCGCCGAGATCAGGCCGGTCGGGGTCGGGGAGCTGCTGGCCCGGCTGGAGCAGTTGAAGAAGTCCCTCGCGCGCGAGGGGCTGTTCGCGCCGGAGCGGAAGAAGCCGCTGCCGTTCCTGCCGCAGTTGATCGGCCTGGTGTGCGGGCGGGCCTCGGCGGCCGAGCGGGACGTGCTGGAGAACGCCCGCCACCGCTGGCCCGCGGTCCGCTTCGAGGTGCGCAACGTCGCCGTGCAGGGCGTGCACGCCGTGCCGCAGGTGGTGCAGGCCGTGCGGGAACTGGACGCGATGGACGACGTGGACGTCATCGTCGTGGCGCGCGGCGGCGGCAGCGTGGAGGACCTGCTGCCGTTCTCCGACGAGCAACTGGTGCGGGCGGTCGCCGCGTGCCGTACGCCGGTCGTCTCGGCGATCGGGCACGAGCCGGACAATCCGCTCCTGGACCACGTCGCCGACCTGCGGGCCTCCACGCCGACGGACGCCGCGAAGAAGGTCGTGCCGGACGTCGGCGAGGAGTACGAGCGGGTACGGCTGCTGCGGGACCGGGCGCGGCGGTGCGTGGCGGCGTTCGTCGACCGGGAGGAGCGGGGGCTGGCCCACGCGCTGGCCCGGCCGTCGATACAGGATCCGCACCGGATGATCGACGAGCGGGCCGAGCAGGTGACGGCCCTGCTGGAGCGGGGGCGCCGCACGCTGCGCCACCAGCTCGACCGGGCCGACTCCGAGCTGACGCACACGCACGCGCGCGTGGTGGCCCTCTCCCCCGCCGCGACCCTCAAGCGCGGGTACGCCGTGCTGCAGCGGTCCGACGGGCACGCGGTGCGGGACCCCGGCGAGGTGGAACCGGGCGAGACGCTGCGCGCACGCGTGTCCGAGGGTGATTTCTCCGTACGAGTCGACGCATAGGGTGGGTGGATGACCAGCGAGGTGGAGCAGCCGGAGGCCGTGGCCGAGGCGCTCGGGTACGAGCAGGCGCGGGACGAGCTGATCGAGGTCGTACGGCGGCTGGAGGCCGGCGGTACGACGCTGGAGGAGTCCCTCGCCCTGTGGGAGCGGGGCGAGGAACTGGCGAAGGTGTGCCGCCGCTGGCTGGACGGCGCCCGCGCCCGCCTGGACGCGGCGCTCGCCGAGGAGGCCGAGGCGGACGAGACCGCCCCGGACGCGTAACCCACCCCGATTCCGCCCCGGTCCCCTTCCGACCGGGGCTGAGACCCGGGTCAGGCGTCCCGGGCATCCCTGCCCCGGGGTCTCGGCCTGGGGCCCACCGTTCCGAGCCGCACTGCGGCCGGACTCCCCGCGCCCGCACTCCCGCGGGCCCCGCGCGCCCGGACGGCCGCTCCCGGCGCCCGGTTCCCCCGACGGGAGCCCGAGACTCGTCCCCCGGCCCCGTCCGCTACTTCCCGTCCCCCTCCGCCGGCGTGTGGGCCACGAGGGCGTTCGCGTGGCCGTGGCCGTGTTCGGTCTTGAGCCAGGTGACGAGTTCCCTGTGCCTGGTCAGCGGCGAGGAGCGGATCAGCTCTTTCCACTCCGCGACGGGGCGGCCGTACGTCTTCTCGATCGACGGGAAGTAGCTCGCGGGACCCTTGGCGGCGCCTGTGCCGGTCATGTCGGTGCGTCCCCTCGGTGGGTGCCATTGCCACCCGTAGGACCGCGCCCGGCGCGCGAAGTGATCACCCCGCTCCTGTGTTCCGCGTCACGTCGGTGATCACCAAGGGCGCCTTTGGTTGAAGCTTGAACTTTTTTCGCGTAGCGTCTTCCCCGTCAACGGCCGCGTCCCCGATCCGCACGAGGCCGACGCACACCCCTAGGAAGTCCACGCATGTCCCTTGTTCTTGACCCCGCCGCCCAGGACCTGCTGTTCCGCGAGGCCCGCACCGCGAACACCTTCACCGACGAGCCGGTGACCGACGAGCAGGTGCAGGCGATCTACGACCTGGTCAAGTACGGCCCGACCGCCTTCAACCAGTCCCCCCTGCGCATCACGCTGGTCCGCTCCCCCGAGGCCCGCGAGCGCCTGGTCCAGCACATGGCCGAGGGCAACCAGCCCAAGACGGCCTCCGCGCCGCTGGTCGCCATCCTGTCGGCGGACAACGAGTTCCACGAGGAACTGCCGCAGCTCTTCCCGCACTTCCCGCAGGCCAAGGACGCCTTCTTCAGCGAGCGCCCGGTGCGTGAGGGTTCCGCCACCCTGAACGCCGCCCTCCAGGCCGCGTACTTCATCGTCGGCGTCCGCGCCGCCGGTCTCGCCGCCGGCCCGATGACCGGCCTCGACTTCGAGGGCATCCGCAAGGAGTTCCTGGACGACGACCACACCCCGCTGATGGTCGTCAACATCGGCCGTCCGGGCCCGGACGCCTGGTTCCCGCGCTCCCCGCGCCTCGCGTACGAGCAGGTCGTCACCACCGTCTGAGGCGCCGCCCGCCGGAAGACGAAGGCCCCCGGCATCCCGCCGGGGGCCTTCCTCGTGCGCGGGGCGCGGCGCGCGCTCAGTCCGTCCTCAGCGCCGCCGCCATCGTGGCGAGCTGCTCGTACGACCCGGTGCCCGCCACCACGGTCGTCGCGCCCTTGTCCTCCAGCACGAGCGCGTCGTACCGGCCGCCCTCGTACCGGGTCCACGTGCGGCCGGCGATCTCCTGGGTGGCGTCGGTCCTCTGCCCGCCCTGGCTGGCCTCCTCTATGAAGGTGGACGGCTTCTGCGCGGACTGCTCGACCGCCACGTACTCCCCGTCGGGGGCGCGGAAGCCCAGGTGCCAGGCGTCGAACTCGTCGCCGCGGAAGCGGACGGAGGTCGGCTTCCAGTCCTGGGACAGCCCCTCGGGCGCCGCCACCGGGTACGACGCGGCGCGGCGCGCGGTGAGCAGCTCGACGCGGTAGTCGACGCGCTTCAGGTCGGGCTCCCCCTCGTCGTGCGGGATGAAGAGCCACATCACGAGTCCCACGAGGACGATGACACCCAGGGAGAGGACCATGTCCCGGGCCGTCTTCTGCTTGCCGTTCGTACCTGCCACGCCCCTATCGTCGCAGGTCCCCGATCCGCTCATCCGTGGGGTCCCCTGCTCATTTTGTCGGACTGACGATAGAGTGCGAGTCATACCCTCATCCGGCCGTCGTCGTATCAGAAAGGTGCGCTCCGATGACCGAGCATCATCATCTGCCGTCCGAGCTGGACGTCCCCTCCGAGGCCCCCGACCGCAACCTCGCCCTGGAACTCGTCCGGGTCACCGAGGCCGCGGCGATGGCCGCCGGCCGCTGGGTCGGCCGCGGGGACAAGAACGGCGCGGACGGTGCCGCCGTGCGCGCCATGCGCACCCTCGTCTCCACCGTCTCGATGAACGGCGTCGTCGTCATCGGTGAGGGTGAGAAGGACGAGGCCCCGATGCTCTTCAACGGAGAGCGCGTCGGTGACGGGACCGGGGCCGAGGTCGACATCGCCGTCGACCCGATCGACGGGACCACCCTCACCGCGAAGGGCATGACCAACGCGATCGCCGTGCTGGCCGCCGCCGAGCGCGGCTCCATGTTCGACCCGTCGGCCGTGTTCTACATGGACAAGCTGGTCACCGGACCGGAGGCCGCCGACTTCGTCGACATCGACGCGCCGGTGTCCGTGAACATCCGCCGGGTCGCCAAGGCCAAGCGGTCCACGCCCGAGGACGTCACCGTCGTCATCCTCGACCGGCCCCGCCACGACGGCCTGATCAAGGAGGTCCGGGAGACCGGCGCCCGGATCAAGCTGATCTCCGACGGCGACGTGGCCGGCTCCATCCTGGCGCTGCGCGAGGGCACCGGCATCGACCTGCTGCTCGGCATCGGCGGCACGCCCGAGGGCATCATCTCGGCCTGCGCCGTGAAGTGCCTGGGCGGCACGATCCAGGGCAAGCTGTGGCCCAAGGACGACGAGGAGCGACAGCGCGCCATCGACGCCGGGCACGACCTCGACCGCGTGCTGACCACCGACGACCTGGTCTCCGGGGACAACGTCTTCTTCGTGGCGACCGGCATCACCGACGGCGAGCTGCTGCGCGGGGTGCGGTACCGCTCGGAGACGGCCACGACCGACTCGATCGTGATGCGCTCCAAGTCGGGCACCGTGCGCCGGATCGACTCCGAGCACCGGCTGAGCAAGCTGCGGGCGTACAGCGCGATCGACTTCGACCGGGCCAAGTGACGTCTTCGCTCGTGCCCCCGGAGGCATGAGCGCACCGCGCGACAAGGGCACCCTCTGTGCGGAGAGGGTGCCCTTTCGCGTGCGCGCCCGCTAGCCGGCGGCGGCTATGCGGCCCGTCGCGGCGCGGGACTTCTTCAGCTCCACGTCGCGGCGCCGGCGGCGGGCCAGGACGACGCGGCGCTCGGCAGCCGTCAGACCGCCCCACACGCCGTACGGCTCGGGCTGCAGCAGCGCGTGCTCGCGGCACTCGACCATCACGGGGCAGCGCGCGCACACGCGCTTGGCCGCTTCCTCGCGGGAGAGCCGGGCGGCCGTGGGTTCCTTGGACGGTGCGAAGAACAGTCCGGCCTCGTCGCGCCGGCACACCGCCTCGGTGTGCCACGGAGCGTCTTGGTCCCTGTCCCGCACGGGCACCCGCTGGGCCGGAACAGCAGCTACCTGCAGGGACGAATGCGGCGGTTGCAGCACGGTCTACTCCTGACGACGGCTTCGCGAGCGAGAGACGATGCGTCAGGCTTACCCGTTGTACGCGGGCCTATGCACTGGGTTCCGAACCGCTAGAGATGCTTGCGCACGCTCCTGTCGATCTTCCGCTGCACCCGGTCGAGGATGTCCGCGACGAGCTTGCCGCGCCGGGGACGCGCCTCGACGCTGCCCAGGATCGCCCACCCGTCCACGTAGACGACGGGGGCGTCGGCCTCGGGCGAGTCCAGCGTGGCGACCTCGAAGCTGCCGAGGACACCGCCGCCGGTGCCGCGCAGCGACACGTTCTCCGGGACGTCGATCTCGACGCTGCCGAAGACGGAGAACGCCTTGATCATGACCTGCCGGTGCTCGAAGAGCGCCTCGCTGAGGTCGATCTCGACGCTGCCGAAGATCGCGTAGGCGTGGATGCGGCGGCTCACGCGCCGGCGGCCCCTGCGGGTGGCGGCGCTGAACACCGCCACCACGTTCTCGTCGGGGTCCACGGGGATGGCGCCCGCGGTGGGCCGGTCGGGGGCGGGTGCGGGGCCGGCGTCCCGGCGGGCGTGCGCGGCGGGCAGGTCCCGTACGAACACGTCCAGCTCGCCGACGGTCTTGGCCGCCAGTACGCCCTCCACCCGCTCGGCGTGCTCGTCGGCGGTCAGCCGCCCCTCGGCGAGGGCGTCGCGCAGCATGTCGGCGATGCGGTCGCGGTCGGCGTCGGAGGCGCGCATCTCGGTGACGTCCGGTGCCGTGCCCGTGCCCTGCGGTCGGTCGTGCTTCTGAAGGTCCACGGCAGCAGCCTACCGATACGCGATAGATCGCGTTAAGGGGTGGGGACGACCGTGTCGCCGTCCCGGCCGCCCCGCCCGCCGCTCGCTGAGCCGTACCTCACACCCGCCCCACTGAGCCTTACCTCACAAGCCCGCCGCCGGCGTCAGGTTCTACGCTGGTGGACGCTGCCAATGGAGGCCAGCCGTCGTTGCTGAGGAATCCAGCCGCGCGTGATGTCGAGTGAGGAATGGGCGAGATGCCTGAGTTCGCGTACACCGATCTGCTCCCCCAGGGCGAGGACACCACTCCGTACCGGCTGGTGACCTCGGAGGGTGTCTCCACCTTCGAGGCCGACGGGCGGACGTTCCTCAAGGTGGAGCCGGAGGCGCTGCGCAAGCTGGCCGAGGAGGCCATCCACGACATCCAGCACTACCTGCGCCCGGCCCACCTGGCGCAGCTCCGCCGCATCATCGACGACCCCGAGGCGTCGAGCAACGACAAGTTCGTGGCGCTGGACCTGCTGAAGAACGCGAACATCGCGGCGGCGGGCGTGCTGCCGATGTGCCAGGACACCGGCACGGCGATCGTCATGGGCAAGCGCGGCCAGAACGTCCTGACGGCGGGCGGCGACGAGGAGGCCCTCAGCCGCGGCATCTACGACGCGTACAAGAACCTGAACCTGCGCTACTCGCAGATGGCTCCGCTCACCATGTGGGAGGAGAAGAACACCGGCTCCAACCTCCCCGCCCAGATCGAGCTGTACGCGACCGACGGCGGCGCCTACAAGTTCCTGTTCATGGCCAAGGGCGGCGGCTCGGCCAACAAGTCGTTCCTGTACCAGGAGACGAAGGCCGTCCTGAACGAGGCCTCCATGATGAAGTTCCTGGAGGAGAAGATCCGTTCGCTGGGCACGGCCGCCTGCCCGCCCTACCACCTGGCGATCGTGGTCGGCGGCACGTCGGCGGAGTACGCGCTGAAGACCGCGAAGTACGCCTCCGCGCACTACCTGGACGAGATCCCCTCCGAGGGCTCCGAACTCGGGCACGGCTTCCGGGACAAGGAGCTGGAGGAGAAGGTCTTCGAGCTGACCCAGAAGATCGGCATCGGCGCGCAGTTCGGCGGCAAGTACTTCTGCCACGACGTGCGCGTGGTGCGCCTGCCGCGGCACGGGGCGTCCTGCCCGGTCGCCATCGCCGTGTCCTGCTCGGCGGACCGGCAGGCCGTCGCCAAGATCACGGCCGAGGGCGTCTTCCTGGAGCAGCTCGAGACCGACCCGGCGCGGTTCCTGCCCGAGACGACGGACGAGCAGCTCGACGAGTCGGGTGACGTCGTGAAGATCGACCTCAACCAGCCGATGGACGACATCCTGGCCGAACTGACCAAGTACCCGGTCAAGACCCGGCTGTCCCTGACCGGCCCGCTGGTCGTGGCGCGCGACATCGCGCACGCCAAGATCAAGGAGCGGCTGGACGCGGGCGAGGAGATGCCGCAGTACCTGAAGGACCACCCGGTGTACTACGCGGGCCCGGCGAAGACGCCCGAGGGGTACGCGTCCGGATCCTTCGGGCCGACCACGGCCGGACGGATGGACTCCTACGTGGAGCAGTTCCAGGCGGCCGGCGGCTCGAAGGTGATGCTGGCCAAGGGCAACCGGAGCAAGCAGGTCACCGACGCGTGCGACGCGCACGGCGGCTTCTACCTGGGCTCGATCGGCGGGCCGGCGGCGCGGCTCGCGCAGGACTGCATCAAGAAGGTCGAGGTCGTCGAGTACGAAGAGCTCGGCATGGAGGCGGTCTGGAAGATCGAGGTGGAGGACTTCCCGGCGTTCATCGTGGTGGACGACAAGGGCAACGACTTCTTCCAGGACCCGGCGCCGGCGCCGACGTTCACGACGATCCCGGTGCGGGGGCCGGGCCTGGCGTAGCCCCGCCGTCCCTCACCGGGGGCTCCGCCTCCGGTGAGGGACCGGATCACCGCCCCGCCCGGAACATCCGTACCGCCCGGCACGCTGTACCGGGTATGAGCGACTACCGCATCGAGCACGACTCCATGGGAGAGGTCCGCGTTCCCGCGGACGCCAAGTGGCGCGCGCAGACGCAGCGTGCCGTCGAGAACTTCCCCGTCTCCGGGCAGCGCATCGAGCGCGCGCACATCGAGGCGCTGGCCCGCATCAAGGGTGCCGCCGCACGGGTGAACGCCCGGCTGGGGGTGCTCGACCGGGAGACCGCCGAGGCGATCGAGGCGGCGGCCGCGGAGGTCGCCGAGGGCAAGTGGGACGAGCACTTCCCCGTGGACGTGTTCCAGACGGGGTCGGGGACCTCGTCCAACATGAACACCAACGAGGTCATCGCCACCCTGGCCACGGAGCGGCTCGGCAGGGACGTGCACCCCAACGACCACGTCAACGCCTCGCAGTCCTCCAACGACGTCTTCCCCTCCTCCATCCACATCGCCGCGACCGCCGCCGTGAGCCGGGACCTCGTCCCTGCCCTCGGCCATCTCGCCGCCGCCCTGGAGCGCAAGGCGGAGGAGTTCGCCGACGTCGTCAAGTCCGGGCGTACGCACCTGATGGACGCCACGCCCGTCACGCTGGGCCAGGAGTTCGGCGGGTACGCGGCCCAGGTGCGGTACGGCATCGAGCGGCTGAACGCGTCGCTGCCCCGGCTCGCGGAGCTGCCGCTGGGCGGCACCGCCGTGGGCACCGGCATCAACACCCCGCCCGGCTTCGCCGCCGCCGTCATCGAGGAGGTGGCCCGGGCGACGGGGCTGCCGCTGACCGAGGCGCGCGACCACTTCGAGGCGCAGGGCGCCCGCGACGGCATCGTGGAGACCAGCGGGCAGCTCCGCACGATCGCGGTGGGCCTGACGAAGATCGCCAACGATCTGCGCTGGATGTCCTCCGGGCCGCGCACCGGGCTCGCGGAGATCTCGCTGCCCGACCTCCAGCCGGGCTCGTCCATCATGCCGGGCAAGGTGAACCCGGTCGTCCCGGAGGCCGTGCTCATGGTCGCCGCGCAGGTGACCGGCAACGACACGACCGTCGCCACGGCCGGGGCGGCCGGCAACTTCGAGCTGAACGTCATGCTGCCGGTCATCGCCAAGAACGTGCTGGAGTCGGTGCGGCTGCTCGCCAACGTCTCGCGGCTGCTGGCCGACCGGACCGTCGACGGCATCGTCGCGCACCGGGAGCGGGCCCGGGAGTACGCCGAGTCCTCGCCCTCCGTGGTGACGCCGCTCAACAAGTACATCGGGTACGAGGAGGCCGCCAAGGTGGCCAAGAAGGCGCTGGCCGAGCGGAAGACGATCCGTCAGGTGGTTCTGGAGGGCGGGTACGTCGAGCGCGGCGACCTGACGGGCGAGCAGTTGGACGAGGCGCTGGACGTGCTGCGGATGACCCACCCGTGAGGGTGCTCCTCGCGATCACCTCCGCACCGGATGGCCCGGGCACCTAATATCTGTCCATGGCAGACGGCGAAACGGTGGGCGCGGCGGCGCAGGAGGGCGGTCCGGCCGCCCCGGCCCGGTTCTGGGCGCCCGGCAGTCACATCCTGTGGCGCTATCGGGAGAACGGCGGACCGCACGTCCACATCGCGCGTCCCGTCACCGTCGTACGAGACGACGGGGACCTGCTCGCGGTGTGGATGGCGCCCGGCACCGAGTGCGTCAAGCCGGTGCTGGCCGACGGCACTCCGGTGCACCTGGAACCGCTGGCCACGCGCTACACCAGGCCGCGTGCCGTGCAGCGCGGCCACTGGTTCGGCACGGGCGTGCTGAAGCTGGCGCGGCCCGGTGCCCCCTGGTCGGTGTGGCTGTTCTGGGACCCGGGCTGGCAGTTCAAGAACTGGTACGTGAACCTGGAGGAGCCGCTGACCCGTTGGGAGGGCGGCGTCGACTCCGTGGACCACTTCCTGGACATCACCGTGCAGCCGGACCGCAGTTGGCAGTGGCGCGACGAGGACGAGTTCGCGCAGGCCCAGCGGGACGGGCTGGTGGACGCCCGGCTCGCCGAGCGGGTGCGTGAGGCGGGGCGTGCCGCGGTGGCGGAGATCGACGCCTGGGGTTCCCCGTTCGCGGACGGCTGGGAGCAGTGGCGGCCGGATCCCTCGTGGCCGGTACCGCCGCTGCCCGGCGACTGGGATCGCATGCCCGCGCACGTGTCCTCATGAGACCCTTGATGCGCCCCCGGGCACGAACCGTAGGATCGTCCTCCGCAACGGTGCGCAGCGGCAACGGGCGGAGCGCACACCGTGCTTGACCGATCGTCACCGAGGGGCGGCAGGACGTGAGCGAGGGGTACGACGGCAATGCCGGTACGGGCCGGGGACGGCCCGCCGGTGGCACAGGAACAGCCTCTGACCACGCGGGAATTCCGTTCCTGGGGCACCTCTTCCGGGTATCGGGATTTCTGCGGGACGAACTGCACGCGCCGCGCGCAGTCCCGGACGGATGGATTCGACACGCGTGACGGAGCACCCGACCTCCTTCGAACGCCCCCCGGCGGGCGCCGACCCCACGGACCCCCGTGGGGCGTTCCTGAGCGCCCCGGCGCCGCCGCGGGGCCCCCAGGCAGCCTTACCGGCGCAGGGCCGCACGGGAGAGACGCCGCCCACCCCCGGTACGGGTGCCTTCGAGCACTCCCAGCCGGGCACCGAGCAGTCCGCCGAGCCCGGCACGCACCGTCCGCGGCCCGCGCCCGAGGGCGTCCCGGTACAGCCGGACGGCGCGCGGGACGGGGCCGGTGCGCCGGCCGGGCAGGGCGGACGCGCGGTGCCGGAGCCGGACCGCCGGACCGGGCAGCCCACCGCGCCCGGACGGCCCACGCCCATGCGGCGGGACGGGGACCGGCTGCGGTTCGTCGGCGCCGCGACCCGGCGGATCGCCCGGGGCATGGACCTGGACGAGATCGTGATGGGCCTGTGCCGGGCCACCGTGCCGACGTTCTCGGACGCGATCCTGGTCTATCTGCGCGAGCCGCTGCCGGTCGGCGACGAGCGGCCCACCGGTCCGCTGGTGCTGCGGCTTCGCCGCACCGACCGGATACCGGCCGAGCGGGACACCGAGGGCGGTTTCCTGCCCGCGGCCCAGCCGGAGCCCTCCGAGCTGGAGGCGGTCGGCTCGGAGCTGTGCGAGGTACGGCCGGGCAGCGCGCTCGCCGAGGTGCTGCGCGGGGTGCGCCCGGTCTTCACGGACACCGCCGCGGCCCGCGCCGCCCTGCCCGAGCTGCTGGGTGACGAGGGCGACTTCGCCGTGCCCTCCGGCCGGCGCGCGATCCTCGCGCCGCTGCGGGGGCGGCGCCGGGTGATCGGTGCCGCGCTGTTCCTGCGCGGGCCGGAGCGCGTCGCCTTCGAGGGCGACGACCTGCTGGTGGCCGCCCAGTTGGCCACGCACAGCGCGCTCGGCATCGACAAGGCGGTGCTGTACGGGCGCGAGGCGTACATCGCCGACGAACTCCAGCGCACGATGCTCCCGGAGAACCTGCCGCGCTGCACGGGCGTACGGCTGGCGTCCCGTTATCTGCCGGCCGCCGAGACGGCCCGGGTCGGCGGCGACTGGTACGACGCGATTCCGCTGCCGGGCAGCCGGGTCGCGCTGGTCGTGGGCGACGTGATGGGCCACTCCATGACGTCGGCGGCCATCATGGGCCAGCTCAGGACCACCGCGCAGACCCTGGCCGGGCTCGACCTGCCGCCGCAGGAGGTGCTGCACCACCTCGACGAGCAGGCCCAGCGCCTGGGCACCGACCGCATGGCGACCTGCCTGTACGCCGTGTACGACCCGGTCTCGCACCGCATCACCGTCGCCAACGCCGGTCATCCGCCGCCCGTCCTGCTGCACCTGGGCGGCCGGGCGGAGGTGCTGCGGGTGCCGGCGGGCGCCCCGATCGGCGTGGGCGGCGTGGACTTCGAGGCCGTGGAGCTGGACGCCCCGGCGGGCGCGACGCTGCTGCTCTACACCGACGGGCTGGTCGAATCCCGGCTGCGGGACGTGTGGACCGGCATCGAGCAGCTCCGGGAGCGCCTCGCCGCGACCGCGCAGCTCACCGGCCCGGACCACCCGCCGCCGCTGGAGGCCCTGTGCGACGAGGTGCTGGACATGCTCGGCCCGGGCGACCGGGACGACGACATCGCGCTGCTCGCCGCCCGCTTCGACGGCATCGCGCCCAGTGACGTGGCGTACTGGTCGCTGGCCCCGGAGGACGCGGCGCCCGGGCAGGCCCGCCGCCTGGCCCGGCGTGCTCTGGCCCGCTGGGGCATGGAGGAGCTCACGGACTCGGTGGAGCTGCTGGTCAGCGAGGTGGTGACCAACGCGGTGCGGTACGCGTCCCGGCCGGTGTCGCTGCGGCTGCTGCGCACGGACGTGCTGCGCTGCGAGGTCGGCGACGACGTGCCGCAGCTTCCGCGGCTGCGGCAGGCGCGGGCCACGGACGAGGGCGGGCGCGGGCTGTACCTGGTGAACCGGCTGGCCCGGCGCTGGGGCGCGACCCGGCTGAGCACGGGGAAGGTGGTCTGGTTCGAACTGAACCGGGGCTGAGGCGTATGTGAAGGGGCGCCCGGTGCGTGCACCGGGCGCCCCTTCACGTCTGGGTCGTCCTCGCGGCGGCTACTGCTCGCGCCGGTCGTTGCCCGGGAACAGCGGGTCCTCGGGCTCCGTGGTCGGCCCGCCGGTCGGCGGTTCGGTCGACGGGCTGCCGGACGGGGACATGGACGGCGACTCCTCCGGCGCCTCGGTCGTCTCCTCCTGGGTCGGCTCCTCGGACGTCGGCTCCTGGGTCGGCGTCTCCTCGGCCGTCTCCTCCTCGGTCGGCGACTGCGACGGCGACTCGCTGGCCGTGGCGGAGCTGCTGGGCTTCACCGCGGCCCCCTGCTTGGTCTCCAGGTCGAACTTGCTGACCCCGTCCATCACGCCGAAGGTGTAGGCGGCCCAGATCTGCGCCGGGAAGCCACCGCCGTTGACGCGGGGTTCGCCGCCGGCCTTGTACATCGGGACCTGACCGAAGGTCTTGGAGTCCTCGCCGAACAGGCCGACGGCGGTGACCAGTTCGGGCGTGTAGCCGGTGAACCAGGCCGACTTGTTGTTGTCGGAGGTACCCGTCTTGCCGGCCACCTGCTGGCCGTCGCGCATCGGGTTGTCGCGCACGGACTTCTTGGCCGTACCGTCGTCGACCACGCCGGTCAGCACGGACGTCACCGTGTCGGCGGCCTCCCGGCTGATGACCTGGTCACCGATCGGGTCGGGGAAGTCGACCTTGCGGGAGTTGTGCTCGACGGACTTCACGACGGCCGGGGTGACCTTCTTGCCGTGGTTGTCGAGGGTGGCGTAGACACCCGCCATCTCCAGCGGGCTCGCGCCCATGCTGCCGAGGGTCTGCGCGGGGACGGGGTCCATGCCCTCGGTCTCCATGCCGAGCTTGCCGGCGACGTCGACCACCTCGGACATGCCGACGTCGACGCCCATCTGCGCGAAGACGGAGTTGACCGACTTGTTCATGGCCTCCTGGACGTCGATCTCGCCGTAGTTGCCGTCGTCCTCGTTCTCCGGGGCGAAGCCGACCTCGCGGCCGTTGTCCACCACGGGGCGCTCGCTCGTGCCGTCGTACAGCGTGTTCGCGGTGATCGGCACGCCGTCCTGGGTCTCGGCGTCCTCGTCCACGGCCGCGGCGAGGATGACCGGCTTGAAGGTGGAGGCGGGCTGGTAGTCGTCGCGGGTGGCGTTGTTGCGGTAGTGCTTCACGTAGTCCACGCCGCCGTACATCGCCACGACCGCGCCCGTCTTCGGGTCCACGGAGGCGGCGCCGGCCTGGACGTCGGCGTCCACGTCGCGCTTCTTCGGGTCGAGCTTGCTGGTGAGCTGCTCCTTGACGGCCTTCTCCAGCGCCGCCTGCTTCTTCTTGTCGATGTTGAGCGTGACGGTCCAGCCGCCGGCCTCGACCATCGCCTCGGCTTGCTTCATGTCCTCGGCGGTGCCGCCCGCGACGAGCTGCTTCTTGAGCGCCGTGTTGGCCGCCTCGACCAGATAACCGGTCTGCCCCTCCATGCCGGGCGCCGGCTTGGGCTCCTTCGGCACCGGGAACTTCATGCCCTCGCGGTCGCTCTTGTCGAGCCACTTCTGCTCGACCATGTTGTCCAGGACGTAGTTCCAGCGCTCCTCGACGAGCCTCTTGCCGGTCTCGCTGGCGATCGCCCAGTCGTACTGGTTGGGCGCCTGGAGCAGCGCGGCGAGGTAGGCGCCCTGCTCGACCGTGAGGTCCTCGGCGTCGACGCGGTAGTAGGCCTGCGCGGCGGCCTGGATGCCGTAGGCGCTGCGGCCGTAGAAGCTGGTGTTGATGTAGCCGGCGAGGATGTAGTCCTTGGGCTTCTCCCGGTCCAGCTTCAGGGAGATGACCAGCTCCTTGAGCTTGCGGGAGACGGTCTGGTCCTGCGTCAGGTAGTAGTTCTTGACGTACTGCTGGGTGATCGTGGAACCGCCCTGCGCGCCCTTGCCGGAGAGCGTGTTGAGCACACCGCGGGCGGTGCCCTTGAGGTCGACGCCGGAGTCCTTGTAGAAGGTCTTGTTCTCGGCGGCGACGAAGGTGTGCTGGACGTCCTTGGGGACCTTGGCCAGGTCGACGATCTCGCGGTTGTAGCCCTTGCGGGTCATGATCGAGCCGTCGCTGTACTTGTAGACGTTGCCCTGTCGCTGGGCGTCGGCGTTGCCCTCGGGGATGTCGATCACCATGTACAGCACGATGAAGGCGCCCATGCCGAGCAGGATCACGCCGAAGAACGTGCCGAGGATCTTCTTCCAGGTGAACAGCCGGCGTATGAGGCTCCGGTCGGCCGCCGGTGACGAGCGGCGTCCCCTCGGCGCCGCGCGGCGGCCACCACGCTGACGCGCTCGTCTCTCTTCCGCTCGTCCCATGGGTCCGATCCGCTCCGATTCGGTCGTGTGTGCTCACCCGTCACACAGGTGCGCCGCTCAGGTCAGCTCAGAAAGCTAACACCGAGAGATATGACAAACGGCTGCCGATCCGCCCTTGTGCGGACGTGAGAATCAGCACCTGTCCCACAGGAACCGACGTACGGGAGGGGGCGAAGGTTGCGGTCTTCCGATAAAGTGCTATCACTTAGATAGACCAACGCTAGATAGCGGGGCGCGTCCGACGCGCCCCGCGAGAACGGGGGGCCACCCATGTCCGTACCGGAGACACCGCAGACTGGAGCCGATGTGCCCGAGATGCCCGCCCCGCGGGTGCGGGAGACCCAGGCGCCCAGCATCGGCGGCGGACTGGCGCTGCTGCTGGGGCTGGTGGGGCTGCTCGTGGGCGCCGGGCTGATAGCCGTCGCCACGGCGGTGACGGCGACCGGAGCGAAGGCCGCGCTGATCGTCGGGGGCGTGGTGATCGCCCTGGCGGCGTTCCTCGCCATGTGCGGGCTGAACATGGTGGCGCCGGGCGAGGCCCGGGTGGTGCAGCTCTTCGGGCGGTACCGGGGGACGATCCGGGAGGACGGGCTGCGCTGGGTCAACCCGCTCACCTCGCGCACCAAGATCTCGACGCGGGTGCGCAACCACGAGACGGCCGTCCTGAAGGTGAACGACGCCTACGGCAACCCGATCGAGCTGGCCGCCGTCGTGGTGTGGCGGGTCGAGGACACCGCGCAGGCCACTTTCGAGGTGGACGACTACGTCGAGTTCGTCTCCACGCAGACCGAGGCGGCCGTGCGGCACATCGCCATCGAGTACCCCTACGACGCCCACGAGGAGGACGGCCTCTCGCTGCGCGGCAACGCCGAGGAGATCACCGAGAAGCTCGCCGTCGAGCTCCACGCGCGCGTAGAGGCGGCCGGGGTGCAGATCATCGAGTCCCGCTTCACCCATCTCGCCTACGCTCCGGAGATCGCCTCGGCGATGCTCCAGCGGCAGCAGGCCGGCGCGGTGGTCGCGGCGCGGCGGCAGATCGTGGACGGCGCGGTCGGCATGGTGGAGGCGGCGCTCGGCCGCATCAGCGAGCAGGGCATCGTGGAGCTGGACGACGAACGGAAGGCGGCGATGGTGTCCAACCTGATGGTCGTGCTCTGCGGGGACCGTGCCGCCCAGCCGGTACTGAACACGGGAACGCTCTACCAGTGACGACCCCCTCCGGGGGCTCGGCCCCCAAGCGACGGCCGCAGCAGCGCAAGCAGGTGCTGCTGCGGCTGGACCCGCAGGTCTACGAGGCGCTGGCCCGCTGGGCGGGCGACGAGCTGCGCTCGGCAAACGCCCAGATCGAGTTCCTGCTGCGCAGGGCGCTCGCGGACGCGGGCCGCCTGCCCGGGGACGCCGGACCGCTGCCGCGCCGGGGCCGGCCCCCGCGAAGCGGGCCGGGGAGCACCGGGACGCAGGGAGCCGCACCCCCTTCGTGACCGGCCGGCCGAAAACTCGGCCTTCGCTGTAGCGGAACCGTGACAAACGGCCCCGACCTGCGGCCCCGCACCTCACGCCACCATCTCTGCACTGCGCGTATACATGCCGCGTATACACCGTGTGTAGAGTCCTTCCATGTCCATCGGTCACACCCTCCTGGGACTCCTGGAGTCCGGGCCGCGCCACGGCTACGACCTCAAGCGCGCCTTCGACGAGAAGTTCGGCCACGACCGGCCGCTGCACTACGGCCAGGTCTACTCGACGATGTCCCGACTGCTGAAGAACGGCCTCGTCGTGGTCGACGGCATCGAGGCGGGCGGCGGTCCCGAACGCAAGCGGTACGCGATCACCGACGCCGGCATCACCGACGTGCAGCAGTGGCTCGCCACGCCGGAGAAGCCCGAGCCGTACCTGCAGTCCACGCTCTACACCAAGGTCGTCCTCGCGCTGCTCACCCACCGCGACGCCGCCGACGTCCTCGACACCCAGCGCTCGGAGCACCTGCGCAGCATGCGCATCCTCACCGACCGCAAGCGCAACGGCGACCTCGCCGACCAGCTCATCTGCGACCACGCCCTGTTCCACCTGGAGGCGGACCTGCGCTGGCTCGAGCTGACCGCGGCGCGCCTCGACAAGCTCCGTGAGGCGGTGACCCGATGACCGTCCCCGCGGGCACCCTGCTCTCCGCCGAGAAGCTGACCAAGGCCTACGGCCCCACCCTCGCGCTCGACGGCGCCGAGTTCTCCATCCACCCCGGCGAGGTCGTCGCCGTGATGGGCCCCTCCGGCTCCGGCAAGTCCACCCTGCTGCACTGCCTCGCCGGCATCGTGACCCCCGACTCGGGGACGATCACGTACGACGGACGTGAGCTGTCCGCCATGTCCGACGCCCGGCGCAGTGCCCTGCGCCGCTCGGAGTTCGGCTTCGTGTTCCAGTTCGGGCAACTCGTGCCGGAGCTGACCTGCGTCGAGAACGTCGCCCTGCCGCTGCGGCTGAACGGCACCTCACGCAAGGAGGCCGAACGGGCCGCGCTGACCTGGATGGAACGGCTGGAGGTCGACGGCCTGCGCAAGAAGCGCCCCGGCGAGGTCTCCGGCGGCCAGGGCCAGCGCGTCGCCGTGGCGCGGTCGCTGGTCACGAACCCGCGCGTGCTGTTCGCCGACGAACCGACCGGCGCGCTGGACTCCCTCAACGGCGAGCGCGTGATGGAACTGCTCACCGACGCCGCCCGGTCCACCAACGCCGCCGTCGTGCTGGTCACGCACGAGGCGCGGGTGGCCGCGTACTCCGACCGCGAGGTCGTCGTGCGCGACGGCAGGTCGCGGGACATGGAGCGCGCCGTATGACACCGCGCGGGGGGAGGCGCCCACGCGGGCGGAGCCGGGCGTGGGGATGGGCCCACGACCTGGCGCTGGGCGTCCGCTTCGCCGTCACCGGCGGACGGGAGGGCTGGACCCGCGCCCTGCTGACGGCCACCGGCGTCGGGCTGGGGGTGGCCCTGCTCCTGCTGACGACGGCGCTGCCGAACGCGCTGGAGGTCCGTCACCAGCGGGAGGAAGCGCGCACCGACATCACGTTCAACAACGAGCCGATCGCCGAGGCGGACGACACCCTGATCGTCGCCGACGTCGGCACGGACTTCCGCGACGACACCGTCCGGGGCCGCGCCCTGGAGCCCGAGGGGCCCCGTGCGCCGCTGCCGCCGGGGTTGGAGGAGTTCCCCGCGGTGGGCGAGATGGTGGTCTCCCCCGCCCTGCGGGAGCTGCTGGAGTCGGACTCCGGCGCGCTGCTGCGCGAGCGGCTGCCGGACCGGATCACCGGCACGATCGCGGAGAGCGGGCTGATCGGCGCCCACGAACTCGCCTTCTACCGGGGCGCCGAGGGACTCGCGGCGCATCTCGAACCGTCCCGGATCGTGCGCATCGACCACTTCGGCGCCCAGCGGGGACCCGTGGACTCCGACCCGGTGCTCGTGCTGCTGATCCTCGTCGTCTTCGTGGTGCTGCTGATGCCGGTCGCGGTGTTCATCGCGGCGGCCGTGCGGTTCGGCGGCGAGCGGCGCGACCGGCGGCTCGCGGCGCTGCGGCTGGTGGGCGCCGACGGCGGCATGACCCGGCGGACCGCGGCCGGCGAGGCGATGGCGGGCGCGGTGCTCGGCCTCGTCCTCGGCGCCGGGTTCTTCCTGATCGGCCGCCAACTCGCGGGAACGGCGAAGGTGTACCGCATCAGCGTGTTCCCCAGCTATCTCGACCCCTCGCCGCTGCTCGCCCTGCTGGTGGGGGTGACGGTGCCGGCGGCGGCCGTCCTGGTGACGCTGTTCGCGCTGCGCGGGGTGGCCATCGAGCCGCTCGGCGTCGTGCGTACGGCCAAGCCCACGCGGCGGCGCCTGTGGTGGCGGCTGCTGCTGCCGGTGGCCGGCCTCGCCATGCTGTACCCGATGATCGGCCAGGGCCGCGGCAACGGGGACTTCAACCAGTACCTGGTCACCGGTGGTGTCGTCCTGCTGCTGGTCGGCGTCACCGCGCTGCTGCCGTGGATCGTGGAGACGGTCGTGGCCCGGCTCGGCGCGGGCTCCGTGTCCTGGCAGCTCGCCGTGCGCCGGCTTCAGCTCAGCAGCGGCACGGCGGCCCGGATGGTCAACGGCATCGCGGTGGCCGTCGCCGGGGCCATCGCGCTGCAGATGCTGTTCGCGGGCGTGGACGACGACTACACCCAGTCCACCGGGCGGGACGTGACGTGGGCACAGATGGAGGTGGTCCTGCCGAGCGAGGTGGCTCTCGCCCCGGCCGCCGGGAAGCTCCGCGACACCGAGGGGGTGAAGGCGGCCCACGCCTTCTCCGAGGGCTACCTCGGAGACCGCGCCATGACCCCGGACCTCGTCACGATGATGACCGTGGGCGACTGCACCGCGCTGCGGGAGATCGCCGAGCTGCCCTCGTGCGGCGACGGGGACGTGTTCGCCGTCCGCGGCGCCGAGTGGGACGCCGGTGCCGACGTGGGGAAGCTGGTGGAGCCGGGGCGGAAGCTGTACCTGGACCCGGCGTACGAGCGGGTGGCGGGGCTGGCCGTCCCCTGGACCGTGCCGCGGGGCGTCAAGGCCGCGACGCCGCGTGACGGTCTGCTGCCCGGCATCGACCGGGGCGGCTTCCTGGTCACGCCGAAGGCGATGCCGGCCGCGCTCGCACCGGCGCTGACCGGGCACACCTACCTCAGGCTCGACGAGTCCCTGCCGGACGTGCGGGAGCGGGTGCGCAACACCGCGGTGGCCATCGATCCGCTGGCGCAGCCGCTGGACTGGGCGGCCACGGAGCGGCAGGGCCGCTTCGACACCATCCGCACCGGGCTGTTCGTCGGCGCCGCGTGTGTGCTGGCGCTGATCGGCGCGAGTCTGCTGGTGTCCCAGCTCGAGCAGTTGCGCGAGCGCAGGAAGCTGCTGTCGTCCCTGGTCGCCTTCGGCACCCGGCGCCGCACGCTGAGCCTGTCGGTGCTGTGGCAGACCGCGGTCCCGATCGCGCTGGGGCTGGTGCTGGCCTCGGTGGTCGGCCTGACGCTGGGCACGGTGCTGCTGAAGATGACGGGCACCCCCGTGGCCGTCGACTGGGCCGGCGTCCTGCTCATGACCGGCATCGGCGCCGCGGTCGTCCTGGTGGTGACCCTGGCCAGCCTGCCCCCGCTGCTGCGCCTGATGCGCCCGGAGGGCCTGCGGACGGAGTGAGGTGCGGGGGCCCGCGGCACCCGCGGGGTGCGGACGTCCCGGCGGCTCGCGGCACCCGCGCCGCGCCGCCGGGGCGTTGGCGTACGCGGGCGGGTCAGCCGGTGACGACGCGCACCGGCAGCTCGGTCATCGCCTCCCGCAGGGCCGCCGCCAGTTCCTCGTACTCCGCGGAGCGGGCCGCGCCCGTGCGCATGGCGAGCGCGATCCGCCGGGTGGGGGCCGGGTCGGCGAAGGAGCCGGTGAGGAGCTGGCTGGAGCGGGAGGTCTCCACCCGGACCGCCGTGCGCGGCAGCAGCGTCACGCCGAGCCCGCCGGCCACGAGCTGGACCAGCGTCGACAGCCCGGCCGCGGTCGTGGTCGCCGGGACGTCCGCGCGGCCGGCCTCCCGGCAGATGTCGAGCGCCTGGTCGCGCAGGCAGTGCCCCTCGTCGAGCAGCAGCAACCGCAGCTCGCGCAGCACCGAGCGCTCGATTCCCTCGCGGCCGCCGAGCGGGTGGTCGAGCGGGGTGACCAGTACGAAGTCCTCGTCGAACAGCGGGAGTTCGGTGACGCCGGGGACGCCGAGCGGCACCGCGAGCAGCAGCAGGTCGAGGCGGCCGGTGCCGAGGCCGTCCAGCAGGTTCGCCGTCTGCTCCTCGTGGACCTGGAGGTCGAGGTCGGGGTAGCGGTCGTGGACCAGCCGCAGCACCGTCGGCAGCAGATACGGCGCCACGGTCGGGATGACGCCGAGCCGCAGCGCCCCGGTGAACGGCGCCCGCACCGCCTCGGCCTCCTCCATGAGCGCACCGACCTCCGCGAGGACCGCCTTCGTCCGCACCGCGAGCCGTTCCCCCGCCGGTGAGAGCAGCACCTTGCGCGTCGTACGCTCCAGGAGGGTGACACCGAGTGCCTCCTCCAGGGCGGAGACGGCGCCCGAGAGCGCGGGCTGGCTCATGCCGATCGCGGCGGCGGCGTCACGGAAGTGCAGATGCTCGGCGACCGCCGCGAAAGCCCGCAGCTGGGCGAGGCTGGGCTGCCTCTTCCTGCCCGTCACTGATAGCCACCTCCGATCAACTCGACCGAGTGTAGCTATTTCACTAATCAATGCACCGTGTGCCAACATCAATAACGTCCAACCCATGGGAAACACCTGTAAAAGGGGTGTTTCTTCGCTACAAGGAGAGCGCGTGCTCACTGTCGGTGACAAGTTCCCCGAGTTCGATCTGACCGCCTGCGTCTCGCTGGAGAAGGGCAAGGAGTTCCAGCAGATCAACCACAAGACCTACGAGGGTCAGTGGAAGGTCGTCTTCGCGTGGCCCAAGGACTTCACCTTCGTGTGCCCGACCGAGATCGCCGCCTTCGGCAAGCTGAACGACGAGTTCGCCGACCGTGACGCCCAGGTCCTCGGCTTCTCCGGCGACTCCGAGTTCGTGCACCACGCCTGGCGCAAGGACCACCCGGACCTGACCGACCTGCCCTTCCCGATGATGGCGGACTCCAAGCACGAGCTGATGCGCGACCTCGGCATCGAGGGCGAGGACGGCTTCGCCAAGCGCGCCGTGTTCATCGTGGACCAGAACAACGAGATCCAGTTCTCCATGGTGACCGCCGGCTCGGTCGGCCGTAACCCCAAGGAGGTCCTGCGGGTCCTGGACGCCCTGCAGACCGACGAGCTGTGCCCGTGCAACTGGACCAAGGGCGACGAGACCCTCGACCCGGTCGCGCTGCTGGCCGGGGAGTGAGCTGACATGTCCCTCGACTCCCTGAAGTCCGCCATACCGGACTACGCCAAGGACCTGAAGCTCAACCTGGGCTCGGTCATCGGCAACTCCGACCTCCCGGCGCAGCAGCTGTGGGGCACCGTGCTGGCGACCGCGATCGCCTCGCGCTCCCCGATCGTGCTGCGCGAGCTGGAGCCGGAGGCGAAGGCGAACCTCACGCCGGAGGCGTACACCGCCGCCAAGTCGGCCGCCGCCATCATGGCGATGAACAACGTCTTCTACCGCACCCGGCACCTGCTGTCGGACCACGAGTACGGCACCCTGCGCGCCGGTCTGCGGATGAACGTCATCGGCAACCCGGGCGTCGACAAGGTCGACTTCGAGCTGTGGTCCTTCGCGGTGTCCGCCATCAACGGCTGCGGCATGTGCCTGGACTCGCACGAGCAGGTGCTGCGCAAGGCCGGTCTGGACCGCGAGGTCGTCCAGGAGGCCTTCAAGATCGCCGCCGTGATCCAGGCCGTCGGCGCGACGCTGGACGCCGAGGCGGTTCTCGCCGCCCAGTAGGTCCCCCGCCGGGACCCGGCAGCGCGAGGGCCCCGCTCACCGTCGTGGTGAGCGGGGCCCTTGGCGTCGTCACGCCGGGGTCGTGTCCGCCGACGGCCCGGACCCGTCGGGCCGCGCCCCCACGGCCGGGGAGGCGTCCGTGGAGGTGGCGCCGTGCGGCCTCGGTGCCTGCCGCAGGGCTGCCTCGCGGGAGTACGCCCGCAGATAGCCCACGACGGTGTTCGTCACCGCGACCAGCGGTACGGCGACCACCGCGCCGCCGATGCCGGCCACCATGCCGCCGGTGGCCACCGCCAGCACCACCGCGAGCGGATGGACCCGCACGGCGCGCCCGAGGATGAAGGGCTGCAGGATGTGGCCCTCGATCTGCTGGACCACCAGGACGACGACGAGCGTCATGACCGCGGCGAACATGCCCTGCGTCACCAGCGCCACGACGACCGCGAGCGCGCCCGACACGACGGCGCCGACGAGCGGGACGAAGGCGAACAGGAAGATGAACACGGCCAGCGGGACGGCCATCGGCACGTCGAGGAAGTAGATGCCGAGACCGATGAAGATGGCGTCGATCAGGGCCACCACCACCGTGCCGCGCACGTACGCCGTCAGCGTCCGCCAGGCGCGCGGGCCGGCACCGGCCACGCCCGGCCGGGCCGCGGCCGGCACCAGCTTCAGCGTCCACTGCCAGATGCGCTTGCCGTCGTAGAGCAGGAACAGGGTCGAGAAGGCGGCCAGCAGGATGCCGGTGAGCGCCTCGACGACGACCGTGACGCCCTCCAGTCCGGCGGAGGTGATCTGGTCGGTGTTGGCGCCGACCGCCTCGCGCAGGTTCTTGGCGATCTCGTTGATCTGCTTGTCGGTGACGTGGAAGGGGCTGTTGAGCAGCCAGTTGCGCAGCTCGTCGATGCCGTCCTGGACCTGGTCGGAGAGGTTGTCGATGTTCTCCATGACCTGCCAGGTGACGAACCAGCCCATGAGGCCCATCACCACGAATCCGAGGATGGCGGTCAGCGCCGTGGCCGGTCCCCTCGGCACCCCGTGCCGGCGCAGCAGGGCCACGGCCGGCTGGAGGAGCGCGGTGATCAGCAGCGCGGCCACGAACGCCAGCACCACGAGCTGCACGGCGCTGATGACCTTCATCAGCACCCACACGGTGCCGGCGAGGACCAGCAGCCGCCATCCGGCCTCCGCCGCGACCCGCATGCCCCAGGGCACCGCCTGCGCGGGGTCGGGCCGCTGCTGGACGACGAGCGGGTGCTCCAGGAGGAGGTCTCCCGCGGCCTCGTGGTCCGTGGCCGCCGGCGATCCGCCGCCCGGGGCCGTGTCCGGCCCGGCGTCGGCCGTCTCGGGGTCGTCGGCCTCCACCTCGGCGCGGCGCTCGTCCAGTCGATTGCTCATCCGGGTCAGCCCGGCACCGAGCCGGCCGAGCCACCCTGGCACGCGTGACATGATCCGTCCTCTTCCCCCGGCTCTCCCCACCACTCCCCCCTGGAGTCGTTCGGATCCGACCGTACATGGCGGGAACGCGAAAGCCCCTCACCGTAGGACGGCGAGGGGCTGCGCGAGGTTGAGCGGCGGTGCGGGCCGGGCCCTGCTCAGTACCAGTGGTTGTTCTGCCAGAAGTTCCAGGCGTCACAGGGGCTGCCGTAGCGGCTGTCCATGTAGTTGAGGCCCCACTTGATCTGGGTGGCCGGGTTGGTCTGCCAGTCGGCGCCGACCGAGGACATCTTGGAGCCGGGCAGTGCCTGGAAGAGACCGTAGGCGCCCGAGGACGGGTTGACGGCCTTGTAGTTCCAGCTCGACTCGTGGTCCACGATGTTGCTGAAGCACTGCCACTGGCCGCTGGGGACCATCTGACGCGCCATCGCCTGGATCTGGCCGACGGTGTAGGAGCTCTGGACGGCGAAGGTCGTGGACTCGCGCTTGGCGTCGCGGCTGGCGGCTTCCTGCTCCGCCTTGCGCTTCGCGGCCTCCTCGGCCGCCTTCTTCGCCTTCTCCTGCTTGGCGACGGCGGTCTCGGCCGCTGCCTTGCGGGCGGCCTCCTCCGCGGTCTTCTTGGCGCTCACGTCCGCCGCGATGGCCTGCGCGTCGGCCTGCTGCGTCAGGGACGCGGTCTGCACCTGGGCCTGCTGCCCGACGGGAATGTCCGCGAGCAACGTCATGCCACTGGCCGTCGCTTCGGCGTCGTTGTTCTGCGCGCTGCTGCCCGAGGCAACACCGACGACGCTACCGACAGCGGTGACCGCCGTGGCCGAGGCCACTGCGAATCCCCGGACCGAGATCCGGCTCACACGGTTTCCTTCCAGCATCGCCCGCTTCGGTGACCCTCGCGGACGCAATCGTGCCCCTGGCACTGGCCTCCCCAACTACGGGTCACGGGAGGCGCGGGCCCGGTGGACAACTCCCCCGAGGGGAAGCGCCGCATGGTGCTCGGGCGGCATACGACGCTGCTATGGAGTTGGAACGGGTGTTTCCGTGGTGCCGTACCGCTGGGGGTACAGGTGTGTCGTATGCGGGGCCTGACAGGAGTGAGACTCTGCCGTAACCCGGCGGGGTGAGGCAATTCTGTGTTGCGTGTGAAAGCTCACATCCCGTTTGGGCCTGGGGATTTCGAGAAACCTCCACGCGCGAGGACGCCGCCCGGCTAGGCTCTCGGCCTTTCCGGACGGCGTCGACCGCCGGACAACCGACCCTTGTCGGGTCGGAGTTCTCAGATGTGCCCGTCCTCCAGCATTTCGGTGACGAGCGCCGCGATCCGGGATCTCTCGGACCGCGTCAGGGTGACGTGGGCGAAGAGCGGATGGCCCTTCAGTTTCTCGACGACGGCGACGACTCCGTCGTACCGCCCCACCCGCAGGTTGTCCCGTTGTGCCACGTCGTGGGTCAGCACGACCCGCGAGTTGGCGCCGATGCGGGACAGGACGGTCAGCAGGACGTTGCGTTCGAGCGACTGCGCCTCGTCCACGATCACGAACGCGTCGTGCAGCGAACGGCCGCGGATGTGGGTGAGGGGGAGGACCTCCAGCATGCCGCGGGCGGTGACCTCCTCGATGACCTCGCGGCTGGTGACCGCCGAGAGCGTGTCGAAGACCGCCTGGGCCCAGGGGCTCATCTTCTCCGCCTCGGAGCCGGGCAGATAGCCCAGTTCCTGGCCGCCCACCGCGTACAGCGGGCGGAAGACCATCACCTTCTGGTGCTGCCGGCGCTCCAGCACGGCCTCCAGCCCGGCGCACAGCGCGAGCGCCGACTTGCCGGTGCCGGCCCGGCCGCCCATGGACACGATCCCGACGTCCGGGTCGAGGAGCAGGTCGAGCGCGATCCGCTGCTCGGCGCTGCGGCCCTTGATGCCGAACACCTCCCGGTCGCCGCGCACCAGCTTGACGGTGCCGTCGGGCGTGACGCGGCCGAGGGCCTTGCCGCGCTCCGACTGGATCGTCAGCCCGGTGTGCACGGGCAGGCCGTCGGCCTCGGGGACGTGGACGTGCCCTTCCTCGAAGAGGATGTCCACCTGTTCGCCGGGCAGCGTCAGTTCGGACATGCCGGTCCAGCCGGAGGCGTCCGTGATGGCGAGCTCGGCGCGGTACTCCTCGGCGAGCAGACCGACGGAGGACGCCTTGATCCTCAGCGGGAGGTCCTTCGACACGACGGTGACGTCGAACCCCTCGGCCTGCAGGTTGCGGGCCACCGCGAGGATGCGGGAGTCGTTGTCCCCCAGGCGGTAGCCGGTGGGCAGCACGCTGGGGTCCGAGTGGTTGAGCTCGACACGCACGGTCCCGCCGAGATCCCCGATCGGGAAGGGGGCGTCGAGGCGGCCGTGCCGGACGCGGAACTCGTCGAGCAGGCGCAGGGCCTGCCGGGCGAAGTAGCCGAGTTCGGGATGGTGCCGCTTGGCCTCCAGCTCCGTCACCACGACGATGGGGAGCACGACCTCGTGCTCGTCGAAGCGGCTCAGGGCGCTCGGGTCGGCCAGCAGGACGCTGGTGTCGAGAACGTAGGTGCGCCGATCTGGCTTGTGGCGCTTTGTGCTGGTCACCACGGAAGGACGTACCCCCTCGGAAGAGGTCGGGGAGCGACGGAGTGGACGCTGGGCCGGGAGAGCGGGAGCGGGCCGGCCGGTCGCCGGCCGCCATGCACGGGCGCGGGCCGCGAACCGGCCCTTCGCCGCTTCTTCCGCGCCGTGACCGCACGGTGGGGCTGGTGCAAAGGGCCTCCCGGGCGGACGGCTCCGTGCCGTCCGCTGAGGATCCGATGCCCGTGGTTCGGGCGTCGACCTGCTTGGCTTATGCCCTCTCAGGAGCGCCGCCATGCAACGGCGCCGGGGGGCGCACCGGTGAACTCCTCGTTACGGGCGTCCCCCGTGTGCCGCGGCGCGGCGCCCGGGATGAGTGGGGCAAGAAAAAACGGGCCGGTCCGTGGGGGGGAGACGGACCGGCCCGAGGGGGGGTTTCCACCATAACCCTTCGTAAGTGATGCTGGGTGCATCGGCGGCCCGCAACTACTCTCCGAATTCACACGATGACGCCCGGATGCCCATGGAACCGCCCATTCCGCCCTGAATCATGGCCAGAACGCGGCAGACGCACAGGGAATTCACAGGGAAACGGGTGACGGAAGGGACGATCCGGAAGTCCCGGGACGGGCCGGGGCGGGCCCGGCCGGGGTGCGGCGGCGTGTCGCCTGTCCCCCCACCGGGTGACACCGCGGGCGAACGCCCGCTTGACCCGGCACCGCGCAGCCCCCTCCACTGCGCGGTGCCGCACGCGCAGCTTTGCTCACGCGAATTACCTGCTTCGAATTTACGTGATCTCCACCCGCGGTTTCGACCCGTGCGGGGCGACCACGGATAACGATGTGGAAACCCCCTGAGGATCGCGGGGCGATTCGGGACGCTCCCTCCGGGGGCGCCGATATTCGCACAGGTATGCCGCTTGTGCCCGGAAGATCACGCCGAGGATGTTTCCGGCCGTCTCCTCGCGCGGCTCACCCGTTCCCCGCCCCCGGGCTCGGGCGGGCCGCCCCGGAGCCTAGGGACGCGGTTTGCGGGCCACGACGAGGTGGCGGGTGCTGTGGGCGACGAAGGGGCCCTCCGACTCGATGCGTTCGTGGAGGTCGCGCAGGCGGGGCCGGTACTCCTCCACGGTGAACCCGGGGACCATCCACACGACCTTGCGCAGGAAGTGCACGACCGCGCCGATGTCCTGGAACTCCATGCGC
Source organism: Streptomyces sp. NPDC018947 (assembly GCF_044390505.1). Taxonomy (NCBI): domain Bacteria; kingdom Bacillati; phylum Actinomycetota; class Actinomycetes; order Kitasatosporales; family Streptomycetaceae; genus Streptomyces; species Streptomyces sp. NPDC018947. Next base: position 187,663 of record NZ_JBIRZD010000007.1, read on the forward strand.
AGCCGCTCCGCCCGCAGGTCGACGACGTCGAGACCGGCGGCCCGCGCGTCCGCCCGCTCGCGGTCGGGGTGGCGGGCGGTGCGGATCTCCTCGGGCTGGGGGCCGAGGAAGTACTCGACGAGCTCGAAGACGCTGCCGGGGCCGACGTGCTGGGCGAAGTACGTGCCGCCGGGCATCAGCACGCGGGCGATCTCCGCCCAGTGCGGCCGCACGGGGTGCCGGCTGACGACCAGGTCGAAGGCCCCGTCGGCGAAGGGGAACGGCGCCTCGTCGGGCGAGGCGACCACGGGGACGCCGCGCGGCCGGAGCAGTTCGGTGGCCTTGGCGACGTTCGGCGCCCATCCCTCGGTCGCGACGGCGAGCCCGGGCCGGTGGGGTGCGGCGGCCGCGAGGGCGATGTCCAGGACCTCCCCGCCGCCGGTCTGCACGTCCAGTACGGCGGCGGCCTCGGCCAGCCGTCCGGCCAGGGACCGGGCGTACCCCCAGGAGGGCCGGGCCTCGGTGGCCCGCCCCTCGAACCAGGAGAAGTCCCACCCTTCGGTGGGGGCGGCGGCTCCCTCCGCCACGAGGTCGTCGAAGCAGCGGGAGGTGGGGGGTGCCATGGGCCGGGTCCGATCGGTGGGGATGTGGAGGGTGCGTTGCTGTCGGGCAGACGGCGCACGGCCGGTGCGCCGTGCCGGTGGGTCAGTCCAGCAGGGGGCGGACCTGCTCGGCGGTGAAGCGGACGAAGCCCTCCGGGTCGGGTTCGTCCGCCGTCGGCTGGAGGACGACCGTGTCGGCGCCGGCCTCGGCCAGGCGCCGGACGGCCTTGGCGACGGCCTCCGCGTCGCCGGCGGCTCCCAGGTCCGTTACGTCGGCGACGCCCTCGGCGCGCAGCTCGGCCCGCACCCGTTCGGCGGCGTCCGGGCCGGTCGCGGCGAGGAGGTAGACGACCACCTTGTGCGGATCCGTGCGCCCGGCCGCCGCCCGCCCCTCCTCGATGATCCGGCACGCGCGCCGCACCGCGTCGGGAGAGTTGGTCATGGTGAGGATCGTCCCGTCCGCCGCCTCCCCGGCGATCCGCAGCGAACGGGGCCCGGTGACCCCGGCGAGCACCTCCGCGCGCCGGGCGGGCGGCCAGTCGAGGGCGACGTCGTCGAGGCGGACGTAGCGTCCCTCGGTCGTCACCCGCTCCCCGGCCAGCAGGGCGCGCAGGGCGAGCAGGTACTCGCGCAGCAGGGTGACCGGCGACTCGGCACGTGCCCCGACCTGGCCCATCCAGTCCTGTACGCCGTGCCCGACGCCGACGATCGCGCGGCCGGGGAACATCCGGTGCAGCGAGGCGGCCTCCATGGCGGTGACGGCCACGTTCCGCAACGGCACGGGCAGCAGCCCGATCCCGACGCGGAGCCGCTCGGTCCACGCGAGGGCCGCGGCCGCCGTGGAGACGCCTCCCTCCAGGAAGCAGTCCTCCCACAGCCACAGCTCCTCCAGCCCAGCCTCCTCCGCGACACGGGACACCGCGCGCAGGCGTTCGGGGGCGAGCTGGGGACGGAACACGGCGCCGAGTGTGGTCATGGTGACCTTCCTACCCCCGGCCCGGGACGGGGACAACGGCATTTCGCCGGGCGGGGTTAGGTTCGGGGTGCGGCACGCGCGGAAGGGGAGCGGCTATGGGTCGGCGGCGGTGGCGGGACGGGCGGGGGCGGTTGGTCGTGGAGGGCGGGGCGGTCGCGGTGCCACTGGAGATCGCGGCGTCCTGGCGGGCCCGTACACGCGGGCTCTTGGGACGGGACTCCGTGCAGGGGGCGCTGCTGCTGTCGCCCGCCGGCAGCGTGCACACCTTCCGGATGCGGTTCCCGATCGACGTGGCCTATCTGGACCGGCGGCTGACCGTCGTCGCCGTGCGCACGATGCGGCCGGGGCGGCTCGGGCTGCCCCGGCTCCGTGCCCGGCATGTGCTGGAGGCCGGGGCGGGGGCGATGGCGGAGTGGGGCGTGCGGAAGGGGGTGCGGGTGGAGGTGGTGGAGGGTTAGCGGTGCGCCGCCGGCGCCGTGAGCGCGGCGCCGGCCGCTGGTTCCGTCTCCCTCACGAGGTGCGCGGGAAGGAGACCTCGACCCGGCGGTTCTTCTTGCGGCCCGCCTCCGTCGAGTTGTCGGCGATGGGGTACTGCTCGCCGTATCCGCGGACCTCGTAGGTGATGCCGGAGTCGTTGAGGGTCTGGGCGAGGAGTTCCTGTACGGCGTTGGCGCGCCGCTTCGACAGGACGTCGCCGTGGGTGGAGGAGCCCAGGTTGTCCGTGAAGCCGAAGACGCGGATCTTTCCGGCGTTCTGCTTCCTGATCTCCTCGGCGATCCCCGCGACACGGGCCTTCGCCTCGCCGCCGAGTTCGGCGCTGTCCTTGCCGAACAGCACTTCGGCCTGGAGCGCGAAGGTGACGTCGGTGTTGGTGTCCTCCCGGCGTTCGTCACCGCTCTGGTCTTCGACGACCGACTTGATGTCCAGCACCTTGGCCTGCGCGAGCGTGGCCCCGTCCGGGAGCTTCAGGTCCGGGTCGTTGGCGTCCACTTCGACGGGGGCGGACGCGGAGGCTTCCCTGCCCGGGGGCACGGGCGGGTCGTCGTCCGCGTGGGCGGCGGCACAGAGGTTCGTGGCGAGCAGGAGGGTGGCCGCGGTGAGGGTCAGCGTGAGGCGGGTGTGTGTCATGGGGGCCTCAGCCGGAGATGGTGAGGGTGGCTGTGGGGAAGGTGGGCAGTTGGAAGGTGACTTCGGTGGAATCGGCTGGCGGAGCCGGGAATTGCATGAAGACCGAAACGCTCTCCCCCGCCTTGATCGTGGAGAATCCTGTGGTCGTCAGTGGTCGACCTTCTGTGTCGCGCAGCACGTAGTAACGCTTTTTGGTCTTGGAGTCGACCAAGGTTGCGCCGCCGAGAGACCTGCCGTTTCTGACGATCTCGGTCTCGTTGCCGCTCAGTGATGCGGGGACGACAGCCCCCTTGGCACCGTCGTTCTTCAAGTCGCCGTTGACCGTGACGAAACCACCAGAGTCCCGCTGAGCAGAGGTGATTCGAAGGAACAAGCCTCCTGCCCCCTTGAGTTCAGCCAGCGGCTGCTCGTCCTGTCCGTCCTGCGGGCTCGTGTCGGACCCACTGCCCTTGGAAACAGAGGACGAGGCTTCCGGCTTGTCGTCGCCGCCGCCGTCACTGCAACTTACCGATCCCAAAGTCAGTCCGGCCGCAACGGTCAACGCGGCCATCCCCCTGCGGGCCTTGGTCGTGAACCGAATGCTCATGACTCCGCTTCCTTGTTCCTCGTCGTTCGCTTGTCAGTCGGCCAGATGGACGTCGAAGAGATCCACGGGTTTCGGCAGGTCCGAGAGATCTTCCGGGTCCAGGTCCCAGTCCTCGCCCTTGCAGGACAACGTGGGCAGCACGTCCTCGTCGACGTCCTCGGCGGGTGGCTTGAACAAGCAGCGGGCTTCGATGACGGCGGTTGCTGACTCCGTGGCCTTCTGGTTCTCCGTACCCGGCACGATCGTGTCTCCGACGGTGTCGTTGGTCTCTGCTACGACCGTGTAGCCCAGGGGTCCGTCCGGTTGGCATTGCACGCTCGCGTCATTGCGTGCCGCTAACTCGTGCGCGCGCCAGCACGCGCTCGTAACCAGCGCCCTTCCCTCGAAGATGTCCTGCCACGCATCCGGTTCCTCGACGTTCGCCAGCCACGCGTCCGCGAGCCGGTCCCGCGTCTCCAGAGCCGCTGCGAGCGCGGCGGCGTCCGCGGCTGTCTGTGCCTCACTTCTGGTCGCTGCGGCCTGACCGACCGCGAAATAAGCGAGCGCGAGAAGGAGCAGCCCACCCACCACAGTGATGTAGATGGGAAAGGCCTGCCCCGCATCGTCCTGCGTATGACCCGTCAGCCACCCGTGACCTCGGCGATTTTCGACGTGATGGCGTCGTAGATTGACTGACCGATATCCGTCCCCGTGATCGCCAGCACGATCGCCACCACCACCGCGATGATGCCCAGGTACTCCACCGCCGTCTGTCCGCGGTCGTCGTGGGTGTGCAGGCGGGCGGCCTTGGTGCGGAGCCAGTTGTTCATGGTGATTCCCTTCAGGGTGGACGTCGGGTGCTGCGGGTCGGTCCGTCGAGGGCGTCGTGGACCCGGCCGCCTCGCGGTGGCCTCGGCGCGGCTGGTGCCGGCGGGGTCTGGTCATGCGAACCTCGACCTGTCGGGAGTACCGGACAACGACTGTGCCACAGCAGATTGCACGTGCGAAAGGTATTGCGTGAGAGAAGCCCAATACGGCTTCATTGCAGCGGAACTTGGCGACATCGCTTCGTGTGCAGTCGCACTTTCTCGGTGTACGTCCGCCCCCTTCCCCAGCCCCGTGACCGGCATCCCGTCCTACTCCCCCGTGATCGTTCCGAAGTCGGTGCCGGAGCCCAGGATCAGGCCGGCGCCGAGCAGGATCATCGTGGCCGGGACCATGAACGTCGTGATCATCATCGTGGCCTTGGGCACCGCCCGCGCGGCCTTGCGGCGGGCGTTCTGGGCGTCCGTGCGGCGCATGTCCTTGGCCAGGGAGACCAGGGTGTCGACGATGGGCGCGCCCAGTTCCTCGCCCTGCTGGAGTGCCGTCACGAACATCGCCACCTGTTCGGAGTCGTTGCGCCGCCGCAGTTCCGCGAAGGCCTGGCGGCGGCTCATGCCGAGGTCCATCTGGCGCAGGGTGATGCGCAGTTCGTCGGCCCAGGGACCCTCGTAGCGCATCGCGACGCGGTCCAGGGCCTGGCGGAAGCCGAGGCCGGCGCTGACCACGACCGCCAGCACGTCGAGGAAGTCCGGCAGGGTCCGCTCGATGACGTCCCTGCGGATGCGGATCGCCGACCAGATGCCGACCTCCGTCCAGAACGCCCCGAAGGCCAGCAGCAGCAGCGCGACCACGAACTGTCCGCGCAGCAGGAAGACCAGGAAGCCGACGGCGCCGAGGAAGCCGTAGACGGCGCGGCGGGCGGCGTAGCGGTCGATGGTCAGGCCGCCCGGGTTGCCCGCCAGGTCGATGCGGCGGCGGTACTTGGCGACCAGCGCCGGGCCCATCAGGCGCAGCACGGCGGGGGCGTAGCGCATGCCCATGCGGTCGATCAGGGAGTCGACGGCGCCGGTGCGGGTGGCGCCGACCTCCAGGGCGAGGGCGAGGTCGCCGGGGAGTTTGGCGTCGGCGCGGTACATGCGGATGCCGGCGAAGACGCCCCAGACGCTCAGGCCCATGACCAGTGCGAGCAGCAGTCCCATGGCTCCTCCTTCCTCCGTCGTTTCCGGTGCTTCAGACGTCGATGCGGGACAGGCGGCGGATGAGGACGAAGCCGACGGCGTAGAGGCCGAAGGCGACGACGACCGCGCCCTGTCCGACGGGTGAGCCCGTCATGCGTTCGAGGGCGCCGTCCTTCACCCCGTTCATCAGGAACAACGAGCCGACACCGAGGACGGGAACGGCGTACGACGTCATGCTGACCTGGGCCAGTTGGGTGCGGACCTCGCGCCGGGTCTCCTTGCGTTCCTCCAGGGTCTCCGTCAGGTTGCGCAGCGCGCCGACCACCTGGCCGCCCGCCCGGTTGGACAGGACGAGGGTGGTGACGAGGACGACCAGCTCCCGGGAGGGGAGGCGTTCGGCGAGTTCGCCGAGGGCGTCGTCCATCGAGGAGCCGAGCGCCAACTGGTCGGCGACCTTGTCCAGTTCCTCGCCCGCCGGTGCTTCCAGCTCCTCGGCGGCCATGCCGATGGCGGTGCGCAGGGCGAGACCGGCCTGGGTGGCGTTGGCGAGGATGCGGGCGAGTTCGGGGAGCTGGTTGATGAACTTCTCGATGCGCTTCTGGCGCTGCCAGTTGAGGAACTGCACCGCCGCCCAGATGCCCAGCAGCCCGGCGATGGGGCCGAAGAACGGGGCGAGGGCGGCCTGTCCGACCAGCCACAGGCCCGCGACCGCGGCGAGCATGGCGGCGAAGAACTCGCCGGGGGTGACGTCCAGGCCGGTGGCGGCCAGGCGCAGTTCCAGTTTCCTGCCGGCCCGGGTGCGGCGCAGGCGGCGGTCCAGGGCCCGGAAGTGGCGGCGGCGGCCGGGGGGCGCGAGCTGTCCGGTGGCGGAGAGGCGTTCGACCAGGGCGTCGCGCCGAGCCTTGCCGGTGGCGTAGGAGTGCACGCCGATGACGGCGAGGACGCAGGTCAGCAGCGTGACGCCGGTGGTGAGCGTGACGAGCGTGTGCAGTTCCATCGGGCGGTCCTACCTGGCTTCTCGGGTGGCGAGCTGTTCTGCGGTGCGGGCCACGCCGAAGGCCTGCGGAACGGGCTGGTTGGCCATGTGGAGGCGGTCCGCGGCGCGGCGCGGGAGGGGGTGGTACTCGAAGGCGCCGTGGATCAGGCCGTCGGCGGTCATCGGCCGTGCCCGGAAGCGGGCGACGGTGGCCAGGCGGTAGGGCTCGCCGCCGTGGCTGTCGAGCAGGGCGATCTCGGTGATCCGGCGGGCGCCGTCGGCGAACCGGGTGAGCTGGACGATGACGTCGACGGAGCTGTTGATCTGGTCGTGCAGCGCCACGAAGGGGATCTCCACGTCCGACATGGAGGCGAGGGTCTGCAGGCGCATCAGGGCGTCCTCGGCGCTGTTGGCGTGGACGGTGGCGAGCGAGCCGTCGTGGCCGGTGGACATGGCCTGGAGCATGTCGAGGGACTCGCCGCCGCGGACCTCGCCGACGACGATGCGGTCGGGGCGCATGCGCAGCGAGTTGCGGACCAGGTCGCGGATGGTGATGCGGCCCTTGCCCTCCACGTTGGGCGGGCGGGACTCCAGGCGGATGACGTGGGCCTGCTGGAGCTGGAGTTCGGCCGAGTCCTCGATGGTGATGATGCGTTCGGTCTCGGGGATCAGGCCGGACAGGGCGTTGAGGAGGGTCGTCTTCCCGGTGCCGGTGGCGCCCGAGACGATGATGTTGAAGCGGGCCTGCACCAGGCCGGCCAGCAGGTACAGCATGTGCTCGTCGAGCGAGCCGAGGCCGATCAGTTCGTGGAGGGTGAAGGAGCGGGGGAAGCGGCGGATGGTGAGCGTGGCGCCGGTCAGGGAGAGCGGCGGGATGATCACGTTGACGCGCTCGCCGGAGGGCAGGCGGGCGTCGACCATCGGGTTGGACTCGTCCACCCGGCGGTTGACGGTGGAGACGATGCGTTCGATGGTCTGCATCAGCTGGTCGTTCGAGGCGAAGCGGAGCGGGAGCTGCTCGACGCGGCCGCCGCGCTCGACGAAGATCGCGTCGGGTCCGTTGACCATGATCTCCGTGATCGAGGCGTCCTCCAGCAGGGGTTCGAGGATGCCGAGGCCGAGGGCCTCGTCCACGACCCGGCGGATGAGCTGGGAGCGTTCGACGGTCGACAGGACCGGGCCCTCGCGGCTGATGATGTGCCCGAGGACCCGCTCGAGGCGGGCCCTGCGCTCGGCCGTGGCGAGCGAACTCATCTCCGCGAGGTCGATTTCCTCCAGGAGCTTGGCGCGGTAGGAGGCGACGAGGTGTCCGTCCTCGCCCCGGCTGCCGTGCTCCTCGGGTGCGTGGATGCGTGCGCGCAGGCTCATGCGTCCGGTGCTCCTTGCTCCTCGTTCACGCGGTCACTCGTCCGCTCGGTGGTCGAGCGGCATGGTCGCCGTCCTGGTCGCGTCGCCGAAGTCCCAGCCGGGCACGACGGACGGGATGGCGACGGTCGCGGTGACGGTCACCTCGTCGCCGCCGTACGAGGGCGGGCAGTCGGTGCCGTCGGCCAGCCAGTCGCTGACCGCCGTGGTGCAGGCCTCCTGGGCGCTCTGCTGGAGCGAGGCCCCCCGGGCGCCGGCGCGGGCCGCGGTGCCGGCCTGCTGGGCGGTGTAGGCGACGAGGCCGAGCTGCACGGCGGCCATGGCGACGATGATCAGGACGGGGAGGAACCCGAGGTACTCGAGGGCCACCTGGCCGCTGTCGCGGGCCCGTTCCCTCCGGACGGAGTGCGGCATCTCAGTCGTCCTCCTCCTCGACGGCCCCCGCGTGTCCGTGCACGGTGAAGGGGAAGCCGACGGTGCCCGGGAAGAGGATGGGGACCTCGAGCCGCACGTCGGCCGTGACGTACCCGTTCGCGGTGCCGCACTCCACGCCGGCACCCCCCTCCCACGCCCCGGGCAGCTTGTCCCGGCCGGCCTCCTGGCAGGCGCCCTGCCGCGCCCCCGGACCGGTGGCCGTCGCCGCCCGTACCGCCTCGTCCGCAGCATTACCCGCGAGGGTGAACGTGTATCCCACGAGGACGAGCTGCCACAGCACGACGAGGGTGACGACGATGACGGGGGTCATGCCGAGGAACTCGATCGTGACCTGGCCGCGGTCGCGCTCTCCGGGCCGGGCGAGCCGGGCGGGTAAGCCGTGCGTCCTCATCCCCCACCGTCCTTCCGGCGCCGGAAGCTCACCGAGCCCCGGTCGCTGCGGAGCCGGCCGCCCCTGCGGTCGGCCTCGGCGGCCCGGACCAGGCCCAGTTCGCCGGCGAGGCCCCACAGGGCCTGCTTCACGGTGCTCTTGCCGTCGAGTTCGTGGAGGCGCCCGGAGTCCACGGCGCCCTGCAGTTCCTTGAAGCCCGCGGGGACGGTGGTGGCGGCGATCGCGGTGCCGGTGATCCGGCGGATCAGCGGGGGCTGGATCTCCGTACCGCGTGTGTGCCGGTTGACGACGACGGTCGTCTCCTCGGCCTTGCGGATCTGGAGCCGGTCCCACATGCGCACGGCCCGTTTGACGCCCCGGACGGCGACCACGTCGGGGGTGGTGACCAGGAGCGCTCTGTCGGCCATCTCGACGGCCGCGGCGCCGGCCCCGCCGAGCTGGGCGCCGCAGTCGATGACGACGACCTCGTAGCGGGAGCGCAGGGCGCTGACGATCTGGCGGGCGGCGCGGTCGGTGACCTCCTCGCCGCGTTCGCCCTCGCCGGGGGCGAGGAGGAGGGCGAGGCCGGTGTCGTGGCGGAAGACGGCGTCGGCGAGGACGCGCGGGGAGATGTCGTTGATGGCGGCCAGGTCGACCACGGAGCGGCGGAACTGGACGTCCAGGTAGGAGGCGATGTCACCGGTCTGGAGGTCCAGGTCGACCAGGGCGGTGGCGCGGCCCGACGCCTGGGCGGCGAGCGCGAGCTGGACGGCGGTCAGGGTCGCGCCGACGCCGCCCTTGGCGCCGCTGACCGTGACGACGGTGCCGCCGGCGCCGGTGAACACGTCGCCGCCGCCGCCGAGGTGCCGGCGCACGCCCGCCGACCACTGGGCCACCGCCTGGACGCGGCTGGACAGTTCCTCGTAGCCGAGCGGGAGGGCGACCAGGCCGCGGGCGCCGTGGTCCATGGCGGCCTGGAAGAGGCCCGGGCTCGCGTCGGAGGTGACGAGGATGACGCCGACGGCCGGGAAGCGCAGGGCGACCTCGCGGATCAGCTCCAGGGCGGGGACGGGGCCGATCCGCTCGTGCACCACGACGACCTCGGGCAGCTCGTCGACCGACTCGGCGGCCAGCCGGGCGAGGGTGTCGACGAGCTGGGTGGAGTCGGTCACCGGGGCGACCGGTTCCGCGTCCGGGAGCTGGCCGAGCAGGGTCGTGATGGACCGTACGGCGTCCGCGTCGCCGACTGCCGGGAGGATCCTCGTGGGCATGCGGGCCTCTCACTTGTCCTTCGCGAGTTCGTACGTACGGTCCTTGTCCGGGACCGTGGTGTCGCCGCCCGGCGCCACGAGCGCGAGCCTCACCCGCTGGGCGAACGACTCGGCGTAGGTGATGCGCTGGGCGTCGATGGTGGACAGGGCGAAGGTGATGGGGACCGCTTCGACCGGCCGGCGGTCGCCGCTCTTCTCGCCGGGCTGGAGCGAGGTGAGTTCGCCGACGTCGATGACCCTGGCGCCGGTGATGATGATCTTGGACTGGGAGGGGGTGCCCTCCCGCTCCCCCTCGAAGGTGGCGTACACGTTCACGGTGGAGCCCGGCGTGATCTTGCCGGCGACACCGGTCGCCGCGTCGATCATGATGGCGACCTCCTGCTGCCCGGGCCGGAGGGCGGGCTGGTCGACGATCATGTCGCTCTGGAGCAGGGAGCCCCGCTTGAGCGTGGTGACGGCGATCTTGCCGCGGATCCGGGAGAGGTCGGTGACCGCGTTCTCCGACAGCCAGCGCTCGGGCATCTCGATCTTCTCGAACTGGTCGGCGCTGAGGGAGGTGTAGGGCGCGACGTCGTCCTTGACCTGGTACGCGGTGACCTCGGGCCCGACCTTGGACTTCACGTCGTCGACGACGGACAGCACGCCGGCGAAGGCGCCGAGGGCGCACAGGACCGACAGGATCAGCAGGATGATGCCGCGGCGCTGACGGGAGTTCATGTGCCCTGCAACCTCGTTGGGGGAATCGGTCGAGCCGGATCGGATGGCGGGGGGACCTGCACGGGACGGACCTACCCCGTCAGCGCGCGTCTGCCCCTCGGGAGTTCACGGCGGTGCGCGGGTCCGCGGCGGGGGCCGGGCGGGCCGGAGCCGGGGCGGCCGTCGTGGGTGGGTGGTGCCACGGAGCAGAACACGCAGCGGTCGCCGATGACGTCGATGCCGCACCAGTGGCAGGGACTCTGCCGCACCGAGGTGACGAGCTGGTAGAGGACCGACAGGTCCGGCAGATAGGCACAGAACTCGGTCATCCGGGCCGTCCCCCACCAGCCGGGGGACTGCTCCGGGAGGGCGGTCTCGCGCACGCCCTGCACCTTCCAGGACGGGCCGAGGGTGCCGGTGACCCAGTCGGAGGCGAGCTGACCCTCGGCGACGAGCAGCCAGGTCCCGAACTCGGGCCCGGTGAGGGTGGCGTCCGGGCCGACCTTCACCAACTGCGGCCCGGGATGGGCGACGACGCCGAACTGGCTGCCGGGCACCCATGACTTGGCGTGCGACTTGAGGCCCACGGGGACGTGGTCGAGGCGGGCGACGGAGCCGAGCAGGGCGCCGGCGTGGATGTAGTGGGTGAGCAGGCGGCCCGCGGAGGCGAGGACGCCGGGGCTGAGGTCGCAGGAGGCGAGCTGGCGTAACTGGCGGGCCAGGACGGCGACCCCGAGCGGGGGCAGGGGCGGCCGGAACAGGGCGACGCGGTCGGTCTCCAGCAGGGACCGGACGGTGTGCAGCCGCTGCTCCACGCCCGGCAGGACGCCCTGCGGGCACACGACGACCAGGTGCCCGTGCTGCTCGATCAGCGCCTGCGTCTCCCCGAGCACCTCCTCCAGCGGACGCCGGTCGACGTCCCTCAGCACGACCGCGGGCATCGTCCGCTCGTCCTGCGGCGCCAGTGCCATGTCGGCACTGGTCACGGCGATCGCAGTTGGCACGCGCGGCTCCCCGTCTCCCCATGCCCCTGGGCCGGCCGGCCTCACCCCGACCCAACCCGGACGACTTCACTGCGTGACTACGTGAGCACTGTAACCACCCGTCTGTGACCGGAGAACAGCGTTTCTGTACCTCAAGTGGAACTTACGGTGCACAAGAGGCGGCAAACCGGGGCAGGTCGAGCAATCCGCACCTCGCTTCCCCTGCCAGGAGGGTCGGCGCCGCAGGCACTACCGGGGCGGGCACCCCGCACCATGACCGGTGGGGGAGGGCGAGTTGGTCCGTACCTGACTCTTGACACCTCAAATGGTCTGGACCACCTTGTACGTCAGCGGTGGCCACCGTGTACTCCCCGTTCCTCTCCCCACTCCCCCACCGGAGGCCCCAGTGGAGCCCGTACACAGACGGCGCGGACGACGACGGATGCGGGCGCGTTCCGCGGCCGGTGTCGTGGCCGCCGCCCTGGCGCTCGGCGTCACGGCCGTCGGCCAGGCGTCCGCGGCGGACGTCAACAACGTGAACAACGCCGGTTTCGAGGCCGGCCTGAGCAACTGGACCTGCTCCGCGAACAGCGGCACGGCCGTCACCTCCCCGACACACACGGGCAGCGCCGCGCTCAGAGCGACGCCCGGCGGGCAGGACAACGCCCGGTGCTCCCAGACGGTCAAGGTGAAGCCCGGCTCGACGTACACGCTGAGCGCCTGGGTCCAGGGCGGGTACTCCTACCTGGGCGTGACCGGCACCGGGACGACCGACGTGTCGACCTGGACCCCGGACGCGGCCTCCTGGAAACAGCTCTCCACCAGCTTCACCACGGGCTCCTCCACGACGTCCGTGACCGTCTACACGCACGGCTGGTACGGGCAGTCCGCCTACCACGTGGACGACGTGTCCGTGTACGGCCCGGACGGCGGCGGCACCACCCCGGGGCCCGAACCGACGGTCCCGGCCGCCCCGGCCGGGCTGAGCGTCTCCGGTACGACCTCCTCCTCCGTCTCGCTGGCCTGGAACGCGGTCTCCGGTGCCACCGGCTACAGCATCTACCGCGACGGTACGAAGGTGACGGCCGTGACCGGCACCTCGGCCACCGTGACCGGCCTCGCGGCCTCGACGTCGTACTCCTTCCAGGTCACGGCGGCCAACGCGGCCGGCGAGTCCGTCAAGTCGGCGGCCGTGACCGCCCGTACGACGGAGGCCGGCGGCAACGGGGGCGACCTGCCCAAGCACGCCGTCACCGGCTACTGGCAGAACTTCGACAACGGCGCCGCCGTCCAGAGGATCTCGGACGTCTCCCCGCAGTACGACATCATCGCCGTCTCCTTCGCGGACGCCACGGCGACGCCGGGCGCCGTGACCTTCAATCTCGACACGGCCGGGCTGAACGGCTACACCGTCGACCAGTTCAAGGCGGACGTCCGCGCCAAGCAGGCCGCCGGCAAGAAGGTCATCATCTCCATCGGCGGCGAGAAGGGCACCGTCACGGTCAACGACTCCGCCTCCGCGGCCAACTTCGCCGACAGCGTGCACTCCCTGATGCAGACGTACGGCTTCGACGGCGTCGACATCGACCTGGAGAACGGCCTCAACGCGACCTACATGACGCAGGCCCTGCGCGCCCTGTCGGCGAAGGCCGGCCCGGACATGGTCCTCACCATGGCGCCGCAGACCATCGACATGCAGTCGACGTCCGGCGCGTACTTCAGGACGGCCCTGAACGTGAAGGACATCCTGACCGTCGTCAACATGCAGTACTACAACAGCGGTTCCATGCTGGGCTGCGACGGCAAGGTGTACTCCCAGGGCACGGTGGACTTCCTCACCGCCCTGGCCTGCATCCAGCTCGAGGGCGGTCTCGACCCGTCCCAGGTCGGTCTGGGCCTGCCCGCCTCCACCCGCGCCGCGGGCGGCGGCTACGTCTCGCCGAGCGTCGTGAACAACGCCCTCGACTGCCTCACCAAGGGCACCGGCTGCGGCACCTTCAAGCCGTCCAGGACCTACCCCGACCTGCGGGGTGCGATGACCTGGTCCACCAACTGGGACGCGACGGCCGGCAACGCGTGGTCCAACGCGGTGGGAGCCCACGTGCACGCGCTGCCCTAGCCCCCGCCGCGCCTCCCTCCCGGTCAGGCCCCCGCCCACGGTGACGTGGGCGGGGGCCGCCGCGCGGACGGGGCTCGTACGTCGTGTGAAACATTTTCCCCGCCCCACCGCATCGATGAGGTGAAGGCGGTACCGGACGAGCACGGGGGACACGTCGGATGTGGCAGGGGCGGGCGGACGAGTACGCCGAGTTCGCGGGCGCGCGGGCCGGGCACCTTTACCGGTCCGCGTGTCTGCTGACCGCCGGGGACACCCACCTCGCCGAGGACCTCGTCCAGGAGACCCTCGGCCGGCTGTACGTCCGCTGGGCACGCGTCTCCCGGGTCGGCAATCCCGCCGCGTACGCGCAGACCGTCCTCACCCGGGCGTTCCTCGCCCACCAGCGGCGGCGCAGCAGTGGCGAACGGGCGACGGACGTGTTCCCGGACCTGCCCGGCGCCGTGGACGGGGACGCGCCGCTGCGGCTGACCCTGCTGGCCGCGCTCGCCCGGCTGCCCGCCAAGGACCGGGCCGTCGTCGTCCTGCGCTACTGGGAGGACCGTTCCGTCGAGCAGACCGCCGACGTGCTCAACGTCAGCTCGGCCGCCGTGCGGACCCGGTGTTCCCGGGCGCTGGGCCGGCTGCGGGAGCTGCTGGGCGAGGACCTCGCGGAGTACGCCAGGCCCTGACGCCCCGCTTCTGCCTCACTTCTCTCACCTCACCTTGTGGAAAGGGTGGTTCGCCATGCCCGAGAACCAGCACCGGGATCCCTTCGAGGACCGGCTCACCGCAGCCCTGCGCGACACCGGCGACGGCTTCGACGCCGACCGGGCCGCGCTGGTCGCCGGTGGTGAGGCGCGCGGGCGCCGGGCCCGGCTGCGGCGGCGTACCGGGGTGCTCGGCGGGGCCGCGGGGATCGCCCTGATCGGGGTCGGCGGGGCGCTGCTCCTGCCGTCCGGCGGCGACGCTGCCGGGGCACGGGGGACGACCCCGGCGGCCGGGCCGAGTGCCACCGCCGCGAGCCCCGCACCCGCGGCCCGCTACTCCGGTGACGACCTCGTCCGGGCGCTCGGGGAACTTTTGCCGGAGGGCAGGGTCAGCAAGGAGGCGGCGCGGGGCGTCGGCCCCGGGCTGCCACCGTTCGCACAGGTCGTGTTCGACGACGGCGAGGGAGCGGCGGCCGTCGCAGTCGGCCTCCGCCGGGTGGAGCCGGGCAGCCGGGAGGTGCGGGAGCTGACGCGCTGCCCGGACCGGACGTTCGTCGACCACGACGCCTGCACCAGCAGCCGCCTCGCCGACGGCTCGCTGCTCATGCTGTTCCAGGGGTACGAGTATCCCGACCGGCGGGTGGACACCAAGTGGTGGTCGGCGCAACTGGTCACCCCCGAGGGGCAGCACGTGACCGTGAGCGAGTGGAACTCCCCGGCGGAGAAGGACGCCCCGATCACCCGGGACAAGCCCCCGCTGACCCCGGACCAGTTGCGGAAGGTCGCCACCGCCGACGTGTGGCGCCGCGTCGTGGACGCGATTCCCGAGGCCCCCGCGCGAAAGGCGCCGGCGCCCGAGGCATCGCCCCGCAGACCCGAGGCGTCGGGCGCGGCGATCTCCAGGACGCTCGTCTCGCTGCTGCCCGAGGGGGTCGACGTGGTCTCACGGGGGCAGCAGGAGACGGGGTACGCCCATGTCGTCCTCGACGACGGCAAGGGCGCGAGCCTGGTCCAGGTCAATGTGCAGCCCGACATGCGGGACGTCGCCGGGCAGCTCTACACGGACGCCGGGACCCGCCCCGACGGCACCCTGCTCGCCACGTCCCAGGGACCCGGCGAGAAGGGCGGCTCCGGGGTCGTGATGTGGACCGCCGACACCATGCGCCCCGACGGCCTGCGCGTCGTGGTCAGCGCCTTCAACACGGGTGCCCAGCACAAGGCCGCCACCCGTGACGCCCCCGTCCTGACCATGGAGCAGTTGGAGCGGATCGCGCTCGGCCCGGAGTGGAAGGGACTGCGCTGACGCCGCCGCCCGGCGGGGTCAGAAGAACTCCGACCACGGCTGGTCCCAGATCTGCTTGACGCACAGCACCAGGAACAGCAGTCCGGCGACGGCGAGCATGCCGTTGCTCAGCGCGCCGTTGCGCCATTCGCGGGGAGTGCGGGCGGAGTTGAGGAGCCAGATCAGGGTGAGGGCGAGGAAGGGCATGAACGCGGCGCCCAGCACGCCGTAGATGATGATCAGGCGGAAGGGCTGGCCCTGGAAGAGCAGGACGATGGGCGGGAAGGTCAGCCAGAGCAGGTAGGCGCGGAAGGCCCAGGAGCGTTCCCGGCGGCCCGACGCCAGTTCGTCGGCCCGCGCCTCCCGCTCGCCGCGCTGCCGGGCCAGGAAGTCCGCGAACATCAGGCTGACGCCGTGCCAGACGCCGATCAGCGAGGTGAAGGAGGTGGCGAAGAAACCGATCAGGAAGAGCTTGCCGGTGACGGCGCCGTACTGGTCCTCCAGGACGTCACCGAGCTGGATCAGCCCCTTGTCGCCGCCGGCGATGGCGATGTTCGCCGAGTGCAGCAGCTCGGCGCCGACGAACAGCATGGCGATGACGAAGATGCCGGTGGTGGCGTAGGCGACCCGGTTGTCGAGCCGCATGACCTTCATCCAGCCGGTGTTCGTCCAGCCCTTGGCGTTGACCCAGTAGCCGTAGGCGGCCAGCGTGATGGTGCCGCCGACGCCGCCGATCAGGCCGAGCGTGTTGAGGACCGAGTCCTTCTCGTCGGGCAGGACGGGGAGCAGGCCGGCGAAGGCGTCGCCGAGGTGGGGCGTGACCCTGACCGCCAGGTAGACCGTCACCACGAACATGACGCCGACCAGGACCGTCATGACCTTCTCGAAGACGGCGTACTTGTTGAACCAGACGAAGACCAGACCGGCCAGGCCGCATGCCACGCCCCACCATTCGAGGTCCATCACGTCCGGGAACAGGGCCTGGAGCGGCAGGGCGCTGGACGACATCGCCGCCGCGCCGTAGACGAAGCCCCAGATCACGGCGTAGACCGCGAAGAACCAGGTCGTCCAGCGGCCGAGGCTCGCCCAGCCGTCGAACAGCGTGCGGCCGGTGGTAAGATGCCACCGGCCGCACGCCTCGGCGAGGGAGATCTTCACCAGGCAGCCGATGACCGCCGCCCACAGCAGCGTGTAGCCGAAGTTGCTGCCCGCGATGAGCGTGGCCACGAGGTCGCCGGCGCCCACACCGGTCGCGGCGACGACGATGCCGGGGCCGATGTACCGCCAACTGGACTTACGGGGCGCCGCTTCGGCCCCGGTCCCGGCTCCGGCTCCGCGTGGTGCACCGGTGTCCCTGGTGTTGCCCGTGGTGTCCGCCATGCCGGTCAAGAAAGCCCAAAGCCGCCGGGGCGGCAAGAGGGCGTGCCGGGATCTTCACGCGATGTGCTTACTCGGCGGCGGCCGCGGCCTTGCGCTCCTCGCCGTCGGCGTCCGCGCCGGGCTTGGCGCCGTCAGCCGCGCCGTCCTCCGGCTCGCCCTTCGCGCCGGACTTCGCGCCGGACTTGGCGTCGTCGTCCTGCGCGCCGGGCTTCGCCTCGGGCCCCGCGTCGGACTCGGCCTCGGGCTCCGCGTCGGACTCGGCCTCGGGCTCCGCTTCGCCGTCCTCGAAGTAGGCGTCCAGGACCTCGTCCAGGGCCGTCTCCCAGTCCTTGAAGCGACCGCGGGACGTCGCCTCGATCTCGATGGGGTACCAGCGCCGGTCCGGGGTGTGCACCGTGACGGTGAACCGCTTCCCGAAGCGCGCCGTCTCCGTCTCCACCGCCCCGATCTCGTCCCAGCGGAACTCGCACTCCTGGTCGTCCAGGGCCAGGCGTACGCCCCTGTGGTCGGCGACGATGCGGGCGCGGCGGTCGGCCGCCTCGAAGACCGGGCCGTCGGGCACCTCCTCGGCGTCCGGCTCCGCGCCGTCGTCGGGCTCCTCGGCACCGGAGTCCTCCGCGGCGGCCGGGGCGTCGGCGGGCTCGCCGGCCGCGGGCTCCTCCTCCACCTCCCCCGGCTTCGCGTCCTCCGGCTCGCCGGACACGGGCGCGGTGAGCCCGGGGATGAAGGCCGGGTCGAAACCGGCGCCTTCCAGGGGCTTGCTGCTCGTACCTATGCGCTGCTCCACGGCGGAAGTATGGACGACATTCCTGTGCCGGGAACAGCCAGCCCGCCGGTCCCGCGTGTTCTCGCACGTCACCGCCGTCCGCCGGCCCGGCACGTCGTCACGCGTGTCCAGGAGGACGATCCGCCGCGTCCTGCCGCCGATCGCCCCGTTACGGGGGCGCCCGGACCCGGTCTCACCAACCGGGCCCGGGCGTACGGGACTAGACGAACAGGCTGAGCACCGCCGCGACCGCGAAACCGCCGAGCGAGAGCACGCTCTCCAGCACGGTCCACGTCTTGAGGGTGTCCCGTTCGCTGATGCCGAAGTACTTCGCCACCATCCAGAAGCCGCCGTCGTTGACGTGCGAGGCGAAGATCGAGCCGGCCGAGATGGCCATGATGACCAGGGCGACGAAGGCCTGGGAGTGGTCGCCCCCGGCGAGCAGCGGCGCCACGATGCCGGCCGTCGTCACGATGGCGACCGTCGCCGAGCCCTGGGCGACCCTCAGCACGAGGGAGATCAGGTAGGACAGGACGATCACGGGCAGGCCGACGTCGTGGAAGGTGTCCGAGAGGGCCTGGGCGACGCCGCTGGCCTTGAGGACGGCGCCGAAGACACCGCCCGCGCCGACCACCAGCAGGATGTTGCCGACGGGCTTGAGCGAGGACGTGGAGACGGTCTCCAGGGACTTGCGGGACCAGCCGCGCCGGATGCCGAGGAGGTAGTAGGCGAGGAACAGGGCGATGGTCAGGGCCACGAAGGGGTTGCCGAAGAACTCGATCACCGAGCGGCCGGTGGACGGGTCCATGGCGATGGAGGAGAAGGTCGCGGCGAGGATGAGGACCAGCGGGGTGCCGATGATGCCGAGGACGGTACCGAGCGGCACCGGCGTCTCGCGCGGTGCGACACCGGCCTTGCGCTGTTCGTCGACGACGGCCTGCCGGGCCTCCTCGGCGGCCTCGACCATGTCCTGCGGCACGGGGACGAAGATGCGCCGTCCGACCCAGGCGGAGTAGGCCCAGGCGGCGAGGACTGCCGGAACGCCGCAGACGACGCCCATGAGGATCACCCAGCCGAGGTCCACGTGCAGCAGTCCGGCGGCGGCCACCGGGCCGGGGTGCGGCGGCAGGAAGGCGTGGGTCATGGACAGGCCGGCGAGCAGGGGCAGGCAGTAGAGCAGGATCGACTTGCCGGAGCGCTTGGCGGCGGCGTAGACGATCGGCGCGAGGACGAAGATGCCGACGTCGAAGAAGACCGGGATGCCGAAGATCAGGCCGGTCAGGCCCATGGCGAGCGGGGCGCGCTTCTCGCCGAAGAGGCCCAGCAGCCGGGAGGCCAGCACCTCCGCGCCGCCGCTCACCTCGAGGATCGCGCCGAGCATGGTGCCCAGGCCGATGATGATGGCGACGTGGCCGAGGATGCCGCCCATGCCGGACTCGATGGTGGAGACGGCGTCGGACCTCTGGACGGTGCCGAAGAGTTCGGTGACCGACAGGCCGGCGAGCAGGCCGACGGCTATGGAGACGGCGAGCAGCGCGACGAAGGGCTGGAGCCGGACCTTGATGATCAGGAAGAGCAGGAGCGCGATGCCGACCGCGGCGACGGTCAGCAGGCCCGCCGTGCCGTCGATCAGCGTGAGCAGCCCGCCGGTGTGCGGTGGGGTCTCGGACGCGGCGAGCGGGAGGGACAGGTGGGACATTCGGGGGTCCTCTGCGTAAGCACATGGGTCTTTCGGGCAGGGGGGATCGCGGCACGGCGCCCCGGGGGTGGTGGGCGCCGTGCCGTTCGCAGGCAGGCTTGGGGAGAAGGTCAGCCGAGGACGGCCAGCGCGTCGATCTCGATGAGGAGTCCGGCGGGCAGGCCGACGTAGACGGTCGTGCGCGCGGCGGGCGGCTGGGTGAGGCCCTGCTCCTCGAAGTACGCGTTGTAGATCTCGTTCATCTCGGCGAAGTGGTCCACGTCGGTGAGGTAGACGCGCAGCATCATCACGTCGTCCCAGGAGGCGCCGCCCTCCTCGAGGATCGCCTTGACGTTGGCGAAGGTCTGGAGGGTCTGCTCGCGCAGGGTCGGGCCGGCCGGGGTGGGGGCCTTGCCCTCCTCGTGGGGCAGGAAGCCGACCTGGCCGGCGACTTGGAGGATGTTGCCCTTCTTGACGCCGTGCGAGAACTTGGCCGGCGGGACGGTGTGGGTGGAGGGGGTGAGTGCGGTCTTGTCGGTCATCGCGTGTCCTTCTCGGGGTGGTGCTCGGGGTGCTGCACGGGGGTCCTGCCGGAGTACTCGCCGCTGATGGCGTCCGCCGTACGGCGCACCAGCGGGAGCAGGGTGAGGAGTTCGTCGGCGGTGACGACGACGTTCGGCGCGGAGACCGACATGGCGGCGACCACCCGGCCGTCGGCGCCCCGGATGGGCGCGGCGACGCAGTTGATGGACTCCTCGTGGCCGCCGAGGTCGGTGGCCCAGCCCTGTTCGCGCACCGTGGCCAGTTCCTTGAGGAAGGCGTCGGCGTTCGGTGTCGAACGGGCCGTGTAGAGGGGGAAGTCGAGCTTCTCCGCGACGGCGCGGCGCTCGTGCTCGGGAAGGTCGGCGAGCAGCAGCTTGGCGACCGCCGCGACGGTGATGGCGACGGGCTTGCCGATGCGGGAGTACATCCGCACCGGGTAGCGGCTCTCGACCTTGTCGATGTAGAGGACCTCGTTCTCCTCGTGGACGGCGAGGTGGACGGTGTGTCCGCACTGCTCGTTGAGGCGTACGAGGTGGGGGTGGGCGATCTCGCGGACGTCCAGGTTCTCCATCGCCTCCTGGGCGAGGGCGATGAGCCGGGCGCCGAGGCGGTAGCGCTGGTCGGACTGGCGGTAGACGAAGCCGTGGTCGTGGAGGGTGCGCAGCAGGCGCAGGGCCGTGGACTTGTGGACGCCGAGACACTCGGCGACCCGTCCCAGGTCGGCGGGTCCCTCGGCGAGCAGCGGCAGGATGCTGAGCGCGCGGTCGACGGTCTGGCTCATGGTGTGCGTACCTCCTCGTCGGCCCCTTCGTCGGCCTGTGTCCAGCCGGGGCCGAGTCGCAGTCTCCCCCACGCGTCGTCGTCGAGGGCGGCCAGCCGGTCGGCGCGGTCGCGTGCGGGGGGCGCGGCGAGGTCGCCGGGGGCGGTGAGGGCGGCGGCGGCCATGAGGTGGCCGTGGCGCAGGCGGGCGCGCAGGGACAGCCCGCGCAGGGTGGCGGAGAGGAACCCGGCGGCGAAGGCGTCGCCCGCGCCGACGGCGGCGACGACGTCGACGGTGAGGGCGGGGACGAAGGCGGCGTGGGGGCCGTGGAAGGCGGTGGCACCGGTCCCGCCCTGCTTGACGACGAGCACGTCGGGCTCGGGCAGGGCGGCGCGCACGGCCTCGGGGCCGCCGAGCCCCCAGGCCTCGTCCTCGCCGACGAACACGATGTCGGCGCCGCGGGCCAGCTCCAGCAGGACCCCCAGGCCGTCGCGGTCGCGCCACAGGCCCGGGCGGTGGTTGACGTCGAAGGAGACCACGGGCCGGCCGGGGCGGCGGGCGGTCAGCAGCCGCATCAGTTCCAGGCAGCCGTCGGAGAGCGCGGCGGTGATGCCGGACAGGTGGAGGACGCGTCCGGCGTGGACGGCGTCGAGGTCCATGTTCTCGGCCGACATGGCGCTGGCCGCCGAGCCGGCCCGGTAGTACGCCACCTCGTGGGCGTCGGTGGCGCGGTCCTGGGCGGTGCGGAAGTAGACGCCGGTCGGGCGGGCGGCGTCGCGGCGGACGGCGGAGACGTCGACCCCGTAGGCGCCGATCGCCTCGACCAGGTGGTCGCCGAAGCCGTCGGCGCCGACCCGGCCCACCCAGCGCGCGGTGTGCCCGGCGGCGGCGAGGACGCAGGCCACGTTGGACTCGGCGCCGCCGATGGCGCGGTCGAAGGAGGGGACGTCGGCCAGGCGGCCCGGGCGGGTGGGCAGGAAGGTGACCATGGACTCGCCGAGCGCGACGACGTCCACGACGCCGGGGGCGGTGCTGGTGGGTCCGTTGGCGGTCACGATGGTGGGGACTCCTTGCGCTGTCGCGGGCGGCTGCTCCGTTGACCCCGCGTTGGCCGAGATGTTAGACAGCCGTAAGCGATATACGCAACGGGCGTTGCAGATAATGCAATGCCCCAGTTCAGGGAGGCTCCATGGCCCTCGACACCGGCACCGAAGCCCTCGCCCGCCTGGCCGAGGAGCACATCGACCACCGTTTCAAGGGCCTGCCGCCGGACGCCGCCGGGCTGACCGTCGCCGAGCTGGCCGCCCAGCGCCGCAATCTGTTCACCGGCGGTTTCACCACGCCTGTGCTGGCTCTGTCCGCCGAGCGGCTGGAGCACAACCTGAAGCTCATGGAGACGTACACGGCCCGGCACGGCCTCGCCTTCGCGCCGCACGGCAAGACCTCCATGGCCCCCCAGCTCTTCCGCCGCCAGGTCGAGCACGGCGCCTGGGGCATCACGCTCGCGGTGCCGCACCAGGTACGGGTGGCCCGCGCCTTCGGCACCGCCCGGATCTTCCTGGCCAACGAGCTGGTCGACGCCGCCGCCCTGCGCTGGATCGCCGCCGAGCTGGACGCCGACCCGGACTTCCGTTTCGTCTGCTACGTCGACTCCGTGCGCGGCGCCGCGCTGATGGACGCGGCGCTGACCGGCGCGGGGGCCTCGCGCCCGGTGGACGTCGTCGTGGAACTCGCCGCAGGTGAGGGTGCCCGGACCGGCGTGCGCACCGAGGCGGAGTGCGCCGCGGTCGCCGACGCGGTGGCCGCCGCGCCTTCGCTGCGGCTCGCCGGTGTCGCCGGGTACGAGGGCGAGGTGCCCGGCGCCGACCCGGAGAAGGTGGAGGCCTGGCTGCGGCGGCTGGTCGCCCTGGCCGTGGACTTCGACAAGGCCGGACGGTTCGCGGGGCTGGAGGAGATCGTGCTGAGCGCGGGCGGCAGCGCCTGGTTCGACGCGGTGGCCGACGTGTTCGCCGCGGTCCCGGACCTCTCGGTGCCGGTGCTGAAGCTGCTGCGCTCGGGCGCGTACGTCTCCCACGACGACGGCCACTACCGCGAGCTGACCCCCTTCAACCGCGTTCCCGCCGAGGGCGCGCTGGAGCCCGCGTTCCGGCTGTGGAGCCAGGTCGTCTCCCGCCCCGCTCCCGGGCAGGCGTTCACCAACGCGGGCAAGCGGGACGCCGCCTACGACCTGCACCTGCCCTTCGCCCAGGTGGTCCGCCCCGCGGCCGGCGGCGCCGAGCGTCCCGCGACCGGCGTCACGGTGACGGCCCTGTCCGACCAGCACGCCTGGCTGCGCACCGCCCCGGAGGCGGAGCTGGAGGTCGGCGACTGGGTCGGCATGGGGCTGTCCCACCCCTGCACGTCCTTCGACAAGTGGCAGCTCATCCCGGTCGCGCAGGCGGACGGCACGGTCGTCGACTACGTCCGCACCTTCTTCTGACCTCGCCCTTCTCCCGCGGGCGCCCTCCGACCGTCCGCGCCGCGCTCCGTGCCCACTTGTGAAGGAGGAACCCGTGGAGGAACTGGTGTTCCGGGACGCCGAGGTCGTGGACGGCACCGGTGAACCCTCGTACCGCGCCGACGTGGTCGTCGACGGCGGACGCATCGTGTCGATCGTCAAGGAGGCGGCGGCCGCCGGGTGCCAGCGCCCCGCGGCCCGCCGCGAGGTGGACGCCGAGGGGCTCGCCCTGGCCCCCGGCTTCATCGACATGCACGCCCACAGCGACCTGGCGCTGCTGCGCGACCCCGACCACAGCGCGAAGGCCGCCCAGGGCGTCACCCTGGAGGTCGTCGGGCAGGACGGGCTCTCCTACGCGCCGGTCGACGACCGCACCCTCGGCGAGGTGCGCCGCGCCATCGCCGGGTGGAACGGCCCCGGCGACGACGTCGACTTCGACTGGCGGTCGGTCGGCGAGTACCTGGACCGCCTCGACGGGGGCATCGCCGTCAACGCCGCCTACCTCATCCCCCAGGGCACCGTCCGCGCCCTCGCGGTCGGCTGGGAGGACCGGGAGGCGACACCGGCCGAGCTGGAGCGGATGCGCCGGCTGGTCGCCGAGGGCATGGAGCAGGGCGCGGTCGGCATGTCGTCCGGGCTGACCTACACACCGGGCATGTACGCGGCGGACGCCGAACTGACCGAGCTGTGCCGGGTGGTGGCCGGGTACGGCGGCTACTACTGCCCGCACCACCGCTCGTACGGGGCCGGGGCGCTCGAGGCGTACCGGGAGATGGTGGCACTGACCCGGGAGGCCGGCTGCGCGCTGCACCTGGCGCACGCCACCATGAACTTCGGCGTGAACAAGGGCCGGGCGCCCGAGCTGCTGGCCCTGCTGGACGACGCGCTGGCCGCGGGCGCCGACATCACCCTGGACACCTACCCGTACACCCCCGGCAGCACGACCCTCGTGGCGCTGCTGCCGAGCTGGGCGAGCGAGGGCGGCCCCGAGGAGACGCTGCGGCGGCTCGCGGACGAGGAGAGCGCCGAGCGGATCCGCCACCACCTGGAGGTGACCGGCTCCGACGGCTGCCACGGCGTGCCCGTGGAGTGGGAGACGATCGAGATCTCCGGCGTGGGCGACCCGTCCCTGTCCGAGTACATCGGCCGTACGGTGCTGGAGTCGGCGCGGCTGCGCGGCGAGAGCCCGTGGACGGTCGCCCGGCGCCTGCTGCTCACCGACCGGCTGGCCCCTTCGATCCTCCAGCACGTCGGCCACGAGGAGAACGTCCGGGCGATCATGCGCCACCGCGTCCACACCGGCGGCTCGGACGGCATCCTCCAGGGCGCCAAGCCGCACCCGCGCGCCTACGGCACCTTCCCGCACTACCTGGGCCACTACGTGCGGGAGCTGGGTGT
This sequence comes from Streptomyces sp. NPDC018947, assembly GCF_044390505.1. Classification (NCBI taxonomy): domain Bacteria; kingdom Bacillati; phylum Actinomycetota; class Actinomycetes; order Kitasatosporales; family Streptomycetaceae; genus Streptomyces; species Streptomyces sp. NPDC018947. Next base: position 212,121 of record NZ_JBIRZD010000007.1, read on the forward strand.
GCTGTCGCTGGAGGAGTGCGTGGCCCACCTCACCTCGCGCCCGGCGGCCCGGCTGCGGCTGCCCGACCGGGGCAGGGTCCGCGAGGGGTACCGGGCGGACCTGGTCCTGTTCGACCCGGCGACGGTCGCGGCCGGCTCCACCTTCGCCGCCCCGCGCACGCTGCCCACCGGCATCCCGTACGTCCTGGTCGACGGCCGGTTCGTCATCGAGGACGGGCGGCGCACGGACGTCCTGGCGGGGCGTGCGGTACGCCGCACGCCGGTGTGACCGGGCCGCGGCACCCGGGGGCCACCGTCACCCGGCCGGGCCTCGGGCGCCCGTCACCTGGGCCCCTTGCCGTTCTGCTGCCCCCGGCCCGGCCTCCCGTCGGAGTTGCCCGGGCCCTGGGACGGGGGCGTGACCGAGTCCGCCGGTGCCGTGGCCGCCGGTGACGGCGGCGAGGCCGGGGTGGCGCCGGACCGCTCCGGGGACGGGCTCCCCGAAGATCCCGGGCCCGGCGTGGTCGCACCCGTCCCTTCCCCGTCCGCCGGGGACCGCGCCGGGTCCGACCCGTCGGTCGCGCGCGGCCCGGTCGGTTCCCCGGTGTCCCCTACGGTCGGTCTCACCACGTCCTTCCCGTTCTCGGGCCCGCCCGTCCCCGAGAAGGAGAACCCGGCGATCAGGGCGGCCGCCGACACCGCGCCCACCGCGCCCACGGCGACGGCCGCCCGCCGCGAACGCCGGGGGGCACGCGGTTTGCGGCGGGCGCCGCGGGACGCGCCCCGGGGCCGGGCGTCGGACGGCTCCCGCACCGGGGGCAGCTCCTCCGTCCGGTCGTAGGCGTTCTGCCAGCCGTGTGCCGCCGCCGGGTCGCTGTAGTCGTCGTACGCCGGGGAGGGGGCGGACTGCGGGACGTACACCCTCGGGGGGTTCCCGTCGTTCGCCCTGTCGTCGTACTGAGGGGGCCTGGACATGGCCGTGCATTGTAAGGACGCGGGGGTCGGGCGGGACAGCCGTCGGCGATAACCACCCAAACCGACGCGTCTCACGTGGCGTACAACACGGCCCATGCGGCGCGACCGGGCCGTAAGCTCACGTACATGCAGGTGATCCAGTCGACCAAGCTCGCCAACGTCTGTTACGAGATCCGGGGCCCGGTGCTCGATGAGGCGATGCGGCTGGAAGCGGCCGGTCACCGCATCCTGAAGCTGAACACGGGCAACCCGGCCGCGTTCGGCTTCGAGTGCCCGCCCGAGATCCTGGAGGACATCCTCCGCAACGTCTCGACGGCGCACGGCTACGGCGACGCGAAGGGCCTGCTGGCCGCGCGCCGGGCGGTCGTCATGCACAACCAGACCCTCGGCATCGAGACGGACGTCGAGCACGTCTTCATCGGCAACGGCGTCTCCGAGCTGATCGTGATGGCGATGCAGGGGCTGCTCGACGACGGGGACGAGGTCCTCGTCCCGGCGCCCGACTACCCGCTGTGGACGGCCGCCGTCTCCCTGTCCGGCGGCACGGCGGTGCACTACCGCTGCGACGAGCAGTCCGACTGGATGCCGGACCTCGCGGACGTGGAGCGCAAGGTCACCGACCGCACCAAGGCCATCGTCGTCATCAACCCGAACAACCCGACGGGCGCGGTGTACGACAAGGAGGTGCTGCGCGGGCTCACCGACATCGCGCGCCGGCACAACCTGCTGGTCTGCTCGGACGAGATCTACGACAAGATCCTCTACGACGACGCGGTGCACACCCCGACGGCCGCGATCGCCCCGGATCTGCTCACGCTCACCTTCAACGGCATGTCGAAGGCGTACCGGGTGGCGGGCTACCGGGTCGGCTGGATGTCGGTCTCGGGGCCGCGCGCGCACGCCGAGTCGTACATCGAGGGCCTGACGGTCCTGGCGAACATGCGGCTGTGCGCCAACATGCCGGGCCAGCACGGTGTGGTCGCGGCGCTCAGCGGGCGGCAGACGATCAACGACCTGGTGCTGCCGGGCGGGCGGCTGCGCGAGCAGCGGGACGCCGCGCACGAGGCACTGACCAGCATTCCTGGCGTGACCTGCGTGAAGCCGAAGGGGGCGCTGTACCTCTTCCCGCGCCTCGACCCCAAGGTCTTCAAGATCAAGGACGACCGGCAGATGGTCCTGGACCTGCTGCGCCAGGAAAAGATCATGGTCGTCCAGGGCACGGGCTTCAACTGGCCCGACCCCGACCACTTCCGCGTGGTGACCCTGCCGACGGCCGGTGACCTGCGCGAGGCGGTGGGCCGGATCGGCACCTTCCTGGACGGCTACGGCCAGCCCTGACCCTGCGTGCGCGCCTGCCCCTCTTCCGTGACCGGCTTCAATTTTAGAATGATTCCAATGTAGGATGGCTTCCTGTAAGCGTTCAGGAGGCCGTCCCATGTACGAACCGATCCGCGGCAAGTCGGTCCACAGCACGGTGGCCGACAGCGCCTCTGACTTTCCCCACCGCTCCCGTGAGGAGGAGCTGGACATCCAGCTCGCGGGTCATCTCGCGGCCCTGCTCGCCGTCACGGACGAGCTGCGCGCGCAGGAGCCCTCCCAGGACCTGGACACCGCGGCCGACCGGCTCGCCGAGCAGGTCGCCCGGCTGCGCGGAGGGCACGCGCCGGTCCGCGTGCCGGCGACCGCCGCTGTGCCCGCATCCTGCCCGGGGGCACTGCACCGGCGCGCGCACACCCTGGCGGGCCGCGCCCTGGTCGTCGCCGCCTCCCGCGCCGACACGGCGTCCGCGATCCTGGCCGCCGAGCGCATGGACGCCCACCGCGCGTCCCTGGAACCCCGCGAACTCGCGTCCCGCTGAGCCCCGAGGGCTCCCAGAACGGCCCCGGTCCGCGCGCACCCGCAGCGACGCGCGGACCGGGCGCCACGCATCGCACACCGTGGCGCGCCGGACGTCGGCGTGGAACGTCAAAGGGCCGGGTCCGTCGCACGCCGTTGTGCGGGGACCCGGCCCGGGTGGGGACTCACGCGCTCCGGGACATCGAGCTACTGGAGCGCGAGGAGGCCCCTCGCGGCCGGCCTTCGTGACGACTTCGCAGGTCAGGGCTAGTCGGACCGGCCGCGGAACCTGAGCGGCGGATCAGCCGAGGCGCTCCACCAGGAGCCGGTGCTGGTCCCACAGCTCCTTCGGCGTGTGGTCGCCGAAGGTGTTGAGGTGCTCGGGGACGAGCGCCGCCTCCTCGCGCCAGACCTCCTTGTCGACGCTGAGCAGGAAGTCCAGGTCGGACTCGGGCAGGTCGAGGCCGTCGGTGTCGAGGGACTCCTTGGTCGGCAGGATGCCGATGGGGGTCTCGACGCCGTCCGCCTTGCCCTCCAGGCGCTCCACGATCCACTTCAGGACGCGGCTGTTCTCACCGAAGCCGGGCCAGACGAACCTGCCCTCGTCATCCTTGCGGAACCAGTTGACGTAGTAGATCTTGGGCAGCTTGGACTGGTCCTTGTCCTTCGCCACGTCGATCCAGTGGCCCATGTAGTCGCCCATGTTGTAGCCGCAGAACGGCAGCATGGCGAACGGGTCGCGGCGCAGCTCGCCGACCTTGCCCTCGGCGGCCGCGGTCTTCTCGGAGGCCACGTTGGCGCCGAGGAAGACGCCGTGGTTCCAGTCGAAGGACTCGGTGACCAGCGGGACGGCGGTGGCGCGGCGCCCGCCGAACAGGATCGCCGAGATCGGCACGCCCTTGGGGTCCTCCCACTCCGGCGCGATGATCGGGCACTGGGACGCCGGCGTGGTGAAGCGGGCGTTGGGGTGCGCGGCCGGGGTGCCCGACTCGGGCGTCCAGTCGTTGCCCTTCCAGTCGGTCAGGTGGGCCGGGACCTCCTCGGTCATGCCCTCCCACCACACGTCGCCGTCGTCGGTGAGGGCGACGTTGGTGAAGACGGAGTTGCCCCACAGGGTCTTCATCGCGTTGGCGTTGGTGTGCTCACCCGTGCCGGGCGCGACGCCGAAGAAGCCGGCCTCGGGGTTGATCGCGTACAGGCGGCCGTCCTCGCCGAAGCGCATCCAGGCGATGTCGTCGCCGATGGTCTCCACGGTCCAGCCGGAGATCGTGGGCTCCAGCATGGCGAGGTTGGTCTTGCCGCAGGCAGACGGGAAGGCGGCGGCGACGTACTTGGGCTCCCCGGTGGGCGGGGTCAGCTTCAGCACGAGCATGTGCTCGGCGAGCCAGCCCTCGTCGCGGGCCATCACGGAGGCGATGCGCAGCGCGTAGCACTTCTTGCCGAGCAGGGCGTTGCCGCCGTAGCCGGAGCCGTAGGACCAGATCTCGCGGTCCTCGGGGAAGTGCGAGATGTACTTGGTGGAGTTGCAGGGCCACGGCACGTCCTCCTGGCCCTCCTCCAGCGGGGCGCCGAGGGTGTGCACGGCCTTGACGAAGAAGCCCTCGTCGCCGAGCTCGTCCAGGACCGGCTGTCCCATGCGGGTCATGGTGCGCATGGAGACGGCGACGTACGCGGAGTCGGTGATCTCGACACCGAGCGCGGACAGCGGCGAGCCGAGGGGGCCCATGCAGAAGGGCACGACGTACATGGTCCGGCCGCGCATCGAGCCGCGGAACAGACCCTGCTCACCGGTGAAGATCTCCCGCATCTCGGCGGGGTCCTTCCAGTGGTTGGTCGGGCCGGCGTCCTTCTCCTCGGCGGAGCAGATGAAGGTCCGGTCCTCCACGCGGGCCACGTCGGAGGGGTCGGAGGCCGCGTAGTAGGAGTTGGGGCGCTTGACCGGATCCAGCTTGCGGAAGGTGCCCTTCGCCACGAGCTCCTCGCACAGTCGCTCGTACTCGGCCTCGGATCCGTCACACCAGACCACGTTGTCCGGCTGGGTGAGTTCGGCGATCTCGTTCACCCACGAGATCAGCTCCTGGTGCTGGGTGGGGACGACGGGGGGAGCCGCGTTGTCGCGCGCCACGATTGCTCCTAAATGAGGGTTTTGTGTTGGAGGCCCCGTGGGGGCTGCGACCCGGACGCGTCACGCGAGGAGCTCACGTTGCTCATCCGGTGCCGACCGCACTCATTTGATCATCCGACGAGAGTGCCCATCTGTCCAGAGGACCTCACACCTGAGCGGAGTGAGGATCGCCACGTACCTGTGGCACCCTCCGGGATTTTTTGCGTCCGCATGGACTTCGCCTGAAACATCCTTTACTCCGGCCCCCGCGGGGGAATCGGTGTGCGGATGACGCACACGGGAACGCGGAGCCGGGTACCCCCGTGAGACGATGACCACTCGACGCTCTTCATACGGTCGTACTGATACGTAACTTACGGTCCCGTAGGTACGATGCGTGCATGACAGCGTCCGCCTCCGACGCGCCCACGGACACGCCGGCCGCAGGCCGCGGTCCCGTCGCGCTCTCCCTGCCGCATCCGGTCAAGCCCAAGCTCCGCGGCTGGCTGCACCTGGGCATGTTCCCGGCCGCACTCGTCGCGGGCCTGGTGCTCACCGCCCTCGCCGACTCCCCGCGGGGACGCATCGCCTGCGGGATCTACGCGCTCACCGCCTGTCTGCTGTTCGGCGTCAGCGCGCTGTACCACCGGGGCAACTGGAGCCCGCGCATGGACGGCGTCCTGCGCCGGCTCGACCACGCCAACATCTTCCTGATCATCGCCGGCACCTACACCCCGCTGACGATGCTGCTGCTGCCGGGCGCCCAGGGGCAGTGGCTGCTGTGGGGCATCTGGGCCGCCGCCGCGGCCGGCATCGCCTTCCGCGTCCTGTGGGTCGGCGCCCCGCGCTGGCTCTACACCCCCTGCTACCTCGCCATGGGCTGGGCGGCCGTCTTCTACCTCCCCGAGTTCATGCGCGCCGGCGGCATCGCCGTCCTGGTCCTGGTGATCGTGGGCGGACTCCTCTACAGCGCGGGCGGCGTGATCTACGGCATCAAGCGCCCCAACCCGTCACCGCGCTGGTTCGGCTTCCACGAGGTCTTCCACTCCTTCACCCTGGCGGCCTTCATCGCGCACTACGTGGGCATCTCCCTGGTCGCCTACCAGCACGCGTAGCACCCGCCGCACCGCCCTCCCGCGCACGGCCACGGCTCCCCGGCCGTGGCCGTTCTCCGTGCGCCCGGTGGACAGCTCGGTCAGCCGACGGCCGCCCTTGCCCGCGGGCCACGCCCTACCGGTGGCCCACCGGCCGTGGCCGGGCTCCCGGAGGATGCCCGACAATGATCCGCATGACGGCCGCACGTTCCCCCCTCCCTCCCGCCGACCGCCCGCTCGGTCTGCGGGAGCGGAAGAAGATCAAGACCCGTGAGGCGATCCGCGCCGCGGCCTACGGGCTGATCCGGGAGCAGGGGTACGACGCGACGACGACCGAGCAGATCGCCGACCGCGCCGAGGTGTCGCCGTCCACCGTCTTCCGGTACTTCCCGACCAAGGAGGACATCGTCCTCACGGACGAGTACGACCCGATGCTGGCGGCGGAGCTGGCCCGGCGCCCCGCCGGCGAGCCGTGGCAGACCTCGCTGCGGCTCGTGCTGCGCAAGGCCATGGAACACGGCGTCGGTGAGGAGTACGAGCTGACCCGGCTGCGGACGCGGCTCCTGGCCGAGGTGCCCGCCGTGCGCTCGCGGATGCTGGAGAGCATGTCGGTCACCGGCCGGCTGATCGCCCGCGCCATCGCCGACCGCACCGGCCTCGACCCCGACTGCCTGGAGGTGCGGGTCATGTCGATGTCCCTGGTCGGCGGCCTGCTGGAGGTCTCGCAGTACTGGGCCGAGCACGGCCACGAGGACGACCTGGCCGACCTGGTCGACCGCGCCCTGGACGTGCTGGAGCACGGTCTGCCCGCCGTCGGAAAACCCTGAGGCCGCGCGGCCGAGCCATGGCATGCTGACCGGGTGAACGGTCCCGAGATCCACGTCGAATTCGCCCCGGAACTGCGCCTGTTCGTCCCCCGGGCCCGCCCCACCGGCACCACCCGCACCACCACCGACGGCGTCTCCACGCTCGGCCACGTCGTGGAGTCCCTCGGCGTCCCGCTGACCGAGGTCGGCGCGCTCCTCGTCGACGGCCGCGAGGTGCCGCCCGCGCACGTCCCCGCCGACGGCGAGTCGGTGACCGTACGCGCCGTCGCGCACCCCCAGCGGGTCCCCGGCGCACCCCTGCGCTTCCTGCTCGACGTGCACCTCGGCACCCTCGCCCGCCGGCTGCGCCTGCTCGGCGTGGACACGGCGTACGAGTCGGCGGACATCGGCGACCCGGCGCTCGCCGCCCTGTCGGCGGCCGAGAAGCGGGTCATGCTCAGCCGCGACCGGGGCCTGCTGCGCCGCCGCGAGCTGTGGGCCGGCGCCTACGTCTACAGCACCCGCCCCGAGGAGCAGCTCCACGACGTCCTGGACCGCTTCCGCCCCGAGCTGCGCCCCTGGACCCGGTGCACCGCCTGCAACGGCCTGCTGAAGGACGCCTCCAAGACGGAGGTAGCGGACCAGCTCAAGGGCGGCACCGAGCGGTCGTACGACGTGTTCGCGCAGTGCACCGCGTGCGGTCGCGCCTACTGGAAGGGCGCGCACCACGAGCAGTTGGAGGCCATCGTGGAGCGCGCGATGAGCCGGGGTACTCAGCCGGGTTGAGTACCCGGGCCGATCACCGGCGGCCGGTGCGCGCGGTGTGATGGCGGCATGAGCACCCCGCAGCAGACCACCGCGCCCACCGCCGCCGCCCGTGCCCTGACCTGGTGGTCCGTCGCGGGGCTCGTGCTCCTCCTGCCCACCGTCGTCGTCTCCTGGATCCTCGTGCTGGCCAGTGCGCGCGGCTCGGAGTGCCTGATGTACGGCCGCCACTGCTCGTCCGTGCCCGGTTCGGTCGTGTTCGGCGTCTTCTGGGCCTCCCTCGCGGCGGGCGTCGTGGCGCTGCTGTGGCCCCGGGCCCGCTGGACGCCCGTCCGCTGCGGCGTGGTCGTCGTGCAGTGGTGCGCCCAGCTCCTGGTGGGCGCGCTGATCCTCGGCCAGGCGGCCTGACGCGCCGCCCGCCGCCGCTCAGCCGTTCAGGGCGGCCCGCAGCCGCTCCGGGTCGGTCGTCGGCGCGTCGCAGGTGAAGTTCCGGCAGACGTACGCGGCCGGCGCCCCGTTCACCAGCGGGCGGCCGGCGAGCAGCGGGAACTCGTCGCTGCCCTCGGCGCCGACGGCGACGACCGCGCCCGGCGCCGTCCCGAGGAGCGCCGTGCGGTGCAGGCCCTCCGTGGCGCCGTCGGCCGGGTCCGGTCCGACCACCGCGACCTCGCGGGGCCCGTCGAGCAGGGCCTCGGCGGCGGCCAGGCCCCAGCCGATGAAGCGCGGGACGCGCGGGCCGAGCGCCTTGACCACGCCGAGCGCCTGCTCGGCGGCGGTGCGGTGCGGTGCGGAGCCGGTGTGGGCGGCGTAGGTCAGCAGGGCGCTCGCGGCGGCGGTCCAGCCGGACGGGGTGGCGTTGTCGGTGGGGTCCTGCGGGCGGCGGATCAGCCGCTCGGCGTCGGAGGCGGTGTCGTACAGGGAGCCCGACTCGTCGGTGAAGCGGGTCAGGACGTGGTCGAGCAGCAGCCCGGCGAAGTCCAGCCAGACGCCCTCGCCGGTGACGGACGCGAGGGCGAGGAAGCCCTCCGCCACGTCGGCGTAGTCCTCCAGCACCCCGGCGTGGGTACCCGCGCGGCCGTCCATGCTGGTGCGGAAGAGACGGGCGTGCTCGTCGAGGTGCAGCCGCACCAGCAGGTCCGCGGCGGCGACGGCGGCCTCGACCAGGTCGGGGCGCGCGAAGTAGGCGCCCGTCTCGGCGAGCGCGGCGACCGCGAGGCCGTTCCAGGCGGCGACGACCTTGTCGTCCCGGCCGGGCGCGGGCCGATCGGCGCGGGCCGCCAGCAGCCGCTCCCTGACCGAGGCGATCCGCTCGGCGTCGAACACACCTTCCTGCTGCGGAAGTTGCAGCACGGAGGCACCGTGCTCGAAGGTGCCCTCCTCGGTGACGCCGAAGTACTGCGCGGCGAGCGCGGCGTCCTCGGCGCCGAGGACCTCGGTGAGCTGCGCCGGCGTCCACACGTAGTACGCGCCCTCGACGTGCCGGCCCATGCCGTCGTCGCTGTCCGCGTCCAGCGCGGAGGCGAACCCGCCCTCGGCGGTGCGCAGTTCGCGGACCATGAAGTCGGCGGTCTCCAGCGCGACGCGGCGGGCCATCTCCGAGCCGGTGGAGCGCCACAGGTGCGCGTAGACCCGGCACAGAAGCGCGTTGTCGTACAGCATCTTCTCGAAATGGGGCACGACCCACTCCCGGTCGACGGAGTAGCGGGCGAAGCCGCCGCCGAGCTGGTCGTAGATGCCGCCGCGCGCCATCCGCTCGCAGGTGTCCCGCGCCATCTGGAGCGCCCCCTCGGCGCCGGTGCGGGCGTGGTGGCGCAGCAGGAACTCGATCACCATGGACGGCGGGAACTTCGGCGCCCCGCCGAATCCCCCGCGCTGCGCGTCGTACTCGCGGGTCAGCCCGAGCAGCGCCTGCCCCAGCTCGGCTGCGCCCGGCGCCCGCGCGTCGCCGTAGGAGATCTCCCGCCCGGCCAGGTCCCGCACGATCTTGCCCGCGACCTCGGTGACCTCGCCGCGCCGGTCCGTCCAGGCCTGCTGGACACCCTGGAGCACCTGCCGGAAGGACGGCATCCCGTGGCGCGGCTCGGGCGGGTAGTAGGTGCCGAAGTAGAAGGGCTCCGCGTCCGGGGTGAGGAAGACGGTCATGGGCCAGCCGCCCTGCCCGGTCGCCGCCTGCACGGCCTCCATGTAGACGGCGTCGACGTCGGGGCGCTCCTCCCGGTCGACCTTGACGCCGACGAAGTGCGCGTTCAGGAACTCGGCGGTCGGCCCGTCCTCGAACGACTCGTGCGCCATCACGTGGCACCAGTGGCAACTGCTGTACCCGACGCTGAGCAGCACCGGCACGTCCCGCCGCCGCGCCTCCTCGAAGGCCTCGTCCGACCAGGGCCACCAGTCGACGGGGTTGTCGGCGTGCTGAAGGAGATAGGGGGACGTCTCGTGCGCCAGTCGGTTCGGCATGGTGTCCATCCTGCCCCAGTACCCCCGTGCCGCCGGACAGCACACCGCCGTGCCGCCGGTCCGCCGCCGGACTCTCCTCAGGGTCTCCCCACCGCGGGGGAGTCGACCGGCGCATAACCGGGGAAGGACCCGGGGACGGTCCGGGAGAGACCCGGGGGGACTCCTGGGGACCACCAGGGGGATGCCGTCGCCGGAGGGGGCGCTGCATGCGGGACAGTCATCGGGCGGAGGCCGAGCGGCTGCTGGCGCGGGCCGTGGAGGAGGAGGTTCGGCGCTCGGGCGGGCGCACGGACGGCACCGTGCTGCTGTCGCGGGCGCGCGGTGCCCTGGACGCGATGGCGGCCGCCGCCGCCGAGGAGTACGAGGCGTACACGCGCGCCCTGGACGAGGCGTCGGCCGGACAGCTCACCTTCCGGCAGCGTTACGCCAAGGAGGGCGCCGGCACTCCGCTGCTGGTCGCCGGGGTGGCGGCCGTCGCCGCCGCCGTCGCCGACGTGGCGCTCGGCACCGGGCCGGGCACGGCGGTCGGCGCGGGTGTGGCCGTGGGCGTCGTCGGCGCGGCGGCCACCGTGGTCAAGGTGGCCGGCTCCCATGTGCCCGCCGCCCACCACCGCGCCGGTGCGGTGAGCCAGCCCGGCGGGCCCGAACAGCTCAGGCTCCAGTGGCTCACGGCGCTGGAGGTACGGGGCATACGGCCGTTCCTGGACCAGCAGCGGGTGCTCGCCGCGTCCACCGGGCCGGCCAAGGCCGGGCCGAAGCTGCGGGGCGCCGACAAGAGCGCGGCGGCCCGGGGACGCAGTGTGCTGGAGCAGTCGTTCGCACAGCTCCCGGAGCCCGAGACGGCGTTCGCCGGGCGGCGGCAGGAGATGGCGCGGCTGCGGCAGTGGGTGCAGGCGGCCCGCGCGAGCACACGGACCCAGCCGACGGTCGTGGTGCTGCACGGGGCGCCCGGCAGCGGCCGTACGACGCTGGCGGTGCACGCCGCCCACGAGCTGCGGGACCACTTCCGCGGGGCGTGCGTGGTCGATCTGCGCGGGGACAGCGCCTCGTCGGGCGGCGAGTCGCCGCTGAGCACCCGCGACGCCCTGCTGCACCTGCTCAACCGGCTCGGCGCGCCCCGCGAGCAGTTGCTGTTCCGGGAGCGGTCCTCGGCGGACCAGCAGGTCAAGCGGCTGAGCGAGCTGTACCACCAGCATCTGACCGGCGTGCCCGTCGCCGTCGTCCTGGACGACGCCTCGGACGCCGAGCAGGTGCGCGCGCTGGTGCCCGAACGCTCGGACAGCCTGGTGCTGGTCACGGCGCGGGAGCCGCTCACCCTGCCGCCCGGCCTGTCGGCGCGGGTGCACCACCTGCCCGTCGAGCCGCTGGACGCGGCCGGCGCGGAGGAGCTGCTGGGCGCCGTGGCGCAGGACGCCTCGGGGCCGTACGACGCGGAGTCCGCCGACCGGATCCGGGAGCTGTGCGGCGGGCTGCCGCTGGCGCTGCGCGTCGCGGGCTCGTCGCTGGGACCGCGCTCGCCGCGCGCCCTCGCCGGGGACCTCGGCGCGTACGGGCCGGTGGGGCCGGTCGAGCGGGCGCTGTGGCTGCGCTACACCGACCAGCCCGAGCCGGCCCGGCGGCTGCTGCGGCGCCTGGCCCTGGCCGGGCGCACCTCGCTCGGTGCCGCCGCTGCCGCCGCCCTGCTGGCCACCGACGACACGGAGGCGACGCGGCAGCTCGCGGCGCTGTCGGGGGCGGGGCTGATCACCCATGTGCGGGGCAGCCGCTATCGGCTGCACGACGTGGTGCGGGCCTTCGCCCGGGCCCGGCTCGCCGACGAGGAGGAGCCGGGCGAGCGGGCGGCCGCGCAGGAGCGGCTGATCGCCAACTACGCCGAGCTGGCCGACTCGGTGCTGCGCCTGGTCGACGGCAACATGTCGACCCGCTCGGACCGGTTCGGGCAGCACGGCTTCACGTCGCTGGACGAGGCGCTGCGCTGGCTGGACGACGAGTCGAGCTTCATCACGGCGGCGCTGCGGCACGCGGAGGGCGTCGACCAGGGCACGGTGCTGAATCTGCTGGGCGCGCTGTGCGACTACTGCCTGCTGCGCGGCGACCTGTACCGGCTGGGCGAGATCAGCGAGCTGGCGCAGTCCGTGGACCAGGGGCTGCTGGTGCGCTCGGTGCAGTGGCGCACCGGTATCGCCGCCCGGCAGCTCGGTGAGCTGGACAGGGCGCGGACGACGCTCACCTCCGTGGTCGACCTGTACATGGAGGCCCACCACGACGCGGGGGCGGCGCGGGCCCTGTGCTCGCTCGGCATCACCCTGCACCACCAGGGCAACCTGACCGAGGCCGCGGCCAAGCTGCGGGAGGCGCTGGATCTCCAGGCCCCGCCGCAACTGGCCACGGACCGGGCGTGGACGCTGCACGCGCTGGCGGCGGTGGAGCGGGACCGGGCCCGGCTCGGGGAGGCCATGGACCTGCTCACCGAGTCACTGGTGCTGCACCGCGCGGGCGAGTCGGTGCACGGCCAGGCGTGGGCGCACTTCCAGCTCGGCCAGTTGCGGCTGCGGATGGGCGACGTGCCGCGGGCCGAGGCGGAGCTGCGGGCCGCCCTGGAGCTGTACGGCCGTACCCAGGACGCCCGCGGCGAGGCCTGGGCGCTGACGCAGCTCGCGCGGGCCCGGCTGGTGGACGGCGACGCCCGGGAGGCGGTGGAGGGGCTGCGGCGGGCGGCGGCCCGGCACCGGGAGAACGAGGACGCGCGCGGCGAGGCGTGGACGCTGTACTACGTCGGCCAGGCGCTGGAGGAGCGGGGCGACCTGGACCAGGCGGTCCGCGAGCTGGAGCGCTCCCGCACGATGTTCTCGCGGATGCGGGACGTGTACGGGCTGGCCTGCGCCCGGCACCACTCGGCGCGGGTGACGCGGGACCAGCGGGCGGCGCGGACGGGCTCGCTCAGGAACTCCGGTTTCGCCCGCCAGCTCCTCGTGGACGCCCGCGCCGACTTCCAGCGCATCGGCGTCGGCCACGGCGAGGCGTGGACGTGCCTGGAGCTGGCCGTGGTGGACGCGGGCAACGCCCGTACGCCGCAAGCGCTGGCACTGTGCGACGAGGCCGCCGCCCTGTTCGCGGGGTACGGCGACCGGCGGGGCGAGGACTGGGCCCGCTTCCTGCGCTGCACGATGCTGCCCTACGCCGCCCCCGGCGGGGTCGAGGTCGGTACGGCGGTGGCGCAGGAGGAGCTGGCCCAGTTGGCCCGCGCCGGGCACCCGGCACGCGACGCGAAGCTGGACGAGTACGTGGAGGCCTACCGTCTCCTGCTGGAACGCGGTGTCCACCTGGAGGCGGGCTGGCAGGCCTGGCGCCTCGGCATGGTCCCCAGCCGCCACGCCCGCGAGGTGATGGGCGTGGCGGTGGCGGAGAGACGCTGAGGCCCGCGCACCGCGGTGGCCGGGCCGCCCGGGGCGGCCCGGCGGGAGGTCAGCCCTGCTGCGGGTTCACCCGGCCGGAGGCCTTCTTGGGGGTGCCGTCGGAGGCGCCGGCCTCCGGGTCCCCGGCCTCCTTGAAGTCGACCTTGCCCATGTGCCGGTTCATGGACTTCATCAGACCCCACACCGCCAGGGCCATCACCGCGAAGACGATGAAGCCGAGGACGCCGGGGGTGACCTTGTCCTCGTCGATCTCCGCGAGGGTGACGAGGTGCGTCATTGCCAGGCTTGCGCTTGCGCTCATGTCAGGCATTGTCCCGGATGCCCGCGAAGAGGTCGTCCTCGGGGAGGGAAGTCTCGACGAGGGACTTCGCGAGCTCGTACTCCTCGGTGGGCCAGACCTCCTTCTGGAGCTCCATCGGCACCCGGAACCAGCCGCCGTCCGGGTCGATCTGCGTGGCGTGCGCGATCAGCGCCCGGTCGCGGATCTCGAAGAAGTCGGCGCAGGGCACGTGCGTGGTGAGGGTGCGCTCCTTGCGCTCGAACTCCGACCAGCGCTTGAGCCAGTCCCCGTACGGCGACTCGAGGCCGCGCTCCAGCAGCGCGTTGTGCAGCGCCTCGGTGCGGGGCCGGTTGAAGCCCTGGTTGTAGTACACCTTCAGCGGCTGGTGGGCCGGGCCGTACTCGCTCTCGGGGTACTTCTCGGTGTCGGCCGCGCCCTCGAAGGCCACCATCGTGATCTTGTGGGTCATGATGTGGTCGGGGTGCGGGTAGCCGCCGTTCTCGTCGTAGGTGGTGATCACCTGCGGGCGGAAGGAGCGGATCTTCCGCACCAGCTCGCCGGCCGCCTTGTCGACGTCCTCCAGGGCGAAGCAGCCCTCGGGCAGCGGCGGCAGCGGGTCGCCCTCGGGCAGCCCGGAGTCGACGAAGCCGAGCCACTCCTGCTTGACGCCCAGGATCTCCCGGGCCTCGTCCATCTCCTTCTTGCGCACCTCGTGGATGTGCTCCTCGATGTACGCGTCGCCCTGCAGCTTGGGGTTGAGGATGGAGCCGCGCTCCCCGCCCGTGCAGGTCACCACCAGCACGTCCACCCCTTCGGACACGTACTTCGCCATGGTGGCCGCGCCCTTGCTCGACTCGTCGTCGGGGTGGGCGTGGACGGCCATCAGTCGTAGCTGGTCAGTCAAGACTCAATCCTCGGTCAGTCGGCGCCCTGTGAGCGGTGGCGCGATCCAGTGGGGTGCCGCCCCCTCGGGGGCGTCGTCGTTCCAGGGGCGGCGGTCGGGTGGCATACGGGGGCTTCTATAGTGACCGAATCGGGGGGCGAATAATTCCGGAGCCCGGGAAGAAAGCGCTGCGGGGGCCCTTTCGGGACATCCGCTCCGCTCCTGCCGAGAGGACGATCATGAGCACGGCGACCACCAGAGCGCCCGAGGGCCGCTACGGCCGCTCCTCGGACGAGCGGGCCGACCGCACCCTCAGGATCGTCGGCGCCGTGCTCGGTGGCGTACTGCTCGTCGTGATCGGCTGGTTCGGCTACCACTACGTCGGCCAGAACAAGATCAGCGCCGAGGTGATCGGCTTCGAGATCGGCGACAACGCGGTCCAGGTGCACCTGGAGGTCCGCAAGGACGCCGACGCCACCGGCTACTGCACGCTGCGCTCCCAGGCGGAGGACGGCGGCGAGGTGGGCCGGGCCGACTTCCGCTTCGGCGGGGACGAGACGCGCATCGACAAGGTCGTCACCCTGCGCACGAAGGCCCGCGGCACGTCGGCGGAGCTGCTCGGCTGCCACGCCGAGTGACACCCCCGGGAGGCCACCCGGGCTGACCTGCCCCGACGGGAATCCGGTGGCTTATGTCCTCCCTCTTTCGCCACTGAATTGTTAGGCTCGTGGTTTCGCCCTTCCGTGGAGGAACATCCTTCTGGGTAGGGCGTTGCTTTGTATTCCCAGTACCGACGAGGAGCACCTGTGACCCAGACCAGCGAGAACGTCACCTGGCTGACCCAGGAGGCGTACAACAAGCTCAAGGAGGAGCTTGCGTACCTTACTGGTCCCGCGCGCACCGAGATCTCTGCCAAGATCGCCGCGGCGCGCGAGGAGGGGGACCTGCGCGAGAACGGCGGGTACCACGCGGCCAAGGAGGAGCAGGGCAAGCAGGAGCTCCGCGTGCGCCAGCTCACCCAGCTCCTCGAGAGCGCCAAGGTGGGCGAGGCCCCGGCCGCGGACGGCGTGGTGGCCCCCGGCATGGTCGTCACGATCGCCTTCGACGGCGACGAGGA
Organism: Streptomyces sp. NPDC018947; assembly: GCF_044390505.1. Classification (NCBI taxonomy): domain Bacteria; kingdom Bacillati; phylum Actinomycetota; class Actinomycetes; order Kitasatosporales; family Streptomycetaceae; genus Streptomyces; species Streptomyces sp. NPDC018947. The sequence continues at coordinate 227,833 of NZ_JBIRZD010000007.1, forward strand.
CGACACGCTGACCTTCCTGCTCGCCTCGCGCGAGTACGCGAGCTCGGACATCGAGACGTATTCGCCGCAGTCGCCCCTGGGCTCCGGCGTCACCGGCCACAAGGTCGGCGAGGACGCCGAGTACGAGCTGCCCAACGGCAGGACGGCCTCGGTGAAGATCCTCAAGGCCGAGCCCTACAACGGCTGATCCGGCCCCGGCCGGCCGGTGCGTCCGGCCGGCGTCCGCTGTCTTGACGGCCCCCGGCGTCCTGGTGACGCCGGGGGTCTCGTCATGAGGCGGCCGAGCGGTACTTGCGCACGGCGAGGGTCCGGAAGGCAACGATGATCAGGGCGGACCAGATCAGTGACGCCCAGACGGGATGCTCCATGGGCCAGGCGTCCGACTGCACGACGCCCGGATTGCCGAACAGCTCCCGGCAGGCCTGCACCGTGGCGCTGAACGGGTTCCACTCGGCGATGTGCCTGAGCCAGGGCGTCATCTGGCTGGAGTCCACGAAGGCGTTCGACACGAAGGTCACCGGGAAGAGCCAGATGATGCCTCCCGAGGTGGCCGCCTCCGGGGTGCGCACGGACAGGCCGATGAGGGCGCCGATCCAGGTGAACGCGTACCCGAGGAAGAGCAGCAGGGCGAAGCCGGCCAGGACTCTCCCGGCGTTGGTCGGCTCGGCCGAGCCGGTGCGCCAGCCGACGATCAGGGCGACCACCGCGAGGATGAGCAGGGTGATGGCGGTCTGCACGAGGTCGGCGACGGTGCGGCCGGTCAGGACCGCGCCGCGGGCCATCGGCAGGGACCTGAAGCGGTCGACGAGTCCCTTCTGCATGTCGTCGGCGATGCCCGCGGCCGAGCCCGCCGTGGCGAAGGTGACGGTCTGCGCGAAGATGCCGGCCATCAGGAAGTTCTTGTAGACGTCCGCGTCGGTGGTGTTCCCGATCTGCATCGAGCCGCCGAAGACGTAGGTGAACAGGATCACGAACATCACCGGCTGGATGACCCCGAACAGGACCATCTCGGGGATCCGGGTCATCCGGATCAGGTTCCGGCGGGCGATGACCAGCGAGTCCCGGACGGACCGGCCGATGCGGCCGGGGGGCACCGCGATGTGCGCGGCTTCGGTGACGGCGCTCACTTGACGGCCTCCTTCTCCGGCCGGCCGCCGGCGTCCCGCGCCGGGCCGTCCGTCTCGTTCCCGCCCTCGGCGACATGGCCGGTGAGGGAGAGGAACACGTCGTCGAGGGTGGGGCGGCGCAGACCGACGTCGTCGAGTTCGACGCCGCGGACGTCGAGTTCGCGGATGATCTCGGCGAGCAGCTTCGCGCCGCCGGTGACGGGGACGGTGATCTTGCGGGTGTGCGTCTCGACGGCGGTCGGGCCCTTGCCGTAGACGGCGAGCACCTCGGAGGCCGTCCCGATGTGGTCGCGTTCGTGGACGACGACCTCGACGCGCTCTCCGCCGGTGCGGGCCTTGAGCTGGTCGGAGGTGCCGCGGGCGATGACGCGGCCGTGGTCGACGACCGCGATGTCGTGCGCGAGGTGGTCGGCCTCCTCCAGGTACTGCGTGGTCAGCAGGAGGGTGGTCCCCCCGGCGACCAGTTGCTTGATGACCTCCCACAGCTCCTGGCGGTTGCGGGGGTCGAGGCCGGTCGTCGGTTCGTCCATGAACATGACGGGCGGGGAGACGACGAGGGCGGCCGCCAGGTCGAGCCGGCGGCGCATACCGCCCGAGTAGGTCTTCGTGGGCCGGTCGGCGGCGTCCGAGAGGTGGAACTGTTCGAGCAGTTCGGCGGCGCGGGCCTTCGCGTCCCTGGCCCGCATCTGGTAGAGCTGGCCGACCATCTGGAGATTCTCCCGGCCGGTCAGATACTCGTCGACCGCCGCGAACTGGCCGGAGAGGCCGATGGCCCGCCGTACCTCGTTGGGCTGTTTGAGGACGTCGATGCCCGCGACGGCCGCCGTGCCGCTGTCGGGGCGCAGCAGGGTGGTGAGGCAGCGGACGGTGGTGGTCTTGCCCGCGCCGTTCGGCCCGAGCAGGCCGAGGACGGTGCCCTCGGGAACGTCGAGGTCGACGCCGTCCAGAGCCCTTACGTCGCCGAAGGTCTTCACCAGGCCTTCGGCATAGATGGCGCCTGGCATATGAGTCTCCACGTCGTCGGGGATGCTTCGGAAAGCCTAGGTTCGTACGTTTTTTCCCGCTGCTCGTTTTCCCGGTTCGCCGGGCGGCTCCCGCACTCGGCCCCCCTCCCCCGCGCAACGGGACGCGACGGCGGGCCGGTGGCACACGACACACACTAACGCGATGTATCGCGTCTCACAATGAACTTCCCCGAAGGTGTGAAGACGTGTCGGAGAGTTGACGCAAAACGGTCCCCGGACCGCCCGACGCCCCGGACCGCCCGTGGACCGGCCGCCCGGCCCGCCCCGCGCCCCGTTCCCGCTCAGCCGATGACCGGATACCCCGCGTCCCGCAGCGCGCGCCCGACCTCGGCGCAGTGCTCGGGCCCCTTCGTCTCCAGGTGCAGCTCGACCTCCGCCTCCGTGAGCCCGAGCCGCGGGTCGGTCCGGACGTGGCTCACGTCCAGCACGTTCGCGTCCACCACCGACAGCACCCCCAGCAGCGTGGCCAGCGCGCCCGGCCGGTCCGTCAGCCGCAGCCGGACGGCGAGGTAGCGGCCCTGCGCGGCCATGCCGTGCCGCAGCACGCCCTGCATCAGCAACGGATCCACGTTGCCCCCGGACAGCACCGCCACCACCGGCCCCTCGAACGCGCCGGGGTCGCTCAGCAGCGCCGCGACCGGGCTCGCCCCGGCCGGCTCCACGACCAGCTTGGCCCGCTCCAGACACAGCAGCAGCGCGGTGGACAGCTCGTCCTCGGTCACCGTGCGGACCTCGTCCACCAGGTCGCCGACGATCCCGAACGGCACGTCACCGGGCCGTCCGACCTTGATGCCGTCGGCCATCGTCACCGGGTTGTCCACGGCCACCGGACGCCCCGCGGCCAGCGAGGGCGGATACGCCGCGGCCCCCTCGGCCTGCACGCCCACGATCCGCACGTCCGGCCTGATCCCCTTCACCGCGACGGCGGTCCCGGCCACCAGCCCGCCCCCGCCGACCCCGACCACCACGGTCCGCACCTCGGGGCACTGCTCCAGGATCTCCAGCCCGACCGTCCCCTGCCCCGCGATGATGTCCGGGTGGTCGAAGGGGTGGATGAAGACCGCGCCCGTGCGCTCCGCGTACTCCTGCGCGGCGGCCAGCGTCTCGTCGACCACCTGGCCGTGCAGCCGCACCTCGGCGCCGTAGTCCCGGGTCGCGCCGACCTTCGGCAGCGGGGCGCCCTTCGGCATGAACACCGTCGAACGCACCCCGAGCAGCGTGGAGGCGAGGGCGACGCCCTGCGCGTGGTTGCCCGCGCTCGCCGCGACCACTCCGGCGGCCCGCTCCTCGGGCAGCAGCCCGGCGATCCGGATGTAGGCCCCGCGCAGCTTGAACGACCCCGTCCGCTGGAGGTTCTCGCACTTCAGGTGCACCGGCGCCCCGACCAGCCGGGACAGGTACCGGCTGCCCTCCATCGCCGTCACCCGCGCCACACCCGAGAGCATCTTCTGGGCTCCGCGCACGTCGTCGAGGGTGACGGATCGGACAGCGGCGGCCGTGCGGTAGGTCATGCCTCCAGCATCGCAGTTCACAGGCGGGGGCGATCGTTGTGACCAACCTCCGAGACCCGCTTCGCGCAGCGCAGGTACGCCGCGCCGCCCGGCCGCGTAACCTGTCCCACAATTAGCAGCCCTCCACGAAGTGAGCCCCCGGCCATGCCCACAACGCCTGAAATGTCGATGGACATGACGACCGCCGGTGACACCGGTCTACTCGAGACGCTCCAGCACGAGGTGGCGCTCTTCGCCCGTCGCGCGGAACAGACCCGGCTCGGCGGGGTCGGGCAGGTCCGCAACTCCATGGACCGCGCCGCCTACCTGCTGCTCAACCGGCTCGACAAAGAGGGCCCGATGGGTGTCAAGGCCCTGGCGGCGAGCATGGGGATCGACTCCTCGACGGTCACCCGGCAGGTGGCCCCGCTCGTCGACACGGGCCTCGTCAAGCGGACCTCGCACCCGGAGGACGGACGCGCGGTGGTGCTCCAGCTCTCCCCGCGCGGCGCGGCCCGGCTGGACGAGGTGCGCACCTCGCGGCGCCGCCTCATGGCCGAGCTGACCCGCGACTGGACGCCGGAGGAGCGCGAGGCGTTCTGCACGCTCCTCGCGCGCTTCAACGGCGCCCTGTCCGCCCGTACGGCCCCGCAGACAACGCCCGGACCGGAGTCGACGCCGGCCTCCTGAACCGCCCTGGCGCCGCCGGTTTCGACGCGGAGGGCGCCGGACTCTTGACCGGCGGGCCGCACCTGGCCTGATATGAGACCGGGCCCTCGGCGTACGCGGCCGGCTCACGCCCGCGCGCGCGGGGTCCCCCTCTCCTCACCGAGGTCACGGGTGTCGCCCAGCAGGCGGGAGGCGCGGTGCGAGGACGGCATGCGCTCCGGGACGCCCGCCGGGCCCGGGAGTTCGAGGCGTTCACCGCGGGCGCGGCCGGCCGGCTGCTGCACACCGCCACCCTGCTCACGGCGGAGGCGCCGGACGGCAACCCGCGCGCGCGGCGCCTGCTGGCGCTGACCCTCGCCCACACGTACGCGTGCTGGGACGGGCTGCGCGGCGAGGACCCCTACGACCACGCCCGCCGGCACCTGGCGACCCGGTTCGCCCGCGAGGCCTGGCACCGCCACGGCGGCGGCCTCGCCCGGGCCCGGCGCCGCCTTGCCGGGCCGCTCGGCGCCCTCACCCCGCAGGAACGCCTGGTCCTGGTGCTCCGGCTCTACGAGGGGGTGGCCGAGGAACAGACCGCCGCCCTGCTGGCGCTGCCCGTGGAGCGCGTACGGACGGTCCACGACCGTGCGCTGGCCGTCCTGCTGCGCCCGCCGCCACAGCCCTCCGGGCGGGCGGCGCAGGCGGCGTCGTGACGGGCACGCGTGCGCCGCGCACGGGGAGGCTGCGGTGAACCGGCTGGAACGGGAGGCCGCCGCACGGCGGCTGATGGAGCAGTCACCGCCGCGGGTGCCTCCCGAGCTGTACGCGGAGGCCCTGCGCCGGGGCGGCAGGCTGCTGCGGCGCAGGACCGCCGCCCGGCTTCTGATGTGGCTGGTGCTGTGCGCCGCGGCCGTGGCGTTCACGGTGTGGGCGCTGGACGTCCGTCCCTGGGTGGAGCCTCCGTCGCGGACGACCCCACCCGTGACGGGCTGGGAGGGCTGGTGAGCCCGCCCGGCCGGGCGGGGGCCTAGCCGAGCGCCTGCTGGAGGTCCTCCAGGAGGTCGTCGGCGTTCTCGATGCCGACCGACAGGCGCACCAGGTCGCCGGGCACCTCCAGGGCCGAACCGGCCGCGGAGGCGTGGGTCATCCGGCCGGGGTGCTCGATCAGCGACTCGACACCGCCCAGGGACTCGCCCAGCGTGAACACCTTCGCGCGGTTGCACACCTCGACGGCCGCCTCCTCGCCGCCCTCGACGCGGAAGGAGACCATGCCGCCGAACGACCTCATCTGCTTGGCGGCGACCTCGTGCCCGGGGTGTTCCGGCAGACCCGGGTAGAGGACGCTCGTCACGCGCGCGTGCCGGGTGAGCATCTCGGCGACCTTGCCGGCGTTCTCGCTGTGCCGGTCCATGCGCACGGCGAGCGTCTTGGTGCCGCGCAGCACCAGCCAGGAGTCGAACGGCCCGGCCACGGCGCCCATCGCGTTCTGGTGGAACGCCAACTCCTCGCCGAGCTCCTGGTCGTCGACGATCAGCGCGCCGCCGACGACGTCCGAGTGGCCGCCCATGTACTTGGTCAGGGAGTGCACGACGACGTCCGCGCCGAGCGCCAGCGGCTGCTGGAGGTAGGGCGTGGCGAAGGTGTTGTCGACGACGAGGCGGGCGCCCGCCTCACGGGCGACCTCCGCGACGGCCGCGACGTCGGTGATGCCGAGCAGCGGGTTGGACGGCGTCTCCACCCACACGGCCTTGGTCTTCGGGGTGATCGCGGCCCGCACGGCGGCGGGGTCGCTGCTGTCGGCCACCGACCACTCGACGCCCCACCGGGTGGCGACCTTGGCGAAGAGCCGGAAGGTGCCGCCGTAGGCGTCGTTGGGGATGACCACGTGGTCGCCCGGGCGCAGCAGCGTACGCAACAGGCAGTCCTCGGCGGCCAGTCCGGACGCGAAGGCGAGGCCGCGGCGGCCGCCCTCCAGCGCGGCGAGGTTCTCCTCCAGCGCCGTGCGGGTCGGATTGGCGCTGCGGCTGTACTCGTAGCCGCCGCGCAGGCCGCCGACGCCGTCCTGCTTGTAGGTCGACACCTGGTAGATGGGGGGGACGACCGCGCCCGTCAGGGGGTCGGCGGTGTTGCCCGCGTGAATCGCGAGCGTCTCGAAGTGCTGACTGATGTGCCTGTCGCTCATGGGCACCGAGAGTAGTGCCGTCCGCGGCCCCGTGGGTTTTCCACAGGCGCACGGGGCAGGTTGGCCAATTGTCGGCGGTGTCTGGTTCGCTGGTGGCATGGAGATTCTGTGGGTCCTGATCGCCCTGGTGATGCTCGCCTTCGTGCTGCTCCCCGTACTGCGGCGCCGGCGCGGCGCGGTCGGCCTGGTCTCGCCCGGCCACCCGGACGCGGCGGACCCCGCGAACTACGGCTTCGTCCGCGAGGAGGAGCTGGACATCCGCATGCCGGGTCCGGACCAGGACCTCCTGGACGTACTGGACCTGGTGCAGCGCACGCGGGACTACCGGGGGGCGCAGCAGCTCCTCGCCGGCACGGAGGCCGAGGGCGAGCGTCGCTGGCAGCGCGTGCAGGCGTTCGCGGGCGCCGCCTCGCTGGAACTGCGGCAGCGGCCCGGCGGGGTCGGCGAGACGCCGGGCGGGCAGTGGCTGCGGGTGTGGCGGGCGGAGGCCCCCAAGGACGCGGGCGGCGCGGCCGTGCACGCCGAGTTCCTGGTGCAGCAGGCGTGGCGGACGGCGACGCCGGGCACGGACGAGTTCCGGATCATCATGGAGGAGGCGAAGGCGGCGTGCGGTGAGGCGGCGCTGCTGGCTCCCGGCGACCCGATCCCGTACATCATCGAGCTGTCGGTGGCGCGGGGACTTGCGTACCCGCGCGAGGAGTTCGAGCAGCTCTGGCTGAAGATCCTCGACCGCGCCCCGAACCACATGGGCGCGCATCTGGCCGCCCTGCACTACTGGTGCGAGAAGTGGCACGGCTCCCGCGAGCTGGCGTACTCCTTCGCGGAGGCCGCCGCCGCCCGCGCGCCCCGGGGCTCGCTGCTGGCGGCGACGCCGCTGTTCGCGGTCTTCGAGCACCTGCCGGAGGTCAATCTGGTCAGCGGCTTCTACCAGAGCGAGGTCGTCACCAAGGCGGTCCACGGCGCGCTGCACGCGGTCCACTCGGCCCGCCCCGACGACCCGATGCAGGCGCACGTGCGGCACCTGCTGGTCTTCTTCCTGGTGCGCGGCGAGCGCTGGGCCGAGGCCATGAACCAGCTCGTCCTCGTCGACGGCCACGTCGGCGCGCTGCCCTGGACCCTGTCCGCCGACCCGGCGGCGGAGTTCGCGGTCTACCGCGCGCTGGCCGTCGCGGGCTACGAGGCGAACGGCGGCAGCCCGGCGACGCTGCCGCAGTGAGCCGTGGACACGCGGCCGGGAGCGCGGACGGCCCGGCCGGATCACTCCGGCCGGGCCGTCCCGCTGTCAGCCCTGGTCGCGGGCGGGCAGCCGCCATCCCGGCCGCGGGAAGTGGCAGGTGTATCCGTCGGGATACCGCTGGAGGTAGTCCTGGTGCTCCGGCTCGGCCTCCCAGAAGGGGCCGACCGGCTCGACCTCGGTGACGACCTTGCCCGGCCACAGCCCGGAGGCGTCCACGTCCGCGATGGTGTCCTCGGCGATCCGCTTCTGCTCGTCGTCCACGTAGTAGATAGCCGAGCGGTAGCTGAGGCCGATGTCGTTGCCCTGGCGGTTCTTGGTGCTCGGGTCGTGGATCTGGAAGAAGAACTCCAGGATCGCGCGGTAGTCGGTCTCCTCGGGGTCGAAGAGCACCTCGATGGCCTCCGCGTGCGTGCCGTGGTTGCGGTACGTCGCGTTCGGCACGTCGCCCCCGGTGTAGCCGACCCGGGTCGCGGTCACGCCCGGAAGCCGGCGGATCAGCTCCTCCATACCCCAGAAGCATCCGCCCGCAAGCACGGCCCTCTGCGTCTGCGCAGCCATCGCGGCCCTCCACAATCTCTCAGCTCGGTCACTCGGGCGGCCCGGCTCGCGCCGCCGGTGTCCACTCCCACGAACCACAACGCATGACGGCTCCCGGCGATTCCGCGTCCGGCCGGGCGTGGGCGCGGCCGGAGGCGTCAGATGGTCGCCGTGTCGATCACGAAGCGGTAGCGGACGTCGCTCGCCAGGACGCGTTCGTAGGCGTCGTTGATCTCGGAGGCGGCGATCAGCTCGATCTCGGCGCCGATGCCGTGCCCGGCGCAGAAGTCCAGCATCTCCTGGGTCTCGCGGATGCCGCCGATCATGGAGCCGGCGAGGGTCTTGCGGCCGCCGATCACCGAGAAGAGGTTGAGGGAGACCGGCTCCTCGGGGGCGCCGACGTTCACCAGGGCGCCGTCCGTCTTCAGCAGCGAGAGGTAGGCACCGAGGTCGAGCGGGGCCGACACCGTGGAGACGATCAGGTCGAAGGTGCCCGCGAGCTGCTCGAAGGTGGCCGGGTCGCTGGTGGCGTAGTAGTGGTCGGCGCCCAGCTTCAGCCCGTCCTCCCGCTTGCGCAGGGACTGCGACAGGACGGTCACCTCGGCGCCCATGGCGTGCGCGAGCTTGACGCCCATGTGGCCGAGGCCGCCCAGGCCGACGACGGCGACCTTCTTGCCGGGGCCGGCGTTCCAGTGGCGGAGCGGGGAGTAGGTGGTGATGCCGGCGCACAGCAGGGGCGCGGCCTCGTCCAGGGCGATGCCGTCGGGGATGCGCAGGACGAACGCCTCGTCCACGACGATCTTCTGCGAGTAGCCGCCGTAGGTCGGCTCACCGTCCTTGCCGACGGCGTTGTAGGTGCCCACGTTGCCCTTCGCGCAGTACTGCTCGAGGCCGGCCAGGCAGGCGTCGCACTCGCGGCAGGAGTCGACCATGCAGCCGACGCCCACCCGGTCGCCGACGGCGAACTTGGTCACGCCGGGGCCGACCTCGGAGACGACGCCCGCGATCTCGTGGCCGGGGACCATCGGGAAGAGGGCCTCGCCCCAGCCCTCGCGGGCCTGGTGGATGTCGGAGTGGCAGATGCCGGCGAACTTGATGTCGATCAGGACGTCGTGCTCGCGCACCTCGCGCCGCTCGATGGTCGTGCGCTCCAGCGGAGCCTTGGCGGCGGGTGCGGCGTACGCGGCGACAGTGGTCATGCCGGGGTCTCCGGAATTCTCGTAGAGGGGTCTTCGGCCTCCACCCTGCCGCTTCGCCCGGCCGGCACCCAGACCACGGTCGTGCCTACGTCCAGCGTTCCTACCACCGACGGGGACAGCCTCCTGTGCGTACGACCGGGAATACTGGAGGGCATGGATGGACAGCTTGACCGGCGTGCCGAACTGAGCGAGTTCCTGCGGAGCCGGCGGGCCAGGCTGAAGCCTCAGGACGTGGGGCTGCCGGACTTCGGACGGCACCGCCGGGTGCCCGGACTGCGCCGCGAGGAGCTGGCGCAGCTCGCCGGGGTGTCCGTGGCGTACTACACGCGGCTGGAGCAGGGCAACGGGCAGAACGTGTCCGCGGAGGTCCTGGACTCCATCGCCCGGGCGCTCAGGCTCACCGACGCCGAGCACGCCCATCTGACGCACCTCGCCAAGCCGAAGCAGCAGCGCCGCCGTGCGGTGGCACGGGGGCAGCGGCCGGTGCGGGTGGCACTGCTCCAGCTCCTGGAGTCGATCGACACGGTGCCGGTCTACGTGTCGGGCCGCCGGGCGGAGATCCTCGCCTGGAACCGCATGGCCGCCGCCCTCTTCGGCGACTGGGGCCTGCTGCCGGCCCAGGAGCGCAACTGGGCGCGGCTGGTCTTCCTGAACCCGGAGTACCGCGAGCTGTTCGTCGACTGGGACCAGAAGGCGTACGACATGGTCAGCTTCCTGCGCATGGACGCGGGCCGGCACCCGGACGACCCGCGGCTGTCCGCCCTGGTCGGCGAACTGTCCGTGAAGAGCGAGGAGTTCCGGCGGCTGTGGGCCACGCACGACGTCAAGGAGAAGAGCTACGGCGTCAAGCGGCTGCGGCATCCGCTGGTGGGGGAACTGACCCTGTCCTTCGAGACGTTCCGCCTGGTCGACGACGACGAGCAGGCGGTCGTCACCTACCACGCCGAGCCGGGCTCCCCCTCGGCCGAGGCCCTGCGGCTGCTGGCGAGCTGGGGCACGGACGCGGCGGCCCCACTGGCGCAGTGAGGCCGCCCGTACGGCGGACGCCCGCCGCCCCCGGTGAGGGGCGACGGGCGTCCGTTCGAAGTCGCGGTGAGCCGCGGGGCGTTCGGCGTCAGACCGCCGAACCCGCCTTCCACTGGGCCCAGTCCATGTTCCAGCCGTTGAGGCCGTTGTCCGGGGCGATGGTCTTGTCACCGGTGTTCTGGACGACGACCACGTCACCGACGATCGAGTTGTCGTAGAACCAGGAGCCCGGCGTGTTCGGGTCGCCGGCGCCCTTGACGTCGGCGAGGCCCACGCAGCCGTGGCTGGTGTTGGCGTTGCCGAAGATGGACTTGGCGCCCCAGTAGTTGCCGTGGATGAAGGTGCCGGAGGTGCTCAGGCGCATGGCGTGCGGCACGTCCTTGATGTCGTACTCGCCCTTGCCGTCGTCGTCGGTGAAGCCGACCGTCGCGCCGTTCATCCGGGTCTCCTTGAACTTCTCGGAGATCACCATCTGACCCTCGTAGGTCTTGTTGTCGGGGGAGCCGGCGGAGATCGGGATGGTCCGGATCGTCTTGCCGTCCTGCGTGACCTTCATCTGCTTGGTCTTCGCGTCGACGTACGAGACCTGGTTGCGGCCGATCTTGAAGGTGACCGTCTTCTGCTGGACGCCGTAGACGCCGTCGGCGCCCTCGACCCCGTCGAGCGCCAGCTTGAGGGTGACGGTGGAGTTCTCCTGCCAGTAGTTCTCGGGGCGGCAGTCCATCCGCTGGGTGCTGAACCAGTGGCAGGCGACTTCCTGGCCGCTGCTGGTGTCGACCGTGATGCCCTTCTGGACGGCGGCCTTGTTGGTGATCTCCTTGTCGAAGTTGATCGACACGGGCATGCCGACGCCGACCGTGGTGCCGTCGTCGGGGGTGAAGGTGCCGATGAAGCTGTTCTTCGGGGAGACCGTGGTGAACGAGGCGTTCTCGTGGGCGGCGCGGCCCTCGGAGTCCTGCGCGCTCGCGCTCAGCTTGTAGGTGGTGGCCCGCTCGAGCTGCCCGGTGGGCTTCCAGCTCGTCTTGTCGGCGGATATCTGGCCGCTGACCTCGGTGCCGTCGGTGGCGGTCATCTTGACCTCGGTGAGCGTTCCCTTGCTCACGGTGACGGCGGCCGAGTTGTTGATGGAGGCGTTGTCCGACCCGTCCGCCGGCGTGATCTTGATCTGGGCCTCGGAGGTCTTCTTCGCCGCCGCCTCGTCGACCTGTGCCTGCGAGGCCTTGTCCCCACCCCCGGAGGTGCCGGCGTCGCCGCTGGAACATGCAGAAAGCACCAGCACACCGCCGAGCAGTGCGGACGCGGCCACCAGGCCCTTGCGCCGCTTACCGTCCGTCATCACACGCTTCTCCATCGTTGCCGAGTCCAGAAACCCCGAGCTCCCCCGTCAATGCGTTTCAACGCTACGACCGGTTCGTCCCGTTCCATATCGCGGGCAGGTGTGGGACACACCACGTCCGCCGCGGAGCGGCGAGCGGTGCGGGGGGCCGGTCGGCGCTTCCCTTGAGACGGAGAAACCCCGGACGGCGGTTGCCGCCCGGGGGTCACGATTTCCCCACGGGCCGTCAGCCGGCCGCCGTTTCCCCGTCTTCCGGTTCGTCCTGGCCGCCATCATCCTCGTCCAGGTCCCAGTCGGGCGAGGCGGGGTCGTAGTCGATCTGCTCGCTGCTCCAGGAGGCTTGCTGCAGTTCGACTCCGGGGACCGCTCCGACCAGGTCGAACGGGTCCACGAGGCAGGCCAGGGCCTCCGCGGTGTCCTCGGTCACGGCCCGTTCGGTGTGCGCCCGTTCCGCCTCGGAGAGCGCGGAGTCGGCGGCGAGTGCCTGGAGCGCGGCACCGGTGACCGCCTCCTCGTCGTCGACGGCCAGCACGAGGTCCACGCGAAGTCGCACAAAACGTGATGTCTCAGGAGTGCTCATGCCCGGAGAGTACGGCCGGGCGCTCCCGTGACTTTCCTGTGACCCGCGACTTTCACTAACATCGGCCCACACGGCCAATTCGCCAGCGCCACAAGGGGATCGATATTCCGTGTCATCCGCTCGCCGTCCATTGCTGACCGCCGCCGCCGCGGGCGGTCTGCTGTGCGCCCTGTGGTTCGTCCCGTCCGCGAACGCGACTCCCGAGAGCCCGGCCGCCGAGGCCGCCTCCACGAACCCGTCGCCGCAGGTCACCGAGCAGGCCAGAGCCCTGTCGGTGGACACGGCGAACTCCGGTGACGACAGCGCCCGCCTCGCCGACACCGGAAGCTTCGACAGCACTCCGTACGTCATCGGCGGCACCGCCTGCCTCGGTCTGGGGGCGGGGTTCGTCGTCTACTCGGTGCGCCGGGAACGCTTCGATTTTTAAGAACAGTTGACGTTCTTTTGGGTCTCTTGACCTTCCAGGGCATACGTACCCACCCATGCCGCGGGGCCCCCGTCGACCGACAGGGGCCCCGCGTGTTCCCGGCCGGCCACTCCGGCGGCCGTAACGGCTAGCGCAGCGGTCCGGTGACCGTCTCCGCCGCGGCCACCAGGGCTCCGCTCCGGACGAACGCGTCCGCCGCCGCGAGGTCGGGCGCGAGGAACCGGTCCGGTCCGGGGCCCGCGACACCGGCGGCACGCGCGGCGTCGATCACGGCCCGCGAGGCCGGGGCGGGGGTGAGGCCCTCGCGGAGCTCGATCGCGCGCGTGGCGGCGTACAGCTCGACGGCCAGCACCCGGGTGAGGTTGTCGACGGCCGTGCGCAGCTTGCGCGCCGCCGACCAGCCCATGGAGACGTGGTCCTCCTGCATCGCGGAGGACGGGATCGAGTCCGCGGACGCCGGTACGGCGAGCCGCTTCAGCTCGCCGACCAGGGCGGCCTGTGTGTACTGGGCGATCATCAGGCCGGAGTCGACACCGGCGTCGTCCGCCAGGAACGGCGGCAGGCCGTGGCTGCGGTTCTTGTCCAGCAGCCGGTCGGTGCGCCGCTCGGCGATGGAGCCGAGGTCGGCGACGGCGACGGCGAGGAAGTCGAGCACGTAGGCGACCGGGGCGCCGTGGAAGTTGCCGTTGGACTCCACGCGCCCGTCGGGCAGGACGACGGGGTTGTCCACGGCCGCCGCCAGCTCCCGCTCGGCGACCAGGCGGGCGTGGGCCATCGTGTCGCGCCCGGCGCCGGCGACCTGCGGGGCGCAGCGCACCGAGTAGGCGTCCTGCACGCGGGGGGCGTCGTCCTGGTGGTGGCCGGTCAGGCCGGAGCCCTTGAGGACGGCGAGCATGTTGGCGGCGCTGGCGGCCTGCCCGGGGTGCGGGCGGATGGCGTGCAGCTCGGGGGCGAGCACCTTGTCGGTGCCGAGCAGGGCCTCCAGGGTCAGCGCGGCGGTGACGTCGGCGGACCGGTAGAGGGTGTCGAGGTCGGCGAGGGCCATGACCAGCATGCCGAGCATGCCGTCGGTGCCGTTGAGCAGGGCGAGTCCCTCCTTCTCGCGCAGCTCGACCGGGGTGATCCCGTGCTCGGCGAGCAGCTCACCGGCCGGCCGCACCGTGCCGTCGGGGCCCTCGGCGTCACCCTCGCCCATCAGGGTCAGGGCGCAGTGGGAGAGCGGGGCGAGGTCGCCCGAGCAGCCGAGGGAGCCGTACTCGTGCACGACGGGGGTGATCCCGGCGTTGAGGACGTCGGCCATGGTCCGGGCGACCTCGGGCCGGACGCCGGTGTGCCCGGAGCAGACGGTCTTCAGCCGCAGGAACATCAGCGCGCGGACCACCTCCCGCTCGACGCGCGGCCCCATCCCGGCGGCGTGCGAGCGGACGATGTTGCGCTGCAACTGGGCACGCAGGTCGGGGCTGATGTGCCGGGTCGCCAGGGCCCCGAAGCCGGTGCTCACGCCGTAGACGGGGTTCGGCTCGGCGGCCAGCGCGTCCACGATCCCGCGCGCCGCGGCCAGTGCCTCCACGGCCTCGCCGGACAGCTCGACCCGGGCGCCGCCGCGCGCCACGGCGAGGACGTCGGACGCCGTGACACCGGACGTCCCCACCACCACAGTGTGCATATTCATATTCAGGAGCGTACGCAGTGAATTCGATGATGTCACCCCTGGATCCGGCGGGCGCCCCTTACCCCGTGCGGGCACGCTCGCCCTACGGCGCGTGCCGCCCGCGGAAGCGGCGCCGCTCCCCGTCCTCCTCGCGGGTCGGCTCGTCGGCCAGGCGCACGACCGGGTCCGCGGGCCCCTCGCGGCCGGCCACCACCGGGCGGTCCGTCCGCTCGGCCTTGGCCCGGTACTGCGCGGCGTCCGCCAGCCGGAACAGCCTCCGGGCGGAGCGGACCGGACCGACGGGATCCTCGGTGGACGCGACCCCGCAGGCCACCCCGTCACCCAGCTCCAGCTCGGCCGCGCGGCGGCACAGCTCCTCGGCCGCCTTGACCACCGCGTCGGCGGGCGGTCCGACCGCGAGCAGGCAGAACTCGTCGCCGCCGAGCCGGGCCGCGAGCGCACCGGGCAGCATGGCCCCGCACAGCGAGAGCACCGACCCGAAGCGCTCCAGGAGCCGGTCGCCGACGGCGTGCCCGTGGGTGTCGTTGACCTGCTTGAGCCCGTTGAGGTCGCACACGACGAGGCTGACGACGACCCCCTCCGCGCGGTGCCGCTCCACCGCCTCGTCCAGGCGGGTGTCGACCGCCCTGCGGTTGGCGAGCCCGGTGAGCGCGTCGGTGTACGCGAGGCGCCGGACCTCCTCCAGCCGCTCGGTCTGGGCGATCCCGGCGGCCACCACGGAGGCCAGCACGGTGGCGAAGTCGGCGTCGCCGCGCTCGAAGACGGGCTCGCCCACCGGACGGGCCACGTACAGCTCGCCCCAGGCACGCCCGTGCAGCACGATCGGCGCGACCACGCAGCAGCCGCGCCCCCGGCGGCGCAGGGCCGCGACGCGCTGGTGGACGTATCCGGGGCTCCCCGCGGCGGGGCCGGCGGCCGTCTCGACCCAGGCGTCGGGCTCGCCGCCGCCGGCCCAGCGCTCGTGCAGGAACTCGGTGATCTCCGCGAACTGGTGCACCGGGTAGGACTCGTCCTCGGGGAACTCCTCCTCGTCCTCCGCCCGCTCGCCCACGTTCACCAGGACCCGGAGCCGGCCGAGCTCGCGCTCCCACACCGACAGGGCCGCGAAGCTGCCGCCCAGCGCCCGGCAGGCGCCGACGGCCGCCGCCCGCCACGCCTCGCGCGAACTGTGCGCGGCGGCCATACCCTGCGCCAACGCCACGACGGCCGCGAGCCGCCTGTCCTCACCCATCACTCCAGGCTAAGGACCTTCCGGCGCGAACGCTGACATGAACGACGCGAACGGGGACCGGTCCCGGGCCGCCCGCGGGGTCACTCCCCCGGCCAGCGCGGCGCCCGCTTCTCGTTGAACGCCGCCACTCCCTCCGCACGGTCCCCGGAGAAGGCCACCGACCGCCACGCCGCGTCCTCGACCTCCAGTCCGGCCCGCAGATCCAGCCCGTGCCCGAGCCGCAGCGCCCGCTTGGCCGCCCGCAGTCCGACGGGCGAGTTGGCGGCCATCCGGGACGCCAGGGCGAGCGCCTGCTCCCGGTCTTTCCCCTCGTCCACCAGCTCGTCGACGAGCCCCAGCTCACGCGCCTCGACGGCCTCGACCCGGCGTGCCGTGAACACCAGCTCGGCGGCGCGCGCCGCTCCGACCCGGCGCGGCAGGAGCTGCGTGCCGCCGCCGCCCGGGATCACCCCGACCGACACCTCGGGCAGCCCCACCACGGCTGTACGGTCGGCCACGATCACGTCGCACGACAGCGCCAGCTCGAAGCCGCCGCCCAGCGCGAACCCGTGCACGGCGGCGACGGTCGGCACGGGCAGGTCCAGTACGGCGGTGTAGGCGCCGCGCGTCACCGGCCGCTGCCTCAGCAGGTCGGCGTCGGAGAAGGAGTTGCGCTCCTTGAGGTCGGCGCCGACGCAGAACGCCCGCTCGTGCGTGGAGGTCAGCACCACGACCCGTACGTCCCGGTCCTCGCCCAGCGCGGCGCAGGCCGCGCTGACGGAGCGGGCCATGTCGGTCGAGACGGCGTTCATGGCCTTCGGCCGGTCGAGGGCGAGCTCCGCGACATGTCCGTCCCCGTGCCGCCGCACCACGACGAACTCTCCGAACCGCTCCTCGCTCATGACACCCTCCGGTTAACGCGGGTTAACAATCCGACCGCCCGATCATCGCAGGCGGAGGCACGCGGGGAAACCCCGGGCACGCCCACCGGGGCACCCTGCCCCCGCTTACCCGTTCGAGTGACGTTCCGCCATTCCCCCCGCGCCCGCCCACCCCAGCGCCTATGGTCGCTCGCCACAGCGCAGCGACGGGGGCACCTGCGCAGGGGAGGGATCATGGGGACGGACACGACGGCGAAGGCCGCGACGGACACGCCGACGACCACCGCGACGGACACGCGGGCCGCACCGCACGCACCGGCCGGCACCGCTGCGGAGCCGGCGGAGACAGCGGCCGCGACGGATACGACCACGAGCACGACGGCGGCTCCACGACCGGGCGCCGCCAACGGCCCCAAGGCCACGTCGGCGCGGCCCGCGACGGACACGCCGACGACCGCCACGCCGGCCACAGCGGCAGGCGCCTCGACGGAAACGCCGACAGGCGCGACGGCAAGCACGCAGGACGCGCCAGGCACGCCGACCGACGCGACGACCGACGCCGCGACGGCCACACCACCGGACGCGACCACGGGCCCGGAGGTCACACCGGAGGTCACATCGGCGCGGCCCGCGGCGGACAGGCCGGCCGCCGCCGAGCGGGGCACCCCTGTGGACGCACAGGCCGCACAAGACGCGCCGGGCACGCCGACCCCGACGGCAACGGAGACAGCCACCACAGCAGCCACAACCACCCCGCCCACCGTCGCGGCACCTCCCCCGCGCCCCCGCGCCCGGGGCCGTCACCGGCGGACGAGGCCCCGTAAGGCGCTGCTCGCCCTCGGGGGACTGGTGCTGGCGATCGGTGCGCTGAGCCTCGTACGCCTGGGCACCGAGACCGGGGTCGGCGCACTCGACGGCTTCGGCGCCGGAGCGGCGCCCCGCGTCGAGGCGGGCGAGGACACCGGCGCGGACCGCGGCTCCCCCGCCGGCACGGGCGAGGGCACCGGCACCGGGCCCGCCGCGAGCCCGTCGGCGACGTCCCTCATGGACGGGATGAGCGCGCCCCCGGGCCCGGCCCTCATACCCGGCGCGTCCGCGAGCGGTTCCCCGGGCAGCCCGCCGTCCCCGTCGGCCCCGGACGACCCCGCACCCTCGTCGGCGGCGGACGCCACGGGCGTCCCGGAGGCCCCGGAGGGGCCTCACGCGCCGGGGACCGGGGCCGGGGAGCCCACGCCTCACCCTCCACAGCAGACTCAGCCGACCCAGCCGCCGCCCGGCACCGGTGCTCCCGCGCCGCGTCCCACGCCCACTCCGACCCCGAGCCGCAGTACGCCGCCCGCACCGCAGCCGGCGGATCCGGGACTGTGCGTGCCGATCATCGGTCTCTGCGTGGACCTGCTGCTCGGCGGCGGCTGAGCAGCGCCGCTCCCGCGGCTACTCCCCGCCGCCGTCCCGCCGGGTGAGCAGCCACGGCTCGACCACGCCGAGACCTCGTACCGGCCGCTGCCACATCGGCTGGAGCGCGAAGCGGTACACCGGGGGCTCCTCGCCCTCCTTCTCCGCCGCCGCGGCCTCCTCGGCCGCCTGCGCCTCGGAGGACGGGGCGTCGCGGGTGCGGATCAGCTCCTCCGCGAAGGCGGAGTCGATGAGCACGGCGTCCTTGGGGGCGATCGAGGTCAGCCGGGAGGCCAGGTTGACGGTCGTGCCGAAGACATCGCCCATCCGGGTGGTCACCGTGCCGAAGGCGAGGCCGACGCGCAGCTCCGGCATGGTCTCGTCGTTCGCCATCGTCTCGATGAGGCGCAGGGCGATCTCGGCGGCGGTGCCCGCGTCGTCGGCGACGTACAGCACCTCGTCGCCGAGGGTCTTGATCAGGCGTCCGCCGCGGGCGGCCACCAGGTCGGCGGCGGTGGTCTCGAAGGCCTCGACGAGTTCGCCGAGCTCCTCCTCCTCCATCCGGCGGGTCAGCCGCGTGAAGCCGACCAGATCGGCGAAGCCGACCGCGAGCCGCCGGTCCACCATCTCCTCGTCGTCGCCGGCCTGGACGACCCTGCCGGTCGAGGCGGCGAGCTGGCGGCGCCAGACGTAGACGAGGAATTCCTCCAGCTCCGGCAGGAGCAGCTCGATCAGGGGGTACGTCACCTCGGTGCGGGTCATCCCCGGCTCCGGCGGCTCCGTCAGGCCCTCCAGGAAGGAGTCGATCTGCCACTCGGCCAACCGGGCGGTGGTCTGCCCGGTCGACCGGGCCACCTGCACGGCCATGGCCTCGCTGAGCAGCCCCGCCTCCACGAGACCGGCCAGGCGCCGCAGGGCCAGGACGTCGGCCTCCGTGAGCGCCTTGGCCTGGCCTATGTCGGCGAAGCCCATCGCCCGCCAGAAGCGGGAGGCCAGTTCCATGGAGACGCCCGCGCTGCGGGCGGCCTGGAAGGGTGTGTAGCGGCGCTCGGCGCCCAGGATGAGCCCTTCGAGGCGCAGTGCGAGCGGGTCCTCGCCGGAATCGGCGGAGTCCGGGCCCGGCTCGGGGTCCACCCGGCCGTCCCCGTCCGCGCCGGAGCCCGTGTCGTCGACGGTCACGCCTGCTGCCCTTCCGATCTGCCGCGGTCAGGTATCGACCGCGCCCAACTTTACGTCAGGTGTGCCCCAGCTCACTCCCGGGAAGTCTCCGGCCGCGGCGGGCGGGCACCCGCACCCCTCCCGCCACCTGACCGGCCCGGACGCCCCCGGGCAACACGGGCGGGCCGCTCCCCGTGCCTCCGCCGGGAGCCGCTCGGCGCGCCCCCGGACGCCGCCTCACACCCCCCGCAGATGCACGATGTCCCCGGCCCCCACCGGCTGCTGCACCCCCGCGTCCGTGGCCAGGACCAGCCGGCCGTCACCGTCGACGGCCACCGCCTCGCCGACCAGGGAGCGGTCCCCCGGCAGTTCCGCCCGTACCGTGCGGCCGAGCGTCGCGCAGCCCGCCGCGTACGTCTCCTGGAGGCCGCTCGCCACCGGGTCGCCGCCCGCCGAGCGCCACCGGCCGTACCAGTCCTCCAGGGCCCGCAGCACGCCCCGCAGCAGCGGGTCCCGGTCGGTGCTCACGGCGCCGGCCAGCGCGAGGGAGCCCGCCCGGGGGACGGGCAGCTCGTCGGCCCGCAGGGTGACGTTCACGCCGACGCCGACGACCACCCCGTCGCCGGCTCGCTCGGCCAGGATCCCGCCGGCCTTGCGTTCCTCGCCGTCCACCGTGACCAGCAGGTCGTTGGGCCACTTCAGGGCCGTGTCCACCCCGGCCGCCCGGGACAGCCCGGTGGCGACCGCGACGCCGGTGAGGAGCGGCAGCCAGCCCCAGCGGGCCACGGGCACCTCGGCGGGCCGCAGCAGCACGGAGAAGAAGAGCCCGGAGCGGGCCGGCGCCGTCCACTGCCGGTCGAGGCGCCCCCGCGCGGCGGTCTGCTCCTCGGCGACGAGCACGCTGCCCTCGTCCGCCGTGCCCGCGGCGGCGCGGGCCACCAGGTCGGAGTTGGTGGAGCCGGTGCGCTGCACCACGTCCAGTTGCCGCCACAGTCCCCCCTCGCGCACCAGTCCCCGGCGCAGCGCCGCGGGGTTCAGGGGCGGCCGGTCCAGGTCGGACCAGCGGCTGCCGAAGGGGTCGGAGGCATCTCGGGGCGTCATGCAACCCACACTAGGTGTGGGAAACACCGCACTGCCGATCGGAGGACCCCCTACTACTCTACGGATGAGTAACCGTCCCCCCTTTTGAGCAGGCAGGGAGCCGCATCCCGATGTCCGAGCCGGAAGAGCAGCAGCCTGACATTCACACGACCGCGGGCAAGCTCGCGGATCTACAGCGCCGTATCCAGGAGGCTACGCACGCCGGTTCGGAACGCGCGGTCGAGAAGCAGCACGCCAAGGGCAAACTGACGGCGCGCGAGCGGATCGATCTCCTGCTCGACGAGGGGTCCTTCGTCGAGCTGGACGAGTTCGCCCAGCACCGGTCCACCAACTTCGGCCTGGACCGGAACCGCCCCTACGGGGACGGCGTCGTCACCGGCTACGGCACCGTCGACGGCCGCCCCGTCGCCGTGTTCTCGCAGGACTTCACCGTCTTCGGCGGCGCCCTCGGCGAGGTCTACGGCCAGAAGATCGTCAAGGTGATGGACTTCGCGCTGAAGACCGGCTGCCCGGTCATCGGCATCAACGACTCCGGCGGCGCCCGCATCCAGGAGGGCGTGGCCTCGCTGGGCGCGTACGGGGAGATCTTCCGCCGCAACACCCACGCCTCCGGTGTGATCCCGCAGATCAGCCTGGTCGTGGGCCCGTGCGCGGGCGGCGCGGTCTACTCGCCCGCGATCACCGACTTCACGATCATGGTCGACCAGACCTCGCACATGTTCATCACCGGGCCCGACGTGATCAAGACGGTCACCGGTGAGGACGTCGGCTTCGAGGAGCTGGGCGGCGCCCGCACCCACAACGCGACCTCCGGCGTGGCCCACCACATGGCGGGCGACGAGAAGGACGCCATCGAGTACGTCAAGCAGCTCCTGTCGTACCTGCCGTCCAACAACCTCTCCGAGCCCCCGGCCTTCCCCGAGGAGGCGGACCTCGCGGTCACGGACGAGGACCGCGAGCTCGACGTGATCGTCCCGGACTCGGCGAACCAGCCGTACGACATGCACGCGGTGATCGAGCACGTCCTGGACGACGCCGAGTTCTTCGAGACGCAGCCGCTGTTCGCGCCGAACATCCTCACCGGCTTCGGCCGGGTCGAGGGCCGTCCGGTCGGCATCGTCGCCAACCAGCCGATGCAGTTCGCCGGCTGCCTGGACATCACCGCCTCCGAGAAGGCCGCCCGCTTCGTGCGGACCTGCGACGCCTTCAACGTGCCCGTGCTCACCTTCGTGGACGTCCCCGGCTTCCTGCCCGGCGTCGACCAGGAGCACGACGGCATCATCCGCCGCGGCGCCAAGCTGATCTACGCCTACGCGGAGGCCACGGTCCCGCTGATCACGGTCATCACCCGCAAGGCCTTCGGCGGCGCCTACGACGTCATGGGCTCCAAGCACCTGGGCGCCGACCTCAACCTGGCCTGGCCCACCGCCCAGATCGCCGTCATGGGCGCGCAGGGCGCCGTCAACATCCTGCACCGCCGCACCCTCGCCGAGGCGGAGGCGAGCGGCGAGGACGTGGAGGTGGTGCGGGCCCGGCTGATCCAGGAGTACGAGGACACCCTCCTCAACCCCTACACGGCGGCCGAGCGCGGCTACGTCGACGCGGTGATCATGCCGTCCGACACCCGCCGCCACATCGTCCGCGGTCTGCGTCAGCTCCGCACCAAGCGGGAATCCCTCCCTCCGAAGAAGCACGGCAACATCCCCCTGTAAGGAGCCGCTGTGACGATCAAGGTCGTACGGGGCAATCCGACCCCGGAGGAGCTCGCCGCCGCCCTGGCGGTGGTCCGGGCGCGCGCCGCGGCGGCTCAGGACGAGCCGTCCGGCGCGCCGGGCCCGCGGGACGCGTGGTCGGACCCGTCCCGCATCGCCGTCGCCAGGGTCCCCCGGCCCGGCCCGGCGTCGTGGGGCCGCACCTACTGGCCCGGCTAGCGGACCGGGGCAGGGACGGGGGCCCTGCCGGCGTGCGGCCGCGCCGCGTGGGCGCACGCCGGGCCGTCCCCGCGTCCCAAATGAGTACCCGTACTCAAGCGCCGCCCCGTCGCCCGGCCGCACGCTGGTGTCATGCTGTGGTCCGACCCCGAGAACGAGCCGCCCGAGGAACTGCGCGACATGCAGGCCATGCTTCGGCGGCTGGGCGTTCTCCTGGCGCTGGCCATGGTGCTGGCGATGATCGTGGCCGGGCTCAAGTAGCCCGCCGGGGCACCGCCGCTACCCTGGCCGCATGACAGACCAGCAGCCCCGCCGCCGACTCGTCCTCGCCTCCCAGTCCCCCGCCCGGCTCGGGCTGCTGCGCCAGGCCGGGCTGGCGCCCGAGGTGATCGTGAGCGGCGTCGACGAGGACGCCGTCTCCGCCCCCACCCCCGCCGAGCTGGCCCTCGCCCTCGCCGAGGCCAAGGCCTCCGTGGTGGCCGCGAAGCCCGAGGTGGCCGGCGCGCTGGTGATCGGCTGCGACTCCGTGCTCGACCTGGACGGACAGGCCCTCGGCAAGCCCGCGGACGCCGAGGAGGCGACCGCCCGCTGGAAGGCGATGCGCGGACGGGCCGGCACGCTGCAGACCGGCCACTGCGTCTGGGACACCGTTACCGGGCGCCACGTCTCGGCGACCGCCTCCACCGTCGTCCGCTTCGGCGACCCGACCGACGAGGAGATCGCCGCGTACGTCGCCTCCGGCGAGCCGCTGTACGTCGCCGGGGCCTTCACCCTGGACGGCCGCTCGGCGCCGTTCATCGACGGCATCGACGGTGACCACGGGAACGTCATCGGCATCAGCCTGCCCCTCGTACGCCGGCTGCTGGCCGAACTGGGGGTCGGCATCACGGAGTTGTGGGAGCGGGCGGAGAGCTGACCGGGGAGCCGTCGTCGCCCTGGCCGCCCCCCGACGGTCCGGCGGCCGGCTCCGGCCGGTCGTCGTAGGTCATCAGCAGCAGCACGATGAGGGCGAGCACGAGGAGCATGGACAGGAAGGCCTGCCAGCCCACCAGCCCCCAGGTGAAGGCGCCGAGCAGTCCGTGGACCACGGCCGCGCTGATCAGCAGGACCCTGCCGAACCCGGCGGGCGGCCGGTCCCGCAGCGCCACCAGCAGGGCGACCAGGGCGCACAGGGCGAAGTAGAGCCCGAAGACCACGCCGCCGATCTTCGAGGACACGGACATCATGTCCGGGTCGAGGCCGGCCAGGGACATGTCCTGCCGGTCGACGACGACGCCCAGGAACCAGTTCAGCGCGGCGACTGCGAGCGCCTCCGCGAACAGCACGACCGCCACGATCCACGCCACCGGTCTGCGCACCGCCACCGGCCCCACCCACCTTCGACCGCTGCCGCCCCGGACAGCCGTTACCCCGAGTACGTTCCGGACGCCGCAAACGCTACTAACGGGTAAACCTCGCGGCAAGGGTTCTGCGACGGGCAAAGAATCATTGGGCCATTCGTAGGGACTCCACAAAGAATCGGAGTGGCGCGCGGCACGCTCTCACAGAGACCTTGGCCACACAAGAGGGCTAGGGTTACGCGGAGGAGTCCTGCGTAACGCGGTAGGACAAGGGATTTCGCGGGTCGAGCGAGCCTCGAATCACTCTCCGTGTGGGCAAGCTCACCATTGGGGACGGGTCGAAGTGCCGTGTCGGCAGTCCCTAAACTCGGCTTGTTTCAAGGAGGGAGCCTCAATCGTGCGCAAGGTGCTCATCGCCAACCGTGGCGAAATCGCTGTCCGCGTGGCCCGGGCCTGCCGGGACGCCGGGATCGCGAGCGTGGCCGTCTACGCGGACCCGGACCGGGACGCTCTGCATGTCCGCGCCGCTGATGAGGCGTTCGCCCTGGGTGGTGACACCCCGGCCACCAGCTACCTGGACATCGCCAAGGTGCTGAAGGCGGCGAGCGAGTCGGGCGCGGACGCCATCCACCCCGGCTACGGCTTCCTCTCGGAGAACGCCGAGTTCGCGCAGGCGGTCCTGGACGCGGGTCTCATCTGGATCGGCCCGCCCCCGCAGGCCATCCGCGACCTGGGTGACAAGGTCGCCGCCCGGCACATCGCCCAGCGTGCCGGCGCCCCGCTGGTCGCCGGCACGCCCGACCCGGTGTCCGGGGCGGACGAGGTCGTGGCGTTCGCCGAGGAGCACGGCCTGCCGATCGCCATCAAGGCGGCCTTCGGCGGCGGCGGACGCGGCCTGAAGGTCGCCCGCACCCTCGAAGAGGTCCCCGAGCTGTACGACTCGGCGGTCCGTGAGGCCGTGGCCGCGTTCGGCCGCGGCGAGTGCTTCGTCGAGCGCTACCTCGACAAGCCCCGCCACGTGGAGACCCAGTGCCTGGCCGACCAGCACGGCAACGTGGTCGTCGTCTCCACCCGTGACTGCTCGCTCCAGCGCCGCCACCAGAAGCTGGTGGAGGAGGCTCCCGCGCCCTTCCTGTCGGACGCCCAGATGGAGGAGCTGTACTCGGCCTCCAAGGCGATCCTGAAGGAGGCCGGCTACGTCGGCGCGGGCACCGTCGAGTTCCTCGTCGGCAACGACGGCACGATCTCCTTCCTCGAGGTCAACACCCGTCTCCAGGTGGAGCACCCGGTCACCGAGGAGGTCGCCGGCATCGACCTGGTCCGCGAGATGTTCCGCATCGCCGACGGCGAGGAGCTCGGTTACGGCGACCCGGAGCTGCGAGGCCACTCGTTCGAGTTCCGCATCAACGGCGAGGACCCGGGCCGCAACTTCCTCCCGGCCCCCGGCACCGTGACCGCGTTCAACCCGCCCACCGGCCCCGGCGTGCGCCTGGACGCGGGCGTCGAGTCCGGCTCGGTGATCGGC
This sequence comes from Streptomyces sp. NPDC018947, assembly GCF_044390505.1. Classification (NCBI taxonomy): domain Bacteria; kingdom Bacillati; phylum Actinomycetota; class Actinomycetes; order Kitasatosporales; family Streptomycetaceae; genus Streptomyces; species Streptomyces sp. NPDC018947. The sequence goes on from NZ_JBIRZD010000007.1 coordinate 252,863, forward strand.
CCGGCGTGGGACTCCCTGCTGGCCAAGCTGATCGTCACCGGCCGCACCCGCAAGGAGGCGCTCCAGCGCGCCGCCCGCGCCCTGGAGGAGTTCCAGGTCGAGGGCATGGCCACCGCGATCCCGTTCCACCGTGCCGTGGTGCGCGACCCGGCGTTCGCCCCGGAGCTGACCGGCTCGGCCGACCCCTTCACGGTCCACACCCGCTGGATCGAGACGGAGTTCGTCAACGAGATCAAGCCGTTCACCGCCCCGGCGGACGCCGAGGCGGACGAGGACGCGGGCCGTGAGACGGTCGTCGTCGAGGTCGGCGGCAAGCGCCTGGAGGTCTCCCTCCCGTCCTCGCTGGGCATGTCCCTGGCGCGCACGGGCCTCGCGGCCGGCGCCAAGCCCAAGCGGCGCGCGGCGAAGAAGTCCGGCCCGGCTGCCTCGGGCGACACCCTCGCCTCCCCGATGCAGGGCACCATCGTGAAGATCGCGGTGGAGGAGGGCCAGGAGGTCAAGGAGGGCGACCTGATCGTCGTCCTGGAGGCCATGAAGATGGAGCAGCCCCTCAACGCCCACCGGTCCGGCACCATCAAGAACCTGGGCGCCGAGGTCGGCGCGTCCGTCACCTCGGGTGCGGCGATCTGCGAGATCAAGGACTGACACCCGTACGACAGCACCGGGGCGCCCGGCAGGCCGTTCACCGCGGTCCGCCGGGCGCCCCGCGTTTCACGGGGACGCGACGGACCGCACGGCCGTTCAGCGGCGGCGCAGATCCGCGACCCGGGCCCGCTCGGTCCCGGCGTTGTCGCCCAGTGCCGTGGCCGCCCGCAGCCCCGCCCCGGCACCGGGGACCTGGCGGCGCGGGCCGGGCAGCGGCACGTCCCGGCGCTGCTGCCGTGCCGGGGCGGAGTCAGCCCCGGCCGCCTGGGGGTTTCCCGCGCCGCTCCCGCCCCCCGAGGCCCCGGCCACGGCGATCTGCACGCCCTGGTCGGCGAGGGCCTGGAGCTCGGTGGCCGCGCGGTCGTCGTGGCCGGGCGGATCGTCCGTGACCAGGCGGGTGATGAGGTCCGTGGGCACGGTCTGGAACATGGTGTCCGTGCCCAGCTTCGAGTGGTCGGCGAGGACGACGACCTCGGCGGCGGCCTGCACCAGCGCGCGGTCGACGGACGCCGACAGCATGTTGGACGTGGACAGGCCCCGCTCGGCCGTCAGACCGCTGCCCGACAGGAAGGCCTTGGACACCCGCAGCCCCTGGAGGGACTGCTCAGCGCCGCTGCCGACCAGGGCGTAGTTGGACCCGCGCAGCGTGCCGCCGGTCATCACCACCTCGACCCGGTTGGCGTGGGCGAGGGCCTGGGCCACCAGCAGCGAGTTGGTGACGACGGTCAGCCCGGGCACCCGCGCGAGCCGGCGTGCCAGCTCCTGCGTCGTGGTCCCCGCCCCGACCACGATGGCCTCGCCCTCGTCGACGAGGCCCGCGGCGAGATCGGCGATGGCCGTCTTCTCGGCGGTCGCGAGATGGGACTTCTGCGGAAAGCCGGACTCCCGCGTGAAACCGCCCGGCAGTACCGCACCGCCGTGCCGGCGGTCGAGGAGTCCTTCTGCCTCCAGTGCACGCACGTCCCGCCGTACGGTCACTTCGGAGGTCTGGACGACGCGGGCGAGTTCACGGAGCGACACGGCTCCGTTCGCTCGCACCATTTCGAGGATCAATTGGCGACGTTCTGCAGCGAACACGAAACTGACAGTAACCCCAACGACCGTCTGCTTTCAGCAGTATGCGCCGAATAACAGAAGTTGTTCGCAGCGCAGGCAGGGAGGTGGTATATGCGCCTACTCCGGCCGCCTATGCCACCCGCAAGCGTCGCGACTCCCCGTGACCGGCGGGGAGTCGGTTCCGGCCGCTCAGCCCTCTCCGTTGGCCTTCCGGGTGTGGAGCTGGCGGGCCACCTCCGCGATCGATCCCGACAGGGAGGGGTACACGGTGAAGGCGTTCGCGATCTGTTCGACCGTCAGGTTGTTGTCGACCGCGATCGAGATGGGGTGGATGAGTTCGGAGGCGCGCGGCGCCACCACCACGCCGCCGACCACGATCTCGGTGCCGGGCCGGCAGAAGATCTTGACGAAGCCGTCGCGGATGCCCTGCATCTTGGCGCGCGGGTTGCGCAGCAGCGGCAGCTTGACCACGCGGGCGTCGATCTTGCCGGCGTCGACGTCGGCCTGCGTGTAGCCGACCGTCGCGATCTCGGGGTCGGTGAAGACGTTGGAGGAGACGGTCTTCAGGTTCAGCGGGGTCACGGTGTCGCCGAGGAAGTGGTACATGGCGATGCGCCCCTGCATCGCGGCGACCGAGGCGAGCGCGAAGACGCCGGTCACGTCGCCTGCGGCGTACACGCCGGGGGCGGTGGTGCGCGAGACCCGGTCGGTGCGGATGTGGCCGGAGTCCTTGAGCCTGACCCCGGCCTCCTCCAGGCCCATGCCCTCGGTGTTGGGGATGGCGCCGACGGCCATCAGGCAGTGCGACCCGGTGATGACACGCCCGTCGGCGAGGGTCACCTCCACCCGGTCCCCGACCCGCTTGGCGGACTGGGCGCGGGAGCGCGCCATGACGTTCATGCCGCGCCGCCGGAAGACGTCCTCCAGGACCGCGGCGGCGTCCGGGTCCTCGCCGGGAAGCACCCGGTCCCGCGACGACACGAGCGTCACCTTCGACCCGAGCGCCTGGTAGGCACCGGCGAACTCGGCACCGGTGACACCGGACCCGACGACGATCAGCTCTTCCGGCAGTTCCTCCAGGTCGTACACCTGGGTCCAGTTCAGGATGCGCTCGCCGTCCGGCTGGGCGTCGGGCAGCTCGCGGGGGTGGCCGCCGGTCGAGATCAGCACGGCGTCGGCCGTCAGCGTCTCCTCGGTGCCGTCGGCGGCGGTCACGACGACCTTGCGGGAACCGTCGAGGGCCTGCATGCCCTCCAGCCGGCCGCGCCCGCGCACGACCCGCGCGCCGGCACGGGTCACGGAGGCGGTGATGTCGTGCGACTGGGCCAGCGCGAGGCGCTTCACACGCCGGTTGACCTTGCCCAGGTCCACGCCGACCACCCGGGCGGCCTGCTCCATGGGCGGGGTGTCGTCGGCGACGATGATCCCCAGTTCCTCGTACGACGAGTCGAAGGTGGTCATCACCTCGGCCGTGGCGATCAGAGTCTTGGACGGCACGCAGTCGGTCAGCACCGACGCCCCGCCCAGACCGTCGCAGTCGACGACGGTCACCTCCGCGCCGAGCTGCGCGGCCACCAGCGCCGCTTCGTATCCGCCGGGTCCGCCACCGATGATCACGATCCGAGTCACGTATTCCATTGTCCCGCACCGGTCCACGTGGGACCGCCCGGGGGCACGTCTGTTACCGGAGCGACGCCGGGGAGGCTGCCGTACCCTCTCCCCATGTCGCTCTACGCCGCGTACGCCGGCAACCTCGACGCACGGTTGATGACGCGCCGCGCCCCGCACTCCCCGCTGCGCGCCACCGGCTGGCTGAACGGGTGGCGGCTCACCTTCGGGGGCGAGCACATGGGCTGGGAGGGGGCCCTCGCGACCCTCGTCGAGGACCCGCTGTCGCAGGTCTTCGTCGCGCTGTACGACGTCGCCCCGATGGACGAGGACTCGCTCGACCGCTGGGAGGGCGTGGGGCTGGACATATACCGCCGGATGCGCGTCCGGGTCCACACCCTGGACGGCGAGGAGAAGGCCTGGACCTACGTCCTGAACGCCTACGAGGGCGGTCTGCCCTCCGCCCGCTACCTGGGCGAGGTGGCGGACGCCGCGGAGTCCGCCGGGGCGCCCCACGACTACGTGATGGAGCTGCGCAAGCGCCCCTGCTGACGCGACCCGCATCTCGTCGGAAACGACAAGACAACGATCCCGATCCCGTGACCTCCGTCATCTACGCGCGTAGGCGTAAAGCGGCTACCCTCGTCGACGTGAACGCATCTCTTCTTCCGGACGACATCCAGGGCGACCCCTACGCCGCCGCCGACGCCGCCGCGGCCCGCCTGCGCGAACTCACCGGCGCCGAGACCCACGACGTCGCCCTCGTGATGGGCTCCGGCTGGGCACCGGCCGTGGACGCCCTGGGCGACCCCGAGACCGAGCTCCAGGTCACCGATCTGCCCGGCTTCCCCAAGCCGGCGGTGGAGGGCCACGGCGGCAAGATCCGCTCGTACTCCATCGGTGACAAGCGCGCGCTGGTCTTCCTCGGCCGTACGCACTACTACGAGGGCCACGGCGTGGCCGCGGTCTCCCACGGCGTCCGCACGGCCGTCGCCGCCGGTGCCAAGACGATCATCCTGACCAACGGCTGCGGCGGCCTGCGCGAGGGCATGCGCCCCGGCCAGCCGGTCCTGATCAGCGACCACATCAACCTGACCGCCACGTCGCCGATCGTCGGCGCGAACTTCGTGGACCTCACCGACCTGTACTCGCCGCGGCTGCGCGCGCTGTGCAAGGAGGTCGACCCCACGCTGGAGGAGGGCGTCTACGCCCAGTTCCCCGGCCCGCACTACGAGACGCCGGCGGAGATCCGCATGGCCCGCGTGATCGGCGCGGACCTGGTGGGCATGTCCACGGTCCTCGAGGCGATCGCCGCGCGTGAGGCGGGCGCCGAGGTGCTGGGGATCTCGCTGGTGACGAACCTCGCGGCGGGGATGACCGGGGAGCCCCTCAACCACGAGGAGGTCCTCCAGGCGGGCCGCGACTCGGCGACCCGGATGGGCGCGCTGCTGGGCCAGGTACTGGGGCGCCTGTAACCGACCCGGTGCGGTGCCCGGCGAGGGCTCGCGGATCCCGCGTCGCCCGGTCGCCCGGCGTGGCTGCGGTGCGGGGGTGGGTCGCGCGCCCGGCGCCACGAGGTGCCTCCCCCACCGCCCACCCGTGCCGCCCCGGGGGTGCCTCCCAGGCCGTTCAGGCACTGAGGGAGGCACGACTGCCCGCAGCGGCGGCGGCTGGGCGGTCAGCCGGGGGCGGGACGGCGGTCAGCCGCGTACGGCGGGAAGGGGACGGGTCGGGGGGTGTCCGCCCGCAGCGGTTGGCGCGTCAACACGGGCACGTTGGTAAGAAACCGATTCCGCGCCGTTCCGAGGACGGACACCCCCCGACCCGGCCCCGACCCACAAGACCACCGAACGCGCTACGCGCACCCCCACCGAACCCGCACAGGCGCCGCAGGCACCCCGCACCCCCACCGGAGCCGCTCAAGCGCCGCAGGCACCCGCACACCCACCGGAGCCGCACAGGCCGCCGCAGCACCCCCGCCCAAGCGCCGCAGGCACCCGCAGGCACCCCCACCACGACGACCGACCACACGAGAGGCTGACCGACGTGCAAGACGACCTCCTCGCACAGGCCAGGGCATGGCTGGCCGAGGACCCCGACGCGGACACCCGCGCGGAACTCGCCGAGCTCATCGACGCCGAGGACCACGCCGAGCTCACCGCACGCTTCTCCGGCACCCTCCAGTTCGGCACCGCGGGCCTGCGCGGCGAACTCGGCGCCGGCCCGATGCGCATGAACCGCTCGGTGGTGATCCGCGCCGCAGCCGGCCTCGCCGCGTACCTGAAGAAGCAGGGCCACACCGACGGCCTCGTCGTCGTCGGCTACGACGCCCGCCACAAGTCGGAGGACTTCGCCCGCGACACCGCCGCGGTGATGACCGGCGCCGGCCTCAGGGCCGCCGTCCTCCCCCGCCCCCTCCCCACCCCGGTCCTCGCCTTCGCCATCCGCCACCTCGGCGCGGTCGCGGGCGTGGAGGTCACCGCCAGCCACAACCCGCCCCGGGACAACGGCTACAAGGTGTACCTCGGCGACGGCTCCCAGATCGTGCCCCCCGCCGACGCCGGCATCGCCGCGGAGATCGACGCCGTACGCTCCCTGAACGACGTCCCCCGCCCCACCACCGGCTGGCGGACCCTGGACGACTCCGTCCTGGACGCCTACCTGGCCCGCACGGACGCGGTCCTCGCCAAGGACTCCCCCCGCACCGCCCGCACCGTCTACACGGCGATGCACGGCGTCGGCAAGGACACCCTCCTGGCCGCCTTCGCCCGCGCCGGCTTCCCGGAGCCCGCCCTCGTCGCCGAGCAGGCCGACCCCGACCCCGACTTCCCGACCGTCGCCTTCCCCAACCCGGAAGAGCCCGGCGCGATGGACCTCGCCTTCGCCAAGGCCCGCGACACGCACCCCGACCTGGTCATCGCCAACGACCCGGACGCCGACCGCTGCGCCGTGGCGGTCCCCGACGGCGGCGACTGGCGCATGCTGCGCGGTGACGAGGTCGGCGCGCTCCTCGCCGCCCACCTGGTGTCCCGCGGGGCGCGCGGCACGTTCGCGGAGTCGATCGTCTCCTCCTCCCTCCTCGGCCGTATCGCCGAGAAGGCGGGCCTGCCGTACGAGGAGACGCTCACCGGCTTCAAGTGGATCGCCCGCGTGGAGGACATCCGCTACGGCTACGAGGAGGCCCTCGGCTACTGCGTCGACCCGGAGGGCGTCCGCGACAAGGACGGCATCACCGCGGCGCTCCTGATCACGGAGCTGGCCTCGACGCTCAAGGAGCAGGACCGCACGCTGCTCGACCTGCTCGACGACCTCGCCGTGGAGCACGGCCTGCACGCCACGGACCAGCTCTCGGTCCGCGTGGAGGACCTGTCGGTGATCGCGGCCGCGATGCGGCGCCTGCGCGAGCGGCCGCCGGTCCTCCTCGCGGGCCTGCCGGTGTCGAAGGCCGAGGACCTGACCCGGGGCACGGAGACGCTCCCGCCCACCGACGGCCTGCGCTACACGCTCGACGGCGCCCGGGTGATCGTCCGCCCGAGCGGTACGGAGCCCAAGCTGAAGTGCTACCTGGAGGTCGTGGTCCCGGTCGCGGCGCACGCCGACCTCCCCGAGGCCCGCGCGAAGGCGGCGGACCTGCTGGCGGCGCTCAAGCGGGACCTCTCGGCGGCGGCGGGCATCTGACCGCACCGGCACCCGCCACCGCACCCGGCGCGCCCCGCCCACCGCAGCACGGGCACCACGCGCACCACGAGCACCGCACCGCACAGCGCCGCGGCACAGCGCAGCGCCCTGCAGCACACAGGGGTGCCCCCACCCGGGGGCACCCCATCGGGTGATTTCCCCCCACCCGTTGACCCGCCCTGCGCACTCCCGACCGCCCTCCGGGCAACGGTGGACCGGAACGCCCGCCCGAGAGCCGTCAGGGAGCCGCCACCGTGTCCTCGACCGCCTCCGGAACGACCCCGAGCGGCCACATCCCGGCCACCCGGCGCCCCCACTCCCGCCGAGCCACCGCCCCGTCCCCGAGGACCCGCGCGTCCACGGACACCCGCACCCGGCGCCTCCTGCGGGCGGCCCACCGCGCGGCCCCGGCCCTCGGCGCCTACCTCGCCGTCCGCGGCACGTCCCTGCTCGTCCTCGCCGTCTGGGCCCCGCGCCGGCACCAGGACCTCTGGGTGAACCTGGCCGCGCAGTGGGACTCCGACTGGTACCTCGGCATCGCCGAGCACGGCTACACCGACGAGCTGGGCACCGACCTCAACGCCAACAACCTGGCCTTCTTCCCGCTCTACCCGGTCCTGGTGAAGGCGGTGGCCGTCCTCACCCCGGGCAGCCGCGCCTCCACGGGCCTCGGCGTCGCGGTCGCGGCGTCACTGGTCGCGGCGTGGGGGATCTTCGCGGTGGGCGACCGTCTGTACGGCCGGCGGGCGGGCGTCCTGCTCACCACGCTGTGGGCGGCGTTCCCGGTCGGCGTGGTGCAGTGGATGGGCTACACGGAGTCGCTGTTCACGGCGTGCGCGGCCTGGTCGCTGTACGCGGTGCTCAGCGGGCGCTGGCTGTGGGCGGCCGCCTGCGCGGTCCTGGCGGGCCTGACCCGCCCGACCGGCGTGGCGGTGGCGGCGGCGGTCACCCTCACGGCCCTGGCGCACGTGGTCCGCCGCCGCGAGCCGCACCCCCGTCTCCTCGCCGCGGCACTGCTCGCACCGCTCGGCTGGTGCGGCTACGTCGGCTGGGTGGGCCTGCGCCTCGGCCGCTGGGACGGCTACTTCGCCGTACAGCGCCTGTGGCACAACGATCTGGACGGCGGTCTGCGGACCCTGCACCAGTTGCGCTGGCTGCTGTGGAGCGAACCGACGCCGCCGCTGTTCCTGGTGATGGTGACGCTCACGCTGATCGCGTCGGTGGTGCTGTTCGGCCTGTCGGTGTCGGACCGCCAGCCGCTGCCGCTGCTCGTCTTCACGGGCGTCCTGCTGGTGATCGTCCTGTGCAGCGGCGGGGTCTACTTCCCCCGGGCCCGCTTCCTGCTGCCGGCCTTTCCCCTGCTGCTCCCCCTGGCCCTGCACCTGTCCCGGGCCTCGGCCCGCCACCGGGCGCTCGCCCTGGCGGCGGCGGTGCTGACCTCGGCGTACTGCGGCGCGTACATGCTCCTGGTCTGGCCCGCGGCACCGTAGGAAACACATCCCGCACCCGGCGGCCACGGCAGCCGAAGCCCCCACGTCCGGCGACCGGACCACACCCGGTACCCCAACGCCGCGAACAGCCGCCCCGGCACCTGGCGGGCGGCCACGGGCAGCCACGGGCAGCCACGGGCAGCCACCGAAGCCTTCCTCGGACTGACGTCCGCGCACCCCGCACCGCAAGTCAGCAACACACCCCGGCCGACCACGGCGAACAGCGAGGCCGCCGGACACCCGGCCACCACCCGGGCCGGTCGGCGCACGCGCCAGGCCCCACCCCGCCGGCCGAGGTCCCCGCCGGCAGCCCCCGACGGTTCACCCCAGGCCGAGCAGCACGCCCAGCAGCACGGCCCCGGCCACCGCGGGCACGACGACCTCGTAGGCCCAGCGCACGACGACCTCGCCGGGCGCCGTGTCGGTCTTCTCGCCCTTCGCCCCCGCCCGCAGCTCCCGGCTCTCCAGCAGCTCACGCAGCTCGTCCATCATCCGGTCGCTCTCGGCCCGCACGGGCCCGTCCGGCACTTCCGCGGCCCCGGCGCCCCGTCCGCCGCCCGTCCGGCCCCCGCGGGCGCGGGTGTCCCCGGCCAGGCGCCGGTCCTCCCGCCGCGCGGCCTTCTTGCGGGCGCGCAGCGAGACGGGGATGGCCCAGAGCTGGTACTTGGTGCCGGCCTCGTCGAAGACCTCGTTGGAGTAGCCGGAGCGCAGCGAGTCGACCCGGTCCCAGGGCAGCGTGACGACGCGGAAGGGGTTGCGGACGCGCAGCCGCTCCTCGTTGGCGAAGACGGCGGGCCGCACGGTGTAGGCGACGACGAGCGGCACGAGGAACAGCATCGCGGCCAGCGCCTTCCACGGGGTGCTCCCCTCGCCCCCGACCACGGCGTCGATGCCGAGCCAGGCGATGAGGGCGAGCAGCAGGACGCCGCCGGCGAGGCCCGCGGGCGACCGGTAGACCCGGTCCTTGGACTCGGGTACCGAGGGCTGCGGCGGTGGTGACTGGGACTCCGGGGTCGTCATGCCGCCGATTGTGCCCGACGGCCCCGGCGGCGCTTCCGCAAGGTGCCGCCCGACGGCCCGGGGACGGTTCCCCGTGGAGCCGGCCGACGGGGGCTGTACAGCCGCTACGCGCGTAGATATGCTCGGCTGGTGACCATGCCCACCTCTGCATCCGCTGCACCCGCTGCATCCGCTGCGTCCGCCCACGGACTCACGGACGTCACCGCGTCCGACAGCACGCTGCGCCGCTTCCTCCACGGGCTGCCCGGCGTCGACGCGGTCGGCCTGGAGGCGCGTGCCGCCTCTCTCGGCACCCGTTCCATCAAGACCACCGCGAAGGCGTACGCGCTCGACCTCGCCATCTCGATGGTCGACCTGACGACGCTGGAAGGCGCGGACACCCCGGGCAAGGTCCGGGCGCTCGGCGCCAAGGCGGTCCACCCGGACCCGACGGACCGCGCGACCCCGTCGACCGCGGCCGTCTGCGTCTATCCCGACATGGTGCCCGCCGCCAAGGCGGCCGTCGCCGGCTCGGACGTCAAGGTCGCCTCGGTGGCCACCGCGTTCCCGGCGGGCCGCGCCTCGCTGGCGGTCAAGCTGGCCGACGTGCGCGAGGCCGTCGCGGCGGGCGCGGACGAGGTCGACATGGTCATCGACCGCGGCGCGTTCCTCGCCGGGAACTACATGAAGGTGTACGACGAGATCGTCGCCGTGAAGGAGGCGTGCGGCACCTCCGCCCGCCTCAAGGTCATCTTCGAGACCGGCGAGCTGTCGACGTACGACAACATCCGCCGCGCGAGCTGGCTCGGCATGCTGGCCGGCGCCGACTTCATCAAGACGTCCACAGGCAAGGTCGCGGTCAACGCGACCCCGGCCAACACGCTGCTGATGCTGGAGGCGGTCCGCGACTTCCGCGCGCAGACGGGCGTCCAGGTCGGCGTGAAGCCGGCCGGCGGCATCCGCACCGCGAAGGACGCCGTCAAGTTCCTGGTCCTGGTCAACGAGACCGCGGGCGAGGACTGGCTGGACAACCACTGGTTCCGCTTCGGCGCCTCCTCGCTGCTGAACGACCTGCTGATGCAGCGTCAGAAGCTGGCCACCGGCCGCTACTCCGGCCCCGACTACGTGACGGTGGACTGATCACCATGGCATCTGCATTCGAGTACGCGCCGGCGCCCGAGTCCCGCGCCGTCGTCGACATCGCCCCGTCGTACGGCCTGTTCATCGACGGCGAGTTCACCGAGGCGGCCGACGGCAAGGTCTTCAAGACCGTCAGCCCCAGCACCGAGGAGGTCCTCTCCGAGGTCGCCGAGGCCGGCGAGGCGGACGTCGACCGCGCCGTCGGGGCGGCCCGGAAGGCCTTCGAGAAGTGGTCGGCGCTCCCCGGCTCCGAGCGCGCCAAGTACCTGTTCCGCATCGCGCGGATCATCCAGGAGCGCAGCCGCGAGCTGGCCGTCCTGGAGACGCTGGACAACGGCAAGCCGATCAGGGAGACCCGCGACGCGGACCTGCCCCTGGTCGCCGCGCACTTCTTCTACTACGCGGGCTGGGCCGACAAGCTCGGCCACGCCGGTTTCGGCGCGGACCCGAGGCCGCTGGGCGTCGCGGGCCAGGTCATCCCGTGGAACTTCCCCCTCCTGATGCTGGCGTGGAAGATCGCCCCGGCGCTGGCGACGGGCAACACGGTCGTCCTGAAGCCCGCCGAGACGACCCCCCTGTCCGCGCTGTTCTTCGCGGACGTCTGCCGCCGGGCCGGGCTGCCCAGGGGCGTCGTCAACATCGTCACCGGCGACGGCCGCACCGGCGCCGCGCTGATCGCCCACCCCGACGTGAACAAGGTCGCCTTCACCGGTTCCACGGCCGTCGGCAAGGAGATCGCGCGCACGGTCGCGGGCACCCGCAAGAAGCTGACGCTGGAGCTGGGCGGCAAGGGCGCCAACATCGTCTTCGACGACGCCCCGATCGACCAGGCCGTCGAGGGCATCGTCGACGGGATCTTCTTCAACCAGGGCCAGGTGTGCTGCGCGGGCTCGCGCCTCCTCGTCCAGGAGTCGGTCCACGACGAGCTGCTGGACTCCCTCAAGCGGCGCCTGTCCACGCTGCGCCTCGGCGACCCGCTGGACAAGAACACCGACATCGGCGCGATCAACTCCGCCGAGCAGCTCGCCCGGATCACCGCGCTGGCCGACCGGGGCGAGGCGGAGGGCGCCGAGCGCTGGTCCCCGGCCTGCGAACTCCCCCAGAACGGCTACTGGTTCGCCCCGACGCTCTTCACGAACGTCACCCAGGCGCACACCGTCGCCCGCGACGAGATCTTCGGCCCCGTCCTGTCGGTCCTCACCTTCCGCACCCCGGACGAGGCCGTGGCCAAGGCCAACAACACCCCGTACGGCCTGTCGGCGGGCATCTGGACGGAGAAGGGTTCGCGCATCCTGGCGGTGGCGAACAAGCTCCGCGCGGGCGTGATCTGGTCCAACACGTTCAACAAGTTCGACCCGACCTCGCCGTTCGGCGGTTACAAGGAGTCGGGCTTCGGCCGCGAGGGCGGCCGCCACGGCCTGGAGGCGTACCTCGATGTCTGACCAGAACCGACTCAGCGTCTTCAAGACCTACAAGCTGTACGTCGGCGGGAAGTTCCCGCGTTCCGAGAGCGGCCGGGTGTACGAGGTGACGGACTCGAAGGGCAACTGGCTGGCGAACGCTCCGAAGTCCAGCCGCAAGGACGCCCGTGACGCGGTCGTCGCCGCGCGCAAGGCGTTCGGCGGCTGGTCCGGCGCGACGGCGTACAACCGCGGCCAGATCCTCTACCGCGTCGCCGAGATGCTGGAGGGCCGCCGCGACCAGTACGTCCGCGAGGTGGCCGAGGCCGAGGGCCTGTCCCGGGCCAAGGCCGCCGCGCAGGTGGACGCGGCGATCGACCGCTGGGTCTGGTACGCGGGCTGGACCGACAAGATCGCCCAGGTGGTCGGCGGCGGCAACCCGGTCGCGGGCCCGTTCTTCAACCTGTCGTCGCCGGAGCCGACCGGCGTGGTCGCGGTCCTCGCCCCGCAGGAGTCGTCGTTCCTGGGCCTGGTCTCGGTCGTCGCCCCGGTGATCGCCACCGGCAACACGGCGGTCGTGATCACGAGCGAGCGCTTCCCGCTCCCGGCCCTCTCCCTCGGCGAGGTGCTGGCCACCTCCGACCTGCCCGGCGGCGTGGTCAACATCCTGTCCGGCCGCACGGCGGAGATCGCGGCGCCGCTGGCCGCGCACCAGGACGTCAACGCCATCGACCTCGCGGGCGCCGACGAGGCGCTGGCGAAGGAGCTGGAGACCGCCGCGGCGGACAACCTCAAGCGGGTCCTGCGTCCACAGCCTGTGGACGACTGGTCGGCGATGCCGGGCACGGAGCGCATGACCGCGTTCCTGGAGACCAAGACGGTCTGGCACCCCACGGGCGCGCTGGGCGCCTCGGGCTCGTCCTACTGAGCCCCCTCGCACAGGAGAGCCGCGCCCGACCTCCGTCCGGGTGGGGCGCGGCTCTCCGCCGGGCGACTCCACCGAACGGATGCGGCGCCGCCGCCCGCCGTCGGCCGCCCTGCCGACGGCGCGGAGGGTGACCGGTCCGCCACGCGGCGCGCCCGAGGTGTGACGCGCGCTGCAAAGCCGGTACGCGGGCTCGTACGGCGGCCGTCCGATGCCCCACACTGGTGTCCCGTGACCTCCCATCCGCCCATACCGACGCGAGTCGTGCTGCTCTGCGGCCCCTCCGGCTCCGGCAAGTCCCTCCTCGCCGCCCGCTCCGGTCTTCCGGTGCTGCGGCTCGACGACTTCTACAAGGAGGGCACCGACCCGACGCTGCCGCTGGTGGCCGGGAGTTCCGACATCGACTGGGACCACCCCGGCTCGTGGGACGCGGACACCGCCGTCGCCGCGATCACCGAGCTGTGCCGCACGGGCCGTACGCGCGTGCCCGTCTACGACATCGCGCTCAGCGCCCGTACCGGCGAGGACGCGGTCGACATCGGGCGCACCCCGCTCTTCCTCGCGGAGGGCATCTTCGCCGCGGAGATCGTCGAGCGCTGCCGTGAACTGGGCGTGCTGGCGGACGCGTTGTGCCTGAGCCGGGGACCGCTGACGACCTTCCGCCGGCGCTTCCTGCGGGATCTCAAGGAAGGCCGCAAGTCCGTGCCGTTCCTGCTGCGCCGCGGCTGGCGGCTGATGCGGCAGGAGCGGGCGATCATCGCCCGGCAGACGGCCCTGGGCGCCCACGCCTGCGACCGGGACGAGGCGATGGGCCGGCTGGCCGCCGCGGCGGCGGGCCGGTGCGCCACGGCGCGCTCGACACGTACGGCGGTGTGACGGGCGGACGCGCACGGGCAAAGAGAACGGGACTGGACGGACCCCCCGGCCCTCCAGTCCCGCTTCCTTGTTGCTCCCCCGTGTTCCCCGTTCCCCCGTTCTCCCCCGTCCCCCGTTGTCCCCCCGTCGGTCCCCCGTGGTGCTTCCCCGTGAGTAAGAGCCCGGTACTCCCCCGCTGATACACCCCGGGCTCCGGTTTTTTTCCGGGGACCCCCCCGAGCCCCCGGGACCTCAGGCGACGAGTTCGCCGAAGGCGTCCTCCCGGTCACGGCCGAAGCTGAGGACCTCGTCGTCGCGCAGCCGGCGCAGCGAGCGCCAGATGCTGGACTTCACCGTGCCGACGCTGATGCCGAGGATGTCCGCGATCTCCGGGTCCGTGCGGCCCTCGTAGTAGCGCAGGACCAGCATGGTGCGCTGGAGTTCGGGCAGCCGGGCCAGCGCCTGCCACAGGACCGTGCGCAGTTCCGTGCCGCGCATGGCGTCCGTGTCGCCGGGCGTCTCCGGCAGTTCCTCGGTCGGGTACTCGTTGAGCTTGCGGCGCCGCCAGGCGCTGATGTGCAGGTTGGTCATGGTGCGGCGGAGGTATCCGCCGACGGCCGCCTTGTCGCTGATCCGGTCCCACGCCCGGTAGGTCGAGAACAGCGCGCTCTGCAGCAGGTCCTCGGCCTCGAAGCGGTCCCCGGTGAGGTGGTAGGCGGTGGCGTACAGGGAGGCGCGGCGCTCCTGGACGTAGGCGGTGAACTCCGCCTCCGACAGCGAGCGGCGCTCCCCCGGGACCTCCCCGTACGTCGCTCCCCCGTGCGTCTCCCCCCGGCCGCCCGTGTCCCCCGTGCGGGCGTCGATCACCGTCATGTAGGCGGTGTGCTGACGCCCGGTGCCGCGAGCGCACCCCCGCCCGCTCACGGCACCGGACTTCTCGGAACCCCGGTGTGCGTGCACGTCGTGCAGACGCGTGACCACTGCGCTGGTGCTGGTGCCCTTCAGCGTGTTCATCTCGCGCCCCCCGTCGTGGACTTCCGGTGTTCGGACTGCTGTGCCGCGCCGTCCCGCGATGTTCCGCGTGCGGCGGGGCCTCGTGCGACGTGCGGTGTTGCCTGTGCCGAAAAGCTTGCCGCGGCGACTTCATGGCCGTGTCCGCCGACTGTCACAGACCTGTCACAGGGGTCGGCCACGGTTGCGCCACAGATCCTTCACAGGGCCCGTCGGCGGGTGAGGACCCCATCCTGGCCCGCGGGTCGAACCCGGCCCCCTCCATGGGCCAGAATGAGCCTGTGCCTTCCCTGTTGCTGATCGAGGACGACGACGCCATCCGGACGGCCCTGGAGCTCTCTCTGACGCGCCAGGGACACCGCGTGGCGACCGCTGCCAGCGGTGAGGACGGTCTGAAGCTGCTGCGCGAGCAGCGGCCCGATCTGATCGTGCTGGACGTCATGCTGCCCGGCATCGACGGATTCGAGGTGTGCCGGCGCATCCGGCGCACCGACCAGTTGCCGATCATCCTGCTGACCGCGCGCAACGACGACATCGACGTGGTCGTCGGCCTGGAGTCGGGCGCCGACGACTATGTCGTCAAGCCCGTGCAGGGCCGGGTGCTGGACGCCCGGATCCGGGCCGTGCTGCGGCGCGGCGAGCGCGAGTCCAGCGACTCGGCGAGCTTCGGCAGCCTGGTCATCGACCGTTCCGCGATGACCGTGACCAAGAACGGCGAGGACCTCCAGCTCACGCCGACCGAGCTGCGGCTCCTCCTGGAACTGAGCCGGCGCCCGGGGCAGGCCCTGTCCCGCCAGCAGTTGCTGCGCCTGGTGTGGGAGCACGACTACCTGGGCGACTCCCGGCTCGTGGACGCCTGTGTGCAGCGGCTGCGCGCCAAGGTGGAGGACGTGCCGTCCTCCCCGACCCTGATCCGTACCGTGCGGGGTGTCGGCTACCGGCTGGATCCGCCTCAGTGACACAGGAACACCAGGGGGGTTCGCGCGGCTGGGCCGCGACGCGCAAGGGAGTCTGGTCACGGCTGCGCTTCACCAGCCTGCGCCTTCGGCTGGTCGTCGTCTTCGGCCTCGTCGCGCTCACCGCGGCCGTGTCCGCGTCCGGCATCGCGTACTGGCTGAACCGCGAGGCGGTGCTCACCCGTACCCAGGACGCCGTGCTGCGCGGCTTCGAGCAGGAGATGCAGAACCGGGCGGGCGCGCTGCCCGCGCGGCCCACGCAGGACGAGTTGCAGCACACCGCCGGCCAGATGGCCAACAGCAGCCAGCAGTTCGCCGTGCTGCTCGTCGCCGCCGACGCCGACGGGGCTCCCGTGTACGGCAGTTCGGGCGGCCTCGGGGGCTTCTCGCTGGCCGACGTACCCGAGTCGCTGCGCGTCGCGGTGAACCGGGAGCAGAAGGTCACCTCGGCCAACAAGCACCCGTACCACCTGTACTGGCAGCGGGTCGTCGACGACGGCACCCCCTATCTGGTGGCCGGGTCGCGGGTGAACGGCGGCGGGCCGACCGGATACATGCGCAAGTCGCTGGAGCCCGAGGCCAAGGACCTGAACTCGCTGGCCTGGTCGCTGGGGATCGCGACGGGGCTCGCGCTGCTCGGCTCGGCGCTGCTCGCGCAGGCGGCGGCGACGACCGTGCTCAAGCCGGTGCACCGGCTCGGCACCGCGGCGCGGCGGCTCGGCGAGGGCAGGCTGGACACCCGGCTGCGCGTGTCCGGCACCGACGAACTGGCGGATCTGTCCCGGACGTTCAACAGTGCCGCCGAGGCCCTGGAGAAGCGGGTCGCGGACATGGCCGACCGGGAGCAGGCCTCACGGCGCTTCGTGGCGGACATGAGCCATGAGCTGCGGACGCCGCTGACGGCCATCACCGCCGTCACGGAGGTGCTGGAGGACGAGCTGGAGTTCGAGGGCGGCGGCATCGACCCGATGATCGAACCGGCCGTACGGCTGGTGGTGAGCGAGACGCGGCGGCTGAACGACCTCGTGGAGAACCTGATGGAGGTCACCCGCTTCGACGCGGGCACCGCCCGGCTGGTCCTGGACGACGTCGACGTCGCCGACCAGATCACCGCCTGCATCGACGCCCGTGCCTGGCTGGACGCCGTCGACCTGGACGCCGAGCGCGGCATCCACGCCCGCCTCGACCCGCGCCGCCTGGACGTCATCCTGGCCAACCTGATCGGCAACGCCCTCAAGCACGGCGGGTCGCCGGTGCGGGTGTCGGTGACGCGGGCGGACCACGAGGTCGTCATCGCGGTGCGCGATCACGGCCCCGGCATCCCGGAGGACGTCCTGCCGCACGTCTTCGACCGCTTCTACAAGGCGAGCGCCTCCCGGCCGCGCTCCGAGGGCAGCGGGCTCGGCCTGTCCATCGCCCTGGAGAACGCGCACATCCACGGCGGCGAGATCACCGCGGAGAACCATCCGGAGGGCGGCGCGGTGTTCACGCTGCGGCTGCCGCAGGACGCGTCGGTCCCGGCCGAGGAGGACGCCCAGGGCGCCGAGGGCACGGCGGCGGACGGCGGGAGCGGGGACGCGGGCCGCGAGCAGGGCCGGGGCCAGGGCAAGGACGCGAAGGGACAGGCCTGATGACCGTACGCCGCCTGCTGGCGCTCCCCGTGCTGGCCGCGCTGCTCGCCGGATGCGGCATCCGCGCCACGGAGGTGCCCACGGACTACGGCCCCGCGCCCTCGCGGGTGCGCTGCTCGCTCGCCGAGCCGGACGTGTCGGTGCAGGCCGCGCCCGGTCTGCCGGTGCAGGTGTTCCTGCTGTGCGGGTCGTCCCTGGTGACCGTGGACCGGTCGGTGCGCGTCCCGGACGGCACGGCGGACTCCGCGCGGCGGGTGCTGGTCGCCCAGGGGCTGCTGGACCAGCTCGCGAAGCAGCCGCCGGCCGCGGAGAAGGAGGCCGGGTACACCACCGACGTACGCGGCGGCATCACCGTGAAGGGGCCGCGCCGCGGCGACCCGGAGGACACGCTGCGGCTGGGCACCGCGCCCGGGGACCTCACCTCGTACGCGCTCGCGCAGGTGGTCTGCACCTTCGCCGCGTCGGCCGCGGCCGAGGGCGACGGTTCCGTGATCCTTGCCGGGCCCGACGACCGGGCGCCGCGCCGTTACACGTGCACGGACGAGGTCCGTGCCCGGCCCGGCAGCAACGAACCGCCGTCGCGGGAGGTCACCGGCGGCTGAGGTCCGGGCGCCCGTGGGCCATGTGGCGCAAGCCTCACCCTTGCGTATGAGGCGCCGGAACCACGCGCCCCGGAGGCCGCGTCTAGGGGGGCGTGCAGCGTCAAGGGTTCATCGGCGGCAGCGCCGCGCTCCGCATCCGTGTGACGGGAGGTGTCCTCCTCGTCGCACACCTCGCGTTCGTCGCCTGGTACACCCTGCGTCCGCTGGACGTGCCCTGGGTGCTGCCGGCCAACGTGCATCCGTTCGCGGGGATCCGGGCCGACCTGGCGCTGGGCTGGCCGGCGGCGGCCCGCGCGCTGGGCGGGTCGCTCGCGCTGCTCGCGCCGCTGGGCGTGCTGCTGCCGGTGGTGAACGGGCGGCTGGCCGTGTCGCCGACGGTGTCCCTGCTGCGCACCATGGCCGCGGGCGCCCTGCTGTCGCTGGGCATCGAGCTGCTGCAGACCGGGGTGCCGGGCCAGGTCGTGGACGTCGACTCGGTGCTGCTGAACACCCTGGGGGTGGCCCTCGCCCACCTCGCGGTCGTCCCCGCGGGCCGGGCCAGGCTCCGTCGCGGGGCCGGCCCGGAGTCGGCGGGGGACGTTCCCCAGGAGGCCGCTCAGGGTCGGACCCCGACGATTCCCAGGGTCGGCATCGCCCCGTAGAGCGACGCTTTGTTCCGTTCGTCTCCGTAGCGTGGAGGGCAGATGAGGGGGCAGCCGGAGGGCAGTCCCCGCCACACGCTCACGAAGGAGCCGCGATGTCCCGCCTCGCCCGCCCCACCCACGGCCGCATGATCGGCGGAGTGTGCGCCGCGCTGGCCCGGCGCTTCGGCACCTCCGCCTCCACGATGCGGGTGATCTTCGCGGTCTCCTGCCTGCTCCCGGGCCCGCAGTTCCTGCTCTACCTGGCACTGTGGATCCTCCTGCCGTCGGAGGAGAAGGCGGCCCGCACGGCCTGGTGACGGGCCTGGACGGGCGGCGTCCGGCGCCCGGTGGACGCGCTTCCCCTGATGACACCGATGGGGCGCACCCGGAACGGGTGCGCCCCATCGGCGCGTTGCGGCAGGCGCGGCTCAGCCGAGCGGCACGCCGTTCACCGACCAGCCCTGCGTGGGCATGCCCTGCGGCGGCAGTCCGCCGACCAGTTCCGTGACCGGCTGGGCCGGGCCGTCCGCGACCTGGTCGGTGACCGGCTGCGTGACGTTCTCGGCGGGCAGGGTGCGGGCGACGGAGCCCACGGTCTGGCCGGCGTCGGGGAGCTCCGGGGCCGCGGAGGCCGCGCCGGCACCGGCGGCGGCGAAGGCGGCACCGAGAGCGGCGACACCGAGGGTCTTGGCAGCAGACTGCTTCATGAAAATGCGTCCTCGAAATGAGTAGACGGGGGATTCGAGCGGTTCTCGACCGTAAACACGCGACACCGTCCGCCGCAAACATCGAAATGCGGACGGATGGTGAACATCCGCCCGCACGCCGATTTCCCTTCTTTCCTCACTCAGTCGTCAGTCACCCGAAGAACCGCTGGTGGAAGCCGTCTGCTGGAACAGCCATTCGGATTTCAGTTCCGCGTATCCCGGCTTGATCACGTCATTGATCATGGCCAGCCGTTCATCGAAAGGAATGAACGCCGATTTCATCGCGTTGACGGAGAACCATTGCATGTCGTCGAGCGTGTAGTCGAATGCGTCGACAAGATGCTCGAATTCCCGGCTCATGCTGGTGTGGGACATCAGCCGGTTGTCGGTGTTGACGGTGACGCGGAAGTGCAGCCGGCGCAGCAGGCCGATGGGGTGCCCGGCGTAGGAGTCGGCCGCGCCGGTCTGGAGGTTGGAACTGGGGCACAGTTCGAGCGGGATCCGCTTGTCCCTCACGTAGGAGGCGAGCCGGCCGAGCTCGACCGTTCCGTCCTCGTGGACCTTGATGTCGTCGATGATCCGCACCCCGTGCCCGAGCCGGTCGGCGCCGCACCACTGCAGGGCCTGCCAGATGGACGGCAGCCCGAACGCCTCGCCGGCGTGGATGGTGAAGTGGTTGTTCTCCCGCTTCAGGAACTCGAAGGCGTCGAGGTGCCGGGTGGGCGGGTAGCCGGCCTCGGCGCCCGCGATGTCGAAGCCGACGACGCCGAGGTCGCGGTAGCGGTTGGCGAGTTCGGCGATCTCCAGGGAGCGGGCGGCGTGCCGCATGGCGGTGAGCAGGGCGCCGACGCGGACGCGGTGGCCGTTCTCCCGCGCCCGCCGCTCGCCCTCGCGGAAGCCCTCGTTGACGGCCTCGACGACCTCTTCGAGGCTCAGCCCCGCCTCCAGGTGCTGCTCGGGGGCGTACCGCACCTCGGCGTAGACGACCCCGTCCTCGGCGAGGTCCTCGGCGCACTCGGCGGCGACCCGGACCAGGGCCTCGCGGGTCTGCATGACGCCGACGGTGTGGGAGAAGGTCTCCAGGTACCGCTCGAGCGACCCGGAGTCGGCGGCCTCGCGGAACCAGGTGCCGAGCCGGTCGGGGTCGGTCTCGGGAAGGTGCCGGTATCCGGTGGCGCGGGCGAGGTCGACGACCGTGCCGGGGCGCAGCCCGCCGTCGAGATGGTCGTGCAGCAGAACCTTGGGCGCCCGGCGGATCTGGTCCGGCGACGGAGTCCTCGCGGCGCTGTGCGCGCCGCCCTTCGCGGTGTTCTGGCTCGTCATTGGCGCACTGTAGCTCCTACGCGCGTAGAGCGGCAGGAGGTACGCGCGAGTAGGCGGGGACGGTGCGGAACCGGTGGACGCGGGCGCCGATATGTAACGGTGACTGCGAGTACGGGTCGCGCACACCCGGTCTTCTGAGAATGTTCTGTCATGGCACAGCAAGCGACGCCGGTCCGTCGGGCCCGGCTGGGGCGAACGCTCGGTCCGGAGGGGACGGCGGTGAGCGGTGTGGTGCTGCTGCTCCCCGGCGGTGACGAGGTCTCCAGCCGCAGGCCCTCCCCCCTGCTGGCGGCCGCGTCCGTGCGCGCGCTCGGGCGCCGGCTGGCCCGCGCGGGCCGGGACGAGGGCCTGGCCACGCACGTGGTGCACTACCGCTACCGGGGCTGGAACGGCGCGGAGGCGCATCTCGCCCGCGACGCCGACTGGGCCGCCGACGAGGCCGTACGGCGCTACGGCGACGTCCCGGTCTGCCTCGCCGGTGTCGGCATGGGCGGGCGGGCCGCGCTGCGTGCCGCCGGGCACGAGGCGGTCACCTCCGTACTGGCCCTCGCCCCGTGGCTGCCCGACGAGGACGTGGCGGCGACGCCCGAACCGGTGAAGCAGCTCGCCGGGCGCCGGGTGCTGATCGTGCACGGCACCAACGACGGACGCAGCGACCCCGAGCTGTCGTTCCGGCTGGCGGCGCGGGCGAAGAAGGCCAACCGTGACGTGTGCCGGTTCGAAGTGCACTCCGACGGGCACGGGTTGCGGCACTACCGGGACGAAGTCGTCGCGCTGGCGGAGGACTTCGTGATGGGTGTGCTGTTCGGGCAGTCCTTCTCCCGTCCGGTGGTGGACGCGCTGGCCGCGCCCCCGCCGCTGGGACTGCGGATGCCTCTGGCGGCCGGGTTCGGCAAGTCGCTGCGGCGGTAGCCGGGGCCGGGTCTACGCCGGCAGCAGACTGCCCCTGCGCGACAGCAGGAACTTCTTGAAGGCGGCCACCGGCGGTGTGTCCGTGCGCCCCGCCAGCCAGGCCACGCCGATCTCGCGCGCCGCACGCGGTGCCGTGACCGTCAGTTCGACCACGCCGGGGCGGGGCACCGCGGGCGGCGGCAGCAGGGCGACACCGAGGCCCGCGGCGACCAGGCCGCGCAGCGTCTCCGCCTCCTCCCCCTCGAAGGCCACCCGCGGCCGGAAACCGGCCTCCTCGCACAGGGCGTCCGTGATGCGCCGCAGGCCGTAACCGGGCTCCAGGGTCACGAAGTTCTCGTCGGCGGCCTCGGCGAGGCGGATGCGTCGCCGGCCGGCCAGGGCGTGGTCGGCAGGGACGACGAGGCGCAGCTTCTGCTCGTCGAGGCGGCGGGCGACCAGGTCGGGCGCGTCCGGGACCGGGGAGGTGAGGCAGAGGTCGAGTTCGCCCGCGCGCAGGCGTTCCAGCATGGCCTCGCCGTAGTTCTGGACGAGACTGAAGCGGACGCGGGGGTGGTCGGCGCGGAAGGCGTGCAGCAGGCCGGGGACGGTCTCGGCGCCCATGGTGTGCAGGAAGCCGAAGGCGACCTTGCCGGTGGCCGGGTCGGCGTCGGCGCGGACCTCCTCGGCGGCGCGTCCGATCTCGGCGAGGGCGCGTTCGACGGAGCCGAGGAAGCCGCGTCCGGCGGGGGTGAGGGCGAGGGTGCGGCCGTGGCGGACGAACAGGTCGACGCCCAGGTCCGCTTCGAGGCGGACGAGGGCGCGCGAGAGGGTCGACTGGGGGACGTTCATCTCCTGGGCGGCCCGGGTGACGTGCTCGGTGCGGGCGACGCCGGCGAAGTGCGCGAGGCGGGGCGCGAGCAGCGTGACGATGTCTTCTGTGTCACCGGACGGTGACAGGCGGGCCTGTGAGCTTGACTGATGCACCATGGGAACGATTATGGCGATTCCATGCATTGGACGGATGAGTTCCGGGCTTCGTACCGTCACGGCATGACTCCCGCCGATACCGGGGCGTCCACCACCGTGGGCGCCGCCTCCTCCGTCCCCGCCTCCTCCCCCTCCCCCGCGCCCGCGGCGTGCGGCCCCGACTCGGGCGACTCGCGCATGACCCCGGGCGGCCCCGGCTACCGCCGGATGAGTCTCGCCCTCTTCCTCGCGGGCGTGGCGACCTTCGCGCTCCTGTACTCCACCCAGGCCCTGCTGCCGCTGATCTCCGGCGACCTCGGGGTGTCGGCGGGCGACGCGAGCTGGACGGTGGCCGCGGCGACCGGCGGTCTCGCCGTGTTCGTGCTGCCGATGAGCGCCCTGTCGGAGCGCTTCGGACGCCGTACGGTCATGACGGCCTCGCTCGCGGTCGCGGTGACCGTCGGGCTGCTGGTCCCCTTCGCCCCGTCGCTGCCGGCGCTGGTCGCGCTGCGCGCGGTGCAGGGCGCGGCGCTCGCCGGGCTGCCGGCCTCGGCGACGGCGTACCTCGCGGAGGAGGTGCGGCCGCGGGCGCTGGTCACGGCGATCGGGCTGTTCGTGGCCGGCAACAGCGTCGGCGGGATGAGCGGCCGGGTCATCACCGGCTGGGTCGCGCAGGAGTGGGGCTGGCGGGTCGCCGTCGGCGTGATCGGCCTGGTCGCGGTGGCGTGCGCGGTGGCCTTCCGCATGCTGCTGCCGGCGCCGAAGCACTTCACCGCCGGTTCACTGCGCCCGCGGGTCCTGGTCCGCACGGTCCGCGACCACCTCGCCGACCCGCTGCTGCGCCGCCTGTACGCGATCGGCGCGCTGTTCATGACGGTGTTCGGCGGCGTCTACACCGTGATCGGATACCGCCTGACGGAGGCGCCGTTCTCGCTGCCGCAGGGCGTCATCGGCTCGATCTTCCTGGTCTACCTGGTCGGCACGGTCTCGGCGTCGGCGGCCGGCCGGCTGGTGGGGCGCCTGGGCCGGCGCGGTGCGCTGTACCTGGGCGGGGGCACGACGGCGGCGGGGCTGCTGCTGTCCCTCGCCCCGTCCCTGCCCCTGGTGCTGCTGGGTCTGGTGCTGATCACGGCGGGCTTCTTCGCCGGGCACGCGGTGGCGTCGTCGGCCGTCGGCAGGACGGCCGTGCACGGCCGTGCCCAGGCGTCCGCGCTCTACCAGTCCGCGTACTACGTCGGATCCAGCGCGGGCAGCACGGTCGGCGCGGTGGCCTTCCACTCCGGTGGCTGGGCGGGGACGGTCGGGGTGGGCCTGCTGGCGGTGCTCGGCGTCGTGGCGATCACCGGCCTCGGCTCGCTCGCCGCGCGGCGCCGGAGCGCGGGCGCGCCGCTGCGGGCCCTGGGCGCCACTCGCTGACGTGCGCCTTCGCCGACTGCGCAGGCCATTGTCAGTGCCCTGCGGTAGCTTCCGAAGTGCGAGGCGCGAAGACGCGCACGACGGGACTGGCCCAGGGGTGGGTGGACGATGACCGACGGCACCGTGACGCAGGAGCTGGACTCCGCGCTGGAGAAGCACCGGGTCGAACTGACGGGGTACTGCTACCGGATGCTCGGTTCCTCCTTCGAGGCCGAGGACGCGGTGCAGGACACCCTGGTCCGCGCCTGGCGCAGTTACGACAAGTTCGAGGGCCGCTCCAGCCTCCGCTCCTGGCTGTACCGCATCGCGACCAACGTCTGCCTGGACATGCTGACCGCGGGCAACAAGCGGGCGCGTCCGATGGACCTGACGGACTCGACGCCCCTCGCGCAGGCCGCCCTGTCGCCGCGCCCGGACCACACCTGGCTGGAGCCGGTGCCGGACTCCCGCGTGCTGCCCACGAGCGCCGACCCGGCGGAGGCGGCGGTCGCCAAGGAGTCGGTGCGGCTCGCCTTCATGGCGGCCCTTCAGCAGCTCCCGCCCAAGCAGCGGGCGGTGCTGATCCTGCGCGAGGTGCTGGCGTGGCGGGCGAGCGAGGTCGCCGAGCTGCTCGGCACCTCGGTGGCGTCGGTCAACAGCGCCCTCCAGCGGGCCCGGGCGACGCTCGCCGAGCGGGCGGACCGGGGCGCGGACGCGGCGGTCTCCGACCCGCTGGACGAGGAGCAGCAGAAGCTGCTGGAGCGCTATGTCGCGGCCTTCGAGGGGTACGACATGAAGGCGCTGACGGCGCTGCTGCACGAGGACGCGGTCATGACGATGCCGCCGTTCGACCTGTGGCTGGCCGGCCCGGCGGACATCACCGGCTTCATGGAGACGCTGGGCGCCGCCTGCGCGGGCTCGCGGCTGGTGCCGGTCGAGGCCAACGGGCTGCCGGCCTTCGCGCACTACAAGCCGGACCCGGACGCGGGCGGTTTCACCCCGTGGGCGGTGCAGGTGCTGGAGATCTCAGACGGCCGCATCACCGGGTTCCACTGCTTCCTGGACACCAAGCGGTGGTTCCCGCTCTTCGACCTGCCCCTCCGTCTCGAAGCGGAGGCCGACCAGGTCCAGTAGGGCGTGCAGGGCCGGGTCGGCGTCGCGCAGGCGTATCCGGCCCCCGGCCCGGCGGGCGGTGAGCTGCAGCCTGGCCAGCAGGTCGACGACGGCGAGCCCGGGTGGTCCCAGGCCGCCGACGTCGCAGACGACCACCCCGGCGCGGGTGCTGTCCAGCAGTGCGCGCACCTCGTCGCAGAGCCGGGGCGTCTCCCCTCGGGAGACGGGCCCCGGCAGCACGAGTACGGCGGGTGTCACGGCGTCCACGTGCGGTAGACCGGGCGGCCCGGTGGAACTCATCGGTGCGGCACGTCGAAGATCACGTTGACCCCGGCACGGCCCGCCACGGAGGGTTGGCATGTGCCCCACATACCTCCGCATCCCGCGCCGTCCGACGCCCTCCGCCTCCTCGTCCCCGGGGAGGCGTCGTCGTGCAGGGGGTGCTGACCGGCTTCGCCGTGATCGCGGTGGTGATCGGCGTCGGCTATGTGCTCGGGATGCGCGGCCACCTCGGCGACCAGGGGCGCGAGGTCCTGACGCGGCTCGCCTTCCACGTGGCGTCGCCGGCCCTGCTGTTCACCACGCTGGCCGGGGCGGACCTGTCGGTGGTCTTCTCCGGCCGCCTCGCGGTGACGGCGCTGTCCACCCTGGCGGTGGCCGGGGTCTTCGTCGCGGTGGGTGCCGCCCGGCGCTGGGGCGTGGGCCGCACGACCATCGGCGCCCTGTGCTCCGGTTACGTCAACTCCGGCAACCTCGGCATCCCGATCGCGGTGTACGTCCTCGGCGACGCCTCGCTGGTGGCACCGGTGCTGCTGTTCCAGCTCGTGCTGGTGACGCCGGTGGCGGTGACGGTCCTGGACCTGTCGGGCGAGGGCGCGAAGGGCACCCTGGGGCGGCGGCTGCTGACGCCGCTGCGCAACCCGGTCGCCGTCGGCTCGCTCGCCGGTGTGGCGGTCGCCGCGGCCGGGCTGCGGGTCCCGGCCCCGGTCATGGATCCGCTGACCCTGATCGGCAACATGTCGGTCCCGGCGGTGCTGCTGGCCTTCGGCATCTCCCTGTGCGGCAGCACGATGCCGATGCGGGGTCCGGACCGGCGGCCGGTGCTGCTCGCCGTCGCGCTGAAGGCGGTGGGCCAGCCGGCCGTGGCCTGGGTCCTCGCCTCGCAGGTGTTCGGGCTGCGGGGCGCCGAGCTGCTGGACGTGGTGGTGACGTCGGCGCTGCCCGCCGCGCAGAACCTGTACACGTACGCGGCGGCCTACCGGGTGGGCGAGCGGCTGGCGCGGGACGCGATCCTGGTCTCGACGGTGGTGTCGGTCCCGGTGCTGGTGGGCGTGGCGGCGGTCCTCGGCTGACCCGGACCGCCGAGGGGCGCGGGGCGCGGCCGGGAACAACGGACGGGACCGGCGCCGCGGCGCGGGTCCCGTCCGTCGTTCCGGCAAGATCCCGGGTCAGCCGATGCGCTCCAGCACCACGGGCGTGGCCGTGAATCCCGTGCCGGGCGCCGCGACGTCGTAGCAGCCCTCCACCGCTTCGAGGGCGTACGCGAAGCGGTCCGGGGTGTCCGTGTGCAGGGTCAGCAGCGGCTGGCCCTCGGTCACCGTGTCGCCGGGCTTGGCGTGCAGCTCGACGCCCGCGGCGGCCTGCACCGGGTCCTCCTTGCGGGCGCGGCCCGCACCGAGGCGCCAGGCGGCGACACCGATGTCGTAGGCGTCCAGGCGGGTCAGGACGCCCGAGGAGGCGGCCTTCACCACGTGCTGCTCCTTCGACGCGGGCAGCGCGGCGTCCGGGTCGCCGCCCTGGGCCGCGATCATGCGGCGCCACACGTCCATCGCGGAGCCGTCGGCGAGGGCCTTCGCCGGGTCGGCGTCCTTCAGGCCGGCCGCGTCGAGCATCTCGCGGGCCAGGGCGAGGGTCAGCTCGACCACGTCCGCCGGACCGCCGCCGGCCAGGACCTCGACGGACTCGCGGACCTCCAGGGCGTTGCCCGCGGTCAGGCCGAGGGGGGTCGCCATGTCGGTGAGCAGGGCGACGGTCCGCACGCCGTGGTCGGTGCCGAGGCCGACCATCGTGGAGGCCAGCTCGCGGGCGTCCTCGATGGTCTTCATGAAGGCACCGCTGCCCACCTTCACGTCCAGCACCAGGGAGCCGGTGCCCTCGGCGATCTTCTTGGACATGATCGAGGACGCGATCAGCGGGATCGCCTCGACCGTGCCGGTGACGTCCCGCAGGGCGTACAGCTTCTTGTCGGCCGGGGCCAGTCCGTCACCGGCCGCGCAGATCACCGCGCCGGTGGTGTCGAGGACGTCCAGCATCTCCTCGTTGGACAGCAGCGCCCGCCAGCCGGGGATCGACTCGAGCTTGTCCAGCGTGCCGCCGGTGTGGCCGAGGCCGCGGCCGGAGAGCTGCGGGACGGCCGCGCCGCACGCCGCCACCAGGGGCGCCAGCGGCAGGGTGATCTTGTCGCCGACGCCGCCCGTGGAGTGCTTGTCGGCGGTCGGGCGGGACAGGGACGAGAAGTCCATGCGCTCGCCCGAGGCGATCATCGCGGCCGTCCAGCGGGCGATCTCGGCGCGGTTCATGCCGTTGAGCAGGATGGCCATGGCGAGGGCCGACATCTGTTCGTCGGCGACCTCGCCGCGCGTGTAGGCGTCGATGACCCAGTCGATCTGCTCGTCGCTGAGTTCGCCGCGGTCCCGCTTGGTACGGATGACGGAGATGACGTCCATGGCCATGTCTGGCGTTCCTTACGTGGTGAGGTGGTCGGGGCCGAAGGCCTGCGGGAGCATCTCCGACAGGGGCAGCACGCCCGCCGGGGTCTCCAGGAGCAGTTCCGGTCCGCCGAACTCGAACAGGAGCTGACGGCAGCGTCCGCACGGCACCAGGACCTCGCCGTGACCGTCGACGCAGACGAAGTGCGTCAGCCTGCCGCCGCCGGTGAGCTGAAGCTGGGAGACGAGCCCGCACTCGGCGCACAGGCCGATGCCGTAGCTGGCGTTCTCCACGTTGCAGCCGGTGACCGTGCGGCCGTCGTCGACGAGGGCGGCGGCGCCCACGGCGTACCCGGAGTAGGGGGCGTACGCCCGGGACATCGCGTCCCGGGCGGCCGTGCGCAGCGCGGCCCAGTCGGGGCCGGTCACTTGCCCTGTCCCTTCCGGTACTGCATGCCGTCCGCCTTCGGCATCCTCAGCCGCTGCGCGGACAGGGCGAGGACGACGAGGGTGACGACGTACGGCGTGGCGGAGACGACCTGGTTGGGGACCTCGTTGGTGCCGGCGTACCAGGCGAAGACGAGGGCGCCGACGACGAAGGTGACCGCGGCCTTGACGTACTTCTTGCGGACCGCGAGCCAGATGGCGCCGGCGACCAGCAGGAGCGCGCCGAGCAGCAGCAGGGCGTGGACGTTGGCGGAGCCGCCGCGCAGGTTGAGGCTGTCGGTGTAGCCGAAGAGGCCGGCGCCGATGGCGAGGCCGCCCGGCATCCAGTTGCCGAAGATCATCGCCGCGAGGCCGATGTAGCCGCGGCCGCTGGTCTGGCCCTCCAGGTAGAAGGGGTTGGCCACGATGGACAGGAAGGCGCCGCCGAGGCCGGCCAGACCGCCGGAGATGATCACGGCGAGGTACTTGTACTTGTAGACGTTGACGCCGAGGGACTCGGCGGCGACCGGGTTCTCGCCGCAGGAACGCAGGCGCAGGCCGAACGGCGTGCGCCACAGGATCCACCAGGTGGCGGGGACCAGCGCGATGGCGATCAGGGTCAGCCAGGACACGTTGGTGACCAGGCCGCCGAGCAGGCCGGCGATGTCCGAAACGAGGAACCAGCCCTTGTCGTTGAGGGTCTGCAGACCGTCGGACAGGCCCGGCACCGTGAAGTGGCCGAGGGAGTCGACCGGCGGGGACTGCTTGGCCGAGCCGCCCTGGTGGCCCTCGAAGGCGAGCGGCGCCAGGTAGCGGGTGGCGCCCAGGGCGAGGATGTTGATGGCCACACCGGAGACGATGTGGTTGACGTTGAAGGTGACGGTGACGATCGCGTGCAGCAGGCCGCCGATCGCGCCGCCGACGATGCCGACGAGGACGCCGGTCCACGGCCCCCACTGGAAGCCGGCCCAGGCGCCGAACCAGGTGCCGAGGATCATCATGCCCTCGAGGCCGATGTTGACGACGCCCGCGCGCTCGGCCCACAGACCGCCGAGACCGGCGAGCCCGATCGGCACGGCGAGCTGGAGGGCGGTGGACATCTGGCTGACGTTGGTGATGCCGTCGGCGCCGGTGATGAGCCGCACGATCGAGGTCAGCGCCAGTGCTCCGGCGATGACCAGCATCAGGACGGGCAGCGACATGCGGCGGCCCGTCGGCGCCGCGGGCTGCAGCGTGGGCTGGTTGAGGTCGGTCGCGGTGGTCATCGTCCGGCCACCTCCTTCTTGGTGTTGTCGGTGGCGCCGAGGACGTGGCCCGCGGCCAGTTCCGCGCCGACCCGGCGCTGCTGGCGGCGCAGGCCCCACTCGCGGACGGCCTCGTAGGAGACGACGACCGACAGGACGATCAGGCCCTGCATGATGACCGCGATCTCCTTGTCGTAGCCGTGGAAGTCCAGCTCGGGCGAGGCCTTGTCGAGCCACGCCCACAGCAGGGCGGCGAAGGCGATGCCGACGGGGCTGTTGCGGCCGAGCAGGGCGATACCGATCCCGAGGAAGCCGATGCCGGTGGGGAAGTTGAGGCTGTAGGTGTGCGTGTCGCCGAGCAGGATCGGCAGGCCCGCGAGACCGGCGAGGCCGCCGGAGATCAGCATGGCGGTGAGCACCATGCGCTTGGGGTCGACACCGCTGGCCGCGGCGGCCGACTCGGAGGCGCCGGAGGCGCGCAGGTCGAAGCCGAAGCGGGTGCGGTTGAGGACGACCCAGTAGCCGACGCCGAGCAGCACGGCGAGGAGCACCAGGCCGTAGATCTCGCCGGCCGCGCCCATGTCGATGCCGGGGATCCAGCCGGACTCGTGCATCTCGCCGGTGGTGTTGTTGTTGCCGATCTTGACGCCGAAGACGTCCGGCCGCCACATGTAGACGATCAGCGAGGTGGCGATGGCGTTGAGCATGATCGTGGCGACGACCTCGCTGACCCCGCGGGTGACCTTGAGGACACCGGCGATGCCGGACCAGAAGGCGCCGGTGAGGACGGCGGTCAGCAGCAGCAGCGGCACCTGGAGGGCGGCCGGCAGGTTCGCGTGGGCGCCGACGACGGCGGCCATCATCGCGGCGAGCTGGTACTGGCCGTCGACGCCGATGTTGAACAGGTTCATCCGGAAGCCGATGGCCACCGCGAGGGCCGCGATGTAGTACATCGACGCCTGGTTGACGATCAGGACCTGGACGTCGGAGAAGCCCGCCTGCTCGAACATCAGGGCGAACGGCTCGACCGGGTTCTTGCCCGAGGCGATCAGGACGATCGCGCTGAGCACGAAGGCCACGGCGAGCGCGATGACCGGTCCGGCCACCGCGAGGAGCACGCGCTCCTTGTCGAACTTCTTCATCAGCGGGCCTCGTCTTCCGGAGACTCGGGAGACTTGCGGATCTCGGGGGTCTCGTCGTGTTCCAGGTGTCCGGTGGCGGCGCCGGTCATCGCCGAGCCGAGCTCCTCGGGCGTGATGGCGGCCGGATCGGCGTCCGCGACCAGCTTGCCGTCGTAGATCACCCGGAGGGTGTCGGACAGGCCGATCAGCTCGTCCAGGTCGGCGGAGATCAGCAGCACGGCCAGGCCCTCGCGGCGGGCCTCGCGGATGTGGTCCCAGATCGCGGCCTGCGCGCCGACGTCCACACCGCGGGTGGGGTGGGCGGCGATCAGGAAGCGCGGACGGTGGCTCATCTCGCGGCCGACGATCAGCTTCTGCTGGTTGCCGCCGGACAGGGAGGCGGCGGTGACGTCGATGCCGGGGGTGCGGACGTCGTACGCCTCGACGATGCGGCGCGTGTCCTCCTGCGCGGCCTTCGGGTCCAGCCAGACGCCCTTGGCGTTGGGCTTCTCGGTGACGTGCCCGAGGATGCGGTTCTCCCAGAGGGGGGCCTCCAGCAGCAGCCCGTGCCGGTGGCGGTCCTCGGGGATGTAGCCGACGCCCTGCTCGCGGCGCTTGCGCGTGGGCAGGGAGGTTATGTCCTCGCCGAGGAAGCGGATGGTGCCGGAGTCGGCGTGGCGCAGGCCGATCAGCGCGTCGACCAGCTCGGTCTGGCCGTTGCCCTCGACACCGGCGATGCCGAGGACCTCACCGGCGTGGATGGTGAAGGAGATGTCGTCGAGCAGGGCCTTGCCGCCGGGCGCGACCAGGCGCAGCGTGTCGACGGTGAGGACCGGGCGGTCGGTGACCGTGGACTCGGCGGTCTCGGGGGTGGGCAGCTCGCTGCCGACCATCAGCTCGGCGAGCTGGCGCGGGGTCGTCTGCGAGGGCACGGCCGTGCCGACCGTCGTGCCGCGCCGGATGACGGTGATGTCGTCGGCGACGGAGAGGACCTCGCCCAGCTTGTGGGAGATGAAGATGACGGACAGGCCCTCGGACTTCAGCCCGCGCAGGTTCTCGAAGAGGGCGTCCACCTCCTGCGGCACCAGGACGGCCGTCGGCTCGTCGAGGATCAGCGTGCGGGCGCCGCGGTAGAGGACCTTGAGGATCTCCACGCGCTGGCGGGCGGCGACGCCCAGCTCCTCGACCAGGACGTCGGGGCGCACGCCGAGGCCGTAGCGGTCGGAGATCTCCGTGATCCGGCGGCGGGCCCTGGCGCCGATGCCGTGGAGCTTCTCACTGCCGAGGACCACGTTCTCCAGGACCGTGAGGTTGTCGGCGAGCATGAAGTGCTGGTGGACCATGCCGATGCCGCGGACGATCGCGTCGGCGGGCGAGGAGAAGGAGACCTGCTCGCCGTCGACCGTGATGGTGCCCTCGTCCGGCTTCTGCATGCCGTAGAGGATCTTCATCAGGGTCGACTTGCCGGCGCCGTTCTCGCCGACGAGGGCGTGGACGGTGCCCTTGCGGACGGTGAGGTGGATGTCGTGGTTGGCCACGACACCGGGGAACCGCTTGGTGATCCCGGCGAGTTCGACGGCGGTCACCGATTCGTTGACCGCCGCTCCGGCCGGAGGGCTGCTGGACGCGTTGATGGCGCACTCTCCTGGGGACGGGGGTCGTCTACGCGCGTAGCGCCCCTACGGCATCTGAAGCGGCGGCGGCACATCGACACGACGGGGTACGGGGAGTCGCCTCCCCGTACCCCGCCGAGCGGCGCAACCGGCGCGGTTACACGCTGTTCGAGGTGGAGCCGGTACTAGCTGCTCTTGACCTTGATCTCGCCGCTGACGATCTTCTCCTGGGCCGCCTTGACGGCCGCCTGGATGTCGGCGTTCTCCGCGAACTTCGGGTTGGAGACCGACAGGCCGACCTCGCCGGACTTCAGATCGCCCTTGACGATACCGGTCTCGGGCTTGCCGTCCTCGACCGACTTCGCGAGGTTGTAGACCGCCTTGGCGACGTCCTTGGTGGCCGAGGTCAGGATGTGGTCCTTGTACTTGGCCAGCGCCTCCTGCTTGTACTGGTCGGAGTCGACGCCGATCGCCCAGATCTTGTGCGTCGCGGCGGCCTCGATCACGCCCTGGCCGGACAGGCCGGCGGCCGCGTAGACGACGTCGGCCTTCTTCTCGATCTGGCCCTCGGCGGCGGTCTTGCCCTTGTCGGGGCTGGAGAAGCCGCCCTCCTCCGCGGTCTGCGTCAGGTACTGCGAGATCACCTTGACCTTCGGGTCGGTGTCCTTGACGCCCTGCTCGAAGCCGGCCTGGAACTTGTGGATCAGCGGCACGTCCACACCGCCCACGAAGCCCACCGTCTTGGTCTTGGTGGCCTTGGCCGCGGCGACACCGGCGAGGTAGGAGGCCTCCTCCTCGTTGAAGACCAGGTCCGCCACGTTCTTGGCGTTGATCGTGGCGTCGTCCACGATGCCGAAGGTGGTGTCCGGGTACTTCTCGGCGGCGTTCTTCATCGCGGAGGCGTACGCGTAGCCGACGCCGATGACCGGGTTGTAGCCCTGCTTGGCCAGCGACGCGAGGCGCTGCTCCTTGTCGGCGTCGGTCTCGCCCTCGGTGGGCTCGATGTCGGCCGTCTCGTAGCCGAACTCCTTCTTCGCCTGCTCCAGGCCCGAGTAGGCCGCGTCGTTGAAGGACTGGTCGCCCTTGCCGCCGACGTCGTACGCGATGGCGAGACCCTTGTCGCCCTTCGACTCCGAGGAGCCGGAGGAGGTGGAGGTACCGCCGCAGGCGGCGAGGGCGAGGGCCAGGGAGGCGGTCGCTGCGCCTGCGACCGTGATCCGGGAAATCCGGCGCATGTGTGGAGCTCCTGTCGTACAAGCGCCGGGGACGGTTCGGCTTCGGCGCTGGCTTCGCCGCAGATTAACGCGCGTAGACCTGCCTGAAAACCCCTTCTGTCCACCTTGTTATCCGCCCGTGAGCTACGCGCGGCGGACGGCGGTGCGGGGCTTGCCGGGCGCAAACGGGGGGTGGCGGAGGGTGACGCCCGGGGCCCGGAACGGCGGGATCCGGCGGACGGGGTCACCGCGGCGGGCTCGGGCGGGGACGCCGGAGCGGGCGGGCACTGGGGGCGCCCGCCCGCTCCGGGGGATTCCGTGGGACCGCTACCGGGTCACTCGGTGTTGACCTTGATGGAACCGCTGACGATGCCTTCCTTGGCCTTGGCCACGGCTTCCTTGGCGCCCGGCACCTCGGCGAACTTGGGGTTGCTGTCGGACAGGCCCACACCGTCGGACTTGAGGTCGAAGGTCTGGGTGCCGGTCAGCGGCTTGCCGTCCTTCACCGACTTGGCGAGGGTGTACACCGCGCCGTTGATGTCCTTGAGGGCGGAGGTGAGGATGTAGTCCTTGTACGCCGCCAGCGCTTCCTGCTTGTACTGGTCGGAGTCGACGCCGATCGCCCAGACCTTCGCCTTCGCGGCGGCCTCGATCACGCCCTGGCCGGACAGGCCGGCCGCCTGGTAGACGACGTCGGCCTTCTTCTCGATCTGGCCCTCGGCCGCGGCGCGGCCCTTGTCGGGGCTGGAGAAGCCGCCCTCCTCCGCGGTCTGCGTCAGGTACTGCGAGATCACCTTGACCTTCGGGTCGGTGTCCTTGACGCCCTGCTCGAAGCCGGCCTCGAACTTGTGGATCAGCGGCACGTCCACACCGCCCACGAAGCCCACCGTCTTGGTCTTGGTGGCCTTGGCCGCGGCGACACCGGCGAGGTAGGAGGCCTCGTGCTCGGCGAAGACCAGGGAGGCGACGTTCTTGCCCTCGACCACGGA
The DNA here is from genome assembly GCF_044390505.1 of Streptomyces sp. NPDC018947. Classification (NCBI taxonomy): domain Bacteria; kingdom Bacillati; phylum Actinomycetota; class Actinomycetes; order Kitasatosporales; family Streptomycetaceae; genus Streptomyces; species Streptomyces sp. NPDC018947. Next base: position 287,192 of record NZ_JBIRZD010000007.1, read on the forward strand.
GTCCACGATGCCGAAGGTGGTGTCCGGGTACTTCTCGGCGACGGCCTTCATCGCCGGGCCGTAGGCGAAGCCGACGCCGATGACCGGGTTGTAGCCCTGCTTGGCCAGCGACGCGAGGCGCTGCTCCTTGTCGGCGTCGGTCTCGCCCTCGGTGGGCTCGATGTCGGCGGTCTTGTAGCCGAACTCCTTCTGGGCCTTCTGCAGACCGGCGTACGCGGCGTCGTTGAAGGACTGGTCGCCCTTGCCGCCGATGTCGTACGCGATGGCGAGGCCCTTGGCCTCCTTGGTGCCGTCGTCGCCGCTGTCGCTCTCGCTGCTGGTGCCTCCGCAGGCCGTGGCGGCGAGTGCGAGCGACGCGACCCCCACCGCGACGCGGGTCAGTCTCGATATCCGACGCATTTTCGAAGTTCCCCATTCTCCAAAGCCCCGCAGCGGGCGCTCGGTTCGGCGCACATTAACGCGCGTAGAAACTCCTGGGAACGGGGTTCCGCAGGGCCGTTACCCATTCGTGCCGCTGGCCGGTCACGGCCTCGTGAAGCGGTGTCCCGGGCCCGCGGACGGGGCGGGCCCGGTCCGCTACTGGACGGCGTCGATGAGCGCCGCGGCGGTGAACATCTCCACGCCGACGGTGATGGCGTGCTCGTCCACGTCGAAGTCGCCCTGGTGCAGGTCGCGCACCGTGCGCTCGCCGGGCGGGCGGACGCCGAGCCGGGCCATCGCGCCGGGCACCTGCTCCAGGTACCAGGAGAAGTCCTCGCCGCCGAGGCTCTGCTCGGTGCCCTCGACGGCGTCCGTGCCGCGCCGGGCGACCATGGCGGCCTGGAGCAGCTCGGTGCTCGTCACCTCGTTGACGACCGGGGGCACGCCGCGGACGTAGGTGATCTCGGACTTGGCGCGGTACAGGTTGGCGACCTCGTCGATGGCACCGACCACGAGGTCCGGCGCCTGCCGCCAGGCGTCGAGGTCGAGGCAGCGCACGGTGCCGGCCAGCTCGGCGTGCTGCGGGATGACGTTCGGGGCGTGGCCGCAGTCGACCCTGCCCCAGGTCATGGCGAGTCCGCTGCGGCTGTCGACGCGCCGGGACACGATCGCGGGGACGTCGACGACGACGCGGGCGGCCGCGGTGACCAGGTCGGTCGTCAGGTGCGGCCGGGCGGTGTGCCCGCCGGGGCCGTTGAGGGCGATCTCCAGCCGGTCGCAGGCGGAGGTGATGGGCCCCACCCGCAGTCCGACCCGCCCGGCGTCCACGCGGGGGTCGCAGTGCACGGCCAGGATGCGGCGCACCCCGTCGAGCGCGCCGCCCTCGATGGCGTCGGCGGCGCCGCCGGGCAGCACCTCCTCGGCGGGCTGGAAGATCAGCCGCACGGGGCGGGGCAGCAGTCCGCGCTCGTGGAGGTCGGCGAGGACCAGGCCGGCGCCGAGGACGACGGTGGTGTGCACGTCGTGTCCGCAGGCGTGGGCGCGGTCGGGCACGCGGGAGCGGTAGGCGCACTCGCTCTTGGTGTCCGGGATGGGCAGCGCGTCGATGTCGGCCCGCAGGGCGAGCATGCGGGGGCCGCCGGCCCACTGTCCCGAGTCGGTGCCGATGTCGCAGACGAGCCCGGTGCCGATCGGGAGCACCCGCGGCTTGAGGCCGGCACGCTCCAGCCGCTCCTTGATCGCGGCGGTCGTGCGGAACTCCTGGTTGCCCAGCTCGGGGTGCATGTGCAGGTCGCGGCGGAAGGCCACGAGCTCGGCGCGCAGCGCCTCGGGCAAGGTGCCGGGGAGCTGCGCTTCCCCCGACGTGTCGGCCTCGGACTCTCGGGACATCAATTGCTTCACCCTTTGAAGGGTAGGACGCCGAGGCGGTCAACTGTCCTGCGATCAACAAAAGTTCAACCCGTTAGGGGAAGAAAAGTTGGCCGTCCGGCGCATGGTCACCTGTGGAGGTGGGTACAATCCCGCTTTTTGCCACCGTACCCGCCTCCGCGTTGCTTGCTCTCTCCACGGATACCACGGTACGCGCGGGCCACGCCGGGTCCGTCCGAAGCGTGGGCGGCCGCTACCCGGCCGCCACCGCCGACAGCCGGTGTGCGCCGTGGGCCGTGCCGGTGACGCCGGAGAGGAAGCCGCTCGCGCGGGGGGAGGCGGAGCGGGTGAGCCAGGCGGGGTCGATGTCGCAGACGGCGACGCGGACGTCCGTGCCGGCGAGGGCCAGGGGGAGGGTGTGGACGACGGTGGACGGAAAGCTGAGGACCGTACGGCCGATCGGGCCGCGGCGGGCGATCAGTTCCAGGGGCAGGTCGGGGCGGACGACCTCCAGGCCCGTCTCGACGGCCAGGCGGTGGAGCTTGTCGGTGCTCTCGCGGCGGTGCGCGAAGTAGCGGGCCGCCCCGTGCGTCTTCGCCAGGGCGCGTACGGCGTCCAGATAGCGGTCCGCGTCCACGACGCCCGTCTCCACCAGGGAGGTGCCGACCATGTCGGCGCCCTTGGTGACGCGGGGCGGGCCGAAGCGGGCGCGGGTCCAGGCGAAGGCGTTGGCGGTGACGGCGACCTCGTCGGGGACGTCGTCCACGGGCATCGCGGAGAACACCTCGACCGCGCGGCCCCCGGCCGGGGTCAGGCGGCGCCGGGCGGACCGGGAGACCGGGGCGAAGAGGAGGTCGCGGGGGCCAGGGCGGGCGCCCTTGCGGTGCCAGCGCACCAGGCGTTCGCCGCGGGCGAGCTGGGTGACGAACTCCATCGTGGCGGTTCCGTCGTCGACGACGACGAGGTCGTGGGCGCGGGTGATGGTCAGGAGCAGTTGGACGTAGCGGGAGAAGGGGTCGCCCATGACGACGCGGCCGGCCCGGCGCAGCGGCCCCGCGAGGCTCCCCACGGTGCGGAAGGGGGCGGTGGCGCCGCCCCGGGCCTCCTCCCAGCGGACGGTGTGGCCCTCGCGCCGGGCCAGTTCCGCCATGCGGCGGAGCTGGCCGCGAGTCATGGGGTCCAGCGGGGACAGGACGACGAGCGTGAGCTCCGCGCCGGGCGCACGGGTGTGCGCCCACTCCAGTACGTTCAGGAGCTGCACCGGGCTCTCGACGAAGGCGAGAGTGGGGGGGCCGGCGTTCCCGGCGCGGGGGCTCATCGGCGTGCGACCGTCCCGTCGTAGGGCGTGGTGGGGGGTGGGGTGGGTCAGACCGTGACCGGCTCGCCCGCGGCCGTGGCGATCTCCGCCTCGGCGACGACGCCGGTGACGCGGCGCAGCTTCTTCATCGGGCCCAGCTCGGAGTCGTAGACCTTCTTGACGCCGTCGCCGAGGGAGGCCTCGATGGTGCGGATGTCGCGGACCAGGCGGGTCAGGCCCTGCGGCTCGACGGAGGCGGCCTGGTCGGAGCCCCACATGGCGCGGTCCAGGGTGATGTGGCGCTCGACGAACGCGGCGCCGAGCGCCACCGCGGCGAGGGTGGTCTGCAGGCCCGTCTCGTGGCCGGAGTAGCCGATCGGGACGTTCGGGTACTCCTGCTGGAGGGTGTTGATCACGCGGAGGTTCAGCTCCTCGGCCTTGGCCGGGTAGGTGGACGTCGCGTGGCACAGCAGGATGTTGTCGCTGCCGAGGACCTCGACCGCGTGGCGGATCTGCTTCGGGGTCGACATGCCGGTGGACAGGATGATCGTGCGGCCCGTGGCGCGCAGGGCGCGCAGCAGCTCGTCGTCGGTGAGCGAGGCGGAGGCGACCTTGTGGGCGGGGACGTCGAACTTCTCCAGGAACGCGACGGCCTCGGTGTCCCACGGGGAGGCGAACCAGTCGATGTTCTTGCTCTTGCAGTACGCGTCGATCTGGCGGTACTCGTCCTCGCCGAACTCCACCCGGTGGCGGTAGTCGATGTACGTCATCCGGCCCCAGGGGGTGTCGCGCTCGATGTCCCACTGGTCGCGCGGGGTGCAGATCTCGGGGGTGCGCTTCTGGAACTTGACGGCGTCGCAGCCGGCCTCGGCGGCGGCGTCGATGAGCCGGAAGGCGTTCTCGATGTCGCCGTTGTGGTTGATGCCGATCTCGCCGGTGACGTAGACGGGGCGGCCGGGGCCGGCCTCGCGCGAGCCGAGGGTGCGGATGCGGGAGTTGGTGCTCATGGCGGGGGTTTCCTTACCTGGACTGGGTGATCGTGGGGGACGTGCGGGAGTCGGGGTCGAGGGAGGGGCCGAGGAGCCAGCCCGCGATCTCGCGGACGGCGCCTTCGCCGCCGGGGACGGTGGTGACGGCGCGGGCGGCGCCGCGTACGACGTCGTGGGCGCTCGCGACGGCCACGGGCCAGCCGACGAGGGCGAAGCAGGGCAGGTCGTTGACGTCGTTGCCGGCGTAGAGCACGCGCTCGGGGGCGATGCCCTGCTCGTCGCACCACTGCTTGAGGGCGAGGTCCTTGCGGTCGATGCCGTGCAGGACGGGGATCCGGAGCTTGCGGGCGCGGGCGGCGACGACCGGGTTCACCTCGGTGGAGAGGATGAGCAGGGCCAGGCCGCTGCGGCGCAGGGCGGCGATGCCGAGTCCGTCGCCGCGGTGGACGGAGACGCACTCCCGTCCGTCTGCGTCGATCAGCACCCGGTCGTCGGTCTGGGTGCCGTCGAAGTCGAGGACGACCGCGTCGACGTCGGCGGCGGTCGGCAGGGCGCCGGGTCGGGCGCCGTCGAAGAGGGGCGCGAGGGCGCGGGCGCGGGACAGGTCGTGCGGGTCGTCGATCTCCAGCACGCGGGCCGGGTCGGTGCGGACGAGTTCGGTGCGGCCGAAGAAGCGGTGCCCGTGGGTGCGGAAGCCCGCGGCGTCCATGGCGTAGGCGGCGCCGGTCTCCAGCAGGTCCTGGGGGCGGTCCTGGCGGCGGGGGCGGTGGGACTTGTCGTGGTTGACGCCGTGGCCGCCGTCGCCGGCGGTGCCGTCCCGCCAGACGAAGCCGTGGAAGGGGGCGACGGTCACCGCGGTGTCGGCGCCCCCCTCGGCGACCGCGCCGGCCACCGCGTCCACGTCCTCGCCCACGAGGAACGGGCTGGTGCACTGCACGAGCAGCACCACGTCGACGGGGGCGCCGTGCAGGGCCTCGTGGGTGTCCAGGGCGTGCAGCACCGCCGCCTCGGAGGTGGCCGTGTCCCCGGCGATGGCGGCGGGCCGCAGGACGACCTCGGCGCCGGCCTCACGGGCGGCGGCGGCGATGGCCCGGTCGTCGGTGGAGACCACGACGTCGGTCACCAGACGGGCGGCCAGGCACTCGCGGACGGCGCGGGTGACCAGGGGGACGCCGCCCACGGGGGCGAGGTTCTTGGCGGGCACGCCCTTCGAGCCGCCCCGCGCGGGGATGACGGCGAGCACGCGGCGCACGGCGGCACCGTCGCCGGCCTGCGGGTCGTCCGGCTGGGTCATGGGTGGGGCTCCTTGGACGGGAACGGGCGGGTGCGGTCGGGTGGGGCGCGGGCCGGTCACAGCTCCCCCATCCGCCGGATCACCGGGGCGACGCGCTGGACGCCGTGCCGGTAGGCGCCGCGGGCGGCGCGGCGGACGATCTGCCGTACGGGGCCGGGCTCGCGGCCGGCCGCCGGGGCGCCGGGCAGCGGGCTGCCGTCCGGGGCGAGGTGGTGGCGGGCGAGGATGCCGGGCAGGTAGCCGGGGGCGGTGACGGGTGTGTAGTACGGGGTGAGCGGGGGCAGGCCGCCGGGCCGGTCGAGCAGCGCGGTGATGCGGGCGCGGGCGGTGTCGAAGGCGGTGCCGTAGCCGCCGTCGGCCGCGACGCCCTGGCGGGCGAGCCAGTCGGGGTCGGGCACGGGGCGGTGGCCGTCGTCGAGCTGGTCCCAGGAGGCCAGGCAGCCCGAGCCGACGAAGTGGTGGTTGCCGAGCGCCTCGCGCACGCCGAGGTCGGTGAGCACCGCGGTCGGGATGCGGCGGTGCAGGGACTCCAGGGCGGCCGTGGAGCTGACGGTGACCAGCAGGTCGGTGCGGTCGAGGACCTCGCCCATGTGCCCGTAGACCAGGCGGAAGTTGGGCGGCGGGTCGGCCTTCTGCACCAGCTTCTGGTAGGGCAGCTCCTCGATGTGCGTGGTGTGTTCGCCGGGCTTGGAGCGCAGCTTGAGCAGCACGTCGCGGTCGGGGTGCCGGCGGGCGTGCCGGATCAGGCGGTCCAGCAGGTACGTGCGGTCGGCGCGGCTGTCCGGGACGGAGGGCTGGGCGGCGAAGACGACCGTGTGGGGGTGGCCGTGGTCGCCGGTGTGCGCGGCCCCGCCGAGGAAGGGCAGCGCGACCTCGGTCACCGCGGAGGCGTCGGCGCCGACACCCTCGTACACGGCGCGGAAACGCTCGGCGTCCTGGCGGGAGTTGGCCAGGACGAGGTCGGCGCCGTGGCGCAGCAGCAGGCCGTCGGTGAGCTTCTCGTAGACGACGCCGACGTAGCCGGTGACGACGACGGGCCGGTCGGTGCGGCCCTCCCAGACGTGGGCCAGCCCGTGCAGCATGGCCTGGACGCCGCCGCCGACCAGGGCGAGGACGAGGACGTCGTACGGCTCCTCGGCCATGGCACGCAGGAACTCGGCGGCGGTCACCTCGCGGAGGGAGTCCGCGACGGCGCCGACTTCCGCCAACTGGCGGGCGGTGGGGGTGGCTCGGCCGCGCAGGAGGTAGCCGTCCAGGTGGAGGTCCGCACCGTGGGGGGAGACGCGGGCCGCGGTGAGCGCGCCCCATTTCCACCGGGTGTCGGAATCCGCGAGAACGGCAACTCGCCGGGCCTTCGTTGCACTTGCTGGCACGCCGAAGACGCTAGGAATCCATTCCTAGGAATCGCCCAACCGGAATGCAACAAAGGGTGAACAGCACCTCGCCGGACAGCGAATCGGCCCGTCCGGCGCGACGGAAAGGGTCCACTTCACCGCTTCGCCACGCCTCGTTCACCTCGCGTCAAAGCACAGGTAAATCCTCATGCCGGGCTGCCGCTTAACGTCACTTACGTGCCCAAGCTCTCCGTCATCGTGCCGTTCTACAACGTGCGGCAATACGCACCCGACACCCTGCGGAGTCTGCGCGCGAACGCGCGGGACGACTTCGAATTCATTCTCGTCGACGACTGTTCGTCCGACGGCACCGTGGACCTCCTCGCGCGCGCGGAGGAGGAGCTGCCGGGCGCGGTGCTGGTCCGGCACGAACGCAACGGCGGTCTGGCGACCGCCCGCAACACCGGCATCGACCGGGCGCGCGGCGAGTACCTGACCTTCCTGGACGGTGACGACTGGCTGGCGCCGGGCCACTACGGCCGGCTGGTCGCCGCGATCGAGGATCTGGGCTGCGACTTCGTGCGCACCGACCACGTGCAGTGCACGGCCCGGTCCCGCAGCGTGTTCCGGGTGCCCCACGGACGCCGGAACACCGTGCTGGACCCGCGCGCGGCGATACTGCCCGCCCACCGTTCCACCTCGGTCGACTACGCCTACGCCTGGGCCGGGATCTACCACCGCCGGCTGGTCGAGCGGGGCCTGCTGCACTTCACCGACGGGCTGCGCACGGCCGAGGACCGGCCGTGGATCTGGAAGCTGCACCGGGAGGCGGAGTCCTTCGCGGTGACCGGGCTGCTCGGCGTGTTCTACCGGCGCGGGGTGGCGTCCTCGCTCACCCAGATCGGGGACGTGCGCCAGCTCGACTTCATCCGCGCCTTCGACCAGGTCGTCGCCGAGACGGCCGCGGACGCCGACGCGGCACGGCTGCTGCCGAAGGCGGTGCGCACGTACTGCGCGATCATCGCCCACCACCTGGGTTCCGTGGAGAGGTTCGAGCCGGCCGTGGCACGCAGACTGAAGGCGATGAGCGCGGCCGCGCTGCGGCGGATGCCGCAGGACGCGCTGGACGAGGTGCTGGCCTCGATGGACACCGAGCGGGCCACGCGGCTGCGCCGGCTGCGCCGCCGTCCGGTGCCGGCCGCGGAGGTGGCCGCGTGAGCACGCAGATCTTCATGGCGTCGACGCTGTACGGCGCGGCCACGCTCGCCGCCGCCCTGGACGCGGGCTGCTTCGCGACGGCGGACCGGCGGATCCTGCTGGTCTCCAACAACGCGGCGACGCCCGAGACGACGCCCTCCCTGGACGCGATGCCGGGCTTCGAGCGGCTGCGGGGCCGGTTCGACGACGTGGTGTCGTGGAACGAGGCCGTCTTCCCGTTCCACCCGGGCGGCTGGGCGCCGCGCGTGGACGACGTCCCGATGTGGGAGCGGTATCTGAGGCTGGCCTGGGGGCTCGGGGACGACGACGTGTCGCTGGCCGTGGAGTCGATCCAGGTGCAGCCGGCGCTGGGGGTGGCGCAGATCTTCCCGGACGCGCCGCTGACCGTGTACGCGGACGGCCTGATGAGCTACGGCCCGACCCGCAACAAACTCGATCCGCTGGTCGGCACGCGGGTGGAGCGGCTGCTCCACCTCGACCTGGTGCCGGGGCTCACCCCCCTGCTGCTGACCGAGTTCTCGGTGCCGCCGGAGCTGGTGCCGACGCCCGCGTTCGCCGCGGTGCTGGCGGAACTGGCCGGCACCGGCGACGGTCTGCCGGACGTCGAGGAGCCCGCGCTGCTGCTCGGGCAGTACCTGTCCGCGCTCGGCATCCTCTCCGCCGAGGAGGAGGAGGACCTGCATGTGCGGATGCTGACGGGCGCGGTCGGCCTGGGGCACACGCGGGTGGTGTTCAAGCCGCACCCCACGGCCCCGGCCCGCTTCACCCGCACCCTGGAGGAGGAGGCGGAGCGGCTCGGCGTCGCGCTCACGGTGGTGGACACGCCGGTCCTCGCCGAGGTGCTGTACCAGCGGATGCGCCCGGCGCTGGTGGTGGGCTGCTTCTCCACGGCTCTGCTCACCGCGTCCGAGCTGTACGGGCTGCCGGTCGCACGGGTCGGCACCGGGACGCTGCTGGAGCGCCTGACCCCGTACGAGAACAGCAACCGCGTCCCCGTCACCATCGTCGACGCGCTGCTGCCCGGGCCGGACGACGCGGAGGCCGTCGCGGAGCGGCGCCGCGGCCTGGACGCGCGGGCCCTGGGCGCGCTGGTGCGGGCGGTGGGGCACGCGATGCAGCCGAAGATCCTGCCCGAGCTGCGGCCGGACGCGGAGGAATATCTGCGCCGGGAGCTGGACGCGCACACCTGGCGGTATTTCAAGAAGCGGCGGCTGACGTCGCTGGGGCTGCCCGGCGGAATTCCGGCCCGACTGGCTTTCCTGCCGCGCAATTCGGCCGCGCGGAAGGTGGTGCGGCGGGCGCGGGCCATGCGGCGCTCGGTCAAACGCTGAGGTGATTCCGGGTGACGGAAACGTGAACCGCGCGGAAGGACCGGCCGCCGTCGCGATTCCGTCATCCGGTGTTCCGCGGAAATTCCCCCGGCGGTCCGCCCGGTGGCGCCGTTCGGGGTCCGGGGCCCGCCTAGCCTTGCCCCACCCACCACACACGTGTTCCTCGTACCCCCGTTCAACTCCGTGACGGATTGAGGTCCTGGTCCATGAACAGCCGGTCCACGAACAGCCGTTCCCTGCTCCGCAGTTCTCTCTCGCGGCGTCTGCTGCGCCCGGTCGCCGACCTGATCGACCAGCGCATCGAGCGGCAGGTCCGCTCGGCGGTCCGGTGCAGCGGCCCGGACGGCGCACAGGCGCCCGACACCGCGCGGCTGGCGCGGGAGGTGGAGCTGCTGAGGCGCCGTCAGCTCACCTTCGAGCTGCTGGTCGGACCGGGCGGGCGCGGTGTCTCGCGCATCCTGGGCGAGGAGTCGCTGGAGAGCCTGCACACCGAGGTGGCGGCGCTGTGCGGGGACCGGGACGCGGCGGAGCGGAACGTGGCCTCGGCGTTCCGGCTCCTGGTGGCGCTGGAGTCGCTGGGCGTGGGCCGGATCGCGGGCGGCACGATGAACATCTGCGGCAAGCTCGGCGCGATCCCGCTGCTCGCCCCGGAGAACGACGAGATCCTGGAGATCGGCACGCTGTACGGCATGTTCTCCGCCGGGCTGGTGCGGATGATGGAGCGCGACGGGCGCAGTCCCGGCCTGACCATCGTGGACCCCTTCGCGGGGGTGCAGCTCCAGCCGGGCACGGTCGAGCGCCCCGACCCCACGGGCTCCCCGGTGGACGAGCACGCGGTGCGCACCAATCTCGCGCTGGCCGGTCCGGCGGGCGCGGCGGCCCGGATCCGGCGGGGCTTCTCGGAGGACCCCGAGACCCGGGCGGCCGTCTCGGACCGGGCCTACGGGGTGATCGTCGTGGACGGCGACCACTCGGCCGAGGGCGTGCGCCGGGACCTGGAGTGGGCGGAACGGGTCGCCGCTCCCGGCGCGGTCGTCGTCCTGGACGACTACGGCGACCCGAACTGGCCGGGCATCAAGGACGCCCTCGACGCCCATCTCGAGGGCGGCACGCGCTTCACCTACCTGGGCAGGGCGGCCCGCTCGGCCTATCTGCGGGCGTCCTGACCACCGACGAACGGCCGGCACGGCCGAAGGAGTACGAGCAGTGACCGAGACGGTCGTGAGCACGCCGGCGGCGGACCCCGGTGCGCCCGCCCCGGCGCCGAAGAGGACCCGGGCACCGCGGGCGAAGGCGGCCCCGGGCCGGCTGCGCGCCCTGGACGGGCTGCGGCTGGTGGCCGCGCTGATGGTGGCGGCCTACCACTACGGCGGACGCGGCGGGTCCGTGGCCGACGCGTGGGGCAGCTCCCCCAAGCTCCAGTTCCCCACGCTGCACGCCTACTTCTCCTACGGCTGCCTCGGCGTCCAGATCTTCTTCGTGATCAGCGGCTTCGTGATCTGCATGAGCGGCTGGGGGCGGTCCCTGACCTCGTTCGTCGCCTCCCGCGCCTCCCGGCTGCTGCCCGCCTACTGGGCGGCGGTGATCCTGGTGACGGCGGTGTTCGCGCTGCCGGTGGTCGCCTACGAGGCGGTGTCGCCGAGCGATGCCCTCGTCAATCTGACGATGCTCCAGCAGCCGCTGGGCGCGGACCGGGTGCTGGGCGTGTGCTGGACGCTGTGGGTCGAGGTGCGCTTCTACGCGCTGTTCGCGGTGTGCGTGGTGCTGCCCGGCGTGAACCGCCGGCGGGTGCTGATGTTCTGCGCCGGGTGGCTGCTGGCGTCGGCGCTCGCTCAGGCCGCGCACGAGCCGCTGCTCGAACTGGTGCTGATGCCGGAGTACGCCCCGTTCTTCGTGGGCGGTGTGGGCCTGTACCTCGTCCACCGCGACCGCCGGGACGCGCACGCGTGGGCGCTGGTGGCGGCCGGTTTCCTCGTGGGCCAGCACTACGCGGTGCGCGAGCTGTGGAACGCCGCCGACCCGAACGCGTTCGCCCACCGGACCACGTTCGGCATCGTCCTGGTCGTCGCCCTCGGGTTCCTCGCGGTCGCCGCGGTGGCACTGGGCCTGCTGAACCGGGCGAACTGGCGCTGGCTGACGGTGGCGGGGGCGCTGACGTACCCGTTCTACCTGGTCCACGAGCACCTGGGCTGGGTGGTGATCCGCGCCCTGCACCGGGGTCTCGGGGTGCCGTCGGCGGCGACCTTCGTCCTGACGGCCGCCGGGATGCTGCTGCTGGCCTGGCTCCTGCACCGGTACGTCGAGAAACCGCTGACCCCGCCGCTGCGGACGGTGCTCTCCCGATCACGTTGAGCAATTCGTGCGATATTCCTTCGATCGGATCGCGCGTGCCCGCTGTCTTTCCGGCCCCGAGAAGGCATGCTCCCTTCATGGCGACCGCGCAAGCTACTCAGACGAAGCCCGCCGAGCTGAACGACGTCCCCGGCTGGTTCTGGCCCCTCGACCAAGTGCTGTTCTCCTGGTTCCTGGAACGGCAGGAAGCCGCGGGGGTCCGCGGCGACCTGCTCGAACTGGGTGCCTATCTCGGCAAGAGCGCGATCCTGCTGGGCCACCACCTACAGGACGGCGAGACCCTCACCGTCTGCGACCTGTTCGGGGCGGACGCGCCGGACGAGGCGAACCGGGCCGAGTCCGCGATGTCGTACTCCTCGCTCACGCGGCAGGCTTTCGAAGGGAACTACCTCTCCTTCCACGACACCCTGCCCAGGATCGTCCAGGCCCCCAGCTCCGCGATCACCGGTGAGGTCGCGGCGGGGAGCTGCCGCTTCGTCCACGTCGACGCCTCGCACCTGTACGAGCACGTCCAGGGCGACATCGGCGCGGCCCGCGAGCTGCTGCTGCCCGAGGGCGTCGTCGTCCTCGACGACTTCCGTACGGAGCACACTCCCGGCGTCGCCGTCGCCGCCTGGGAGGCGGTGCTCAACCGGGGGCTGCGCCCGGTCTGCCTGAGCAGCCAGAAGCTGTACGGCACCTGGGGCGACCCCGAGGCGGTGCAGGACGAACTGCTCGCCGCGCTGCGCGAGCGCGACGACTGCACGGTGAGCGTGGAGTGGGCCGCCGGCCACCGGCTGGTGCGGGCCCGCGCCAAGGGCCGGACGATGCGCGCGCCGTCCCTGCCGGCCTCCCGGCACCCGGCGGGCGCCCCGGCCGCCGCGTCGCTCCCGGGCCAGCAGCGCCCGGCCCGCGCGGCGCGGCCGGCTCCCGCGCCGTCCCCCCGCGGCCGTGCCCGCCGTCTCGCCCTGGACCTGCTGCCGCCGCTGGTCACCCGCGCCGTACGCCGTCGCCTGGCGGCCCAGCGGGCCCGCACGGGCCGGGCCGCGCGCTAGGCGCCGGCCGCCGACAGCTTCACCGCGAAGCCCAGGAACAGCGCGCCCGCCGCCGAGGTGGCCCCCGCCGACAGCCGCTTGCGGCGGCGGAAGGCGGCGGCCAGGCGGGTGCCGCTGAAGATCAGGGCGCTGAGGTACAGGAAGCTGAAGAACTGCGCGAAGGCGCCGAGCACGACGAAGGACAGCGCCGGGTAGGCGTAGCCCGGGTCGACGAACTGCACGAAGAAGGCGACGAAGAAGAGGATCGCCTTCGGGTTGAAGAGGCTGACGACCAGGGCCCGGCGGAAGGGACGCTCGTCGCCCCCGGCCGGGGCGGCGGCGGCCTGCTCGTCCCGCTCCCGGCGTGTGCGCCACATCCCCCACGCGGCCCGCAGCATCCCGACCGCGAGCCACGTCAGGTACCCGGCGCCGGCGTACTTCACGATGCCGAAGAGCAGCGCGTTGCCCTGGAGCAGCGAGGCGACCCCGGCCGCCGACAGGGCCATCAGCACCGTGTCCCCGCACCAGACCCCGGCCGCTGCCGTATAGCCCGCGCGCACGCCGCGACGGGCGGCCACGGACAGGACGTAGAGCGAGTTGGGCCCGGGGAGCAGGACGATCAGGGCGAGGCCCGCCAGGTAGGTGGGGAGGTCTATGACGCCGAACATGGGCGCAGTGTCGCACGGAGGTGCGGCACCGCGCCCGGGTGTTCCAGCCGCCGGACGTCCGCTGTCGCCGGACGTCCGGCGGGGGGTCAGAAGGCGTCCGAGGGCACGTAGGTGCCCCAGACCTCGCGCAGCGCGTTGCACACCTCGCCCACCGTCGCCCGGGCCCGCAGCGCGTCCTTCATCGGGTACAGGACGTTGTCCTCGCCCTCGGCGGCCTTCCTCAGGGCGGCCAGCGCCGAGTCCACCGCCTGCTGGTCGCGTTCGGCGCGCAGCTTGGCGAGGCGTTCGGCCTGCTGGGCCTCGATGGCCGGGTCGACGCGGAGGGGCTCGTACGGCTCCTCCTCGTCGAGCTGGAAGCGGTTGACGCCGACGACCACGCGCTCGCCGGAGTCGGTCTCCTGGGCGATGCGGTAGGCGCTGCGCTCGATCTCGTTCTTCTGGAAGCCGTGCTCGATGGCGTTGACCGCGCCGCCGAGGTCCTCGACCTTCTGCATCAGCTCCAGCGCGGCGGCCTCGACGTCGTCGGTCAGCTTCTCGATGACGTAGGACCCGGCGAACGGGTCGACGGTCGCGGTGACGTCCGTCTCGTAGGCGAGGACCTGCTGGGTGCGCAGCGCGAGGCGGGCCGACTTGTCGGTCGGCAGCGCGATGGCCTCGTCGAAGGAGTTGGTGTGCAGGGACTGGGTGCCGCCGAGGACGGCCGCGAGGCCCTGGACGGCGACGCGGACCAGGTTCACCTCGGGCTGCTGGGCGGTGAGCTGCACGCCGGCGGTCTGGGTGTGGAAGCGCAGCATCAGCGACTTGGGGTTCTCCGCGCCGAACTCCTCCTTCATCACCCGCGCCCAGATCCTGCGGGCCGCGCGGAACTTGGCGACCTCCTCCAGGATCGTCGTGCGGGCCACGAAGAAGAAGGAGAGGCGGGGCGCGAAGTCGTCGACGTCCATGCCGGCCGCGACCGCCGTGCGCACGTACTCGATGCCGTCGGCGAGGGTGAAGGCGATCTCCTGCGCGGGGGACGCGCCGGCCTCGGCCATGTGGTAGCCGGAGATCGAGATGGTGTTCCACTTCGGGATCTCGGCCTTGCAGTACTTGAAGATGTCCGCGATCAGCCGCAGGGACGGCTTGGGCGGGAAGATGTACGTCCCGCGGGCGATGTACTCCTTCAGCACGTCGTTCTGGATCGTGCCGGTCAGCTTGTCCGCGCTGACGCCCTGCTCCTCGGCGACGAGTTGGTAGAGCAGGAGCAGCAGGGCGGCGGGGGCGTTGATCGTCATGGACGTGGAGACCTTGTCCAGCGGGATCCCGCCGAACAGCACCCGCATGTCGTCGATCGAGTCGATGGCCACGCCGACCTTGCCGACCTCGCCCGAGGCGATCGGGGCGTCGGAGTCGTGGCCCATCTGGGTGGGCAGGTCGAAGGCGACCGACAGGCCCATCGTGCCGTTGGCGATGAGCTGCTTGTAGCGGGCGTTGGACTCCGTCGCCGTGCCGAAGCCGGCGTACTGGCGCATGGTCCAGGGGCGGCCGGTGTACATCGTCGGGTACACGCCGCGGGTGAAGGGGTACGTGCCCGGTTCGCCCAGTTTCTCGGCCGGGTCCCAGCCTTCCTGGGTGTCGGGCCCGTAGACCGGTTCGATGGGCAGTCCGGACTCCGACTCGCGCGCCATGTGTGATGCCTCCCGCTGAGCATGTGTTCGATGTGCTCGAACTACCCGTCAGTTACTCGCCAGTACAGACCAACCCTCCGACGGACTGTATCGGCGGGCGCGCGCCCCGGTGGAGGGGCACACGCTGGGACCTTGCTCACAACCGCGTTGCGGTCCCGGTCACAACGATGCCGTGCCGTTCGCGGCGCGTCATCCGCGGGGAACATAGTTCGTGAAGTCCGTGCGGAGCCGCGAGACGACGGGGGGCCGTGATGCCTGCGTGGGCCATGGGGAACGTGCGGTGCGGGAAGGGGGCGGTCGCCGCGGCCCTGGGCGCCGTGCTCGCGGCGGGCGGCTGCACGGTACAGGGCCCCGGCATCGACGGCCCGGGGAGCCCGCCGCTGCCCGGCACCGCCGGGACGCCGTCGCAGCGCGGCCCGTCCGACGGCCGTCCGCCCGGCGCCCCGCCCGCCGGGGCCCCGGGCCGGGTGCTGTGGGCGCCGGGCGACTCGGGCCGGGACGTGCGCGAGCTGCAGGCCAGGCTGCGGCAGGTCGACTGGCTTGTCGACGGGCCGACGGGGACGTACGACGACCCGACCGAGCGGGCGGTGCGCGGCTTCCAGGGCAAGCGCGGACTGCCCAGGACGGGGCGGACGGACACCGTGACCTGGCGGCGGCTGCTGGCGATGACGCGCGAACCGGGCAAGTGGGAGCTGTACCTGATGGGCGGGCAGCCCGCCGCGGCGCCCGACCCGCGCTGCCTGACCGGGCGGGTGCTGTGCATCAGCAAGTCGAGCCGGACCCTGCGCTGGATGGTCGACGGGCGGACGGTGTCCACGATGGCGGTGCGGTTCGGCTCGCGGTACACGCCGACCCGCGAGGGCGTCTTCCACGTCTACTGGAAGTCCCGCGACCACTGGTCGACGCTCTACGACTCCCCGATGCCGTACGCGATGTTCTTCAGCGGCGGCCAGGCCGTGCACTACTCGTACGACTTCGCCGCCCGCGGCTACGCCGGGACCTCGCACGGCTGCGTCAACGTGCGGGACGAGGGGGCGATCGCGGAGCTGTACGCGCGGGTGCGCGACGGCGACAAGGTGGTCGTGTACCCGTGAGACCGGGAAGCGGGGAATGGGCGCGGGCGGGACCGGGGGAACGTGTCCCGCCCGCGCCAGGTGCACGAGCCGTAGGTACGGGGGGAACCCCGGCTCGGTGCGAAAGCCGATGACCAGTCGGCTCACTCATTACTGCGCCGGAGCCCCGAAAAGTGTCACACCCCGGCGGAAGAATTTCCGTGCACCGGCAAAAGCGCAGGTCAGGGAGCCTTCGTCTGAGCGGGGGGCTGCTGGGGCGCGGAGCCCGGACGCCGGTCCGGCGGGGGCGCGGGCGTCCCCGTGGCGCGCGCGGGGCGGGGAACCGTCGTGCCCTGGGCGCGGGGCGCCGGCCGGCGGGCGGTGTCGCCCTCGCCCCGCGCGCCCCCGCCCTGCTTCCGGCCTCCGTCCTGCTTCCGGCCGCCGTCCTGCCCGCCTTCGCCGCGGTCGCCGTTGTCGTCGCGTCCGTCGCCGTCGTCGTCGCGTCCGTCGCCCTTGGTGTCGCCCGGAGTGCCGGCCTCGTCGCCCCGGCCGTCGGCGGCCTGCCCGGACTCGCGGCCGGGCGCCGTACGGCCCCGGCCGTCGTCCGCCGTCGGGCCGCCGCTACCGCCGCCGGTGCGGTCGCGGGCCGCGGAGTCGGCGGCGGCCAGGATGTTCCGGCAGTACGCCGCCACCCGCGCGTCCCCGCCGGCCGCCTGCGTCAGCGCGCGTCTGCGCACTCCGTCGAGCGGCTTGCCGGTGCTGATGTCGCGGCAGGACGCGGTGAGTTCGCGCCGCCGCTCGCCCGAGGCGCCCGCCGCGCGGCCGCCGGCGTCCGGGACGTGTTCGCCGGACGTGGCGCCGGGGGCGGCCGACCGGGCGGAGGGGCCGGGTGTGGCGCCGTCCGGGCCGGTTCCCTCGCCCGG
Organism: Streptomyces sp. NPDC018947; assembly: GCF_044390505.1. NCBI lineage: Bacteria > Bacillati > Actinomycetota > Actinomycetes > Kitasatosporales > Streptomycetaceae > Streptomyces > Streptomyces sp. NPDC018947. Next base: position 304,118 of record NZ_JBIRZD010000007.1, read on the forward strand.
ACCGTCCAGCGGTGTGGGCGACCCGAGGGTGCTGTCCGGCGTCGCGGCCGCCGAGACGGAGGCCGCGGGGGCGTCCGGCCCGTCGCCGCCGAACGGCGTCGGCAGGACTCCGGTTCCGGCCGCGACCGCGACCCCGCCGACCATCCCGGCGGTCAGCGCGGCGGCCAGACCGAGGCGCAGGGAGCGGCCCCAGCCAGGTCGCCCGGCGCCGTCGCCGCGGGTGCCGAGGCGGACCAGCCCGGCGTCGGAGCCGAGGCGTCCCGAGGCGGCCGGGGCGCCGGCGGGCACCTGGGTGCGCTCGGCGCGCGCCGAGCGGAAGGCGGCCAGCGCGGCGGCCTCGCCGGGCAGTTCCCCGCCTGTCCGCCGGGGGTGCGCGGCGAGTGCGTCCAGTGTTCCGGCGAGCCGTTCGGCCCGCTGCCGGACCACGGGGTCGACAGCTTGCAGTGGCTCTCCGCGCAGCAAGATCTCCGCCGTTTCGCGGTCCAGCCACCTGTCCTGCTCGTCGGCCATCACATGTCCTTCTGCGTCCGCGTACGCGTATGCGTCACAGTCGCGGACGTCACCGCGCGGCCGCGCGGTTCTCGCTGGGGCGGCAGGGCGTCGAGGCCCCGCGCCGATTCCGGATCGCCGCCGAGCAGCTCGGCCAGGCGCTTGAGCCCGCGGTGCGCGGCGGTGCGGACGGCGCCGGGGCGCTTGCCCAGCGTCTCGGCGGCGCTCTTGGCGTCGAGGCCGACGACCACGCGCAGGACGACCGCCTCGGCCTGGTCCTGGGGCAGCCGGGCGATGAGCGACAGGGCCCGGTCGGTGGCCAGGGCCTCGATGGCCTCGCCGGCGGTGTCCGACTCGGCGGGCTTGCCGGTCAGCTCCGTCTCGTCCCCGCCGATCGCGGGCCGGCGTCCGCGCATGCGGATGTGGTCCAGCGCACGGTTGCGGGCGATACGGGCGGCCCAGCCCCGGAACCGGTCCGCGTCGCCGTCGAACCGCTCCAGGTCGCGGGCTATCTGCAGCCACGCCTCGGAGGCCACGTCCTCGGCGTCCGGCTCTCCGACCAGTGTCCGCACGTAGGCGAGCAGCCGCGGGTGCACCGTGCGGTACACGGTCCGGAACGCGGTCTCGTCCCCGCCCTGTGCCGCACGCACCGCGGCGGTCAGCTCCGCGTCGTCCCCCAGCACCGAACGTGCCCTTCTCTGCGCCTCAACCGGCGCCGCTCTCGCGGACGCGGTTCTCGCCGTCGTGGTTCCTCAATGGATGGTCGCGGTGGCCTCTCCCCTGTGTGACGCGGGAGGGAGCCCCCGCTGGTCGGCGCGAAAGGCACGTTACGTCTTCAAACCACCGCCCGTCCATGTCCTCATCGCATTGCCGTACAAGACGCAACTAAGCCGTGACGCGCTGGGTGTGACAGAAAACGCAGTGCCGGCGCTGTAGGGAGTACGGGCCGCCGCGCGGCCCGTGCCGCGCGACGGCCGGGGCCTCTCCTGTGGGGGGTGGCGGCCCCGGCCGTTGCCTCGGCACCGCCGTCGCCCACGGCGCGGCGCTACTCGCCCTCGCCGCGGTCCCGCTCCGCCTTCTGCCCGCCGTCGTCGCCGTTCGCGGGCGCGGTGCCGGGGCTGCCGCCGGTCCTGGCGGGCTCGGACACCTGGTCACCGGCGGAGCCGGGGTTCTCGGGGGTCTCGGGGCCCGCGTCGTTCTGGGGGTTCTCGGTGTCGCCCGCCTTCTCCCCGCTCTCCGGGTTCTCCGCCTTCTCCCCGTTCTCCGCGTCCTCACCCGCCGTGGCGCTCTCCCCCTCCGCGCGCTGCCGGGCGCAGTAGGCCTCGACCCGTCGTTCGCCGCCCGCCGCCGCGACCAGCCGCTGCCAGGCGGCGCCGTCCAGCACCCCGTCGCGGTCCTCGGCCCGCTCGTAGGCCCGGCAGAGGGACTCTGTGCCGTCGCCTTCCGCGGTGCCCGGTGCGGTCGCCGGTCCGCCGGGGCCGGTGGTGGCGCCGGAGGACTTGGTGGCGGGGAGGGGCGTGGCGGGCGGGCGGTCCCCGGTGCCCGTGCCGGGGGCGGTGGGCGAGGGCCCGCGGTGCCTGTCGTCGGCGGCGTCCGGGGCGGAGGAGCCGGCCACGCCGATCGCGGCGTACGCGACGCCGCCGAGGGTGAGGCTCGCCAGCAGGACGGAGAGGGTCGTCTTCAGGGAGCGCCGGGCGCGTCGCCGCCGCCGGGGCCGCCAGTCGTCCCGTCGGCGGACCCGGGCGGTGCGCGCGGCCCGGTGCGCACCGGCGTCCCGCGCGCTCCGGAAGGCGGCCACCGCCCGCCGCTCGCCCTCGGCGTCCACGGGGACACCGCTCAGCGCGGCCAGGAGCAGGGCCTCGGCACGGAGGATCCCGGCACGCGGGTCATCGTCGCGCGGGGGCCGCGAGGCGCCGGATTCCGAGGGCGCTCCCACGCGGGAGCCCTCACCCGGCGCGGCATCGGCGTCGGACGGGGTGGGCCGGCGGGCGAGGGAGCCGCCGTCGCTCTGTTGTGCACCCATGTCCGCTTCCGTTCCCGCTCTTCCCGCCGGGCCGCCGCCGTCGGCGCCCCTCATGTCGACTCCCCCAGCGTCCTGGTCCCCTCATCCGTCACACCGTCGCCGGTGCCCAGCTCCCGGGCCAGCCGCTTCAGCCCCCGGTACGTCGCCGTGCGCACCGCGCCGGGCCGCTTGCCGAGGACGCGCGCGGCGGCGGGCCCGTCGAGGCCGACGACGACGCGCAGCAGCACGGCCTCCGCCTGGTCGCGGGGCAGCCCCCGCACCAGCCCGAGGGCCGCCCGGGTGGACAGCGTCTCCAGCGCCTGGTCGTGCGTGGAGTGCGGTCCGGGCAGGTCCAGCAGGTCCTGTTCCAGCCCCGACGAGCGCGGCCGCACCTTCTGCCGGCGCAGGTGGTCCAGCGCCCGGTGCCGGGCGATGGTCGCCGTCCAGCCCCGGAAACCGGCCCCGTCGCCGCGGAAGCGCCCCAGGTCGCGGGCTATCTCCAGCCAGGCGTCGGAGGCCACGTCCTCGGCGTCGTCCCCGACCAGCCCGCGCAGATAGCCGAGCAGGCCGGGCTGCACGAGCCGGTAGGCGACCGCGAAGGCGGCCTCGTCGCCCTCCTGGGCCCGTGCCACGGCCGCGCCCAGTTCCCCGTCGTACGCCTGTACGCGGCGGGGTTCCCCTCCCTGGCCCAAGAACCGTCCTCGTTCGTACCGGACTCTCGGCGCGCTCGGTGAGCCCGCCCCCACGGTCATCAGCGTCGGCCCGCGCGGAAGTGTCACAGCGCGCGGCCGGCGCCCCCTCCCCGGTGCCCGCCGGTCGACGGCCGGACGCGCCGGGCCCTGCCGTGCAGCGTCAGGTAGAAGGTGTGCAGCGACTCCTCGGGGGCGCCTGCCACCAGGCGGTTGTGCACCTTGCCGAGCGGGTTCCAGACCCGCCCGTCCGGCATCCGCACCCCGACCGGCTGGCCGAAGTACGCCCGCTGGTCCGCGTCGAAGTCCACCCACACCGCGCCCGCCCGGCGCACCAGGACCTCTCCGACGTACGCGCCGAGCCCGAGCAGCGCGCCACGCGCCCCCTCGCCGCCCGCACCGCCCCTGCGTACCCCGTCGACCAGGGAGTCGACGATCCGCAGGCTGGCCGGGGAGTAGTCCAGCGGCAGCCGGTCGCGGGCGGTGGCCCGGCCGACGAACGCCGCGGCGCAGGTCCGCATGTCCCGTGCGCGCGGCGGCCCGCCGCGCCCCTTCTCCCGCTGCTCCAACCGGACCACCCGCCCCTTCGCTCGGTACGGGGAACCGTCGGCGGCCCCCGCTGGTCCAGCGGACGGGGCGTCCGGGGCGTCACCGGCCCGCCGTCGCCTCCCGGCACAGCAGGCGCAGCGAGCCGTCCCCGGTGAAGCAGCGTCGCGCCTCGTCGATCGGGTCCCACAGGCGGCCGTCGGGGGTGCGGACCCAGTGGTCGCCGCCGGCCGACCACCACTCGGCGCCGGTCTCCCGCACGATCACCTCGCCGGCGTAGGCACCGAGTCCGCGCAGCGCGCTCTCCACCGCGGCGTACGGGGCGCCCTCGCCGCGGATGCCGTCGATCACGCGGTCGACGCGCCACAGGCTCTGGGCCGAGTAGTCCAGGCGCAGCCGCGCGCCCTCGCGCATCATCGCCACGGCGTCGGCCGCCCACCGCACCGGTCTGGCGGCGGCCCCGGGCCGGTTCTCCCGCCGCCGGCCCACCTGTGCCCCGGCGCCCGGCCTCGCGGCGCTTAACTCCGAGGCGTTCGTCTCACTGGTCCCAGTCGTCGTCACATCCGCAAGAGCGTCGCCCGGCGGCGTTTCGTCACACGTACCGGCCGGTGGTCCGGCAACCGCCGCAGGACCGCCCCACCTCCCCCTCAACCCCCGCGGGACGGTCACAGGCCGGGGGCCGGGGGCGGTCAGCTCCGGCCGCGGGCGCCGCGTGCCCTGCGGGAGACGACCGCGCGCAGGACGCGGCGGCCCTCCGTGGACACGTCGACGGCTCCGCGCAGCCCTGCCACGCCGTGGCCCGCGAGCAGTTCCAGCACGGCGATCTGGCGGCGCAGCTCCCCGGCGGCGAGCGGTGACGCGTCCCTGGCGGGGGCCGTCCCGGCGCGGGAGGGCGCGGAGCCGGGGAGCGCGGGGTCGAGGATCCGGTGGATACGCAGCGAGGCCACGGAGCAGGCGTCGGCCCAGGCCCGCAGCTCGGCGCCGGTGCGGTCGGCCGGGGCGGCGGCCAGCATCCGCCGGGCGAGCAGGACGGCCTCGTCCTCCCCGGTGGCGCCGGGCCCGGCGAGGCCGTCGCGCGCCCGTCCCAGCGCCTGTGCCCAGGCGTGCCCGTCCCCGGCGGGGCCGGTGCCCGCGAGGGCGGCCCACAGCGGGCGCAGCACCTCGTCGTCGCCGTCGAGCAGCGGCAGGCAGCGGTCCAGACAGGCCAGTCCGCTCGCCGCGAGCCCGCGGTCGTCGGCCCGCGCGATCAGTTCCACCAGGCTCATACGGCGCCTCCTCGTCCCGGCGGCCGCGCCCGTGCCCGGCCGCGGAGCCCGCGTTTCCCCTTACTGCGCGCTCCGGGCCGCGAGTGTCACAGCGGCACGGCGCCCGGGTGGTCGGAGTGGGTGGTCGGAGGACGCGATGGCCCGGCACCCGGGCGCCGAGGAGGAGGCGGACGCGGGTGCCGTCGGCGGAGAGGTCCGGAGCACGCGGCGGGACGGGGCGATCCGCGCCCGTCCGCGCGGGGTCAGTCGAGCCGGTTCGCCAGCGCCTTGAAGTCGGCCCAGGACAGCTCGGGCTTGTCCGGGTCCCACAGCTTCTGCACCGTCGCGGCGAGCGGCAGCCGGATGCCGGCGGCCACCTGGGCCTGCGTCTGGGCGTTCGGCAGGTCACCCCAGACGGCGAAGCTGCCGCCGAGTATCTGGGCGTCGTACTTCGCGTCGACCGCCGTGGTGCCGCGCAGCACGCGCGGGGTCCACTGCTCGTAGATGCGCTCGCCGGTCGGGTAGACGAAGGTCTGCGGCTCGCCGAGGACGTAGTAGAGGAACTCGTCGTTGTAGTTGAGGACCTTCCGTCCCGCGCTCAGGTACGCCGCCGGCGGCCGGGCGCCGATCTCCTTGCCGGTCCAGTAGGCGACCTGGATGTCCTTCAGCGGTTCGACGGAGGTGTCCTTGAAGAAGCCGTCGTTCCAGGCGCGCGGGGTGCGGTCGTGGGCCATCACGGTCTTCGCGCGGCCGTTGAGCCAGCCCGTGGTGAGGTCGGCGACGGTGCCGCCGGAGCCGTAGGCCTCGCGGGCCGCGGCGGCCAGGGTCGGGTAGGACGCCTCGGGGTCCGGCACGACGAGCGCCTGGTACTCGTCGGCGCCCAGGTGGAACTGGGAGCCGGGGAACAGGTCGGCGTACTCGTTCAGCAGGTCGTCGACGATCCGGGCGGCCTCCGGCTTGGAGATGTCGATGGCGCCGCGCGTCGCCCTGCCCTGCGCGTTGCGGAGCTGGAGGTCGGGGTGGGCGGCGATGACGGCGCCGAGGTGGCCGGGCGAGTCGATCTCGGGGACCACGGTGATGTGCCGGGAGGCGGCGAGGTCGGTGATCTCCTTGACCTCGGTCTTGGTCAGGTGGTCCGAGGAGACGACCTCGGGGTGCGAGTCGGACTCGATGCGGAAGGCCTGGTCGTCGGAGAAGTGCAGGCCGAGTTCGTTGAACTTCAGGTCGCCCAGCTCGCGTATCCGGTCCTTGATCCAGTCGGCGGTGTAGTGCTTGCGGGCTATGTCGAGCATGAACCCGCGCCGCGGCTTGGCCGGCTCGTCCTTCACGACGCCCTCGGGCGCGGTGCCGCCGCCGTCGACGGCCTGCTTGAGGGTGCGGGTGCCGTAGAAGACGCCCGCCTCGGCCGGCGCGCTGACGGTGACCCGGCCGCCGCCCACGGTCATGGTGTACGACTCCGGGTTCGCCCCCTTGTCGGCCTCGACCTCCAGCCGCAGGTCCCCGGCGCGCTCGTCGTCCTTCTCACCGGCGTACGCCATCCCCAGCTCGCCGGCTATCAGGCGCCCCTCGTCGGCGAGCGAGGCGTCGGTGACGACGACCCGGTGGCCGGAGGCGGGCCGCCAGCCGGGGCCGCGGGCCGGCGTGTGCTGCCGTACGGCGGGTATGGTGCCCGGTTCCTTCGACAGGGGGTAGGAGCGGCTGGGGCTGGGCGAGGTGGAGGGCGCGGCCGCGGCTTCGGAGGACTTCGCGGCCGGTTTCCCGGACCCGCCGTCGCCGTCGGTGGCCCACAGGCCGACTCCCACGCCGAGCGCCGCGACCGCCGCGCCGGCGATGACGGCCCGCTGCCTGACCTTGTGCGCCGGAGACCGGCGTGCGTGCTGGCTCACATCGCCAACCTACGGCCGCGGTCTCCACCATGCGTCCACCACATGTTCCGAAACTCTCCCGTTCGAGTGAAATTCGGGCACCGTACGGACAAGCGATGCCCTCCCTCGATAACGTGACGCCACTTCTTCGCACAATTTCCCGCCGACACACACGTGACGCCCACAAGGACCCACGCTGCCTGTGCACCGTCTCCCAGACCTTCCCGGCCGAGTCGCCGCACCGGTACCGGTGCAAACCCGCACCGCACCGGTCAGCCGCTCCGCACTGGAGCGCTTCAACGACGCCCCCGCCGACGAGGCCGTCCGCACCCTCCTGGCCTGCCTCGACAGCCGCCCCTGGGCCGAGCGCCTGGTCTCCCACCGCCCCTACCCGGACCTGCCGTCCCTGCTGGCGGCGGCGGACGAGGCGGCGTACGACCTGCCCCCGGCCGATCTGACCGGCGCACTGACGGCGGAGGCCCTGCCCGCCCTGCCGCAGGACACCTACGCGGCGGCCCACACGGCCCTGAGCGCGGCCACCGCGGCATACGAGGCCCGTTTCGGACACGCGTTCGTCATCTGCCTGGACGGCATGCCCGCGGACGAGGCCCTGGACCACGCCCTGGCGGGCATCCGGTCACGATTGGCGAACGATCCGGACGAGGAGCGCGCGGTCGCGGCGGACGAACTCAGGCGCCTGGCCAGAGGCCGGCTGACCGCCGCCCTCCAGGGCCGCGGGGCCGTGACGTCGGCCGCTTCGCCGCGCGGGCCCGACGAGCCGGCGACGGCCCACGCCCGGCAAACCGCCCACACCCCCACCAGCCGGTCCGGCCACTAGCCCGCCCGCTGCTCCTTTGAGTGCAACTTTGATCACATAGGCAGGCCCCCTGTAAGAGCCACGGACAAGCGTCGCTACGATGCTGGGGGCCGGTGGACCGTACCCGGCCGGGCCCGACCGACACGAGAAAGCCGGCGCGGCCCCAATCCCCGCTCCCGGAGGAAACTTCCGTGCCGGCTGGAACGCTGTACCGCGGCCGGGAAGGAATGTGGTCCTGGGTGGCTCACCGAGTCACCGGCGTCCTCATTTTCTTCTTCCTGTTCGTCCACGTGCTGGACACCGCTCTCGTCCGTGTGTCCCCCGAGGCCTACGACAACGTCGTGGCCACGTACAAGTCGCCGATCGTCGCGCTGCTGGAGTACGGCCTCGTCGCCGCCATCCTCTTCCACGCGCTCAACGGTCTGCGCGTCATCGCCGTCGACTTCTGGGTCAAGGGCGCCCGCTATCAGAAGCAGATGCTCTGGACCGTCGTCGCCCTGTGGCTCGTGCTGATGCTCGGGGCGATCTACCCCGTCCTCGGCCACGCCGCTCGTGAACTGTTCGGGAGCTGACGCGCATGTCCACCTCTGAGAAGACCGCTTCCGGGATCGGCCCCGTCGAGGGCGCCTCGCTCTACACGGTCGACAACCCGGCGCCGCTGATCGAAGCCCCCCGTCAGCGCACCAAGAAGACGCCGAAGTCCACGCGCGGCAACTTCGAGCTGTACGGCTGGCTGTTCATGCGCCTGTCCGGCGTGGTCCTGGTCGTCCTGGTCGTCACGCACCTGCTGATCCAGCTCGTGCTGGACGGCGGCGTCTCCAAGATCGGCTTCGCCTTCGTGGCCGGCCGCTGGGCCTCGCCGTTCTGGCAGGTCTGGGACCTGCTGATGCTGTGGCTCGCGATGCTGCACGGCTGCAACGGTCTGCGTACGGTCATCAACGACTACGCGGAGCGCGCGAACACCCGCCTGTGGCTCAAGGGCCTGCTCTACACGGCCACGGTGTTCACCATCCTGCTGGGCACGCTGGTGATCTTCACCTTCGACCCGAACATCCGCTAGGCACGGGGCTGCGAGAATCATGAAGATCCACAAGTACGACACCGTCATCGTCGGCGCCGGCGGCGCCGGTATGCGGGCCGCCATCGAGGCGACCAAGCGCAGCCGCACGGCCGTCCTGACGAAGCTCTACCCCACCCGCTCCCACACGGGCGCCGCGCAGGGCGGCATGGCCGCCGCGCTGGCCAACGTGGAGGAGGACAACTGGGAGTGGCACACCTTCGACACCGTCAAGGGCGGTGACTACCTGGTCGACCAGGACGCCGCCGAGATCCTGGCGAAGGAGGCCATCGACTCGGTCCTCGACCTGGAGAAGATGGGCCTGCCGTTCAACCGGACGCCCGACGGGACGATCGACCAGCGCCGCTTCGGCGGTCACTCCCGCAACCACGGCGAGGCCCCGGTCCGCCGCTCCTGCTACGCGGCCGACCGCACCGGCCACATGATCCTCCAGACGCTGTACCAGAACTGCGTCAAGGAGGGCGTGGAGTTCTTCAACGAGTTCTACGTCCTGGACCAGCTCATCACCGAGGTCGACGGCGTCAAGAAGTCGGCCGGTGTGGTCGCCTACGAGCTGGCCACCGGCGAGATCCACATCTTCCAGGCGAAGTCCGTGATCTACGCCTCCGGCGGCACCGGCAAGTTCTTCAAGGTGACCTCCAACGCGCACACGCTGACCGGTGACGGCCAGGCCGCCGTGTACCGGCGCGGGCTGCCGCTGGAGGACATGGAGTTCTTCCAGTTCCACCCGACCGGCATCTGGCGCATGGGCATCCTGCTGACGGAGGGCGCCCGCGGTGAGGGCGGCATCCTCCGCAACAAGGACGGCGAGCGCTTCATGGAGAAGTACGCGCCGGTCATGAAGGACCTCGCGTCCCGCGACGTCGTCTCCCGCTCCATCTACACGGAGATCCGCGAGGGCCGCGGCTGCGGTCCCGAGGGCGACCACGTCTACCTGGACCTCACCCACCTCCCGCCGGAGCAGCTCGACGCCAAGCTGCCCGACATCACGGAGTTCGCGCGGACCTACCTCGGCATCGAGCCCTACACGGACCCGATCCCGATCCAGCCCACCGCGCACTACGCCATGGGCGGCATCCCGACCAACGTCGAGGGCGAGGTCCTCGCGGACAACACCACCGTCGTGCCGGGCCTGTACGCGGCCGGCGAGGTCGCCTGCGTGTCGGTGCACGGCGCCAACCGCCTGGGCACCAACTCGCTGCTCGACATCAACGTCTTCGGCCGCCGCGCGGGCATCGCCGCCGCGGAGTACGCCCAGAAGGCGGACTTCGTCGAGCTGCCGGAGAACCCGGAGTCCCTGGTCGTCGAGCAGATCGAGCGGCTGCGCTCCTCCACCGGCAACGAGCGGGTGGCGACGCTGCGCCGCGAGCTCCAGGAGACCATGGACGCCAACGTCATGGTCTTCCGCACCGAGCAGACGATCAAGACGGCCGTCGAGAAGATCGCCGAGCTGCGCAAGCGGTACCAGAACGTGGCGATCCAGGACAAGGGCCGCCGGTTCAACACCGACCTGCTGGAGGCCGTCGAGCTGGGCAACCTGCTCGACCTGGCCGAGGTGATGGCGGTGTCCGCGCTCGCCCGCAAGGAGTCCCGCGGCGGTCACTACCGCGAGGACTACCCCAACCGCGACGACGTCAACTTCATGCGCCACACCATGGCGTACCGCGAGGTGGGCGACGACGGCACCGAGTCCATCCGTCTGGACTACAAGCCGGTCGTCCAGACCCGCTACCAGCCGATGGAGCGTAAGTACTGATGGCTACCCCTGTCATGGAGAAGAGCGACAAGGCCCCCGAGCCCGGTTTCGCCGACTCCCCCTACATCACCGTCACCGTGCGGGTCCGCCGGTTCAACCCGGAGGTCTCGGCGGAGGCGACCTGGCAGGACTTCCAGCTCGAGATCGACCCGAAGGAGCGCGTCCTCGACGCCCTTCACAAGATCAAGTGGGACCTGGACGGCACGCTGACCTTCCGCCGTTCCTGCGCCCACGGCATCTGCGGGTCGGACGCCATGCGGATCAACGGCAAGAACCGGCTGGCCTGCAAGACGCTGATCAAGGACATCAGCCCCGAGAAGCCGATCACGGTCGAGCCCATCAAGGGGCTGACGGTCCTCAAGGACCTGGTCGTCGACATGGAGCCGTTCTTCCAGGCGTACCGGGACGTGATGCCCTTCCTGATCACGAAGGACACCAACGAGCCGACGCGTGAGCGCCTCCAGTCCGCCGAGGACCGCGAGCGCTTCGACGACACGACGAAGTGCATCCTGTGCGCCGCCTGCACGTCCTCGTGCCCGGTGTTCTGGAACGACGGGCAGTACTTCGGCCCGGCGGCCATCGTCAACGCCCACCGCTTCATCTTCGACTCGCGCGACGAGGCCGGAGAGCAGCGGCTGGAGATCCTCAACGACCGCGACGGCGTCTGGCGCTGCCGCACGACCTTCAACTGCACGGACGCCTGCCCGCGCGGCATCGAGGTCACCAAGGCGATCGCCGAGGTGAAGCGGGCGCTGATCACGCGCCGCTTCTGACGTCCGTCGGTGCGACGCCGTAGTCCGCAGGGCCCCGCTTCCCCAGGAAGCGGGGCCCTCCGGCATATGCCGCACCCTCGGGTGGCGGGCCGACGAAGGGCCTCGCCGGTCCGCCTTCCGGGCTACCGCGTCGAGATCATCGGAGGCCGGCTCCTCGTGACCCCACCGCCGGACGGCCCGCACCCCGTCGTTCTGACCGAACTGATGATGCCGTTGGCGGCGTCCGGCCTGCACGGCGCCGACTCCAAGGTCGTCCAGGGCATGGGTCTGTGGCTGCCCACCGGAGCCGAGGACTACGCCATCCCCGACCTCACGGTGGTGGACGCGGACTTCGACGACCACCTCGTCGAGAACAACTGCCACGACCCGGTCCGCTTCCGTCTGGTCCTGGAGACCTGCGCACCAAGGTCGCCGCCTACGCCGGCGCCAAGATCCCCGTCTACGTCGTCGTCGACCGCCGGCACGAGCGCCTGCACGTCCTCAGCGACCCGGACGGGGCCGACTACGCGACCCACCGAGTCCACTCCCCCGGCGAGAAGGTCACCCTCCCCGGCTCCCTCGGCGGCGACGTCACCCTGGACGTCGCCGAGGTCCTTGCGGCCGGACGGCGGAAGTCCGCGCACGGCGAGGGCCGACATCGGCCGTTCCGGGCCGTGGGCTCCCTAGCCTGACGCCATGTCAGATGACGAGTCGTACGAACTGCTCGGGTTCGACAACGTGCTGCTGCCCGTCGGGGACCTCGGTGAGGCCGTCGGGTTCTACGAGCGGGCCGGGTTCCCGGTCGCCTACCGGCTCGACGAGGCCGGGATCGCGCTGCTGAAGGCCGGGGGCGAGACACCGGGACTGCTGCTGCGGGCGGAGGAGGAGTTCGGGCCGCGTCCGCCGATGTGGCCCTCGGCCCGGGTGTGGCTGGAGGTGCCCGACGCCCGCGTCGCGGCCTCGGCCCTGCGCGAGGCCGGCATCGCGCCGATGGACGAGCCCTTCCCCGTGGCCACCGGCTGGACCGTCGAGTTCGCCGACCCGTGGGGCAACGTCATCGGCCTCACGGACTACTCCAAGCGCCCGGAGCTGGGCCGCCGCCCGTGACGCGGACCACTCCCCCCTTGAGTTGAACGTGTTCAAAAGCAGGTCTACAGTCTCTCACGTCAGCGTTTTGAACGCGTTCAAGAAGGGGTGGGGCATGGACCGCACCGTCATCGCCTACGTCATCTACCTGGTCGTCAGCATCGGTCTGACCGTCTGGGTGGCCCGCACGCTCAGCCGCAACGGCCGGGTCTTCCTCGCCGACGTGCTGCACGGCAACGAGAAGCTCGCCGACGCCGTCAACCACCTCCTGGTCGTCGGCTTCTACCTCGTCAACCTCGGCTTCGTCGCCCTGTACCTGAGCGGCGACGAGACGATCACCGACACCCGGGGGATCTTCGAGGCGCTGTCGACCAAGCTGGGCGTGGTGCTGCTGGTGCTCGGCGTGATGCACCTCGGCAACGTGTACGTGCTCAACCGCATCCGGCGGCGCGGGGTGATGGAGCGGGAGCAGGTGCCCCCGGTGCCGCCGCAGGGCTGGGTGGCCCCGACGGCCGGGGCCTGAGCCGATGGCTCCCACCGGGACGGCCGGCGCCCCCGTGCGCCGGCTCACCGTCCTCTACGACGCGGAGTGCTCCCTGTGCACCCATGTACGGGACTGGCTGCTGCGGCAGCCCCTGCTGGTGCCGATGGAGCTGGTCCCCGCCGCCTCCGAGGAGGCCCGGCGGCGGTTCCCCGGCCTGGACCACGGGGCCTGTCTGGAGGAGGTCACCGCCGTCGGCGACGCCGGGCAGGTCTACCGGGGCGCCGCCGCCTGGGTCGTCGTGCTGTGGGCGCTGCGCGACCACCGGCGGCTCGCCCACCGGCTCAGCACGCCCGCCGGGGCCCGGCTGGCCCGGGGGGCCGCCCTGGCCGCGGCCCAGTGGCGCCGGGCCGGGCAGTGGGGCGGCGGGAGCTACCGCCGCGCCGACGGGTGGGTGTACGACCCGCGGCTCGGCTGGTCGTACTCCCCACCCGGCTGTGGCGACGGTGCCTGCACCACTCGTTAGGCTCTGGTCGTGCCTGCGAAGAACGACGGCCCCGACGACGGTGCCCCCCTCAGCAAGTCCGAGCAGACCCGCGCGCTGATCCTGGAGACGGCCATGCGGCTGTTCCAGGAACGCGGCTACGACCGGACGACCATGCGGGCCATCGCCCAGGAGGCCGGCGTCTCCGTCGGCAACGCGTACTACTACTTCGCGGGCAAGGAGCACCTGATCCAGGGCTTCTACGACCGGATCGCCGCCGAGCACCAGGCGGCGGTCCGCGAGGTGCTGGCACGGGAGACCGACCTGGAGGCGCGGCTGGCGGGCGTGCTGAAGGTGTGGCTGGACATCGCGACGCCGTACCACGAGTTCGCGGTGCAGTTCTTCAAGAACGCCGCCGACCCGGACAGCCCGCTCAGCCCCTTCTCCCCGGAGTCGGAGCACGCCCGCCTGGAGGCCATCGGCGTCCACCGGCAGGTGCTGGCGGGCGCGAAGACCAAGGTGCCCGAGGAGCTGCGGGACATCCTGCCCGAGCTGATGTGGCTCTCCCAGATGGGACTCGTCCTGTACTGGATCTTCGACCGCACCCCGGGCCGCGAGCGCAGCTACCGGCTCGCCGAGCGCGGCGCCCGGCTCACCGCGCGGGGTGTCGCGCTGGCCCGGTTCCGGGTGCTGCGCCCGCTGGTGCGCGAGGTGCACGAGCTGTTCACGGACTTCCTGCCCGGGATGACGAGGGCGCTCCCGGACCCCGCGAGGAGGCCGACCCCGGCCGGGAAGGGCACCGGGACCGGTCAGGCCTGACGGGACGCCAGCTCGATCACCGTGATGTCCGACGGCGCCCCCACACGGGTGGGCGGTCCCCAGGCGCCCGCGCCCCGGCTGACGTAGAGCTGGGTGTCGCCGTAGCGTTCCAGGCCCGCCAGCGTCGGGTTGGCGGCGCCCGCGATCAGGTTGCCGGGCCAGAGCTGACCGCCGTGGGTGTGGCCGGAGAGCTGGAGGTCGACGCCGTGGTCGACGGCGTCGTGGATCTGCACCGGCTGGTGGGCGAGGAGCACGCAGGCGCGGGCCCGGTCGCGGTCGCCGAGGGCCCTGGCGTAGTCGGGGCCCTGTCCCTCGTCCTCGCCGGCCACGTCGTTGACGCCGGCCAGGTCGAAGTGGGGCAGCTCGGTGCGGGCGTTCTCCAGCGGGATCAGGCCGAGCCGTCGCACCTCGGCGACCCACTGCTCGGCGCCGGAGAAGTACTCGTGGTTGCCGGTGACGAAGTACGCGCCGTGCCGGGCCCGCAGTCCGGCCAGCGGGGCCGCCGCCGGGCCGAGGTCCTTCACGCTGCCGTCGACCAGGTCGCCGACGACGGCGATGAGGTCGGGCTGCGTGGAGTTGACGGTGTCGACGACCGTCCGCGCGAAGCCGCGGCCCAGGACCGGGCCGAGGTGGACGTCGCTGACGACGGCGATGCGGAAGCCGTGCGCCGCGCGCGGCAGCTTGGCCAGCGGCACGGTGACCCGCTTCACCTTCGGCCCGCGCAGCACGCCGTACGTACCGTGCCCGACCGTTCCGACGGCCGCCGCGACCGCGGCACCGGCGACGACGCGGGAGACGAACAGGCGGCGCGAGGGGACGGCGAGGGCGCTCGCGGACGTGGTGCCGGGCGCGTCGGCGGGCGGCCCGTCCGCCGGGGCCGGCGGCACGGGGTCCCCGGCGGGCGTCCTCGGCGGTGCGGACCCCGCCGGTACGCGCTCGGGGTCCGGGGCCGGCAGCTCACCCGGCCCGGCCGCCCGCGCGGCCGCCCGCCGTTCCAGGAGGCGGCGCAGCAGCGGTCGTACGGCCTCGCCCGCCAGCACCGCCAGCAGCAGGTAGACCGAGAGCGCCAGCCACAGGAAGCCCGGCCAGGCCAGGACGCGCTGGAGCCAGAACGGGGCGCCCGCGCGCTCGGCGACCAGCGCGCCGACGGCCAGCGCCCAGCCGCCGGCGATCAGCACGGCGCCGGCGCGGCGCACCGTGCCGGGCCCGCGGGTCGTGTCGCGGAACAGGCGCCGCCACACGTACCAGTTGGCCGTCACCAGGACGCCCACCACGGCCAGTGCG
Organism: Streptomyces sp. NPDC018947; assembly: GCF_044390505.1. NCBI lineage: Bacteria > Bacillati > Actinomycetota > Actinomycetes > Kitasatosporales > Streptomycetaceae > Streptomyces > Streptomyces sp. NPDC018947. The sequence goes on from NZ_JBIRZD010000007.1 coordinate 319,510, forward strand.
ACGAGCGCGAAGACGACCACCATGCCGTCGGATCCCCTCGGTTGTGACGTCGGTGACGTTATGACGTTCGGCGCAGTGCGCGCACTGAGCGCAACCCGATGACCCCGACGACCGTCCCCAATACGAAGGAGACGACGGCGAGCAGCAGGTGGACCCAGAAGTACCCCGTGGGATCGCCGTCCTCGAAGGCCAGCCCGCTGGCGTCCTTGACCAGGTTTTTGACGAAAGTGATCCAGATGATCCAGCTCCACACCCCGAAGGCGAGCAGGAACCAGGAGACGGGGCGGCTGAGCTTCATGACCCCAGTATCGCCGCCGCCCGTCCCGTTCCGTGCCCGGGGTGGGGTGGGGGCTGGGCCGGTGCGGCGTCCGGGCGGTACGTTCTCGCTCGTGCCCGCACCCAAGAAGACCGGCAGGCGATCCGCGCTGGTCGCCTCCGCCGCCCTGACCGCCCTGACCGCCCTGTCGTCCCTCGTCGTCACCGCGCCCGCCGCGCACGCGGCCCCGGGCCCCTCGGCGAGTCCGTCGGCGAGCCCCTCGGCCACTCCCCCGGCGAAGATGTCGACCGTGGGCGGGGCGCGGCTCGGGCTGCCGGGCACACAGGTCGATCTGGCGGGCGGGGCGCCGGTGCTGCCCAAGGACCTCACCGCCCGCTCCTGGATCGTGGCCGACGCCGAGTCCGGCGAGGTCCTCGCCGCGCACAACGCGCACTGGCGGCTGGCCCCGGCGAGCACCCTGAAGATGCTGTTCGCGGACACGCTGCTGCCCAAGTGGCCGGGGACCACGCGGCACAAGGTGGCGGTGTCCGACCTCGCGGGCGTCGGTGCCGGGTCGAGCCTCGTCGGCATCAAGGAGGAGGAGACCTACACCGTCCACGACCTGTGGCTCGGGGTGTTCCTGCGCTCCGGCAACGACGCCGTGCACGTGCTGTCCGCGATGAACGGCGGTGTCGACAGGACCGTCGCGGAGATGAACGAGCACGCCGCGGAGCTCCAGGCCCTGGACACGACCGTGGTGAGCCCCGACGGCTACGACGCGCCGGGCCAGGTCTCCTCCGCGTACGACCTGACGCTGTTCGCCCGCTCGGGGCTCCAGAAGAAGGACTTCCGGGAGTACGCGTCGACGGTCCGTGCGAAGTTCCCCGGCGCCACGACCAAGGACAAGAAGGGCAAGACGTCCCGCGAGGCCTTCGAGATCCAGAACACCAACCGGCTGCTGGCGGGGGACTCGGACATCGGCGTCTACCCCGGCATCGCGGGCGTGAAGAACGGCAACACGACCAACGCCGGCGCCACCTTCACCGGGGTCGCCGAGCGCAACGGCAAGGTGCTGCTGGTCACGGTCATGAACCCGGCGAAGGCCGGGCACAACGAGGTCTACAAGGAGACCGCCCGGCTGTTCGACTGGGGGTTCCGGTCGGCCGGCAAGGTGAGGCCGGTGGGTGAGCTGGTGCCGCCGAGGAGCGCGGTGGCGGCGAGCCCGGGGCCCGGCGTCTCCGCGGACCCCGTCGACGGCGGCGGTGCCGTGGGGGCGAAGCCGGTGGCGGGCGCCACGGCGGCGGACGGCTCCAGCGGTGTCGGCATCGCGGCCGGCATCGCCGCGGGGGCGCTGGTGCTGCTGGGCGGCGGGGTGTTCCTGGTCAACCGTCGCTGGCCGCTGCCGGAGCTGGTGCGTCGCCGGTCCCGTCGCTGAGTTCCTCGGCCTTGCTGCCCGTGGCCGTCCAGGCGGCGCAGAACAGGACCAGCTTGGTGGTGAAGTTGATCCACAGCAGCAGGGCGACGGGGACGCCGAAGGCGCCGTACATGCTCTTCGCGGCGACACCCTGCATGTAGCCGCTCAGCAGCAGCTTCAGCAGCTCGAAGCCGACGGCGCCGATCAGCGCGGCCACCATCAGACGGCGGCGGGCCGGCTGGACGCCGGGCAGCAGGGTCAGCACGTACAGCAGGAGCAGGAAGTCGGCGAGGACGGCGACGGCGAAGGCGGCGATGTGCAGCAGGACGCTGCCGAAGCCGCCCTCGGCGATGCCGAGCTGGCGGATGATCCAGCCGACCAGTGCCGAGGCGACCGTGGAGATGCCGACGGTGACCAGGAGCGCGCCGCCGAGCCCGACGAGGACACCCGCGTCCTTGCCCCGGCGCAGCACCGGGTTCTCCTCCTCGTCCGGCAGCTCCCACACGGCGCGCAGACAGCCCCGGGTGGCGTCGACCCAGCCCATGCCGGTGAACAGCAGCAGGAAACCGGCGATGAGGCCGACGGTGCCGGCGTTGTCGACCAGGCCCTGGATGTCGAGCTGGTCGGAGATGCCGGGCACCTGCTCGGCGATCTTGTTCTGGAGGGTGTCCTGCTGCTCCTTGCTGAGCAGGGCCGCGGCGACGGCTGCGGCGAGGCTGAGCAGGGGGAAGAGCGCGAGGAAGCTGGTGAACGTCATCGCGGCGGCCAGCCGCGTCCACTTCACCCGGTCCAGCCGTTCGTACGACCGCCACGCGTGCGTGGTCATCAGCCGCGCGATCCACGGCCCCACCACGGGCAGCTTCTTCAGCCAGTCCATGATCCGACTCTGCCCCCGGTCGTCGGGTTCCATGACCCCGGCGTCCGGCCGGGGGTCTCCCGGGCGCGGAAGACCAGTGTTCTGGTTCCCCAAAAACGCAGGACGGTGGCCAGCGCCATGCCGATTCCCGCCCCGGAGACGGTGTCGGCGCGCTGCGAGGTGAGTCCGAGGCCGTAGTGGCTGACGGCGAGGCACAGCAGTTGGACGGCGGCTCCGGCGGCGTTGACCGCGAAGAACAGGGCGTACGGGCGCAGGCCGCGCGGGCGGGTGTGCCGGTAGGTGCCCAGCGCGTTGCCCGCGTAGGCCACGGAGCAGCCGGCGACGAAGGAGAGGGCCTTGGCGGTGAGCGGGCCGAGGCCCACCGGTCCGCGCAGCACGGTGAACAGGCCGAGGTCGACGGCGTAGGCGAGCAGGCCGGCGCAGGCGAAGCCCAGCAGTTCGCGCCGGCCCGCTACCAATTGGCCACCGCCAGGCCGTACATCGCCATCCACACGACGCCGATCAGGGCGAGGGCCCGGTCGCGCAGGACGACGTCCTCGGGTTCGCCGGCGGTGCCGCGGTCGGCGAAGACGGCGTAGCGCAGGACGGCGAGGATGAAGGCGACCATGGAGAGCTGGCGCCAGGGCAGCACGCTGGTGTGCGGGACACCGCCCTCCTCCATGGCCCACAGGCAGTAGCCGAGGACGGCGACGCCGGCCGCGAGCTGCCAGACGAAGCGGAGGTAGCCGGTGGTGTACTCGGTGAGCAGCGCGCGGGTGGCGCCCGCCTTCCCGGCCATCTGCACGGCCTCGGAGTAGCGCTTGGCGGAGACCATGAACAGGGCGCCGAAGCCGGTGGTGATGAGGAACCAGCGGGACAGCGGGATGCCGAGCGCGAGTCCGCCGATCATGGCGCGCATCAGGAAGCCGGTGGTGACGACGACGAGGTCGACGACCAGGACGTGCTTGAGGCTGACGCAGTACGCCAGTTGCATCGCGAGGTAGGCGGTCAGCAGGGCGGCGACGGGGGGCGGGCAGAGCCAGGCCGCGGTGAGGGGCGCGAGGACGCCGAGGGCGCCTCCGGCCGCGTAGGCGACCGGTACGGGGACCTGTCCGGCGGCGACCGGGCGGTGCCGTTTGACCGGGTGGGCGCGGTCGGCCTCGGCGTCGCGGGCGTCGTTGACGAGGTAGACGGCCGAGGCGCAGGCCGTGAACAGGACGAAGACCAGGGCGAGCTGGGACAGGGCCTGCCGGGAGAACAGGTCGCCGGCGGCGGCCGGGGCGGCGACGACCAGGACGTTCTTGACCCACTGGCGGGGACGCGCGGTCCGCAGCAGACCGCCGGCGAGGCCGCCCCGGCGGGGAGGTGCGGGCCGCGGGCGCTGCTCGGGGGCGCGCTGCCGCAGGACGGCCGTCTCGGTCACCGGGTGCCTCCCCGCATCCAGTCGGCGCCCAGACGGGCCGTGAGCGCGCCGAGGGCGGCGCCCGCGACGACGTCGGTCGGGTAGTGGACGCCGGCGACCAGCCGGGACGCGCACACCGCGGCGGCCAGCGGCCAGACCGCGCGCACGCCGAGGGTGCCGAAGACGACGGCGGCGGCCACGGCGGACGCCGCGTGGGAGCTGGGGAAGGAGTGCCGGCCGGCGGTGCGGACCAGGGGCCGGACGTGTGCGGGGCGCGGACGGCGCACGACGCGCTTCACGCCCATGCTGGTCAGGTGCGCGCCCGCGGTGAGCGCGGTGCCGCGCAGCCAGGCCGTGCGCCGGCCGCGGTCCGCGGCGGCTCCGGCGAGGCCCCCCGCGAGCCACAGCGCCCCGTGCTCCCCGGCCCAGGACAGGGCGCGCGCGCAGGCGGCCACGCGCGGGTCCGTGCCGCAGGCTCTGAGCGCCGTCACGATCCGGTGGTCCATGTCGTCGAGGTCGTCCATGTGGACTCACTGTTCACGCAGACGGCCCGGTAAGTCCGACATGATCGAGCGACATACCATTAATCACCCGTTTCGGGGAGAGAGTGAATGTTCCGTAACTGATCGCCCGGACACGGACGATACGGTCACCGGCATGTCTGCCGACACCGTTCCCGTCGCCGAGTGGGGTCACGTCACCGGCTGGGGCCGTACCGCTCCCACCGTGGCCCGTCTGATCCGGCCGCGGACGTACGAGGAGGCCGCGACGGCCGTCCGGGAGTGCGGGGCGCGCGGCAGCATCCCGCGCGGGCTCGGGCGGGCGTACGGCGACGCCGCGCAGAACGCGGGCGGTGCCGTGCTCGACATGACGGGCCTGGACCGGATCCACGCCATCGACGCCGACGGCGGCACGGTGCTGTGCGACGCGGGCGTCTCCCTGCACCGGCTGATGGAGGTGCTGCTGCCGCTCGGCTGGTTCGTGCCGGTGACGCCCGGCACCCGCTACGTCACGGTCGGCGGGGCGATCGGCGCCGACATCCACGGCAAGAACCACCATGTGTCCGGGTCCTTCGCCCGGCACGTGCTGTCCCTGGAGCTGCTCACCGCCGACGGCGCGATCCGCACCGTGGAGCGGGGCACGCCGCTGTTCGACGCCACCGCCGGCGGCATGGGCCTGACCGGGGTGATCCTCACCGCGACCGTGCGGCTCCAGCCGGTCGAGACCGCGCTGATGTCGGTGGACACCGAGCGCGCCGCCGACCTCGACGACCTCATGGCCCGGATGACCGCGACCGATCACCGCTACCGCTACTCGGTCGCCTGGATCGACCTCCTGGCGCGCGGCCGGTCGACCGGGCGCGCGGTCCTCACCCGCGGCGACCACGCCCCGCTGGACGCGCTGCCGGCCCGTGCCCGCCGCGAGCCGCTGGCCTTCCGCACCCCCCGTCTGCCGGCCGCTCCCGCCTTCCTGCCGGAGGGGCTGCTCAGCCGCACCAGCGTGGGCCTGTTCAACGAGCTGTGGTACCGCAAGGCCCCCCGCTCGCGCAGCGGGCAGCTGCAGCGGATCTCCACGTTCTTCCACCCGCTGGACGGCGTGCCCCACTGGAACCGGATCTACGGCCGCGGCGGTTTCGTGCAGTACCAGTTCGTCGTCGGCCACGGACGCGAGGAGGCGCTGCGCCGGATCGTGCGGCGCATCTCCGCGCACCGCTGCCCGTCCTTCCTGGCCGTCCTCAAGCGGTTCGGCCCGGCCGACGCGGGCTGGCTGTCCTTCCCGGTGCCGGGCTGGACGCTCGCGCTGGACGTCCCGGCCGGGCTGCCGGGGCTCGGCGCCTTCCTCGACGAACTGGACGAGGACGTCGCCGCGGCCGGCGGCCGGGTCTACCTCGCCAAGGACTCCCGGCTGCGGCCCGAGCTGCTCGCCGCGATGTACCCGCGCCTGGACGACTTCCGCGCCCTGCGCGCCGAGCTGGACCCGCGCGGGGTGTTCACGTCCGACCTGTCCCGGCGCCTCGCCCTGTGACCCCCTCTGGAGCTGTCGTGAAGGACGCCTTCGGCCTCCCCCAGTCCCTGCTCGTCCTCGGCGGCACGTCCGAGATCGCCCTGGCCACCGCGCGCCGCCTGATCGCCCGCCGCACCCGCACCGTGTGGCTGGCCGGACGTCCCTCCCCCGCCCTGGAGGCGGCGGCCGGGAGCCTGCGCGAGCTGGGTGCCGAGGTGCGCACCGTCGCCTTCGACGCGCTGGACCCCGAGTCGCACGAGTCGGTGCTCGGCAAGGTGTTCGCCGAGGGCGACGTCGACCTGGTGCTGCTCGCGTTCGGCATCCTCGGCGACCAGGCGCACGACGAGCGCGAGCCGCTGAACGCCGTGCGGGTCGCGCAGACCAACTACACGGGCGCGGTCTCGGCGGGCCTGGTCAGCGCCCGCGCGCTCCAGGCACAGGGGCACGGTTCTCTGGTGGTGCTGTCGTCGGTGGCCGGGGAGCGGGCCCGCCGGGCCAACTTCATCTACGGGTCCAGCAAGGCCGGCCTGGACGCCTTCGCGCAGGGCCTGGGCGACGCGCTGCACGGCACCGGCGCGCACGTCATGGTCGTACGCCCGGGGTTCGTGCGGTCGCGGATGACCGCCGGGATGGAGGAGGCACCGTTCGCGACGACGCCCGAGGCGGTGGCGACGGCGATCGAGCTGGGGCTGCGGCGCCGGTCGGAGACGGTGTGGGTGCCGGGAGCGCTGCGGGTGGTGATGTCGGCGCTGCGGCATCTGCCGCGGGCGGTGTTCCGGCGACTGCCGGTGTAGGGCCCTAGCGGGTGGGCAGGGAGCCGCTCTCCACACGTCCGGCCTGCGGCGGTACGACGGCGCTGCCGAAGGGGAACTCCCGCAGCTTGCGCCACACCCCGTCGGGGCCCTGCTCGTAGAGCGCGAAGCCGGTGCACGGCCACTGGGCCTCGTAGTCGGCCAGCTCCTCGAAGGCGCGGTCCATCGCGGCCTCGTCGATGCCGTGCGCGACGGTGACGTGCGGGTGGTACGGGAACTGGAGTTCGCGCGGGACCGGCCCGGAGGAGTCCCGGACCCGCTTCTGGAGCCAGGAGCAGGCCGCGGCGCCCTCGACGACCTGGACGAAGACGACGGGCGAGACCGGGCGGAAGGTGCCGGTGCCGGACAGCCGCATCGGGAAGGGCCGGCCGCGGGCCGCCACCTCCGCCAGGTGCGCCTCGATCGCCGGCAGTGCCGCGCCGTCGACCTCGGTCGGCGGCAGCAGCGTGACGTGCGTGGGGATGCCGTGCGCCGCGGCGTCGCCGAAGCCCGCGCGCAGCTCCTGAAGCCGGCTGCCGTGAGGCTCCGGGACCGCGATCGACACGCCGATCGTTACGGTCCCCACGTCGTCTCCCTGTCGTTCTGTCGGTGCCGCCCGCCCACCGGCGCGCGACGGTGGCCGCCGGTGCGGCCACCCGGTTATCGACTGTACGGCCACGACCCTGTCCCGGGCAGGCGCAACCGGAGTGATGTGCAGCGCTACGGCGGCGTGCCGGGCGCTCGGGGTGGTGCCTCGGGTCAGTGCTTGGCGGGCAGGAAACCCACGCCGTCGTACGCCCGCGCGAGGGTCTCGGCGGCGACGGCGCGCGCCTTCTCCGCGCCCTTGGCCAGCACGGAGTCGAGCGTCTCCGGGTCGTCGAGGTACTGCTGGGTGCGCTCCCGGAAGGGCGTCACGAAGTCGACCACGATCTCGGCGAGGTCCGTCTTGAGAGCGCCGTATCCCTTGCCCTCGTAGCGCTGCTCCAGTTCGGGGACGGCCGTGCCCGTGAGGGTGGAGTAGATCGTCAGCAGGTTGCTCACGCCGGGCTTGTTCTCCCGGTCGAAGCGGATCACCGTGTCGGTGTCGGTGACCGCGCTCCTGACCTTCTTCGCCGTGGCCTTCGGCTCGTCGAGCAGGTTGATCAGGCCCTTCGGGGTGGCCGCCGACTTGCTCATCTTGGCGGTCGGTTCCTGAAGGTCGTAGATCTTCGCCGTCTCCTTCAGGATGTAGGCGCTCGGGACGGTGAAGGTGTCCCCGTAGGTCTGGTTGAACCGGTCGGCGAGGTCGCGGGTCAGTTCGAGGTGCTGGCGCTGGTCCTCGCCGACGGGGACCTGGTCGGCCTGGTACAGCAGGATGTCGGCGACCATCAGCATCGGGTACGTGAACAGGCCGACGGTGGTGCGGTCGCTGCCCTGCTTGGCGGACTTGTCCTTGAACTGGGTCATCCGGGACGCCTCGCCGAAGCCGGTGATGCAGTTCATCAGCCAGCCGAGCTGGGCGTGCTCGGGCACGTGGCTCTGCACGAACAGCGTGCAGCGCTCCGGGTCGAGTCCGGCCGCGAGGAGCTGGGCGGCGGCGAGGCGGGTGTTCTCGCGGAGTTCCTTCGGGTCCTGCGGGACCGTGATCGCGTGCAGGTCGACGACCATGTAGAACGCGTCGTGGGTGTCCTGCATGTCGACCCACTGGCGTACGGCGCCGAGGTAGTTGCCGAGGTGGAACGAGCCGGAGGTCGGCTGGATACCGGAGAGCACGCGGGGTCGGTCATTCGCCATGCCCACCATTGTCTCAGAGAGCACGGGGGGCTCTGTGCGTGGGCGACCGCGGGAAGCGGGGCCGGTCGCGCCGCGCGGCGGCGGCCGCGGACCGGCCCCGCGGTCCTCACCGGGCGCCTCAGCCCAGGTCGATCTCCGGGTACAGGGGGAAGCCCCGGACCAGGTCCGTGGCCCGCTGGGCGATTTCGTCCGCCACCTTGCGGTCCAGCACGTGCGAGGCCTTGGAGGGGGCGCCCGACTTGACCGTGCCCGGTTGCGTGGTCGTCAGGACGCGGTCGATCAGGCCCGCGACCTCGTCCATCTCCGCCGTGCCGAGGCCCCGGGTGGTCAGGGCGGGGGTGCCGACGCGGATGCCGGAGGTGTACCAGGCGCCGTTGGGGTCGGCGGGGATGGCGTTGCGGTTGGTGACGATGCCGGAGTCGAGGAGCGCCGCCTCGGCCTGGCGGCCGGTGAGGCCGTAGGAGGACGCGACGTCGATCAGGTTCAGGTGGTTGTCCGTGCCGCCGGTCACCAGGGTGGCGCCGCGGCGCGTCAGGCCCTCGGCGAGGGCGCGGGAGTTGTCGACGATGCGCTGGGCGTAGTCCCGGAACGCGGGCTGCCGGGCCTCGGCGAGGGCGACGGCCTTGGCGGCCATGACGTGCGGGAGCGGGCCGCCGAGGACCATCGGGCAGCCGCGGTCGACCTGCTCCTTGAGGGAGTCGTCGCACAGGACCATGCCGCCGCGCGGGCCGCGGAGCGACTTGTGGGTGGTGGTCGTCACGATCTGGGCGTGCGGGACCGGGTCGAAGTCGCCGGTGAGGACCTTGCCCGCGACCAGGCCGGCGAAGTGCGCCATGTCGACCATGAGCGTCGCGCCGACCTCGTCGGCGATCTCCCGCATGATCCGGAAGTTCACCAGGCGCGGGTACGCGGAGTAGCCGGCGACGATGATCAGCGGCTTGAACTCGCGGGCCTGGGCACGCAGGGCCTCGTAGTCGATCAGGCCGGTGGCCGGGTCGGTGCCGTAGGAGCGCTGCTCGAACATCTTGCCGCTGATGTTCGGGCGGAAGCCGTGGGTGAGGTGGCCGCCGGCGTCGAGGGACATGCCGAGCATGCGCTGGTTGCCGAAGGCCTGGCGCAGCTCGGCCCAGTCGGCCTCGGTGAGGTCGTTGACCTGGCGGGCGCCCGTCTTCTCCAGGAAGGGCACCTCGACGCGGGCGGCGAGGACGGCCCAGAAGGCGACGAGGTTGGCGTCGATGCCGGAGTGCGGCTGGACGTAGGCGTGCCGGGCGCCGAAGAGTTCCTTCGCGTGCTCGGCGGCCAGGGACTCGACGGTGTCGACGTTGCGGCAGCCGGCGTAGAAGCGGCGGCCGACGGTGCCCTCGGCGTACTTGTCGCTGAACCAGTTGCCCATCGCCAGCAGGGTGGCCGGGGAGGCGTAGTTCTCCGACGCGATCAGCTTGAGCATCTCGCGCTGGTCGGCGACCTCCTGGCCGATGGCGTCGGCGACGCGCGGCTCGACGGCGCGGATCACGTCGAGGGCGGCGCGGTAGGCGGTGGAAGCGGGGGTGGGTTCCGCGGACACGGGGACCTCCGGACGTAGTGGTCGGCGTTCGGGTCGGCCCAGGCGCACGGCTCTCGTCACTCGGGCCGCTCCCCGATGGTCGGTCCCATCCCAGCGCGCCAGTCACGGCCCGTGGCCAGCCTACCGGTGCCCGGGGACGGGTGCGGCGGGTGTCCGCCATGCGGGAGTGCGGGACCGCTAGAGGATCACGTGGGGCAGGAACCTCGCGTACTCGTCCGTCACCAGGCCCGACGACTCCCTGATGCCCAGGCCCGCCGACTCGTTCTCCACCACCCAGGCGCCGAGGACGACCCGGTTGCCGTCGAAGTCGGGCAGCGGGGCCAGTTCCTGGTAGCAGCAGGGCTCGTCGCGGAGCACGGGGGGCGTGCCGGGCTCGTGGATCGTGACGCCGGCGCCCTCGCGGCCGAGGAGGGGCTTGGCGACCCAGCCCGTCGTGGCGGCCAGCTCGCGCGGGCCGTCCAGATAGGCGGGCAGGAGGTTCGGGTGACCGGGGTACAGCTCCCACAGGACGGCCAGCAGGGCCTTGTTGCTGAGCAGCATCTTCCAGGCCGGCTCGATCCACAGGGTGGTGCCGGTGCCGCCGCCGTTGTCGAGGGTGTCCAGGACGTGGCCGGCGAAGCGGTCGGTGGTGAGCCACTCCCAGGGGTAGAGCTTGAAGATGCTGCGGATGAAGCGGAGCTTGTTGTCGACGAAGCGGCCCGAGAGGCGGTCCCAGCCGATCTCCTCCATGGAGATCCAGTCGGTGGCCAGCCCGGCCTGCTCGGCGGTCTCCTTGAGGTAGGCGACCGTCATCAGGTCCTCGCCCAGCTCGTCGTCCGAGGAGTGCGCGAAGTACAGGGGGCTGCCGGGCGGGAGCAGCGCGGCCTGCTTCTTCCAGGCGTCGATCAGCCGCTCGTGCAGGGAGTTCCACTGGTCGGCGCCGGGGAAGCGCTCCTCCATCCAGAACCACTGCGGGGAGGCCGCCTCGACCAGGGACGTCGGGGTGTCGGCGTTGTACTCCAGCAGCTTGGCCGGGCCGGTTCCGTCGTAGCGCAGGTCGAAGCGGGCGTAGACGGACGGGAGTTCGGCGCGCCGCTGCCAGGCCTCGGTGACGGCGCGGACCACGCGCGGGTCGGTGATGCCGAGGTCGGCGAAGCGGCCCTCGGCGACGATGTGCCCGGCGGCCGCCAGGCACATGCGGTGCAGTTCCTCGACGACCTCCTCCAGTGCCTCCACCTCGTCCAGCGGGAACACGTAGTAGGCGCTCTCGTCCCAGTAGGGGCGCAGGGAGTCGTCGGGGTAGCGGGTCAGCGGATAGATGAGGCCCTGTTCCTCGACGGTCTGCTGCCAGCCGGGGCGGGGGGTGGTGGTGCGGCGTTCCACGGGGGTCAGCCGCCGCCGCTGCCGGAGCCCGAGCAGCCGAAACCGCCCCGGTCGACGGCCTCGTCGCGGCTGAAGGTGCCGTAGTCCGCCCAGCCCCTGGAGACGTCGGCGTCGTAGTACCAGTCGGCGTTGACGCGGGAGGTCTTGCGGCCGCCCGCGACCGACGTGCTGCCGGAGGCGCCGGACTTGCAGTTCTTGTCGGCGACGACCTTGTAGCCGTTCAGGTAGTCGTAGCTGTCGCGGTCCACGCAGCGGCGGTCGGGGTCCGAACCGCACGCGCTGAGGGCCGCGGCGAGCACTCCCATGCCGCCGAGCACCACGGTGCTCGACCGCAGCCGCCGCCGGGTGTCTGCCATGTCCTTGTCTCCCCGTTGTCCACGCAGGTGTACGACAGTTGGGCCGTTCGAGTGTACGGACCGTGCCGCCGGTGGACTCTACGGCAGCGCCCGGCACAGCGCGTCGAGAGCCCCCGCCCAGGCGTGGTCGGGCGGGGTGCCGTAGCCGACGACCACCGCGTCCAGGGGTTCCGTCACGGCCTCGGGATGCCGGAAGAGGGACAGCGCGTGCAGGCCGAGGCCCTGCCAGGCAGCCGCCCGGACCACCTGCCGCTCGGTGCCGGGCGGCAGCCGCAGGACGGCGTGCAGACCGGCCGCGATCCCGGTGACCCGCACGTCGGGGGCACGGTCGGCGAGGGCCGCGACCAGGGCGTCCCGGCGGCGCCGGTAGCGCAGGCGGGCGGAGCGGACGTGGCGGTCGTACGCGCCGGAGGTGAGGAACTCGGCCAGGGTGAGCTGGTCCAGCACGCCGCTGGTGTCGAGGCCTCCGCGGCTCGCCGTGAGGTCGTCGGCGAGGCCCGGCGGCAGCACGGCCCAGGCGAGCCGCAGGCCGGGGGCGAGGGACTTGCTGGCGGTGCCGAGGTAGACGACGCGGTCGGGGTCCAGGCCCTGGAGGGCGCCGACGGGCTGGCGGTCGTAGCGGAACTCGCCGTCGTAGTCGTCCTCCAGGACCAGGCCGCCGGTGCGCCGCGCCCAGTCCACGACGGCCGCCCGCCGGTCGGGGTGCAGGGGCACGCCCATCGGGAACTGGTGGGCGGGGGTGAGCAGGACGGCGCCCGCGTCGTCCGCCGCGCCGGGGTCGGTGCCGCGTGCGTCGAAGGGCAGCGGCACCGTGCGCAGCCCGGCGGCCGTCAGCAGGTCGCGGTGCACGTGGAGGCCGTACGACTCGACGGCGACGGTGTGCACGCCGCGCGCCCTCAGCACGGCGGCGAGCAGGGTCAGGGCGTGCGCGAACCCGCCGCAGACCACCAGGCGTCCGGGGACGGCGCGCACGCCCCGGGCCCGGGCGAGGTAGGCGGACAGGGCGGTGCGCAGCTCCGGGCGGCCGCGGGGGTCGCCGTAGCCGAGGGCGTCGTGGGGGGCTGCGGTCAGGGCGCGGCGGGCCGCCCTGAGCCACTCGGCGCGCGGGAAGGAGGCCAGGTCGGGGGTGCCCGGGCGCAGGTCGTAGGCGGGGCGGGTGCGGGTACGGGGGCCGGGGGCCTCGCCGCTCGGCGGGGCGACGGCGCGGTCCGCGACGCGGGTGCCGGAGCCCTGGCGCGCGGTGAGCCAGCCCTCGGCGACGAGGTCGGCGTAGGCGTCGGCGACGGTGTTGCGGGCGATGCCGAGGTCGGCGGCGAGGGTGCGGGAGGAGGGCAGCCGGGTCCCGGCGGCCAGGCGGCCGGTGCGTACGGCCTCGCGCAGGGCGTCGGTCAGCCCGCGCCGCAGGCCCGGACCGGCCGGTTCCAGGTGCAGGTCGATGCCGAGAGTGGCCCAGGGTTTCGCCATGGAAATGGACCATACCCGTGGGCTGCTTCGTTCCTATGGTCGAGGCATGACGACGCACACCGATGACCCGAAGAGCACGGAGTACGCCTCCGAGCTGCCCGTACGCCTGGAGTGGGCCAAGCACGCCCCGGACGTCTACAAGGCGATGATCCGGCTGGACACGGCGGCGCGGAAGGGACTGGACCCGGCCCTGTACGAGCTGGTGAAGATCCGCGCGTCCCAGATCAACCACTGCGCGTTCTGCCTCGACATGCACACCAAGGACGCCCTCGCGGCCGGCGAGAGCGTGGAGCGGATCGTGCAGCTCGGCGCCTGGGAGGAGTCGCGGCACTTCTACACGGAGAAGGAGCTGGCGGCGCTGGAGCTGACGGAGGCCGTGACCGTGCTGACGGACGGTTTCGTCCCCGACGAGGTCTACGCGAAGGCCGCGAAGCACTTCGAGGAGCCGGAGCTGGCACAGCTCATCGCCGCCATCACGGTGATCAACGCGTGGAACCGCTTCGGCGTGACCTGCCGCCTGACCCCGGGGCACTACCGGCCGGGGCAGCACGGATGACGGTCCGTACGAACCTGCTGGACCGGGAGGTGGGGCAGGCGATGTCCGCGCTCAGCGCGGCGGCGAAGAGGGGGCTGGGCGACACCGTGCTCGCCGAGCTGGTGATGATCCGGGCCTCGCAGCTCAACCACTGCGCGTTCTGCCTGGACATGCACCTCGCGCTGGCCCGCGAGGGCGGGGAGAGCGAGCAGCGCCTCGGCCTCCTGGACGCCTGGGAGGAGGCCGACGGCCTCTACACCGAGCGGGAGCGGGCCGCGCTCGCGCTGACCGAGGCGGTCACCGTGCTGACCGGGGGCACCTCCCGGACGGAGTCCGGGGGAGGCTTCGTGCCCGACGCGGTGTACGAGAGGGCCGCGGCGCACTTCACGGACGGCGAACTCGCCCACCTGGTCGGGCTGATCGCCGTCATCAACGGCTGGAACCGGCTGATGGTCAGCCGCAGGATCCCTCCGGGGGGTTACACGCCATGAGCAAGGCCGGCGTCTTCCGCGCCCTGCACCACGGCCGGGTTCCGGGGGATCCCCTCGTCCTGCCCGGCCCCTGGGACGCGGCGAGCGCCCGGGTGTTCGCCGAGGCCGGTTTCCCGGCGCTGGCGACACCCAGTGCCGCCGTCGCCGCCTCGCTCGGTCACGAGGACGGGCACACCCCGGCCGACGAGATGTTCGCGGCCGTCGCGCGGATCGCCTGGGCCGTCGACGTACCGGTGTCGGCGGACGTGGAGGACGGGTACGGGCTGGCCCCCGGGGAGCTGGTGGAGCGGCTGCTGGCGGCGGGTGTCGTGGGCTGCAACCTGGAGGACTCCTCGGGCGGGGTGCTCAGGGATCCGCACGAGCACGCCGAGTGGCTGGCCGGGGTGCGGGCGGCGGCCGGGGACCGGCTGTTCGTCAACGCCCGGGTCGACACCTTCCTCAGGGGCGTCGCCGACCCGGACCGGGCGATCGAGCGGGCCGCGCTGTACGTCGCCGCGGGCGCCGACTGCGTGTATCCGATCGGCGCCCCCGTGGACGCGCTGCCGCTGCTGCGGGCCGGCATCCAGGGGCCGGTCAACGTCCTCGCCCGGCCCGGGGAAGGCCCCTCGCCCGCCGAACTCGGCGAACTCGGGGCCACCCGGGTCACGTTCGGGCCGGGTCTCCAGCGGCTCATGGAGCGGGCGCTGCGGGAGATCGCGGCCGGGCCGGCGAGGTGAGGGTCAGGGCAGCCACTTCCGCCAGACGGACTCGTGGCTGTCCACCCACTTCTTCGCCGCCTCCTCGGGCCGCATCTTCTGCTCGGCGATCATCAGGGAGACCTCGTTCTGGTCCTCCGTCGTCCACCTGAAGTTCTCGAGGAACCGCGCCGCCTCGCCGCCGTCCTTCGCGAAGCCCGCGTTGAGGTACTTCTTCAGCGGGGTGACCGGGTAGGCGCAGTCGACCTCGGCCGGGTCGGCGTCGCAGCCCTCCTCGTACGGCGGCAGCTTCACCTCGGTCATCGGCACCTTCTCGAACAGCCACTGGGGGGTGTACCAGTAGGTCAGGAAGGGCTTCTTCTCCTTCGCGAACTGCTTGATCTGGGTGATCTGGGCGGCCTCGGAGCCGGCGAAGACGACCTGGTAGTCCAGGCCGAGGTTCTTCACCAGCGCCTTGTCGTTGGTGACGTAGGACGGGGAGCCGTCCATGAGCTGGCCCTTGCCGCCGCTCTCGGCGGTGCGCAGCAGACCGGCGTACTTGTCGAGGTTCTTCCAGTCCGTCACGTCCGGGTGCTTCTCGGCGAAGTAGGTGGGGACGAACCAGCCGATGTGCCCGGTGACGCCGAGGTCGCCGCCGGGGGCGATGGTCTTCTTGTCCTCGACGTAGCGCTGTTCCTGCTCGGGGTGGCCCCAGTCCTCCAGCATCGCGTCGACCCGGCCCTGGCTGAGCGCGTCCCAGGCGGGGACCTCGTCGACCTGGACGGTGTCGACGCGGTAGCCGAGCTCGTGCTCCAGCAGGTACTGGGCGACGGCCACGTTGGCCTGGGCGCCGACCCAGGACTGCACGGACAGGGTGACGGTCCTCGCGCCCTGCGCGTTCGCGAACGGGGACGCCTGCTCGGTCATGTCGGCGGCCCCGCAGCCGGTGGCCAGCAGCAGGACGGCGGCGGCCGCCGTGGTCCGCTTGCGGAACATCTCAGGCTCCCTTCTTCGTACGGCGCTCGGCCGGCTGGGTGACGCGGTCGAGCGTCAGACCGAGGCAGACGATCGCCGCGCCCGCCACCAGGCCGGCCGCCAGGTCGCCCTGGGCCAGGCCGAAGACGACCTGGTAGCCGAGCGCGCCGCCGCCGACCAGGCCGCCGATGATGACGACGGCGAGGACCAGGACGACGCCCTGGTTGACGGCGAGCAGCAGGGACCGGCGGGCCAGCGGGAGCTGCACCTGGCGCAGTTGCTGGCCGCTGGTGGCTCCGAGGGAGCGGGCCGACTCCAGGGCGGCCGGGTCGACCTGGCGCAGTCCCTGGGCGGTGATGCGGACGACGGCCGGGAGGGCGTAGACGACCGCGGCGGCCACGGCGGGCGCGCGGCCCACGCCGAACAGGGCGACGACCGGGATCAGGTACACGAACTGCGGCATCGTCTGGAACACGTCCAGGACGGGCCGCAGCAGGCGTTCGAAGCGGTCGCTGCGGGCGGCGGCGATGCCGGCCGCGAATCCGACGACCAGGGTGACGGCGACGGCCGCGAGGACCTGGGAGAGGGTGTCCAGGGACGGCCGCCACACGCCGAGCACGCCGATCGCGGCCAGGGCGAGGACGGCGGTGAGGGCGGAACGCCAGGTGCCGATCAGCCAGGCCAGGGCGGCGGTGATCAGCAGCACGGACCACCAGGGCAGCCACTGGAGGCCGTCCCGCAGCGGATTGAGCACCCAGGTGGTGAAGTGCGCGGCCCAGTCCCCGGTGCCGCCGACGACGGGGACGCCGGAGTAGAGGTGGGCGGTCATCCAGTCGACGGCCCGGTTGACGGGCTCGGCGATGTTCACCTCCCATGCCTCGGGCCAGTCGAGCAGGCCCGCGAGACGTCCGGCGAGCGCCACCGCGACGGCGGCGGCGAGCGCGTGGAGCCAGGTCACCGGGGACTTGCCGGCCTCGCCGAGCCGCTCCCCGGCCGCGCCGGTGACGCGGTCCAGGACCACGGCGAGCAGAACGATCGGGATGCCGGCCGCGAGGGCCGCACCGACGTCGACGGAGGCGAGCGCCTGGTAGACGCGGTCGCCGAGGCCGCCGGCGCCGATGACGGAGGCGATGACGGCCATGGACAGCGCCATCATGATCGTCTGGTTGAGGCCGAGGAGGAGTTCCCTGCGGGCCAGCGGCACACGCGCGGTCAGCAGCCGCTGGCGGGCCGTGGTGCCGAGGGACTCGACGGCCTCGAGGACCTCCTTGTCGGCGCCGCGCAGGCCGCGCGAGGTGAGCCGGGCCATGGGCGGGGCGGCGTAGACGACGGTGGCGAGGACGGCGGCGGGGACGCCGATGCCGAAGACCAGGACGACCGGGAGCAGGTAGGCGAAGGCGGGGAGCACCTGCATGGTGTCGAGCACCGGGCGCAGCACGCGGTCCATCCGGTCGGACAGGCCGGCGGCGAGGCCCAGCAGGGCGCCCACGACGACCGAGGCGAGGACGGCGACGGCCATCAGGGCGAGGGTCTGCATGGTCGGCACCCACATGCCGAGCAGCCCGCAGGCGAGGAACGCGGCGGCCGTGCCCAGCGCGAGCCGCACGCCGGCCACCCGCCAGGCGACGAGCGCGCCGGTCGCGGTGACCCCGGCCCAGCCGACGGCGAGGAGGGCGAGGTAGACGGCGCGTACGGCGACGACGACGGCGTTGCTGACGTGCCCGAGGAAGTGGAGGAACAGCGGGTGGCTGTCGCGGTTGTCGATGATCCAGTCGCTGGCGCTGCCGAGGGGGCCGGAGACGTCGACCGTGAGGGCGGCCGGCCAGGCGGCGCCAGGCCACCGGGTGACGGCCAGGGGGACGAGCACGGCGGCGAGGATCGCCAGCGTGAGGAGCTTGCGCGCCGCCGGGCCGGTCAGGATGCGCGGCGGCGACGGCTTGCGGGGCGCTGCGGTGATCGTCGCCATCACACCGGCTCCTGGCTGGTGCTGCCGGCCGGGACGGGCGGCTCACGGCGCTTCTCGGCCGCCGCCGCGCCCACCGGCGGTGCCCCGGCGGCACGGCTGTCCGCGGCCAGGTCGCCGGGAGCGGTGCCGTCCATGCCCGCCACGACCGACAGGAGGGCGTCCGAGTCGATCACGCCCAGGCAGCGGCCGTCGTCCATCACGCGGGCGGGCGAGCCGGCCCGCGCGACGGCCTCGATGGCCTCCGACACCGTGGCCTCGGGGCGCAGGGCCGGGCCGGTGCCGGCCTCGTCGGAGGAGGCGGGGCGCATGGCCGTACGGACCGTGAGGACCTGTTCGCGCGGCACGTCGCGGACGAACTCGCGGACGTGGTCGTCGGCGGGCGAGCCGACGATCTCCTCCGGGGTGCCGAGCTGGACGACGCGGCCGTCGCGCATGAGGGCGACGCGGTCGCCGAGCTTGAGGGCCTCCTGGAGGTCGTGGGTGATGAAGACCATCGTGCGGCCCTCCTCGCGGTGCAGCCGGACGACCTCCTCCTGCATGTCCCGCCGGATCAGCGGGTCGAGCGCGCTGAACGGCTCGTCGAACAGCAGCACCTCGGGGTCGACGGCGAGGGCGCGGGCGAGGCCGACGCGCTGGCGCTGGCCGCCGGAGAGCTGGCCGGGGCGGCGGTGCTCGAGGCCCTCCAGGCCGACCTTGGCGACGACGGCGGCGGCGCGCTCGCGGCGCTCGGCGCGGCCCACGCCCTGGACCTCCAGCCCGTAGGCCGCGTTGTCGAGGACCGTGCGGTGCGGGAGCAGGCCGAAGTGCTGGAAGACCATCGCGGCGCGGTGGCGGCGCAGTTCGCGCAGCCGGGACTTGTCCATGGCCCGGACGTCCTCGCCGTCGATGGCGATGGTGCCCGCGGTCGGCTCGATCAGCCGGGTCAGGCAGCGCACCAGGGTGGACTTGCCGGAGCCGGACAGGCCCATCACGACGAAGACCTCGCCCTTGCGCACGTCGAAGGAGACGTCGCGGACGGCGGCCGTGCACCCGGTGCGCGAGCGCAGCTCGGCCGGGTCGAGGGCCGCCAGCTGGGGGTCGGCGGGGACGCGGGCGGCCCTGGGGCCGAAGACCTTCCACAGGCCGTCCAGGGAGAAGACCGGGGGCCGCTCGGACACGGTGGTGCCGGCGGGGCCGGCCGTGGTAGCGGTCATCGGGCATCACCGCCGATCAGCTCGACGGCGCGCTCCCCGACCATGAGGACGCCGATCATCGGGTTGACGGCGGGCATGGTCGGGAAGACGGAGGCGTCCGCGACGCGGATTCCCTCCAGTCCGCGGATGCGCAACTCGGGGTCCACCACGGCCAGTTCGTCGTCGGCGGCGCCCATCTTGCAGGTGCCCGCCGGGTGGTAGACGGTGTGCGCCGCCTTGCGGGCGTACTCGCTCAGTTCCTCGTCGCCGGTGATGTCCGGGCCGGGGCAGACCTCGCGCTTCAGCCAGCCGGCCAGCGGCTCGGACGCGGCGATCTCGCGGGCGATGCGGATGCCGTCGACGAGGGTGCGGCCGTCGTAGTCGTCCTCGTCGGTGAAGTACCGGAAGTCCAGGGCCGGCTTGACCTCGGGGTCGGCGCTGGTGAGGTAGAGCCGGCCGCGGCTCTTCGGCTTGGGGATGTTCGGGGTCATGGAGACGCCGAACTCCGGCCGCTCGTAGCCGAGGCGCTCCGGGTTGTCGGTGAACGGGATCTGGTAGAAGTGGAACATCAGGTCGGGGCCCGGGTGTTCGGGGTCGCGGCGCACGAACAGGCCGGCGTCGGAGTCCATCGCGGAGTTCTCCGGGATGGGGCCGTCGGTCTCCCAGACGATCACCGACTCGGGGTGGTCGAGCAGGTTCTCGCCGACGCCGGGCAGGTCGAGCACGACGGGTATGCCGAGCTTCTCCAGGTCGGCCCGGGGACCGATGCCCGAGTGCAGCAGCAGGCGCGGGGAGTCCACGGCACCGGCGCACAGCACGACCTCGTTGCGCGCCCGGACCAGGATCTCCTCGCCGTCCTTGGTGCGGACGTGGACGCCCTCGGCGCGGGTGCCGTCGAGCTGAAGCCGGTGGGCCCAGGTCTCCAGCATGATCGTGAGGTTGTCGCGCTCGTCCATCACCGGGTGGAGGTAGGCCACCGAGGCGGAGGAGCGCTTGTTGTCCTGCGGGTGGTAGGCGAGGTCGAAGAAGCCGACGCCCTCGGTGAACGGCTTCTTGTTGAACCCCTCGACGCGGGGCACCTGGAGGGCCTTCTGCGCGGCGTCGACGAAGTCGCGGGCGATGGCGTTCCGGTCCTTCTCGTCGACCGGCACGATGTTGTTCTTCAGCCGGGCGAAGTACGCCTCCATCTGCACCGCGCCCCAGCCCTTGGCACCGGCGGCCTCCCACTCGTCCCAGTCGGACGGCAGCGGCTTGAAGGCGATGAGGGTGTTGTGGGAGGAGCAGCCGCCGAGCACGCGGGCGCGGCTGTGCCGGATGTGCGAGTTGCCGCGCGGCTGCTCGGTGGTGGGGTAGTCGTAGTCGAGTTCGCCGCCGAGCAGGCCCATCCAGCGGCGCAGGGTCAGGACGTCGTCGCGGCCGACGTCGCTGGGGCCGCCCTCGATGACGGCGACGGTGACGTCGGGGTTCTCGGTCAGGCGGGAGGCGATGACGGAGCCTGCGGTGCCGCCGCCGATGACGACGTAGTCGTAGACGTGGGGGGTCTCGGACACGGGGGTACTCCAGAAGGGCGTGGGGGACGGGACGAAGGGTGCGGGCGGTCAGCCGGCGAACCAGCGGACGGGCTTCGGCGCGAGGTTCTGGTAGACGTGCTTGGTCTCGCGGTACTCGGCGAGGCCGGCGGGGCCCAGTTCGCGGCCGACACCGCTCTTGCCGAAGCCGCCCCACTCCGCCTGCGGCAGGTAGGGGTGGAAGTCGTTGATCCAGACGGTGCCGTGCCGCAGCCGGCCGGCGACCCGGCGGGCGCGTCCCGCGTCGGCGGTCCAGACGGCGCCCGCGAGTCCGTACTCGGTGTCGTTGGCGAGGGCCACGGCCTCGTCCTCGGTGCGGAAGGTCTCGACGGTGAGGACCGGTCCGAAGACCTCCTCCCGGACGACCCGCATCCGCCGGTGGCAGTGGTCGAGGACGGTCGGCTCGTAGAAGTAGCCGCTCCGCGGGCGCTCGGGGGACGGCTCGGGCCGCTTGCCTCCGCAGCGCAGCACCGCGCCCTCGGCGAGGGCGGAGGCGACGTACTCCTCGGTGCGGGCGCGCTGCCGCTCGGAGACGAGCGGGCCGCACTCGACGCCGGGCTCGGTGCCGCGGCCGAGGCGGATCCTTGCGGCGCGGCGGGCGAGTTCGGCGACGAAGCGTTCGCGCACCGACTCCTCGACGATGAGGCGCCCGCCGGCGGAGCAGACCTGGCCGCTGTGGATGAAGGCGGCGTTGAGGGCCTGGTCGACGGCGGTGTCGAAGCCCTCGTCGGTCGCGCAGGCGTCGGCGAAGACGACGTTGGGGTTCTTGCCGCCGAGTTCCAGGGCGACCTTCTTGACGGTGGCGGCTGCGGCCCGGGCGACCTCGATGCCGCTGACCAGGCCGCCGGTGAAGGAGACGAGGTCGACGTCGGGGTGCTCGGCGAGCCGGGCGCCGACCGTGTGGCCGGGGCCGGTGACGATGTTCGCCGCACCGGCGGGCAGTCCCGCCTCCGCCAGCAGGCCGATCAGGGCGACCGTGGTGAGCGGGGTGATCTCGCTGGGCTTGATCACGAAGGTGTTGCCTGCGGCGAGCGCCGGGGCGATCTTCCAACTGGCCTGGAGCAGCGGGTAGTTCCAGGGCGTGATCATCGCGCAGACGCCGACGGGCTCGTGCACGACGACGCTGTGGACCTCGGGGGTGCCCGCGTCGACGACCCGGCCGGGGGCCTCGCCGGCGACCAGGTCCGCGAAGTAGCGGAAGGCGTCGGCGACGCAGTCGATGTCGACCCGGCCCTCCTCGACGGTCTTGCCGGCGTCGCGGCTCTCCAGCAGGCCGAGTTCCTCGCGGTCGCGCACCAGCAGTTCGGCGACGCGGCGCAGCACGGCGGCACGTCGGGCGACCGGGGTCCGCGGCCAGTCCCCGGTGTCGAAGGCGCGCCGGGCGGCGGCGACGGCGAGGTCGGTGTCCTTCTCGTCGCCCTCCGCGACCACGGCGAAGGGCAGGGCGTCCGCGGGATCGAGGATCTCGCGCGTGGCTCCGGAGGCCGCTTCCCGCCACTCGCCGTCGACGTGGATGGTCCGGTGCTCCCGCTCCGCCAGGGTTTCCGTTCTGTTCGCCATGATCCGGTATTGCCTTCCGTTCCTGTTCCGTGCCCCTGTGTCACACGCGTGTCACCCTCGGGGACCGGGAGCCCCTGCCCCCTGGCCCCGGTTGCATGCGCAATCGGTCACCGAAAGTGCGCCGGGTCACGGGCAGGGGAGGACAAACGGACAGGAAACGAACCGGCCGGTGAGCGCAGGGTGCGGAAACGGAGACGGGCCCCGCTCCGGCCGAAACCGGAACGGGGCCCGTGCGGGGCCGTGGCGAACGGCCCGTCGAGCGGGGGGACTAGATGAGGCCGAGACCGCGGACCGCCTCGCGCTCCTCCGACAGCTCCTTGACGGAGGCGTCGATGCGGGCGCGGGAGAACTCGTTGATGTCCAGGCCCTGGACGATCTCGTACTTGCCGTCCTTGCAGGTGACCGGGAAGGAGGAGATGAGGCCCTCCGGGACGCCGTAGGAGCCGTCCGACGGGATGCCCATGGAGGTCCAGTCGCCGTCGGCGGTGCCGTTGACCCAGGTGTGGACGTGGTCGACGGCGGCGTTGGCGGCGGAGGCGGCCGAGGACGCGCCACGGGCCTCGATGATGGCCGCGCCGCGCTTGGCGACGGTCGGGATGAAGTCGTCCGCCAGCCACTTCTCGTCGTTCACGACCTCGGCGGCGTTCTTGCCGGCGACGGTGGCGTGGAAGATGTCGGGGTACTGCGTGGCGGAGTGGTTGCCCCAGATGGTCAGGCGCTTGATGTCGGCGACCGACGTGCCCGTCTTCTTCGCGAGCTGGGTCAGCGCGCGGTTGTGGTCGAGGCGGGTCATCGCGGTGAAGCGCTCGGCCGGGACGTCCGGGGCGGCGGCCTGGGCGATCAGGGCGTTGGTGTTGGCGGGGTTGCCGACGACGAGGACCTTGATGTCGTCCGCGGCGTGGTCGTTGATGGCCTTGCCCTGCGGCTTGAAGATGCCGCCGTTGGCCTCCAGCAGGTCGCCGCGCTCCATGCCCTTGGTGCGCGGGCGGGCGCCGACGAGGAGGGCGACGTTGGCGCCGTCGAAGGCCACGTTCGGGTCGTCGCTGATCTCGATGCCCTGCAGGAGCGGGAACGCGCAGTCGTCCAGCTCCATCGCGGTGCCCTCGGCGGCCTTGAGCGCCGGGGTGATCTCCAGGAGGCGGAGCTTGACCGGCACGTCCGCGCCGAGAAGCTGGCCGGAGGCGATGCGGAAGAGCAGGGCGTAACCGATCTGGCCGGCCGCGCCGGTGACGGTGACGTTCACGGGAGTGCGGGTCATGGCGTTCTCCGTATGACAGCAGGCGGTGGGGCGTCCCTGCCCCGGGGTGCGGATCCCGCTCGCTCCGGCTCGTGACCGTCCCGCCGTGACGATCGATCACCGGTGCGGATGGATCACCGACGGATGATCGATCTCTTGGCGTCAAGAGAGATCCAGCGGTCAGGCTATCGCGCCCGCGGTGTCCGGGACGTCCGGGTCGGTGTGGCCCACCCCACAGCACCGTCCGCGGTCACCCGGAGGGGGCAGACGGGGACACGAAGAGGCGGCCGCCTGTCCGGGAGAGGGGGGACGAAGCGACCGCCGTCCGGGGATACCGTTGCCGGACTCCCGTGGGGGTACTGTCCGCGTGCCCGGGAGGCCGCGGGCCATGCCGGGTCCGTCGGGATTTTTTCTTCTCAGGTCCCGTCCCCGGTCCGCGCGGCGGGCCGGGGGCACGGACGGGCGGGGATCATTCCGTGCAGCCCTCGCCCCCCGCCGCCAGGGTCACGCACGCCGTGGCGTCGGTGCCGTTCTTCACCGCCACCATCGGGGTGTACGCGGCGGTGTCGCCGGGACCGGCGACCTTGCCGCTCTGCTCGCTCCCGCCACCCACGCCGATCCGGACCTCGTCGCCCTGTCCGGCCTGGCTGACGCGGGCCCAGGCGGCGCCGCAGGTCTTGCTGTAGCGGACCTCGACAGCGGCCGTGCCGACGGTGGCGGTCGCGGTGGTGGTCACCAGGTCGCCGCCGCAGCCCATGGTCTCCGGGTCCTTGCCGGTGCACGTCTCGCCGCTGCACTTCACGCCGGGCGGCAGCACGGGGCCGGCGCTCGCCGTGGGCGACGAGGACGGCTTGGCGTCCTCGTTCTTCTTGTCCTCGCCCTGGTCGATCACGTAGAACGCGGCGGCGATGACGACGAGGACGCCGATGACGCCCACGACGAAGGAGCCCGTCCGCCTGCCGCCCCCCGGGGAGCCGCCGCGCCCGCCGGAGCCGGCCCGCGGGGGCCCGCCGTACGGGCCGGGACCGGCGGGGCTCCCCGGCACCGGCGCGGTGGCGGGACCGGCCGCGGCGGGAGCGGCGCCGGCGCGCGGACCGCGGTCACCGGTCGGCGCGGGACCCCGGTAGCCCGCCATCCCCCAGGAGTTGCCGTCGAAGGGCCCGCCCGGGGACGGGTACGAGGGGCCGTCGGGCACGCTTCGGCCGCGGACCGGACCGGCGGCCGAGTCGGGGCTGTCGGCGGCCGTCGGCTGCGCGGGCACCGTCGTCGGCGGCAGCGTGGGAGCCGCCCCCGCGGGACCCGCGCCCCCCGGCCCGGCCGTGGCGCCGCCACCGGACCGCCCGGACCTGCCCCGGCCGCCGCCGGGGTCCGCCGGGGGCCGGCCCGGCTCGCCGAGCGCGGCGCGCGCCTGGGAGATCCGGATGGCCTCCATGGTCATGTCGTGGCGCATCTCGGAGCGGCTCCAGGCGCGCTCGGCCAGCTCCCACAGCGTGGTCAGGTGCATGGGGTTGGTCCCCGTCACCTCGGCCAGGGCGACTATCGCGCCCTTGGGTGCGAGCAGCCGGCCGTTCAGATACCGCTCCCAGGACGTCTTGCTGTAGCCCGTGGCGTCGGCCAGCGACGCGATGCTCAGCTCACTGCGGTCCACGAGCCGGCGCAACTGACCGGCGAACTCCTTGATCTGCGGATCGAGTTCCTCCGGCAAGGCCTTCCAACGAGGCATTGCTTCCCCCTCTTCCCCCCCCGAAGACGTGTTGCTTCTTGACCCGCTCGGTCCCGCGTGGTCCTCGCGGGCGGCGTCCCGCGCCGGGGCCCCGTTCCCGGCACCCACGGGGATGCTCCCGGTCAGGGCCGCGGTTCCGGGGTGAGGGCGCGCAGGAGCGCGCGGACGCCCGCGAGCGTGCACGGTCGCACGCCCGCCGGTCGGTGGTCCAGTGTCCCATCGGTCTTCGGCGCAACGAACGGAACCCCTGCCCCCGCATGGGGCCCCCACCCCGTCGTACGGATATGTCCCCGGCCGTCCCCGGTCGACCACGCCGGCCCCGATGCCGAACGGATCGGGAGCACATGCGCGAACTTGTCGGCACATCGGAGCACGGAACGCACATGTACGGTCACGACCGGCACAAGGACCCGGCCATTCACGGACTCCGTAGCGGAACGGTCACTTCCGTGCCACAGCGCCCCGTCAGGCGTTGAACAGGGAGTTCCGCGTGCAGGAGGGTTGGTCGCGGCGGCGGCCCGTTCTCCCACGGGGGTGGAGGACGGGCCGCCGTTCGAACGTTCCGGTCACTGACTGACCGTGAAGTGCAGGGTGTCCTTCAGGAACGGGATCTCCAGCCACGGCTTCGGCTGGGCCATCAGCGCCAGCAGGGCGATGGCGAGGCCGAGCACCGCGTACGTGGTGATGTCCGTGAAGCGCGAGCGCACGGCCAGCATGCCGACGCCGGGCAGCACCCAGCGCAGCGCGGCGCCGATCAGCAGCGCGACGCCGATCAGCAGCGTCCCGATGCGGAACACGTCCAGCGCGGTCAGCAGCAGGCCGACCGCGACGAGGGCGGCCACGGTGAGGATCGGCCACTGCCGGGCGGGCGCCGGGGCGTCACGGGGTGCCGCCCGGCCGCCGCCCTCGGGCCGCGCGGTGTCCCGCGTGAACAGCGGGAAGCGCCGGGTGACACGCCGTGGCCTGCCCTCGGCGTCGGGGGCGCTGACGGCGTCCCGGACGGTCAGCTCGCCCTCGGGCCCCTGCACGTCGCCCCGGGCCCCCTCGGGTCCCGGCGTCCCGTCGGGACCCTCGTGTCCCCGGGCCTCCGGCCGGCCCTCGGTGTCCTTCTCCTCCGCCGGCACCGCGCTGCGCCCCTCAGCCGGCACTGCGCTCCGCCGCCTCGACCACGTTGACGAGGAGCTGGGCCCGGGTCATCGGGCCGACGCCGCCGGGGTTCGGGGAGATCCAGGCGGCGACCTCGGCCACGTCCGGGTGGACGTCGCCGACGATCTTGCCGTCGGCGTTGCGGGAGACGCCGACGTCCAGGACGGCCGCGCCGGGCTTGACGTCCTCGGGGCGGACCAGGTGCGGGGAGCCGGCCGCGGCGACGATGATGTCGGCGCGCTTGAGGTGGGCGGACAGGTCGCGGGTGCCGGTGTGGCACTGGGTCACGGTGGCGTTCTCGCTGCGCCGGGTGAGCAGCAGCGGCATCGGGCGGCCGATGGTGACGCCGCGGCCGACGACCACGACCTCGGCGCCCTTGATCTCCACGCCGTAGCGGCGCAGCAGGGTGAGGATGCCGTTCGGGGTGCAGGGCAGCGGGGCCGGTTCGTTGAGGACGAGACGCCCGAGGTTCATCGGGTGGAGGCCGTCGGCGTCCTTGTCCGGGTCCATCAGTTCGAGGATGCGGTTCTCGTCGATGCCCTTGGGCAGCGGGAGCTGGACGATGTAGCCGGTGCAGGCCGGGTCCTCGTTCAGCTCGCGGACGACCGCCTCGATCTCCTCCTGCGTCGCCGTGGCCGGCAGTTCGCGCTGGATGGAGGCGATGCCCACCTGGGCGCAGTCGCGGTGCTTGCCCGCGACGTACTTCTGGCTGCCGGGGTCGTCACCGACCAGGACGGTGCCGAGGCCGGGCGTGACGCCCTTCTCCTTCAGCGCCGCCACACGGGCGGCCAGTTCGGACTTGATCGCGGCTGCGGTGGCCTTGCCATCGAGAATCTGGGCGGTCATGCCCCCATCCTCGCGGATGACCGGCCCCGTGTTCCAATCCGGTCGTCGCGCGGGCGCCGCGGGACACGTCCCTTTCCGTCCCGCCATGATCACGGATGTTGCACTTGCACAACAGCGGGCGGTCGCGGCTGGACAAGTAACGACCGGGTCAAGAACGATGGAGCGGCACAGTGCCGCGGACAGTACCGGGGGGACGGACCGCATTCTGTAGATCTTCCTCCGAACCGTGCCGCGCGTCCCCGCACAGCACATCGGAGGAAGGACCGCCATGAGTTTCGGCGACCCGAACAACCCCTACGGGCCCCCGCCCCAGCAGCAGCCGGGCGCACCGGGCTACGGCTACCCCCAGCAGGGCCCTCCCGCCTACCCGCAGCAGGGGCAGGGCGGCTACGGCTTCCCGGCGGCCCCGCCCGTGCAGCAGCCGTACGGCGGCGGCTACGGGGCGGGCCCGGCGCAGATGCCGGGCATCACGCGCGCGGCGCAGGTCATGCTCGGTGTGATCGTCCTCGCGCACCTGGTCGTCGCCGCGATCTACGGCGTGGCGCTGTCCAAGTGGGACGAGACGATGCTGGAAGCCGGCATCACCGGGGACTCCGAGGCGGAGCGGTACGCGGACCTCGGCAAGGGCGTCGTCGTCTTCTTCCTGGCCCTGGCGACCGTCTTCGCGCTGCTCGGCCTGGCGCTGCTCCTCCAGTACGCCAAGGGCGGCAACGGCGTCCGCGTCTGCTCGATCGTCTACGGCTCGTTCGCGATCGTCACGGGCATCTTCACGCTCGCCGTCTACGGCCTGGGCCTGCTCGTCATCATCGTCTCCATCCTGCTGATCGTGTTCGCCGCGAAGCGGGCCAGCGCCGAATGGTTCAAGCGACCCCGGTACTGACGCCCCGGCGGCGGCCGACCGTTCGCGCCGATCAATCCACAGGGCCGTGTCTCACCCGTACGAGGGGGACACGGCCCTGGCGCGTCGCCCTAGTCTGGCGTGGGTAGCCGTCAGGCACGGGGAGACGCACCTTGTACAGCATCATCGTCGTACCTCCGCCGACCACGGAGGCCGAACGCGACCGCAGCCGCCCGCAGTTCCGGCTCGCCCCCGGACAACGGCTCGCCTTCGGGCGGTCCGTGCCCGAGGGCGGCCTGCTGATCGGGCACGACGGGGTGTCCCGCAGGGCCGGTGAGATCACCGCCCGCGGCACCTTCTGGACCCTGAGCAACCTCTGCGCCCACCAGACGTACGTGGTGGAGAACCCGGAGGGCGCGGGCGAGCACATCAAGGTGGCGCCGGGGCGGCTGGACGCGCCGGTGCCGTTCGAGTTCTCGCGGATCGTGCTGCCCGCGGCCGGTGATCTGCTGCCGGTCGAGGTGTGGGCGCCGCGCCACGACTATCTGCGCGACGAGGCCGGCGCCGACGGCGAGCCGACCGCGCCCGCCTTCTCCGTCGACCGCACCAAGCGGTACTTCGCGGTCCTGGCCGCGCTGTGCGAGCCCCGGCTGCGCGGCGCGCCGCACGCGCCGCTGCCCACGATGGACCAGGTCGTCGAGCGGCTGCGCCCGTCCTGGCCGGCCGCCTCGCGTACGTCGGTGCAGTGGAACATCGACTACCTGGCCGTGAAACTGCGCCTGAAACCGGGCCCGGAGACGGCGGAGCCGGGTCCGCGGCTGAACGGCAAGAAGGAGTCGCTGGTCTCGCTGGCGCTCCGCTTCGACCTGGTCCGCGAGGACGACCTGGCGGTGCTCGCCGCGCCGTCCGCACGGCCGCCGCGGTGACCGAGCCCTACGCCGTGCCGGTGCCCGAGGGGTACCGGGTGGGCGTCTGGGAGGTGCGCGAGCCGATCGCCACGGGCGCCTTCGGCAGCGTGTACGCCGCCCGTCGCACCGGCGACGGGGGCCGGCCCGGCCTGCCGCGCACCGCCGCCCTGAAGTTCCTGCCCACCGGCACCGGCACCCCGCGTCAGCTCACCCACCTGCGCGAACTGATCGAGCGCGAGGTCGAGTTGCTGCGCCGGGTGCGCCGGCCCCGGCTGATCCGGATGTACGAGACCCTCACCGTCGACGACCCGGACCGCCCCCGGCTCGACGGAGCGACCGTCCTGGTGCTGGAGCGGGCCGAGGCGTCCCTCGCCGCCCGGCTGGCCGCGGCGCCCCGGCCGGCCGAGGGGCCCGCGCTGCTGGCCCAGGTGTGCGCGGGGCTGGCCCAGTTGCACGGGGCGGGCTGGGTGCACGGGGACCTCAAGCCGGCCAACGTGCTGCTGATGGCCGACGGTTCGGTCCGGCTCGCCGACTTCAACATGGCGGCCGAGCTGGAGGGCACGCACGCCTACACGCCCGCCTTCTCCACCCCGGACTACACCCCGCCCGAGCTGCTGTGGTCCGAGATCGGCGAACGGGGCCGCCGGATCCGCCCGTCCGCCGACGTGTGGGCCTTCGGCGTGCTGGCCCACCTGGTCCTCACGGACAGCTTCCCGCTGCCCGGCGGCACCCCGGCGGCCCGCCGCGACGCCGCCGTCGCCTACGCCCGCGGCGCCGACGAGCTGCGCCTGTCGCCGGTGCTGGCGGACGCCTGGCGGGAGATCGTGCGCGCCTGTCTGACCCGTACGCACGCGGGACGCGTCGGCACGGACGCCCTGCTGCGGCGCGTGGAGGCGGCGGCGGACGGCTCGGGCGGCTCCGGTGCGGGCGTGGGGGCGGCGGCCGTACGCCGGTCGCGGGCGCTGCCCCGGCGGGCGGTGCTCGCCGCGTCGGCCGCCGGGCTGACGGGGCTCGCCGCGCTCGGGTACGGCATCGCCACCCGGGCCGACGGCGGCCGCGACGCCGGCGGCCCGCGTCCCGGCGGCCGGGCCTCGGACGTGCTGCCCGCCGCCTCCTACGGCGCGGCCGAGCTGCGTACCGACCGGGGGGTGCCGGCCGCCTACCGCCTGCTGATCGTCGAGACGGCGCACGACTGCGGCCGCGAGGAGGTCACCCCGGCGCTGATCGCGGCGATGCTCAAGGTGGAGAGCGACTTCGACCCGGACCTCGCCGACCCGGTGAGGAACGAGTACGGGATCGCCCGCTGGACCCCTCAGGTGCTGCGCTGGTGGATGAACGCCGACGGGAAGCCCGGCGAGACCGTGCCCGAGCCGCCCTTCCCGCCCGCCGAGTCCGTCCCGGCGATGGGCCGGTACCTGTGCTGGATCGCCCCGCGCCTGGACGCCGGCCTGCCCGGCGACCGCCGGGTGCTGGTCGCCGCCGCCTACCGGACGTCGTACGCCAGGGTGAACGACGCGGGCGGGGTTCCCCCGAAGTACCGCGCCTACGCCGACCGCGTCGCCCACCACCTGAAGGAGTACACGCCGCGCGGCCGGACGTGACCCTGTGAGGTGCGAGGTACCGGGCGGTGCGCGCGGCGGGCACGGTGTGAGCACACCGCCCCGGCGGTACCGACCACGATCTTCATGGGGGAAGAACAGTGAACATCCTCAAGCCCGTCACCCTGCTCGTCGCGGCCACGGCCCTGGCCGTCGGCGGCTCCACCGTCGCGGCCACCGCCGCGGACCCGGCCGGCACCCGTGTCACCGCCCTCCAGCAGGCGGCCGACCAGGTGCTGGCCGGCCACCCGAAGGCACTGGAGGTGACCGCCGACGCGGTCCGCTACGAGGGGCTGACCGTCACCGAGGCGCCCGCCGGCCGGGCCGCGCGGCAGGACCTCGCCTGCGACTACGGCCACCTGTGCATGGTGGTCGCCGGCACCAAGTTCGACTTCTACACGTGCCAGACCTGGAACGTGAAGAACTGGACGGGCGACGGCCCGTTCACCAACAACCAGACACCGGGCACGGTGGCCCGGTTCTTCAACCGGGACGGCAGCGTCCGCTGGACGTCCACGGCCTACCAGGCGGGGACGGCGACCTGGGACCCGATCTGGTCCGTGCGCCCCTGCTGACGCCCGCCGAAGCGCCCGTGCCCCGGACCGCTGACGGTCCGGGGCACGGGCGTGTGTCCGGTCAGTGGAAGAAGTGCCGCGTCCCGGTGAAGTACATCGTGACGCCGGCCTTCGCCGCGGCCTCGACCACCAGCTCGTCACGGACGGAGCCGCCCGGCTGCACCACGGCCCTGACACCGGCCCCGGTGAGGATCTCCAGGCCGTCGGGGAACGGGAAGAACGCGTCGGAGGCGGCGTACGCCCCCTGCGCGCGCTCGGCGCCCGCGCGCTCCACGGCGAGCCTCGCGGAGTCGACCCGGTTGACCTGGCCCATGCCGACGCCGACCGAGGCGCCGTCCTTGGCCAGCAGGATCGCGTTGGACTTCACCGCGCGGCAGGCCTTCCAGGCGAACGCCAGCTCGGCCAGCTCCGCCTCGGACAGGGCCTCGCCGGTGGCGAGCGTCCAGGTGGCCGGGTCGTCGCCCTCGGCCTGGAGGCGGTCGGCGACCTGGAGCAGGGCACCGCCGTCGATCGGCTTGACCTCGACCGGGTGGGCGGGCGTCTCCGGGCAGCGCAGCACGCGGATGTTCTTCTTCTTGGTGAGGGCCTCCAGGGCGCCGTCCTCGTAGTCCGGCGCGACGATGACCTCGGTGAAGATCTCCGCGACCTGCTCGGCCATCTCCTTGCTGACCGGCCGGTTCACGGCGATCACGCCGCCGAACGCGGACAGCGGGTCGCAGGCGTGCGCCTTGCGGTGCGCCTCGGCGACGTCCGCGCCGACGGCGATGCCGCACGGGTTGGCGTGCTTGATGATGGCGACGCAGGGCTCGGCGTGGTCGTACGCGGCACGGCGGGCGGCGTCCGTGTCCGTGTAGTTGTTGTACGACATCTCCTTGCCGTGGAGCTGCTCGGCCTCGGCCAGGCCGCCGGTGCCCGCGGTGTAGAGCGCGGCGGGCTGGTGCGGGTTCTCGCCGTAGCGCAGGGTGCGGGCGCGCTCCAGGCTGGTGGCGAGGAAGGCCGGGAACTGCGAGTCGTCGGCCGGCGCGTAGGAGGAGGCGAACCAGGAGGAGACCGCGATGTCGTACTCGGCGGTGTGCCGGAAGGCCTCGGCGGCCAGCCGCTTGCGGGCGGCGAGGTCGAAGCCGCCGTCGCGCACGGCGGCGAGGACGTCGGCGTACCGCCCGGGGCTGGTGACCACGGCGACGGACGGGTGGTTCTTGGCGGCGGCGCGGACCATCGACGGGCCGCCGATGTCGATCTGCTCGACGCACTCGTCGGGGGTGGCGCCCGAGGCGACGGTCTCGCGGAACGGGTAGAGGTTCACCACGACCAGGTCGAACGGCTCCACACCCAGCTCGCCGAGCTGCTGCCGGTGGCTCTCCAGGCGCAGGTCGGCGAGGATGCCGGCGTGCACCCTCGGGTGCAGCGTCTTGACCCGCCCGTCCAGGCACTCGGGGAAGCCGGTCAGCTCCTCGACCTCGGTGACGGGGACACCGGCGGCGGAGATGCGGCCGGCGGTGGACCCGGTGGAGACGAGCTCGACGCCCGCCTCGTGGAGCCCGCGGGCGAGCTCTTCCAGGCCGGTCTTGTCGTAGACGCTGACGAGCGCCCGTCGGACGGCCCGCTTGTTGCTCTCGGCGGTCACTGGATAACTACCTTTCGTCCCTCAATGCGATAGCCGTTGCGGGCGAGCCGCCCCACGACATCGACGAGCAGCCTTCGCTCGACTTCTTTGATGCGCTCGTGCAGAGCGCTCTCGTCGTCCTCGTCCCGGACCTCCACCACGCCCTGCGCGATGATCGGCCCGGTGTCGACGCCGTCGTCGACGAAGTGGACGGTGCAGCCGGTGACCCTGACGCCGTACGCGAGCGCGTCCCGCACACCGTGGGCTCCGGGGAAGCTGGGGAGGAGGGCGGGGTGCGTGTTGACGAACCGCCCGCCGAACCGCGCGAGGAACTCCTTCCCCACGATCCTCATGAACCCGGCCGAGACGACGAGGTCCGGCTCGTGGGCGGCGACGGCCTCGGCGAGCGCCACGTCCCACTCCTCGCGCGTCCCGTAGTCCTTGACCCTCGTCACGAAGGTCGGCAGCCCGGCGCGCTCGGCGCGCGCGAGGCCCTCGATTCCGTCGCGGTCCGCGCCGACGGCGACGATCTCGGCTCCGTAGGCCTCGACGCCGACGGCGGCGATCTCGTCGAGGAGCGCCTGGAGGTTGGTGCCGGATCCGGAGACCAGCACGACGAGGCGCTTGGCCACGGGCTTGGCGGCCACGGTGGGGCCCTTTCTCGGGGAAGCGGATCAGTGCGGTCGGCCCGCGCATCCGCCGGTTTGTGCAGTCCTACGAATGCTTCGCGCCCCGGGATACGGGGAAGTCTACGAAGCGGCCGACCGTCAGCAACGATACCGGCACACGGGACGGCCCCCTCGGGACGGGGGCGGGGCCGGACGGTAGCGTCTGCGGGGGCAAGGACCGGGAACGCGGCCCGTGTGCCACGCGTTGACCGGTCGTGGCCCCGAGTCCGTACCCGCCCATCCGTTGTCGTCAGTTCGCTATCGCCAAGGGGAAGACGCTCACTTGATGCCGGACCGCAGCCTGCGACTGCTCACGCTCCCCCAGCAGTCGGCGCAGCCAGGGGAGCGCAGCGCCGTACTGCTGCGGGAACGCCCCTCCTCGCCGCCCGACGCCTCTCCGGGCCGCGGGGACGGCGACGAGCGGGGCGGCACGTCCCAGGACGACAACCCCTTCGCCCCGCCCCCGGAGGGCACGCCGGACCGGCCCTGGCAGCC
Source organism: Streptomyces sp. NPDC018947 (assembly GCF_044390505.1). NCBI lineage: Bacteria > Bacillati > Actinomycetota > Actinomycetes > Kitasatosporales > Streptomycetaceae > Streptomyces > Streptomyces sp. NPDC018947. The sequence continues at coordinate 353,330 of NZ_JBIRZD010000007.1, forward strand.
GCGGCACCCGTCGGACGGCGACGGCTCCGAGGGCGGGCAGGGCCAGGGCGGGCGCTCCGGGTGGGGCGGCCGGTGGAGCGACCGCCAGCCCGGCCGTTCCTCCGGCGGTTTCGGCGAGCGCCCCGGCGGCTCCGGCCCCGAGGGCCAGGGCGGCGGCCCGCGCTGGGACCCGACGGACCCTGCCCAGCGGCGCGCCCGCTATGCCCTGCTGTCCGGCATGTGGGCCCTGTTCTTCGCGCTCTTCACCTGGCAGTACCTGGCGCTGCTGCTCGGCGCCCTCGCCCTGTACTGGGGCATCAGCTCCCTGCGCGCCAAGCCCCGCACCGCCACCGATCCGGACAACCCGGCCCCGGCAGCCCCCCAGGACGCCCGCCCCCAGCGGACCGCGGCCATCAGCGGCCTGGTCACGTCCTCCCTGGCCGTCCTCCTGGTCGCCGCCTCCTTCTCGGCCCAGCTCGTCTACAGCGACTACTACACGTGCCGCAACGACGCCCTGACCAACGAGGCCAAGCAGACCTGCAGCAAGCACCTCCCCGAGCAGCTCCGCGGAGTCCTGGACACGGACGGCTGAGGCGGTCCGGGCCGTCCGGCGTTCGGGGACGAGGCGTTCGGGGACGAAGCGGCCGGGGACGAAGCGGGCCCGGAAGCGGCGGCTCCCGGGGTCGGGACGGGAAGGGGGCGGCGGGGGCGAAGAACCCCGACGGCCGGACGGCACCGCCCGCCCCTCACCCCTCCGGAGCCGCCTCCCCGCCCCCGGCCGCCCGCCGCAGCGCCGCGGGCACCCGCACCCACCCCCACCACCGGGACCACCGCGCCCCGCCCCCGGCCCCCCTCCCCCGGCACAGCCACCACCGCCCCACCAGCGCCACCGGCACCCCCGCCACCGCCGCCCAGGCCACCATCGCGCCCCCGGCCTGCCACCACACCGGACCGAACCGCGCCAGCCCGCCGTTGCCCAGCGGTCCGCCGGCCAGCACGGCCAGCAGAGCGACCAGCCCCCCGCTCAACAGGGCCGCGACCCACACGGCGACCACCGTCCGCCGCACGGACCACGGCCCGGCTCCCCGCCCCTCTGCGTCCCGCACCGCGGCCTGGTCCCCCGCGGCGTCCCCGACCGCGGCGCCCTCGCCCACCGCGGCGACCCGCGCCGTGAACCACCCCACCGCCGCCCCCGCCGCCAGCGGCACCGCACCGGCCGACCAGTGCAGCGCCGTCCCCGGCCCCGCGTCCGGCACCGCCGCCAGCAGGGGGAACGGCGGCAGCAGCGGAGCCGGAGCGGACGCCAGGGGGCTCACGACGTGCCCGGTGCCGAGGACGAACCCCGGCCCGAGCCCGTACACCGCCCCCCAGACGGCCGCGTTCGGCACCAGCGTCAGACAGAGCAGCAGCACGGCGAACTGCCCCGACCAGCCCTCGGTCAGCCGCAGGAAGGCCCCGCGCGCGGCGCCCCCGTGCCACACCAGCGAGACGGCCAGCAGCAGCGCCCCGCCCCCGACGAGCACCGCCACCCCGGCGCCCGCGGCGCGCGTCGAGGTGCCCAGGCGCGCGTCCGGCTCCACCATCAGTTCCCGCAGCCCGCGGGGCAGCACACGCAGCGCCCGCCCCACCGGCCCGCCCGGGCGGCCGAACGCCGTCCACACCCCCGCGCCCGCCGCCGCCATGGTGACCAGCGGCAGGCAGACGGCGGTCCAGCCCCAGGAGGGCCGCAGCTCCCCGCCCGCCGCGTAGCCCACGACGGGCACGGCGACGGCGAGGTAGCCGAGGACGACGCCCGCCCAGACGAGGGGCGCGGAGACGGGAGGCGGCCCGGCGTACGGGCCCGCGCCGTCCAGCCGCACCCCGGCGCCCGCGCCGACCGTGACGCCGACGCCGCCCCCGGGATCCGTGGCGTCCCGGGCCGCCCGGTGCAGCAGCCACACCGGCAGGGCGAGCAGCATCAGCGGCGTCACGCCCATGGGCGCGGGGACGCCGGAGAGCGTGTCGGTGCGGATCAGCTCGGCGCCGTGCGCCAGCACCCAGAGCGAGGTGGCGGTGCGCATCGTGGCGTCCGGTCCGGCGTCGGGGTACGGCGAGGTGATCCACAGCAGTGTCACGAGCGCGGCGAGCGCGGCCAGCCCCAGCGCCGCCGCGAACGCGCCGCCCAGCAGGCCGGCGGACAGACCGGGCGCCCGGTCGTGCCACTGGGCGCGGAGCTGGGACAGCAGGGCTCGGCGAACGTTCGTCTGGGTCACGCCGCCATGCTGCCAACGACACGCGCTTTACCGGCGTAACGGGCGAAGAACCGCTGTGTCGCCCAATATACGTTTATGTACTTTTTCGTACTGAGGGGTGTCCTGTGACGCGGAATCCCGCAACCCCGCTCCCTCCTCCCAAGGCGCGCCGACGCCTGCGGGAGAACGCCGCGCTGACGCGGGATCAGCTCGCCGCGCGGGTGGGCGTCACCCGCGCGGCGGTCCGCGAGTGGGAGAGCGGCCGCTCGACACCGCGCGGCCGGAAACGGGAGGCGTACGCGAGACTGCTGAACACCCTGGCCGACGAGGCAGCGGCCCGGCGGCCGGAGCCGGAGGCCGTATCGGGACGGAAGGAGGCGCCGACACCGGCACCGGATCCGACGGCGGATCAGGGGGCGCGGCACGACCGGACTCCGGCGTCCGTGCCGGTGCTGGTGGCCGTCGGCGCGGGACCGGAGCGGACGGCGCCGGACCGGGCACCGGCACCGGCCGGCGGCGCCGCGCCCCCCGCCGGCCCGGTCGCGGCGGCCGGGGAGCACCCCGCGTTGACGCCCGCTCAGGCCTTCGACGCGCTCTACGAGTTCGCCGCCCCCGCCCTCGTACGCCAGGCGTATCTGCTGACCGGCCGCCGGGAGCTGGCCCGGGAGTCGGTGGAGCGGGCGTTCCAGCTCGCCTGGGAGCACTGGCCCGAGGTGGCCCGCGACCGGGACCCGGCGGGCTGGGTGCGGGCGGCGGCGTACGAGTACGCCCTCTCGCCCTGGCACCGGTTCCGGCCGCGCCACCGGCAGCCGGAACCGCCGCCCGCCGACCCCGCCGACCGCACCCTGCTGAACGCCCTGCTGCGACTCCCTGCGCCGCACCGCCGCACGCTCCTGCTGTACGACGGTGTCGGCCTCGGCCTGCCCGAGACGGCCGCGGAGACGGAGGCGAGCACCCCGGCGGCGGCCAACCGGCTGCTGCACGCCCGCGAGGCCCTCGCCGGCCAGGTGCCCGAGCTGGCCGACCCTCAGGTGCTGCACCGGCGGCTGGCCGAGCTGGCGTCCGTCGAGCGGCTGCGGGCGTCCGGGACGGCGGAGGTGCGCACGGGCAGCGAGCGCCGGGCCCGGTTCTGGACCCGGGCCGCGATCGCGTTCACGGTCGCGCTCATCGGAGCCACGGCCCTGACGCTGCGCACGGCTCCGACGCGGTACGAGCCGCCCGTGCCGCCGGGCGAGACGGTGCGCGGCGTGCCGCCCCGGGTGGCGCAGGGCCCGCTGTCGGACGAGGAGCGGGAGCTGCGCGAGAAGCTGCGGGACCAGGTGCAGGACGGACCTCAGCGGCTGGTGCCCGAGCCCGGGTGACGCCGGGTGTGCCCCCGCAGACGGCGCGGGGGGCCCCCCCCCGGGGGGGGGGGGCCCCCCCCCCGGGGGGCGGCGGCTCAGCCGGCGCGGATCTCGCGGGCGCGCGTGGGCGGCGCGGGCGGGGGCGTGCCCACCATGAAG
>NZ_JBIRZD010000008.1:0-336283 GCF_044390505.1 Streptomyces sp. NPDC018947
GACGTGGTCAAGCGCCTGCAGGGCGAGGGCCGTTCGGTCGCCATGGTCGGTGACGGCGTCAACGACGCCGCCGCGCTGGCGCAGGCCGACCTCGGACTGGCCATGGGCACCGGCACCGACGCCGCCATCGAGGCCGGCGACCTCACCCTCGTGCGCGGCGACCTGCGCGCCGCCGCCGACGCCATCCGCCTGGCCCGCAAGACCCTCGGCACCATCCGCTCCAACCTCTTCTGGGCCTTCGCCTACAACGTCGCCGCCCTCCCCCTGGCCGCCGCCGGCCTCCTCAACCCCATGATCGCCGGAGCCGCCATGGCCTTCTCCTCCGTCTTCGTCGTCGGCAACAGCCTCCGACTCCGCACCTTCACCACCACCCACTGACCTCGTCCGTCAAGGCTTCACCCCGGCGTGCCGCCGACCGACCGCCCTCCGGTCGGCCGGCGGCACGCCGCGTGGCGGCGACGCGTGAACGGCGTACCGGCCGTCGCCCGGACGGGCGCCGCCGGGACGCCGTACACCGGGACACGGACGAAGCTGGGTCCGGCGGACGGGCCTCGCCCGACGGCCGGGACCGGCCGTCGGGCGAGGGCGCGGACACGACGGCCGCACGGAACGGGAAGCCTCACGCACCGGCGCCTCCCCCGCCCCGGCGACCGGCCGCCCGTGACCGTGCCGCACGCACCCCGGAGCAGGAGCCCATGACAGAGCCGCCCCCCGCCGACGGAGCGACCCCCGGCCCGCGCACCGGGCCGGGCGTAGCCCCGGCGTCCTCCCGTCGCCGCGCCCTCTCGGCCGTGCTCGCTGATCTCCGTGCCGTGGACGGTGCCCTGTACGCCGCGGTGGCCGCCACGTACACGCCCACGCTGGACCGGTCCCTGCGACGGCTCTCCCGCGCCGCCGACCGCTCGAAGATCTCGCTCGGGATCGCCGCCGCCCTCTGCCTCGGCGGTGAGCGGGCACGTGGCGCCGCGCTCGTCGGGGTCGGGGCGGTGGCCGTGACCTCGGCTGCCGCGAACCTGCTCGGCAAACGGCTGGTGCGCCGGGCCCGGCCCGACCGGGAGGCGGCGCGGGTGACGGTGGACCGGCACGTGCCCATGCCCGCCTCGGCGTCGTTCCCCTCCGGTCACACGGCCTCGGCGGTCGCGTTCGCCACGGCCGTGGGCGTGGTCCTGCCGGCGGCCGCCGCACCCCTCGGTGCGCTCGCGACCGCCGTCGGGTACTCCCGTGTCCACACCGGCGTGCACTATCCGGGCGATGTGGTGGCGGGCGCCGTCCTCGGTGTCGCCGGGGCCGCCACCGCGCTGGCGGTGGCGGCGGCCGTCCCGGTGCGCGGTCCCCGGCCCGGCTACGCGGTGCCGCCGCCCGGTTCGTCCGCGCCCGTGTAGAAGGCGGTGGTGCGGTACGCCGCCAGCCGCGCCTGCGCGGGGTCGGCGCCGCTCTCCACCGCGGCCTCGTACCAGGCCTCGCTGCTGGACGTCACGAACCGCACCCCGTCCTCCGAGGCCTGCCAGGCCATCACCTCCCGGGGGTCCACGGGGGCGCCGGTCGACAGGTACAGGGTCAGGCCGACGAGCATCAGGTCCCAGCCGATGCCCACCGCGCCGGGGCCGTACTCGGCCCACCTCTCGTCGCCGGCGTGGGCGAGGTACTCCAGCTCGAAGCGGGTGCCGCCGTCCACGGGCGTCAGCGCGACGGCGATGCGGCTGACCTCGTCGCGGTACTCCCAGGTGGCGGCGAAGCCCGCGGGCGGTTCGCAGCGCTCGATCGTGCCGCCGGCGTTGCCCTCGAGCTGGTAGTGCCCGCCCTCCCGCAGGTCGCCGGAGACGGGCAGGAACCACTGCGGGATGCGCCCGGGGTCGGTGCAGGCGCTCCACACCTCGTCGAGCGGGGCCTCGAAGGTCCGGCTCACCGTGAGGACGCGGGCATCGCCCGCATCGAGGGCGCGCCTGCCGACCCGCCGGTGAACGGAGTCGATCTGCTGCCTCACGTCGATCACGAGGTACTCCCCAGGGGTTCGCCGGTCCCGAAGGCGTGCATGGGGCCAGACTCTCAGCCGGTACTCGCGCGAGCACCAGCTGATGGTCTGCTCGTGTCGGCCGGGCGGGTCAGCCGAAGACCTTCACGGCCTGGTAGTACGTCCACGCCGTGCTGTCGCAGGCGGACTTCGTGGCGCCGCTGTACCGGGCGCAGACGCGCTTGAGGTCCTCGTAGAAGGCGCTGTCGAGGCGGGACTTGTTCGTGCTGAAGGTGCCGGCGGCCTTGTAGTTGCGGTAGCCGAAGTCGTGCCGGGCGCAGGAGGTGCTGAAGGGGAAGCCGAACGGGTTGTCCGGCGAGGTGGAGCAGTAGTCGGTGGACCAGTCGAAGCCGTAGGCGGACCAGGCGGACTGGTTGGCCCGGGCGGCGGTCCACGCGTTGTAGCTGGTCACGCTCGTCTGGGTCCAGCTCGCGAGCACTTGCTGCTTGTCGGCGGGAGCGGCTTCGGCGGTCGCGGCGCCGGCGAGGACGGTGGTCACGGCCAGTGCCGAGGCGGCGAGACCGGTGGCGAGTCTGCGGTGCATCCCACACCTCCATGGTGCTGCGGCCCGCCTCTCGGGCCGCAGGTTCATGACAAGATGATGGGCACCGCGGCGGCCCCTTCACACCCCTGCTGCATGAACGTGCCAGTAACTCTTCGGTGCGCGACCCCGCATGACGGATATTCAGCCGGGAAACAGGCCGCCGGCGAGAAGAAGAGGACGCACCCGCTCCGGCCGGTGACGTCCCCGCCCGCGGCCGCCGCGGAGAACGCCTCCATGGTTCCCAGCGTTTGCGGGACCGGCGTACGGCTGATCGACTGTCGCGGGGGGGCAAGCCGGCCGCACCGCGCCGGCGCGGACTCTCCAGCTTCCTCCGGAAGGAGTTCAGCCGTGAACACCCCGAAGCCGTCGGCGCCGGAGCACAGCTCCGACGGCAGCCAGCCCTGGCTGCACCAGAGGGGCCGGACCATTCAGGAGTTCGGCACCGTCAAGCAGTTCCCCGTGGCCCTGTCCATGGAGACCCGCCTCTACTCGTGCCAGCGGCTCAACAAGGTCCTGGCGGACACCCGCATCCTGCACGACCTGTACAAGAAGTACCACTGGCTCATGCGCGGGCCGACGTTCTACCAACTGCACCTGCTGCTGGACAAGCACGCCGGGGAGCAGCTCGCCCTGATCGACACCATCGCGGAACGCGTACAGACGCTCGGCGGCGTCGCGGTCGGCGACCCCCGGCACGTCGCGGAGATCACGACCGTGCCGCGTCCGCCGGACGGCGTGGAGGAGGTGCCGTCGATGCTCTCCCGGCTGCTGGAGGCGCACGAGCTGGTCCTCACCGAGTGCCACGACGCCGCCGCCCGCACCCAGGAACTGGGGGACGACGGCACGAACGACCTCCTGGTCTCCGAGGTCGTCCGGACCAACGAGCTGGAGGCGTGGTTCGTCGCCGAGCACCTCGTGGACACGCCCCTCGTGCACGTCTGACACGGCGAGCGCGCGGCCCCGGACGGCACTCTCGTCCGGGGCCCGGTCCGTTCCGCTCCCGCGGTCGCCGCCACGCTCCGCGCGCCCCCGCGGGCGGAGCGCTCCCCGACCGCCCCGTCGCTCCCGCCGGGAAGGTGCCCCGCCATGCCCCAGATGCCCCCCGGTTCCCCTGGTTCCTCCGGCTCCCCCGAAGCCCCGGACCCCTCCGGCGACGCCCGGGACGCCCAGCCCGCCGCGAGCGGGAGGTGGTCCGCCTTCCGCCGCTCGCCGTTCTGGCCGGCCACCGTGCTGGTGCTCATCATCGCGGCGGCGGCCGGGCTGTTCGCGGGCTCGTACACCTACTCCATGGCGGACCCGACGCCGCACTCGCTGCCCACGGCCGTGGTCGGCTCGTACGACCAGGGGCGCGGCCGGGCCTTCCTGGACGGCCTGGAGGAGGCGCTGAACGCCTCGGTGAAGGTGCGCCCCTACCGCACCACGGCCGAGGCGCGCGGGGCGGTCGAGGAGCAGGAGGTCTTCGCGATCTTCGAGCTGAACGACAACGGGCGGACGGCCGTTCTCGACCTGTCCAGCGCGTCGGGCGCCTCGGTCGCCGAGGTGCTGGCGCAGACGGCGCCGGAGGTGGGCAGGAAGACCGGCGTCGCGCTCACCGTCCGGGACATCAACCCCGTGCAGGAGGGGGACCCGCGCGGACTGGCCATCTTCTACATCTCCCTGGCCGCCGTGATCATCGGCTTCGTCGGGGCCATCCAGCTCAGCGTGCACGCGCGGGAACTGACCCCGTTCGAGCGCATCCTGTTCACGCTGGCCTACGCGCTGCTCGGCGGCTTCGTCATCGCCGCGACGGTGGACTGGCTGCTCGGCGCGCTCGACCTGCCCTTCGTCCAGTCGTGGCTGATCCTGGCGCTCACCCTGTTCACCAGCGGCATGGTCTTCACGATGTTCAACACCCTGTTCGGGCGCTGGGCGATGCTGCCGACCTGGGGGCTCATGGTGCTGCTCGGCAATCCGTCGTCCGGCGGCGCGGTGTCCTGGCCGCTGCTGCCGTCGCCGCTGGGCGTCATCGGCCAGTGGCTGCCGCCGGGCGCCTCGGTGAACGCGCAGCACACGGCCGTGTACTTCCAGGGCCACCAGCACCTGTTCCCGTACCTGGTGCTGGGCGGCTGGGCGTTGCTGTCCTGCACGGTGTTCTGGACCTGGCGCCACCGCCATCCCGGCGGGCGCGAGAAGGAGCCGGCGCCCGCCGACAACTGACCCGTCCGGCCCGTCCCCCGGCCCGGGTCCGGCGCCTCTGTTCCCGGCGCCGCCCGGCTGCGATCATGAGGCGGAATCCCCGCCTTCGGTTGGAGTGCACATGGCCCTCGACGTCGACGCGATCCGCGCGCAGATACCCGCCCTCAAGTCCGGCACGGCCCGTTTCGACGCGCCGGGCGGCACCCAGACCCCGCAGCCCGTCATCGACGCCGTCGCCGAGGCACTGGCCGCTCCCCTGGCCAACCGCGGCCGGACCACCGAGGGCGAGCGCAACGCGGACCGGATCGTCACCGAGGCCCGCGCCGCGCTGGGCGATCTGCTCGGCGCCGACCCGCGGGGCGTGGTCTTCGGCCGCAGCGCCACCCAGCTCGCCTACGACCTGTCCCGGACGCTCGCCAGGAACTGGGGGCCGGGCGACGAGGTGGTCGTCACACGGCTCGAACACGACTCCAACATCCGGCCCTGGACGCAGGCGGCCGAGGCGGCCGGCGCCACCGTGCGGTGGGCCGACTTCGACCCGGCCACCGGCGAACTGCTCCCCGAGCACATCGAGGCGGTGCTCTCGCCGCGCACCCGGCTGGTCGCGGTGACGGCCGCGTCCAACCTCATCGGCACCCGGCCCGACCTGCCGGCCGTCGCCCGCCTGGTGCACGGCGCGGGTGCGCTGCTCCACGTGGACGCGGTGCACTACGCCTCGCACGCGGCCGTCGACCTGACCGCGCTGGGCGCGGACACGCTGGTGTGCTCGCCGTACAAGTTCCTCGGCCCGCACCTGGGCGTACTGGCGGCCCGGCCCGAGTTCCTGGAGACCCTGCGCCCGGACAAGCTGCTGCCGTCCAGCGACGCCGTCCCCGAGCGGTTCGAGCTGGGCACCCTGCCGTACGAACTGCTGGCCGGCGCCCGCGCGGCGGTGGACTTCCTCGCGGACCTGGCGCCGGGCGCCCACGACGGGCGGCGGGAGCGGCTGCTCGCGTCCTTCGAGGCACTGGAGGTCCACGAGGACGCCCTGCGCGAGCGCATCGAGCGGGGACTCGCGGAACTCGGCGGGGTCACCGTCCACTCCCGGGCCGCCCGGCGCACGCCGACCCTGCTGTTCACGGTGGAGGGCCTGCGTCCGGCCGACGTCCACCGTCTGCTGGCCGAGCGGGGGATCGACGCCCCCGCGGGGTCCTTCTACGCGGTGGAGGCCGCGCGCCACCTCGGTCTGGGCGACGAGGGCGGTGTCCGGGTGGGACTCGCGCCGTACAGCGACGGCGACGACGTGGACCGGCTGCTGACGGCACTGGGCGACATCACCCGCTGACACTTCCCGGACAGCGGACCCCGGCGAGGACGGGGAGGGCGGCAGGACCGTGCCACGGCCCCACGGGCTTGCCGCCCTCCCCCGCTCCCGCCTAGCCTCCTACTTTGTGCCGGAAATAAACAAATCCCGTTCGCACAGTGTCGTGCCGGGCTCCCGCGACGACCTCACCCGTCTCCGCGTCACCCTGACCGCCTTCTTCGCCCTGGACGGCTTCGTCTTCGCGGGCTGGGTCGTGCGGATCCCCGACATCAAGGAGCAGACCGGCGCCTCCGCCGGCGCCCTGGGCATGGCCCTGCTCGGCGTCTCGGCGGGCGCGGTGGTCACCATGACCCTCACCGGACGCCTGTGCCGCCGCTACGGCAGCCATCCCGTCACCGTGGTCTGCGCGGTACTGCTCTGCCTGAGCGTCGCACTCCCCCCGCTGACCCACTCGGCACTCGCGCTGGGTGCCGTCCTGCTGCTCTTCGGCAGCGCGTACGGCGGGATCAACGTCGCCTTCAACAGCGCCGCCGTCGATCTGGTGGCCGTGCTGCGGCGGCCGGTGATGCCGAGCTTCCACGCCGCGTTCAGTCTCGGCGGCATGGCCGGCGCCGGGCTCGGCGGGCTCGTCGCCGGGTCGCTGTCGCCGGCCCGGCACCTGCTCGCCCTGACCCTGACCGGCCTGCTCGTCACCCTGGTCGCGGGCCGCGCCCTGCTGCGCTGCGAGCCCGCGGCACCCCCGGACCGCACGCCCCGGGAGCCGGACGGCGCCGCGCCCGGGCGCGACGGGCGCACCCGCCGCCTCGTGCTCACCTTCGGCCTGATCGCGCTGTGCACGGCGTACGGCGAGGGTGCCATGGCCGACTGGGGCGCCCTGCACCTCAAGGAGGACCTCGGCGCCTCGCCGGGGCTCGCGGCGGCCGGGTACTCCTGCTTCGCGCTGGCCATGACCGTGGGCCGGCTGACCGGCACGACGCTGCTGGAGCGCCTCGGCCGGACGCCGACGGTGGTGGCCGGCGGCACCGTCGCCGTGGCCGGCATGCTCCTCGGCTCGCTCGCGCCCTCCGTGTGGGCGGCGCTGTTCGGCTTCGCCGTCACGGGTCTCGGGCTCGCCAACCTCTTCCCGGTGGCGGTGGAACGGGCCGGTGCCCTCGGCGGACCCGGCGGCGTGGCCACCGCGTCCACGCTGGGCTACGGCGGCATGCTCCTCGGGCCGCCCGCGATCGGCTTCCTGGCCGAGTGGTTCTCGCTGCCGGCCGCGCTCACCAGCGTCGCGGTGCTGGCGGCCGTGGCGGTGCTGGTCGCGCTGACGACGGGACGCGCCGCGGGCTCCCGCTGACCGGGCCGGCGCCACCGTACGCGGCGGACGGGGGCCCTTCTCGGCGCGCACCGGGTCGTGCACACTCTGCGTCATGGAGATCACGGCGTTCGTGGAGACACTGCGTCTGGAGGGCGGGCGGCTCGCCGCCGCGGCCGAGGAGGCGGGGACCGGCGCCGAGGTGCCCACCTGCCCCGGCTGGCGGGTGCGGGACCTGCTGCGGCACACCGGCATGGTGCACCGCTGGGCCACCGCTTTCGTCGCCGAGGCCCTCACCGAGTACCGCCCCGACGGCGGCCTGCCCGGCCTGGACGGCGACGAGCTGGTGGCCTGGTTCCGCGAGGGGCACGAACGGCTCGTCACCACCCTGGCCGCCGCCCCGCCGGACGTACGCTGCTGGCACTTCCTGCCCGCACCGTCACCGCTGGCCTTCTGGGCACGGCGGCAGGCCCACGAGACGACCGTGCACCGGCTCGACGCCGAGTCGGCCCGGGGCGGCACCCCGGCCGGGGTCGGCGCGGACTTCGCCGTGGACGGTATCGACGAGTTGCTGTGCGCGTTCCACGCCCGCCCCAGGAGCGCGGTGCGCTGCGCCGAGCCCCGCACGCTGCGGGTCCGGGCGACGGGCGCGCCCGGTGCCGTGTGGACCGTACGGCTGTCGGCCGGGCCGCCCGTCACCAGCCGCACCGGCACGGGAGCCGCCGACTGCGAACTCGCCGGGACGGCCGCGTCGTTGTACGCCGCGCTGTGGAACCGCCGGCCGTTCCCGGAGGTGACCGGCGACCCGTCCCTCGCCGCGCTGTGGCGCGAGAAGTCGGGCGTCACCTGGGACTGACCGGCCCCGGACTGCCGTGCGGTGCCCGATTCCGAGCACGCCCGGTGCGGCCGCCGGTCCGCGGGGCCGCTTGCCCTGACGGACGCGGGACCGGAGACTGCCGGTATGACCACTTACGGGGGACGGCGTACGCAGGGCGAACGGGACGCGATGACCGTCGAGATCGGATACGCCCTGTGCAGCGCGGCGTTCGCGGCGGCCGTGCTGTTCGGCGCCGTGGTGGGTCCAGTACACGTCTTCGGGCTGCCGGCCGGCGTCCGGAGCACCCTGGTGGCCACGGGCACCGTGCTGGCCGTCGTGGTGTTCGTCGCCCGTGTGGTGAGCGTGCTGGTCCGGTTCGGGCGCCGCGATCAGCCCAGCCAGCCCGGACGCACCAGCCCCGACTCGTAGGCCAGCACCACCAGTTGGGCCCGGTCGCGGGCGCCCAGCTTCACCATGGCCCGGCTGACGTGGGTCTTCGCGGTGAGGGGGCTCACCACCAGGCGGCGGGCGATCTCCTCGTTGGACAGGCCGATGCCGACCAGGGCCATCACCTCCCGTTCCCGCTCGGTGAGACGGGCCAGCGCGCCGGCCGCGGCGGGTTCCTTGGAGCGGGCGGCGAACTCGGCGATCAGGCGGCGGGTCACCCCCGGTGAGAGCAGCGCGTCCCCGGCGACCACCGCCCGGACGGCGCGCAGGAGTTCGGCGGGCTCGGTGTCCTTGACGAGGAAGCCCGAGGCACCCGAGCGGATGGCCTCGAAGACGTACTCGTCGAGCTCGAAGGTGGTCAGCATGACCACCTTGACGTCCCTGAGCGCCTCGTCGCCGGTGACCCGGCGGGTGGCGGCGAGGCCGTCGAGGGCGGGCATGCGGATGTCCATCAGGACGACGTCGGGCCGCAGTTCGCGGACCGCGCGCACCGCCTCCTCGCCGTCGGCGGCCTCGCCGGTCACCTCGATGTCCGGCTGGGCGTCCAGCAGCGCCCGGAAGCCCGCCCGTACCAGTGACTGGTCGTCGGCGAGCAGTACGCGGATCACCGGTGCTCCTCCTTGGCGTCGTCCGGCCCGAGCGGCAGGCGCGCGAGGACCCGGAAGCCGCCGTCGGGGCGCGGGCCCGCCTCGACGGTGCCACCCAGCGCCGCCGCGCGCTCACGCATCCCCGCCAGCCCGTTGCCGCTGCCACCCGCGTCGGCGCCGGTCGCGGGCCCGTCGTCGTCGACGCGCAGCCGGAGCGTGCCGCCCTCGGGGTCCAGCCGCACGCGGGCACGGCGCGAACCCGAGTGCCGTACGACGTTGGTGAGGGCCTCCTGCACGATGCGGAACGCGGCGAGGTCCGTGCCGGGCGGCAGGTGCGGCGCCCGTCCCTCGATCTCGACGGTGAGTCCGGCGCTCGCCGCCTGCTCCACCAGTTCGGGCAGGCGGTCGAGGCCGGGCGCGGGGGCGCGGGGTGCGTCGCCGGGGGCGCGGAGGGTGTCGAGGACCTGGCGGACCTCGCCGAGCGCCTCCTTGCTCTTGTCCTTGATGGTGGCGAGCGCGGTGCGGGCCTGTTCGGGGTCGCTGTCCAGGAGGGCGAGGCCGACGCCCGCCTGCACGTTGATGACGGAGATGCTGTGGGCGAGGACGTCGTGCAGCTCGCGGGCGATCCGCAGCCGTTCCCGGTCCGCGCGCCGCCTGGCAGCCTGGGCCCGCTCGGCCCGCTCGCGCGCCCACTGTTCGCGCCGGGCCCGGGCGAGCTCCGACAGCGCCACGATCGCCACCACCCAGGCGGCGACCGCCAGTTCCTGCCCCCAGGAGGCGGCCGAGTCACCGGACGGGGGCAGCCGGCGGTAGAGCCAGTGGGCCAGCAGGGCGTGTCCGGCCCACAGCGCGGCCATCGCCGCCCACGCGGCCCTGCGGTGACCGGTGACGACGGCACTGAAGCACGCCACCGCGACGGCCAGGAACACCGGCCCGTACGGATATCCGGCGCCCAGGTACACCAGGGTGGCGGCGGCGGTGACGCAGACGACGGCCACCGGGTACCGCCGGCGCCACAGCAGGGCGACTCCGGTCACGAGCAGCAGCACGCGGGCGAGGGGGTCGAGCGCGGCCCGCTCCCCCGCCTGGGCGTGGGCGGCGAAGTTCGAGCCCAGCAGTACGAAGACCGTGATCAGCGCCGTGGAGAGCCAGGGCCACCGGCGGCTGCCCTCCTCGTCGCCGCTCCGGTCCGCCCACGGGGGCCCGAGCCGCCACCGTCGCGGCCCGTCCCCGTTGCCGTGCTGTCCGTCCATGTCCGCCACGCTAGACGCCGCGCGGTCCGGGCGGCGTCACCCGTGCGTGGTGGCCGCGCCTACTCCCGGCGAAGTAGGCCGCCGCCGGGAGCGCGACGGGGGCGGGGTGGTCGGGAGGGGTGCTTGGGGAGGGGTTTCTCAGGGACGGCTCCTCAGCGACGGTTTCTCGGGAGGGGCGGTTTCTTGGAGGGGCGGTTTCGCGGGAGGGGCGGCTCAGTGTTCGAGGCCGACCTCGCGGGCGAGGCGGCCGGCCGCGTGCCGGAAGAACGCGGCGCGGTCCTCCACCACCCGGTTGAACTGGCCGAACACCTCGAACCCGATCAGCCCGAACAGCTCCGCCCAGGCCGCGACGAGCGCCGCCACGACCTGCGGCGGCAGGTCGGGGGCGAGGTCGGCGGCCATCCGGTTCGCCTCGGGCCGCAACTCGTCGGGGAGCACGGGCAGGGCCAGCCCCCGGCCCTGGTGCGCCTCGCGCGCGATGCCGATGAGTACCTGCCCCACCCTCGCGGCGGCGCGCACGGTGTCCTGGGGGGCGGTGTAGCCGGGCACCGGCGATCCGTAGATCAGCGCGTACTCGTGGGGGTGGGCCAGCGCCCAGCCGCGGGCCGCCTCGCACACGGACGTCCAGCGCCGGGCGGGCCCCTCGCCGGCCGCCGCGTCCAGGGCGTCCTCGGCGGCGGCGCCGATCGCGTCGTAGGCGTCGATGATGAGGGCGGTCAGCAGGTCGTCGCGACTGGGGAAGTAGCGGTACAGGGCGGAGGAGGCCAGGCCGAGTTCGCGGGCGACGGCGCGCAGCGAGAGCTTGGCGGCGCCCTCCTCGGCGAGCTGCCTGCGGGCCTCGTCCTTGATGGCGGCGGTGACCTCGATCCGGGCGCGGGCGCGGGCTCCGAGTGGGGTGCTGGTCATGGCGCCCAGTGTCGCACGTAGGGAGAGCGGTGCACACAAACGAGAGCGGTGCGCGCAGGCGAGAGCGGCGTGCGCAGGCGCGAGCAGTGTGCGCGCCGGCGACCGGTGCACACCGACGCGAGCAGTGTGCGCGCCGGCGACCGGTGCACACCGACGCGAGCAGTGTGCGCGCCGGCGACCGGTGCACACCGACGAGAGCGGTGTGCGCGTCGGCGACCGGTGCACACCGACGAGAGCGGTGTGCGCGTCGGCGAGCAGTGCACACCGACGAGAGCGGCGGGCGCGTCGGCGAGCAGTGCGCGCAGGCCAGAGCAGCGCACGCAGGCGCGAGCGGCGTGCGCATCGGCGACCAGTGCACACCGACGAGAGCGTCACACGCTTGGGCGAGCAGCGCATGCAGCGGGGAGCGGTGCACGCGCACAAGAGCGGTGCACGCAGGCAAGAGCGGTGCACGCACGCGAGAGCATCGGCCGCACGCGAGGCCGCGGAGAGCGCTGCACGCGGACGGGATCAGCACACGCCAACAAGAGCGGCGCACACAAATGAGAGCGCTGCTCTTGCTTTGCCATCAGAGAGCGTGCAGACTAAAGACATCAAGCGAGAGCAGTGCTCACAAAAGCGAGCAGTGCTCTCAAGCCTCTAGTCAGCCGGGAGCCCCCCATGTTGTCGTCCACCCCGTCATCCACCCCGTCGCCTGCCCCCTCCGCGCCCTCGACCGGCACGTCGCCCTACTACCTCAAGGGCAGCCCCCTGAACGTCCGCCTCAACCGCGTCGTCGGCTGGCTCGCCCGGCACGGAGTCAGCATCGCGGGCACCGCCGAGCTGTCCGTCGTCGGACGCAAGAGCGGCCGACCGCAGCGCATCCCCGTCAACCCGCACACCCACGCCGGCGAGCGCTACCTCGTCTCCGCGCGCGGCCACTCCCAGTGGGTGCGCAACATGCGCGCCGCCGGCGGCGGAGAGCTGCGCGTGGGACGCAGGGTCCGCGCCTTCACCGCGGTGGAGCTCCCCGACGAGGAGAAGCTCCCGATCCTGCGGACCTATCTCGAGAAGTGGGGCTGGGAGGTGAACCAGTACTTCCAGGGCGTCACGGCCACGTCCTCCGACGAGGAGATCACCGCGAGCGCAGCCGACCACCCGGTGTTCCGGATCGAGGTCAGGAACTGACCTCGTCGCCGACGGGCTCCGCGGCCCGGCGGTCCACTACCGACAGGGCCCGCTGCGCCAGCGGATGACTGCGCACCAGCTCGCCCAGCGAGGTCGAGCCCTGCGTGATGTCCTTGAACGCCCTCCACGCGGGCCGGAAACCGGTCAGTGCCGCGTGGAAGAGCCCCGGCCGGCGCTCGAAGACCGCCAGCATCCGCTTGCCGACGCTCATCTCGACGCCGAGCCCCGCCTTGACGGCGAACGCGTAGTTCAGCGCCTGCTTGCGCGCGTCCACCGCGTCGTGCGCCTCCGCGATGCGCACCGCCCACTCCCCCGCGAGCCGCCCCGAGCGCAGCGCGAACGAGATGCCCTCGCGGGTCCACGGCTCCAGAAGACCGGCCGCGTCCCCGCACACCAGCACCCGGCCCCGGGACAGCGGCGAGTCATCCGCACGGCAGCGCGTCAAGTGACCGGAGGAGATGGCCGGTTCGAAGCCGGCGAGACCGAGCCGTCCGACGAAGTCCTCCAGGTACCGCTTGGTCGCCGCACCCTCGCCCCGCCTCGAGATCACGCCGACCGTCAGCGTGTCGCCCTTGGGGAAGACCCAGCCGTAACTGCCCGGCATGGGGCCCCAGTCGATGAGCACCCGGCCCTTCCAGTCCTCGGCGACCGTCTCCGGCACCGGGATCTCCGCCTCCAGGCCGAGGTCCACCTGGTCGAGCTTCACCCCGACGTGCGCCCCTATCCGGCTCGCGCTGCCGTCCGCGCCGACGACAGCCCGGGCCAGCACGGTCTCGCCGCCCTGGAGCACGACGGCGACCGTGCGCCGGTCCGGCACGGCGGACCCGTGCTGTTCGACCCGCGTGACCGTCGCGCCGGTGCGCAGCTCGGCGCCCGCCTTCTGGGCGTGATCGACGAGTTGCTGGTCGAACTCGGGCCGGTTGATCAGGCCGAACAGCATCTGCTTGGAGCGGCGGGTGCGGGTGAAGCGGCCGTTGTGGGAGAACGTCACCGCGTGCACGCGGTCCCGGAAGGGCAGGTCGAAGCCGGGAGGCAGGGTGTCGCGCGAGGGACCGATGATGCCGCCGCCGCACGTCTTGTAGCGGGGCAGCTCCGCCTTCTCCAGCAGCAGCACGCGCCGCCCCGCGAGCGCCGCCGCGTAGGCGGCCGAGGCCCCCGCCGGTCCCGCGCCCACCACGACGACGTCCCAGACCTGACGCGTGTCGTCCGCCGAAGAGTTCTCGCTGCTCACGATGGTCTACTGCTCCGATCAAACCGCATGCCGCACCTGACCCCCGCATCCTACGGCGGGCATCGCCGCAGGCCACTGTGGGAGGATCGGCAACGGACCCCGCACGCACGCCGGGAGGGGTCCGCACCCGCACGATCACCCGTACACGGCGGACGCGCGCGGGCACTCCCGGCAGCGCCCGCTCGTGTCCGCGCACGTACTCATCGGTACAACGTCGCACCCACAAGGAGCGTGCCCATGTCGTCGAATCCGGTCGCCGAGACCGTCGCCTCGCTGATGCCCAGGGCGAAGGAGGAGCTGGCCGCGCTGGTGGCCTTCAAGTCGGTGGCGGACTTCGACCAGTTCCCGCGCAGCGAGAGCGTGGGCGCCGCGAACTGGATAGCGGCCGCGCTGCGCGCCGAGGGCTTCGAGGACGTCGCCCTGCTGGACACCCCGGACGGCACCCAGTCCGTCTACGGCTACCTGCCCGGCCCCGAGGGCGCGAAGACGGTCCTGCTCTATGCCCACTACGACGTGCAGCCGCCGCTGGACGAGGCCGGCTGGGACACGCCTCCGTTCGAGCTGACCGAGCGCGACGGCCGCTGGTACGGGCGCGGTGCCGCCGACTGCAAGGGCGGTGTGCTGATGCACCTGCTGGCGCTGCGCGCGCTCAAGGCCGACGGCGGTGTGCCGGTGCACGTCAAGGTGATCGCGGAGGGCTCCGAGGAGCAGGGCACGGGCGGTCTGGAGCGGTACGCCGAGCAGCACCCCGAACTGCTGGCGGCGGACACCGTCGTCATCGGCGACACGGGCAACTTCCGTGTCGGCCTGCCGACGGTCACCTCGACGCTGCGCGGCATGACGCTGGTCCGCGTGAAGGTCGACACCCTCGAAGGCAACCTGCACTCCGGCCAGTTCGGCGGCGCGGCCCCCGACGCGCTGGCCGCGCTGATCCGCGTACTGGACTCGCTGCGCGCCGAGGACGGCTCGACGACCGTCGACGGTCTGGCGTCGGACAGCACCTGGGAGGGGCTGGCCTACGACGAGGAGCAGTTCCGCCGGGACGCCAAGGTGCTCCACGGTGTGGAGCTGATCGGCTCCGGTTCGGTCGCCGACCGCATCTGGGCGCGGCCCGCCGTGACGGTGCTCGGCATCGACTGCCCGCCGGTGGTCGGCGCGACCCCGTCGGTGCAGGCGGGCGCCCGTGCGCTGGTCAGCCTGCGGGTGCCGCCGGGCGTGGACGCCGGCGAGGCCACCAAGCTGCTCCGGGCGCACCTGGAGTCGCACACGCCGTGGGGCGCGCGGGTGGAGGTCGAACAGATCGGCCAGGGCCAGGCGTTCCGCGCGGACACCACCAGCCCGGCGTACCAGGCGATGGCGGACGCGATGGCGGTGGCGTACCCGGGTCAGGAGATGCAGTACGCCGGGCAGGGCGGCTCCATCCCGCTGTGCAACACCCTGGCGGCGCTCTACCCGGAGGCGGAGATCCTGCTGATCGGCCTGAGTGAGCCGGAGGCGCAGATCCACGCCGTGAACGAGAGCGTGTCCCCGCAGGAGCTGGAGCGCCTGTCGGTGGCGGAGGCGCTGTTCCTGCGCAACTACGCGGCCGGCTGAGCCTTCTCCTCGCGCGGCACGCCGGCCGGCCTCAGCCGACCGGCGTGCCCGCCTCCAGGTACAGCGCCGCTCCGCGTTCCCGGGCCCGCAGCGCCCAGCGCAGGCGCTCGTAGCGGACCGGGGGCAGCAGGCCGGCGGCCTCGTCCTCGCTGACGAAGCGCCAGTCGCGCAGTTCGGGGCCGGGCAGCAGCACCCGTCCGGCCTGTGCGGCGTCGAGCCGGCCGCCGTCGAAGAGGAGCCGCAGACCGCCGTAGCCGGGAGGTACGGGCGGCTCCCAGTCGACGACCAGCAGGGCGGGTACGTCGTCGAGGTGTATGCCGGTCTCCTCGGCGACCTCGCGCATCCCGGCGCGGGCGGGCGCCTCGCCGGGTTCGACGACCCCGCCGGGGAACTCCCAGCCGGGCTTGTAAGTGGGGTCGACGAGCAGCACCCGGTCGCGCTCGTCGAAGAGGAGGACCCCGGCGGCCAGGGTCTCTGCGGTGGGCTCGGGGGTCTGCACGATGTCGCAGGCGGGCACGGCGCCGGTGCCGACGGCCTCGGCGATGCGGGCGGCGGCCTCGTACGGGGTGAGCGCGCTGGTGTCGACCGGGTGCGCGTCGGCGGTGAGCCAGGAGGCGAGGGCCGACCGGTAGGGCGCGATGTGGTCGTAGGACCACTGCCGTACGCGGAGTTCCCCGTCGGCGGTGTCGGGGGTCTCGCGGGCCGCTATCCGCTCCCGCAGGATCGTTTCCGCCGGAGCCAGCAGGATGTGCCGGACCGCGATCCGGCGGGCGGCGAGGCCGCCGAAGATCTCGTCGCGGTACTCCTGGCGCAGCAGGGTCATGGGGATCACGAGGGTCCCGCCGAGTTCGGCGAGCATCGCGGCGGCCGTGTCGACGACCAGACGCCGCCAGATCGGGAGGTCCTGGAAGTCGCCGGCCTCGGCGAGGCGTTTGGGCGGCAGCAGGTGTGCGAGTGCCGCGCCGACGACCTCGGGGTCGAAGATCGTGCTGTTCGGGATCAGCTCGATCAGTTCCCGTGCGGTGGTGGTCTTTCCCGCACCGAACGCGCCGTTGATCCAGACGACGGTCACAAGTCCCCCTCTTGTCTTGGCCCCCTGTGGCTTGCCCGCTCCACCCTGCCACGGAAACCAGGCGCAGTTGAGGGCGCACGACAGCGGCGCCGGTGCCCCCGGACGATGGGCACCGGCGCCGTGCGGTCGTGTCGTGCGCGTCAGGCGTGCCGCCCCTGCCCGTCGTGGTCCAGGGGGAGGCCCTCGGTGGCGACGGTGTGCTCGACGGTGCCGAGCGTGTCGTCCACGTCGAGGTGGAGCGGGAGGTTGTCGGGCGCGGAGTGGGAGGGGCTGACGGCCGCGACGACGAAACCGGTGGCCAGGGAGGCGATGGCGAGCATGCTGCGCTTCTTCATGCCTGTCTCAACTGCGTGATCGCCCGAAGGTCACGGCCGGACGGCGCACCGGGGTGGACGCGCCGTGCCCCGGACGCCCGCGGTGGGCGGGCCGGCCGTCCTGGTGAGCGCGGCCGCTGCGGCTCCGATCAGTCCCGCGTCGGTGCCCGTCCGGGCGGGCACGACCTTGAGGCGCCGCACGAAGGACAGCGTCGCGTAGTCGGTCAGGGCCTTGCGCAGGGGGCCGAAGAGGACGTCGCCGGCCTTGGCCACTCCCCCGCCGACGACGGCGATGTCGATCTCCACGAGGGTCGCGGTGGCGGCGATGCCCGCGGCCAGCGCCTGGGCCGCCCGTGCGAAGGAGGCGACGGCGACCGGGTCGCCCAGGCGGGCGGCGGCGGCCACGGCCGCGGCGGAGGTGTCGCCGTCCGGTCCCGGCCGCCAGCCGTGGTCCAGGGCGCGCCGCGCGATGTTGGGGCCGCTCGCCACGCGCTCCACGCAGCCCCGGGCGCCGCACGGGCACGGGTCGCCGTCGAGATCCACGCTGATGTGGCCGATGTGGCCCGCGTTGCCGGTCGGGCCTGGGTGGAGCGCCCCGTCGAGGACCAGGCCGCCGCCGACGCCCGTCGAGACCACCATGCAGAGCGCGTTGTCGTGCCCGCGGGCCGCGCCCTGCCAGTGCTCGGCGGCGGCGATCGCCACGCCGTCGCCGATCAGCTCGACGGGCAGGCCGCCGGTGGCCTCGCGGACCCGGCGGACGAGGGGGAAGTCGCGCCAGCCGGGCACGTTGACCGGGCTGACGGTGCCCGCGGAGGCGTCCACCGGTCCGGCGCTTCCGATGCCGACCGCCGCGGCCCGCCCCCACAGCGGCGACGCGGTCAGCTCCGCGAGCACGTCCGCCACGGCCCGCATCACGATCTCGCCGTCCTCCCGGGCGGGCGTCGCGCGCTGGGCCCGGGCCTGGATCCGGCCGTGGGCGTCCACCAGCGCCCCGGCGATCTTGGTACCGCCGATGTCCAGCGCTGCCACGAGGTCGGTGTGCATCAGAGTCGGATCTCCCCGTCAAGAAAGACAAAATGAGGAACACGAGCGTGAGCAGCAGGCCGGTCGCACGGTGGGGCGCGGACCGAAGAGTGCGGTGGACAGTGTCTCCCGCATCTGACAACGTTGTCCAGGTTCTATGCTCGACGCCACATCCTCATACAAGCGCATGAGCGCCGCATCCCCCGTGGACGACAGGAGCCGACGCAATCCCGTGGACGACAGGACAGCACACCGCACCGCGCCCGACACGCCCCGCCGCGCAGACCGCCTTCCCGGGAACCGCTACGGCAACCGCCCCACCATGAAGGACGTCGCCGCCCGCGCCGGTGTCGGGCTGAAGACCGTCTCCCGTGTGGTCAACGGGGAGCCGGGCGTGACCCCGGAGACCGAACACCGCGTCCAGGAGGCCATCGAGGCGCTGGGCTTCCGCCGCAACGACAGCGCCCGGGTGCTGCGCAAGGGCCGTACGGCGAGCATCGGGCTGGTGCTGGAGGACCTCGCGGACCCGTTCTACGGACCGCTGAGCCGTGCGGTGGAGGAGGTGGCCCGCGCGCACGGGGCGCTGCTCATCAACGGCTCCAGCGCGGAGGACCCGGACCGCGAGCAGGAGCTGGTGCTGGCGCTGTGCGCGCGGCGCGTGGACGGGCTGCTGGTGATTCCCGCCGGGGACGACCACCGGTATCTGGAGCCGGAGCTGAAGGCCGGTGTCGCCACGGTGTTCGTGGACCGTCCTGCGGGGCTCATCGACGCGGACGTGGTGCTCTCCGACAACTTCGGCGGCGCCCGTGACGGCGTGGCCCATCTGATCGCGCACGGGCACCGCAGGATCGGCTTCATCGGCGACATGCCCCGCATCCACACCGCCGCGGAGCGGCTGCGCGGCTACCGGTCCGCCATGGAGGACGCGGGCATAGCGGTGCGGGAGTCCTGGATGTCGCTGGGCGTGACCGACCCCGAACGGGTGCGCCGGGCGGCCGAGGAGATGCTCGCCGGCCCGGATCCGGTGACCGCGATCTTCACGGGCAACAACCGGGTGACGGTCACCGTGATCCGGGTCCTCGCCGAGCACACCCGGCGCGTCGCCCTCGTGGGCTTCGACGACATCGAGCTCGCCGACCTGCTGCGGCCGGGCCTCACCGTGGTCGCCCAGGACGCGGCTGCCCTCGGACGGACCGCCGCCGAACGACTCTTCCGGCAGTTGGACGGCACGCTGCTGACGCCGGAGCGCATCGCACTGCCGACCCGGCTGGTCACCCGCGGCTCGGGTGAACTGCCCCCGGCGGACTGAGCGGCCGGTGGACGAAGCGGAGGACGACGGGAAACGGGCACGCAAGGCCGCGCCGCGCACGGACGACGCCGGGGAACAGACGGAGAGCGCCGCACCGGCCGGGGACCGTGCCGAGGAGCGGGGACGCGCCGTGGCGACGTCCACGGGCGGCACCCGGGGCCGGGCGCGCACCGCCGCGGCGCCCGAGAACACCGCCGAGCGGGCCGAGGGCCGGACGCTGGCGGCGCTCGGGCTGGCCGAGGCGCCCAGGGAGCACCCGCTGCTGTATCCGGGTGTGTGGCCGCGGGAGTCCGGAGTGCTCGACGGCGACCGGCTGCTGCCGCTGGACCGGCCGGTGCACGACGACCGCGCACCGGTGCTGGCGATCGGCTCCAACGCCAGCCCCGCCCAACTGCGGGACAAGATGGCCGAGTTCGGGATCGCCTCGCCCCTCCCGATGGTCAGGGCCCGGGTCACCGGGCTGGACATCGGCGTCTCCGCCCATGTGAGCCGCATGGGCTATGTGTCCGCCTCGCCGGTGCGCGCCCCTGGGGTCGTACGGGAGCTGTTCGTCCTGTGGCTCGACGCCGAGCAGCTCGCCGTGATCGACGCGAGCGAGGGGGTGCCGATGGCGGCGGGGAACTTCGACCGCGCGTGGCTGCCCGCGCCGGACGTCCGCGTCGAGACGGCCGGCACGGTGCTGCGCGGGGCGTACGTCTACGTCAACCGCCACGGGGTGCTGCGCGACGGCGGCGGGGCGCCGCGCCGGCATCCGGGTGAGCAGCGTGCCCTGCTCACCGAGCTGCTCGGCGGCTCGGCGCGGCTGCGGGAGTTGTTCGGGACGTCGCCCGAGGAGTTCAGCGCTCGGGCGCGGGGCGACCGGCGGCTGTGCGAGCGTGGCACGCGGCTGTTCGCCGAGGAGGACCGGGTGACCGCGTCCGGCCTGGAGCGGTATGTGCGCTCCGGCCGGACGGACGGTCGGCTCCCGTGGTCGCGGCCGCCTACTGCGCCGACGCCGTGAGGTCGCCGCGGCGGGGCGCGGAGAAGCCCTCCAGGTCGGCGCGGGTCAGTCCGGTCAGGCGGGCGACCTCGCCCGTGTCGAGGGCGCCGCAGTCGAGGCCGCGCAGCAGGTAGCCGCTGAGGGCCTTGGCGGTGGCGGGCTCGTCCATGACGTCGCCGCCGGTGTGGTTGGCGTAGCGGGCGAGGCGGGCGGCGGCCTGCTCGAAGCCCTCGCGGTAGAAGGCGAAGACGGCGGCGTACCGGGTGGGGATGTGGGCGGGGTGCATGTCCCAGCCCTGGTAGTAGGCGCGGGCCAGGGCGCGGCGGGTCAGCCCGAAGTGCAGGCGCCAGGCGTCGTGGACCTTCTCGGTGGGGCCGACGGGCAGGACGTTGGTGGAGCCGTCCGAGACGCGTACGCCGGTGCCGGCGGCGGCGACCTGCATGACCGCCTTGGCGTGGTCGGCGGCCGGGTGGTCGCTGGCCTGGTAGGCGGCGGAGACGCCGAGGCAGGCGCTGTAGTCGAAGGTGCCGTAGTGCAGGCCGGTGGCGCGGCCCTCGGCGGCCTGGATCATGCGGGCGACGGCGGCGGTGCCGTCGGCGGCCAGGATGGACTGGCTGGTCTCGATCTGGATCTCGAAGCCGATCCGGCCGGGCTCCAGGCCGCGGGCCTTCTCGAAGGCCTCCAGGAGGCGCACCATGGCGGTGACCTGCTCGGGGTAGGTCACCTTCGGGAGGGTGAGGACCAGTCCGTCGGGCAGGCCGCCGGCCTCCATCAGACCGCTGAGGAAGACGTCGAGGGTGCGGATGCCCCGGGCGCGCACCGGAGCCTCCATGCACTTCATGCGGATGCCCATGTACGGGGCCGCCGTGCCCTGGGCGTACGCCTCGGCGACAAGCCGGGCTGCGCGGGCGGCGGCCTCGTCCTCCTCGTCGTCGGACCGGTTGCCGTAGCCGTCCTCGAAGTCGACGCGCAGGTCCTCGATCGGCTCGCGCTCCAGCTTGGCGCGGACCCGGGAGTACACCGGCTCGGCGAGCTCCTCGGAGAGGCCGAGGACTGCGGCGAAGGAGGCGGCGTCGGGGGCGTGCTCGTCGAGCGCGGCGAGCGCCCGGTCGCCCCAGGAGCGGATCGTGTCGGCGGCGAAGACGTCACCGGGGACGTAGACGGTGTGGACGGGCTGGCGGGTGCCCGGGTCCCCGGGGTAGCGGCGCTCCAGCTCCGCGTCGACCGGCGCGAGGGAGGCACTGATCTCCTCGCCGACGGCGCCCGCGAGACTCGTTGCCACCTTCTCCTGCTGACCCATCCCACACTCTCCTATTTTCCGCTGAACGGAATCAATAATCCGTAGAGCGAAGTTATCTGTCGTCCTTGTCCCGGTCAACCATGGCCCTGGCGCCCGTCCGGCGGCCCTTCCATCCTGCGCACACGCCGAGGCCCCCGCGACCACGGACGGTCGCGGGGGCCTCGGTCGGGCTTCCGGGATGCTCAGCCCTTGCGGGTCTTGATCTCCTCGGTGAGCTGCGGGACGACGTCGAAGAGGTCGCCGACCACGCCGTAGTCGACCAGGTCGAAGATCGGGGCCTCGGCGTCCTTGTTGATCGCCACGATCGTCTTCGAGGTCTGCATGCCGGCGCGGTGCTGGATCGCGCCGGAGATGCCGGAGGCGATGTAGAGCTGCGGCGAGACGCTCTTGCCGGTCTGGCCGACCTGGTTGGTGTGCGGGTACCAGCCCGCGTCCACCGCGGCGCGCGAGGCACCGACGGCCGCACCGAGCGAGTCGGCCAGCGCCTCGATGACCGCGAAGTTCTCCGCGCCGTTGACACCGCGGCCGCCGGAGACCACGATCGCGGCCTCGGTCAGCTCGGGGCGGCCGGTCGACTCGCGCGGCGTGCGCGCGGTGACCTTGGTGCCGGTCGCCTGGGCGGAGAAGGACACCGACAGGGCCTCGACCGCGCCGGCGGCCGGGGCGGGCTCGACGGCGGCGCTGTTCGGCTTGACCGTGATGACCGGGGTGCCCTTGGAGACACGGGACTTGGTGGTGAACGCGGCGGCGAACACCGACTGGGTCGCCACCGGGCCCTCGTCGCCGGCCTCGAGGTCGACGGCGTCGGTGATGATGCCGGAGCCCAGGCGCAGCGCCAGGCGGGCGGCGATCTCCTTGCCCTCGGCGGAGGACGGGACCAGCACGGCGGCCGGGGACACGGCCTCGTGGGCGGCCTGGAGGGCGTCCACCTTCGGTACGACCAGGTAGTCGGCGTACTCGGCGGCCTCGTGGGTCAGCACCTTGACCGCGCCGTGCTCGGCGAGCGTGGCGGCGGTGTCGGCGGCGCCGTTGCCGAGGGCCACGGCGACCGGCTCGCCGATGCGGCGGGCGAGGGTCAGGAGCTCCAGGGTGGGCTTGCGGACGGCACCGTCCACGTGGTCGACGTAGACGAGAACTTCAGCCATGGGACTTCTTCTCTCCTGCTTGCGAGATATGAGGGGCGGTCTGGGGATCCGGGGCTCAGATGAACTTCTGGCCCGCGAGGAACTCGGCGAGCTGCTTGCCGCCCTCGCCCTCGTCCTTGACGATCGTGCCCGCGGTGCGCGCGGGGCGCTCCGCGGCCGACTCGACCGTGGTGTAGGCGTTCTCCAGACCGACCTCGTCCTCGTCGATGTCGAGGTCGGACAGGTCCCAGGACTCCACCGGCTTCTTCTTGGCCGCCATGATGCCCTTGAAGGACGGGTAGCGGGCCTCGCCGGACTGGTCGGTGACCGACACGACGGCCGGGAGCTGCGCCTCGAGCTGCTCCGAGGCGGCGTCGCCGTCCCGGCGACCCTTGACCGTGCCGCCCTCGACGGAGACCTCGGACAGCAGGGTGACCTGCGGGACGCCCAGGCGCTCGGCCAGCAGCGCGGGGACGACGCCCATGGTGCCGTCGGTGGAGGCCATGCCGGAGATGACCAGGTCGTAGCCGGCCTTCTCGACGGCCTTGGCGAGGACCAGGGAGGTGCCGATGGCGTCGGTGCCGTGCAGGTCGTCGTCCTCGACGTGGATCGCCTTGTCCGCGCCCATGGACAGCGCCTTGCGCAGCGCGTCCTTGGCGTCCTCGGGGCCCACCGTCAGGACGGTGATCTCCACGTCGTCGTCCGAGTTCTCCGAGATCTGCAGCGCCTGCTCGACCGCGTACTCGTCCAGTTCGGAGAGCAGACCGTCGACGTCGTCGCGGTCGACGGTCAGGTCATCGGCGAAGTGCCGGTCGCCAGTGGCGTCGGGCACGTACTTCACAGTGACAACGATCCTCAAGCTCACGCCGGCTCTCCTACTGCATCGTCATTTCAGTGCTGCCTGCTTGCAGGCAGCATAGGCGCCTCAAGCGGCCGATTCCGGTCGGGGCGATCCGCGCCTCCGTCCGGAATATTACTCGTCAGTACATCCAGTTCTTTCCCGCTAAGCAAGCGCTTTGAACTGTGACCTTCGCAACGCAGCGTAACCGGAACTCGACCGCTTCGCAGCGGGGCTCCGGGGTGCCTCAGTCGCGCAGGCCGGTGAAGCGCCCCTGGTGGTACAGCAGGGGCCGCCCCGCGCCCCCCGGATCGCCGTGCAGGACCTCGGCGATCACGACCCGGTGGTCCCCGGCGGGGACGCGGGCGGCCACCCGGCACACGAGCCAGGCGAGGACGCCGTCCAGGACCGGCACCCCACCGGGGCCCTCGCGCCAGGCGGTGGCCGGGCCGAAGCGGTCGGCGCCGCGGCGGGCGAAGACGTCCGCCAGCTCGCGCTGGTGCTCGCCGAGCAGATGGACACCGACGTACTCGCTCCCGGCCACCGCGGGCCAGGTCGAGGATCCGGTGCCGATGCCGAAGGAGACCAGCGGGGGCTCGGCGGAGACCGAGGTCAGGGAGGTGGCCGTGAAGCCGGCCGGGCCCGCGTCGCCGCGCGCGGTGATCACCGCCACGCCGGCCGCGTGCCGCCGGAAGACGGACCGCAGGAGGTCGCCGCCGGTGGCGGTCAGGGGTGCGGCGAGGTCGGGCTGGGCCGTCATGCGGGGTGTCCTTCCGCCCCGCGCCTTCGACCGCGGGGAGGGGAGCGGAGGCATGGGGGCAGGCCGGCGATGGGTGGCACACACAGTCAAATACGTCCCTGGCTCCGGGGCTGTGGAGGACGCCTCACCGTCGGCGTGGTGATGGTCACACCGCCTCCCCGAGGGCGGCGATGACGTCCGCCTTGCGCGGCTGCCCGACGGCACGCCGCACGACGCGGCCGCCGGCGTCGAGGACCAGCACGGTAGGGGTCTTGCGCACATGGAGGGCGCGGACCAGTTCCAGACGAGCCTCGGCGTCGATCTCGACGTGCGCCACGCCGGGGACCATGCGGGCCACCTCGGCGAGGACGCGCCGGGTGGCCCGGCAGGGCGCGCAGAACGCGCTGGAGAACTGCACGAGCGTGGCGCGGGCGCCCAGATCCGCGCCCAGTTCCGCCGGGCCGAGCCGCTCGCCGCCCGGCCGCTTGCCGTCATCGCCTCCGCGCACCCGCACGTCTCCGCTCCGCCGCCGCCGCGGCCTGTCGTGGGCGCGTCCCGGCGGCGCCCGGCCCTGTCGTCCCTGGGTGCAGCACTCGGGGACGGGCGAAGATTCCCCGGCCCGCCGCCGGTTTTCGGCCATCCGCGTGGGGTGACGTGACAAGAATCTCGCCGCCGCGGGGCGCGAGGGCTGGTTCCCCGGACGTTCTTGGGGCACGATCACGACAAGCCGTAAACCTACGGCTGCGTAACTTTCGGACTGGGAGTACCCATCCCAGTCGGACAAGGAAGGGCCCGACCCGCCCATGGCAGAACTCGTCTACCGCCCGGTCATCGGTCTCGCCCGCACCATGTTCAAGGTGTGGGACCTCAAGATCGACTGCCGGGGGTCGGAGAACATCCCGCGCTCGGGCGGCGCCGTGCTGGTGAGCAACCACATCAGCTACCTGGACTTCATCTTCAACGGCCTGGCCGCGCTTCCGCAGAAGCGGCTGGTCCGGTTCATGGCCAAGGAATCGGTCTTCCGGCACCGGGTCTCCGGTCCGCTGATGCGCGGGATGAAGCACATCCCCGTGGACCGCAAGCAGGGCGAGGCGGCCTACGCGCACGCCCTGGACTCGCTGCGGTCCGGCGAGATCGTCGGGGTCTTCCCGGAGGCGACGATCTCCGAGTCGTTCACCCTCAAGAGCTTCAAGTCGGGGGCCGCGCGCCTGGCCCAGGAGGCGGGCGTGCCGCTGGTGCCCATGGCGGTGTGGGGCACGCAGCGACTGTGGACCAAGGGGCACCCGCGCAACTTCAAGCGCAGCCACACCCCCGTCACCATCCGGGTCGGCGAGGCGATGGAGGCCTCCCGCGAGCAGTACGCGGGCGCCATCACCCGCCGGCTGCGCGAGCGCGTCCAGGAGCTCCTGGAGGCCGCCCAGCGCGCCTACCCGGTGCGCCCCAAGGGCGCCGACGACACCTGGTGGATGCCGGCCCACCTCGGGGGCACGGCGCCGACGCCCGAGCAGCTGCGCACGGCCGAGGCGCGCTGAGCCCCGGGCGTCACAGGGCGACGGGCAGCGTCGCCCACAGGTGCGGGCGGTCGGTGGCCGCCCGCAGCGCGGCCAGCACGGCGGGGTGCGGGGCGGCGTAGAGCTCCGGGTAGTCCTCCTCGCCCGCCCCACGGTCCGGCGTGAAGGCCAGCCGCTCCCGCCCGAGGGAGAACCGCGCGTCCACACCGGGCTTGTTGCCCCGCGGGTCCTGACGGTGCCACGCCCCGTCGAACCGTACGGCGACCAGCCCGTGCACCACGTCGAAACGCTGGTAGCACAGGGCGGTCGGGATGTCCTCGGCCCGCAGCAGCGCGGTCAGCGCGTGCGCCTTGGCATAACAAATGCCGGTGCGCTGCTCCAGGACGTCGGAGGCGCGCCAGGTGACGCGCGGATCTCCGGCGTCCTGCGAGTGCGGGACGGTGTCGCGCACGTACTCGAAGGCCAGCCGCGCATAGTCATACGAGTCTTCCGCCTGCTTGGCCAGGCCCGCG
Source organism: Streptomyces sp. NPDC018947 (assembly GCF_044390505.1). NCBI lineage: Bacteria > Bacillati > Actinomycetota > Actinomycetes > Kitasatosporales > Streptomycetaceae > Streptomyces > Streptomyces sp. NPDC018947. The sequence goes on from NZ_JBIRZD010000008.1 coordinate 26,053, forward strand.
GCCACCTCGCGCACGAGCGGGTGGTGATGGTCGATGGCCTCGTCAGCAGCCAAGTACGCGGACAGGTCGGGATTCTGCTGGATCAGCTCCATGACGACAGAGCATAGGAATGCGATCACCTGCCAGTCAATGACTTTTCACGTAACCGCATACCTATGCATCAGCGCCCTCTCGTTGCGGTGGGCCCGGTCAGCGCGCCATCTCCTCCTTGAGCGCCGCCACGAAGGCGTCCACGTCGTCCTCCGTGGTGTCGAAGGAGCACATCCAGCGCACGTCGCCCGCGGCCTCGTCCCAGAAGTAGAAGCGGAACCTCTTCTGCAGCCGCTCGGCGACGTCGTGCGGCAGCCGGGCGAAGACCGCGTTGGCCTGCACCGGGTGGAGGATCTCCACACCGTGCACCGCCCGCACGCCCTCGGCCAGGCGCTGCGCCATCTCGTTGCCGTGGCGGGCGTTGCGCAGCCACAGGTCCTTGGCGAGCAGGGCCTCCAACTGCACCGACACGAAGCGCATCTTGGAGGCGAGCTGCATCGACAGCTTGCGCAGGTGCTTCATGTGGCGCACGGCGTCCTGGTTGAGGACGACGACCGCCTCGCCGAACAGGGCGCCGTTCTTGGTGCCGCCGAGCGAGAGCAGGTCGACGCCGACCGCGTTGGTGAACGTCCGCATGGGCACGTCCAGGGAGGCGGCGGCATTGGCTATCCGGGAGCCGTCCAGGTGCACCTTCATGCCGTGGGCGTGGGCGTGCTCGCAGATGGCCCGGATCTCCTCGGGCGTGTAGAGCGTGCCGAGTTCGGTGCTCTGGGTGATCGAGACGACCTGCGGCATCGCGCGGTGCTCGTCGTCCCAGCCGTACGCCTGCCGGTCGATCAGCTCGGGGGTGAGCTTGCCGTCCGGGGTCGGCACCGTGAGCAGCTTGAGGCCGCCGACCCGTTCCGGGGCACCGCATTCGTCGACGTTGATGTGCGCGCTCTCCGCGCAGATCACCGCGCCCCAGCGGTCGGTGACCGCCTGGAGCGCGACGACGTTGGCACCGGTGCCGTTGAAGACGGGGAACGCCTCGGCCGTCGGCCCGAAGTGGCTGCGGATCACCCGCTGGAGGTTCGCCGTGTAGTCGTCCTCGCCGTAGGCGACCTGGTGCCCGCCGTTGGCCAGGGCCAGGGCGGCGAGCACCTCCGGGTGGGCGCCGGCGTAGTTGTCACTGGCGAATCCACGGACCTCGGGGTCGTGATGGCGACGGGCGTCGGTCTTCGGTGGGTTCACGGCTTCTCGGTCAGCCACAGACGGTTTCCGTTCACTTCCGCGGCGGGCTTGCCCCAGACTCCGGCGACCGCCTCGGCCAGGTCCTTGACGTCCGTGAAGCCCGCGAACTTCGCGTTGGGACGCTCGGCGCGCATCGCGTCGTGCACCAACGCCTTGACCACCAGGATCGCAGCCGCCGACGTCGGCCCCTGCTCGCCCCCCGCCTTGCGGAAGTAGTCCGCCATGGCCAGCGTCCACGCCTCGGCGGCGGCCTTCGCGGCCGAGTACGCGGCGTTGCCCGCGGTCGGCTGCGACGCGCCGGCGGCGCTGATCAGCACGTAGCGGCCGCGGTCGCTGCGCTGGAGCGCCTCGTGGAAGGCGAGGGAGGTGTGCTGCACGGTGCGCACCAGCAGCTTCTCCAGGAGGTCCCAGTCACCGAGGTCGGTCTTGGTGAAGTTCTGGCTGCCGCGCCAGCCGCCGACGAGGTGGACCAGGCCGTCGACGCGGCCGAACTCCTTCTCGGTCCGGTCGGCCCAGGCCCGGGTGGAGTCCAGGTCGAGCAGGTCGACGGTCTCGCCGGTGACGGTGGCGCCGCCGTGGGCGTAGCGCGCCGCGTCCACGGCCTCGGCCAGCCGCTGCGGGTCGTTGTCCGAGCCGACGACGGTGGCCCCCGCCTCGGCTAGCCGCAGCAGGGTGGCCCGTCCGGCGGGTCCGCCCGCTCCCGCCACCGCGATCACCGCGCCGTCGAGCGCCCCGTTCCCCATGGTCCTCGCCTCCCGAGCCTGTGTCCGTGCCTGGTTTCCGGTGCCGTCGTTCACGCGGCGGCCCGCTCGGCGCTGTCCGCCGTGATGCCCTTGGTGGAGGCGATCACGTTCTTGAGCTTCTTGGACAGGGCCTCGTAGAACATGCTCAGCGGAAACTCGTCCGGAAGCACGTCGTCGACGAGTTTGCGCGGCGGCAGGGTCAGGTCCAGGGCGTCGGGGCCCTTGGCCCACTTCGAGCCCGGGTGCGGGGCGAGGTAGGCGGAGACCAGCTCGTAGCCGGCGAACCAGTGGACGAGCTTGGGGCGGTCGATGCCGTCGCGGTAGAGCGTCTCGATCTCGGCGCAGAGCTGGTTGGTGACCTGCGGGGCGCGCTGCCAGTCGATGAAGAGCTTGTTGTCCGTCCAGCGGACGACGTCGTGCTTGTGCAGGTAGGCGAAGAGGAGCTGGCCGCCCAGACCGTCGTAGTTGCGCACGCGCTCACCGGTGACGGGGAAGCGGAACATGCGGTCGAAGAGCACCGCGTACTGCACGTCGCGGGCCTGCGGAACGCCGTCGGCCTCCAGCTTCACGGCCTCCTTGAAGGCGGTGAGGTCGCAGCGCAGCTCCTCGAGGCCGTACATCCAGAACGGCTGGCGCTGCTTGATCATGAAGGGGTCGAAGGGCAGGTCGCCGTGGCTGTGGGTGCGGTCGTGGACCATGTCCCACAGGACGAAGGCCTCCTCGCAGCGCTTCTGGTCGTGGACCATGGCCGCGATGTCCTCGGGCAGCTCCAGGCCGAGGATCTCGACGGCGGCATCGGTGACGCGGCGGAAGCGGGCGGCCTCGCGGTCGCAGAAGATGCCGCCCCAGGAGAAGCGCTCCGGCGCCTCGCGCACGGCGATGGTCTCCGGGAAGAGGACGGCCGAGTTGGTGTCGTAGCCGGAGGTGAAGTCCTCGAAGGTGATGCCGCAGAACAGCGGGTTGTCGTAGCGGGTGCGCTCCAGTTCGGCCAGCCAGTCGGGCCAGACCATGCGCAGCACGACCGCCTCGAGGTTGCGGTCCGGGTTGCCGTTCTGCGTGTACATCGGGAAGACGACCAGGTGCTGGAGGCCGTCCTGGCGGTTGGCGGCCGGCTGGAAGGCCAGCAGCGAATCGAGGAAGTCGGGGACCTGGAAACCGCCGTCGGCCCAGCGGCCGAGGTCCGTCACCAGCGCCTCGTGGTAGGCGCGGTCGTGCGGCAGTAGCCCGGACAGCTCGCGCACGGCGTCGGCGACGCGGCGCACGGCCTCCTCGGCGTCGGCGCGCGCCGGGGCGCCCTCGGCGGCGAAGTCGATCGACCCGTCCTTGGACTGCCATGGCCGGATCCGCTCCACGGCATCCTTGAGCACGGGCCACGCCGGGTGCTCCACCACCCTGCTCACCGGAGGAACCTTCTCCTCCGCACCCACCTGCACAAGAATTTCCGTCATGTCCCATCCTCCACGGGAGAAGCTCGTGTCAGGACACCGTATGCATACGAGGTTTCTCTCAGCAAGGGGAGCTTCCGTAAATTATCCTGCCCGACCCCGCCCATGACCGCATTTTTTCCTGCCGCGTACCGGGTTCCGTATAGCGGGCGCGACAGCGGGGAAACGATCCCGCAGGACGTCGGGCCGCCGCCCGCGCCCTCGCCGCCGTCGACGGAAGCGAGTCGAGCCTTGAACTTCCTCACCATCGGTCACCGCGGAGTGATGGGTGTCGAACCGGAGAACACCCTGCGTTCCTTCGTCGCCGCCGAGCACGCCGGCCTCGACGTCGTCGAACTGGACCTGCACCTGAGCAAGGACGGCGCCCTCGTCGTCATGCACGACGCCGACGTGGACCGCACCACCGACGGCACCGGCGCCGTCGCCGACAAGACCCTCGAGGAGCTGCGCGCGCTGGACGCGGGCCGCGGGGAGCGGGTCCCGGTCTTCGAGGAGGTGCTGGACGCCGTGTCGCTGCCGCTCCAGGCGGAGATCAAGGACGCGGCGGCGGCGCGGACGCTGGCCGAGGTGATGCTCCGCCGGGACCTGGTGGACCGGGTGGAGGTGATCTCCTTCCACGACGAGGCGATCGTGGAGATCGCCCGGCTGGTGCCGGGGGTGCGGACGGCCCTGGTCGCGCAGTACTACGGGCCCGAGGTGGTGGACCGCGCCGTGGCCGCCGGCGCCGGGACCCTGTGCCTGGACATCAACCGGATCACGCTGGAGATCGTGGAGCGGGCCCGCGAGGCGGGGCTGCGGGTCTTCTCCTGGACGGTGAACACCCAGGACCACCTGCGGCTGGTGCGCGCCCTGGGCCTGGACGGCGCGACGACCGACCACCCCGAGATCAAGCGCACCGGCCGCTTCACGGCGTGAACGTCACACCAGGGGCTTGACCAGCAGCTCGAACGCCAGGTCGGCACGGCGCGGGATGCCGAAGCGCTCGTCGCCGTACGGGAAGGGGGTCACCTCTCCCGTGCGGCGGTAGCCGCGGCGCTCGTACCAGGCGATGAGGTCCTCGCGCACGGAGATCACGGTCATGTGCATCTCCGTCGCGCCCCACCTCTCGCGGGCCTGCCGCTCCGCCTCCGCGATGATCGTCTTGCCGAGTCCCGCGCCCTGGAGGGCGGGGCTGACCGCGAACATGCCGAAGTAGGCGTGCGTCCCGCGATGTTCGAGCTGGCAGCAGGCGACGACGGTGCCGTCCCGCTCGACCGTCAGCAGCCTGCTGTCCGGCGACTCGACGACCGCCAGCACGCCCTCCGGGTCGGTGCGCCGCCCCTCCAGGATGTCCGCCTCGGTCGTCCATCCGGCACGGCTGGACTCCCCGCGGTACGCGGACTCGATGAGCGCGACCAGCGTGTCCACGTCGGCGGCGGTGGCGTCGCGGAAGGTCAGTCGGCTGGTGGCGGTTTCCATGGGGGCGTCTCCGGTTCGTTCTCGGGCGCGGCGCGGGCACCGATGAGCGTATCGCCGCCGTTAGGCTCCGGACGCATGGTGCATGTACTCAGCAGCCGGATCCTGCTCCGCCCCACCGACCCCGACCGTTCGCGCCGCTTCTACGGCGAGCAGCTCGGCCTGGCCGTCCACCGCGAGTTCGGCACCGGGCCCGAGCGGGGCACCGTGTACTTCCTCGGCGGCGGCCTCCTGGAGGTGTCCGGCCGTGCCGAGGCGCCCCTGTCCCCCGCGCTCGCGCTGTGGCTCCAGGTCGAGGACGCGGAGGCCGCCCGGGCCGAACTGGTGGCGAAGGGTGTGGGGATCGTCCGGCCGCCGGTCAGGGAACCGTGGGGGCTGGTCGAGATGTGGATCGAGGACCCGGACGGCACGCGGATCGTGCTGGTGGAGGTGCCGGCGGACCACCCGCTGCGCTACCGCCCCGGCATCTGACCCGGGCGGTGGCCGCGCCGGGCGGGGTCAGATCCGCAGCGCGTCCAGGCGCCCTTCGAGCTGGCCCAGCAGGGCTCCGAGCAGTGCGGCCAGCTCTCCCTGCGCGGGCCCGTCCACGCCGGACAGCACGGCCGACTCGTAGGCGAGCTGATCGGGCAGGATGCCGTCGACGAGGTCGCGTCCGGCGTCGGTGAGGCGTACATGGGCGACCCGGCGGTCACGGGTGTCGCCGCGGCGTTCCACCAGGCCGCGTTCGGTGAGCTGCTTGAGGCGCTTGGTGACGGCGGCCCCCGAGGAGAACGTCTCGCGGGCCAGTTCCCCGGGCGTCAGCTCGTGTCCGGTGCGGCGCAGCGCGCCGAGCAGGTCGAACTCGGCACGGCTGAGGCCCGCCCGCCGCAGCGGGGCGTCCTCGGCCTGCTGGAGGAGGGCGGCGCAGCGGTTGATGCGGCCGATGATCTCCATGGGGCCGGTGTCGAGGTCGGGGTGGACGGCCCGCCACTGCCTCACGACCGCCGCGACGGTGTCTCCGTCCGGCCCTCCCCTCGCGCCGCCTGCGGCCGCCGAGCCCCCGTCGCTTGCGGTCATGGCCGTACGTCCTCCGTCCTCGCACCGGTGTCCCGGGCGGTGCCCGCCGCCCGGCGTCGCACCGTTGCGGCGAGCGTACGGTGTCCGGCCTGCTCGGCGAGCACGACCCTCTCCTGCGGCAGGGCGCGCTGCCACCATTCACCGGCCGCGGCGTCGGCCGTGGCGCGCAGGTCGGTCAGCGCGGCGGCCAGGCCCCGGCGGGCGCCCTCCAGCGCGGCGGGGGACGGCTCGGGCTCGGCCAGGACGCGGGCGGCACGCTCGCGGGCACGGTCCGCCGCGGCCACCGCCTGTTCGACGTGGTCGCCGGCGCGCCGGTTGGTGACGACGACGGCCGCGAGGAAGCCCACCAGGGCGCCGACGAGGGTGTCCACCACCCGCTCGGTCATCAGCTCGCCGGGCTTCTGGTAGCCGGCGAACTCCGTGATGAGCAGGGCCATCGGCGTCACGCAGACCGAGCCGAGCCAGTAGTTGCGGGTGATCAGGGCCTCGGCGCCGAAGTTGAGCGCGACGCAGATCAGCACGAGGAGGATCCGACCGGCGTGGGCGAGCGGGGCGAGGGCGGCGAACAGCAGCACCCCGGCGAGGTTGCCGACGACGCGCTGGACGGCCCTGCTCCAGGTGAGGCTCAGGTTGGCCTGATAGAGCGCGGCGGCGGTGACCAGCGCCCAGTAGGGGCGGCCGATGCCCAGCGCGAGGGAGGCGTAGCCGGCCAGGGCGCAGCCGAGGGCGGTGCGCGCGGCGATGGGGGTGAGCGGGCCGAGCCGCCGCCACAGGGGGGCAGGGCGGGCGGCGAGTTCGGCGTCGACGCCCAGCAGCTCCTCGGTGTCCGAGGCGTCGGCGCGGGGGCCGGCGGTACGGGGGACGCGGCCGCCGCCACGCAGGGCGCGGGCCCACTCGCGCAGTTGCTCCGGGTCCGTGTCGGCGGGGGCGGCGAGCGCGACCTCGGCGCGGACGACCAGGCGCTCCAGGGCGTGCCGGGTGGCTGCGCGGGCGCCGCTGACGGGCAGGGAGAGCAGGGTCTGCCAGGCGGCCTGGACGGCGGCGTATCCGGCGGCCCGGGCCTGGGCGTGGCCGTCCCCGGTGCCGCGGGTGCCGGCGTACGCGGCGGCGGCGTTCAGGGCCTGCGCGGTGGCGCGGCGCTCGGGGCCGTGCGGGCGGAGCAGGGCGGGGGCCATGCCGACGACCCAGGCCCAGGCGCCGGCCGCGGCGCCGAGGGCGAGGTGGCCGGGGACCTGGCCGAGGGTCTGCGGGGCGAACAGGGCCGCGGAGCTGATGAAGGTGAGGACCACGTTGCCCGGCGGGCCGAGGCGGGTGGCGTCGCTCAGTGCCTTCTGCGCGGCGGCGAGGAGGGCACCGACGGCCACGAGGACGACCGCGTCGCGGGTGAGGGAGGCGGTGACCAGGGCGACGGCGAGGCCGCCGAGCATGCCGAGCACCACCCAGGCCAGGGTGCGGGCGCGGGCCGCGTAGGGGCGGTTGTGGGCGTAGAGCGCGCACAGGGACCCGGCCATCGTGTACATCGCCAGGTCGAGGCGGCCGAGCGCCAGCAGGGTCAGGTTGGGCGGGGCGATGGCGGCGACCGAGCTGAGGGCGGGCTTGAACCAGATCTCCGAGGGGCGGCGCAGCCGCAGCACGCCTGCCAGGGACAGGCGGCGACGGAGCGGGGTGCCGGGGGTGGGGGTCGCACTGCTCATGGGCTTTAGTTTAACAGGTGTTTTACTCGTAAATAATACGCCGGGAGGGCCGGCCGCCCCGCTCCGGCCTGGTGGCGCGTGCCGCGCGCCGCCGCATGCCCCCCGTGTACTCCCTTGCGCTCGCGTGCGCGCCGGACGGCGCGGGCAGGCCTTGACCGACGGTCGAGCGGGGGAGGTACGGGTGCACGGACCAGCGTCGTCGGGCTGGCTGCTGGTCGCGCTGTGCGCGGCCACCGGGGCCTACTGTCTGCTGCGGATGCGCAGCAGCGTCGAGGAGCAGCGCCGCGCGGCGGGCGGTGAGGCCCTGATGGGATTCGGCATGGCCGCGATGGCCGTGCCCGCGGCGACCCCACCGGGCTGGGCCTGGCCCGTCTGCGCGGTGGTGTTCGCCGGCGCCGGGCTGCACGCCCTGTGGGCGGCCCGGACGCGGCCGCACCATCTCCATCATCTCGTCGGTGCGGTGGCCATGGTCCACATGTCGCTGGCGATGGCGGGCTCCACGGCGGGCGGCCCCGGGCACGGGCACGGCGGTTCGCCGGTCCCGCTGCTGACCGGGGCGCTGCTGCTCTACTTCACCGGGTACGTGCTGCTGACCGGCGCGCGGCTGATACCCGTCACGGCCGTGGCGGGCGGCCCCGCGGGCGCCGGGTGGGGGGACCGGCCGGAGCTGGCCCACGCGTGCCGGCTGTCGATGGGGATCGCGATGCTGGCGATGCTGCTGACCATGTGAAGGCCCGGCGGCTCGGCACAGCCGGCGCGGGCCGCCCCGCGGCCGTTGTCTGCGTCACTTCGCCTCCACCGGGCGTACGGCCGGACCAGGTACCGGGCGACGCGCCGGGGTCGGTCCGGCTGGTCGTTCTGGAGAGCGAGCGCGCCGACGCCTGGTGGCTGCCGGGCACTCCCCCGCGGCTGGTCGTCACCACCGGCGCTGCGCCGGCTCGGGGGCCGCCGGCTCGACGCCGTGCTCACCCACGAGCGGGGACACGCGCAGGCCTAGCACGAGTGGCGGCTGCACTGCTCGGCCGCGCCGGCGGACGGCTTTCCCCAGGTGCCGGTGTTCGCCGCGTTCCGCGACGAGACGCACCGCCTGGTCGAACTCGCCGACGACGACGTGGCGTCCCGGCGCTTCGGCCGGCTGACGGCCGCGCTCGCGCTGATCGAACTCAACGAGGACCGCGGTGTGTTCGGCCCCGGTCCGGCCGCGCACGCCGATGTGCCCCGGCGGGGTCCACCGCCTGCTGACCTCTCCGGACCGCCTGCGCGGCCCGGTGCCTGCGCCTGACAGCGACGGCCGCGCTGGTGCCGGCGCTGCCGGTGCTGGTGGCCTTCGTACCGGGGCTGCGCGGGCTCGGGGGTAGCGGCGCGGGACCGCCCGTCCGCTCCGACACCCCTGGCCCACGGTTCACTTGCCGTGGGATTGGCCTCCCGCGCCCCGGGTCGGCGAGGATCGCAGCATGCATGCGACGCCCGTCGGCTCCGAGTCCGACTCCCCGGCCCGTCCGCCGCAGCGCCGCACCGCCGTCCGCGCGGCCTGGGCGCTGGCCCTGTCCTCGGCGGTGCTGCTCGTCCTGGTCGCGGCCCGCTGGCGCCCGTTGACCGACTGGGACGGCGACATCTCCCGGACCACGCACCGCTGGGCGGTCGAGGACGCGGACGTCACCCACGTCATGCGCGTCCTCAGCGACTGGGTGTGGGACACGTGGACGATGCGCCTGCTGTGCGCCCTGGTGGTGCTGTGGCTGTGGTGGCGGCGCAGGGACCGCGGGACGGCCGTGTGGCTGGCGGCGGCCTGCCTGCTGGGCAGTCTGCTCCAGCAGGTCCTGAAGGCGGCGGTGGACCGCGCCCGCCCCGTCTGGCCCGACCCCGTCGACTCCGCGCACTTCGCCGCCTTCCCATCGGGCCACGCCATGACCGCCACGTTCGTGTGCGGCCTGCTGGTGTGGCTGCTCCACCACTACGGCGCGGCCCGGGGGCTGCGCCTGACCGCGCTGGCCGTGGCCGTGGTCTCCGTGGCCGGTGTCGGCGTGACCCGGGTGTGGCTCGGCGTCCACTGGACCACGGACGTCGTCGGGGGCTGGCTCATGGGCTCCCTGGTGGTGGCCCTCGCGGTGCTGGCCCACGGGAGGTGGGCACGGTGAGCGTTTCGGCGCGGCGGGCGCCCGGGGGCGGGCGGCGGGGCCCGGTGCGCGGGGGACGGAGAGGGCGGCGCCCCCGCCCCGCGGCCCCGGTCCCCGGCACCGAAGGTGGCCGGCCGGGGACTTCCCGGGCGGGGGGCGTGGCCCCGTAGGATCCCTCCCCATGACCGCCGTCCTGTTCGACTTCTCCGGGACCCTCTTCCGCATCGAGTCCACCGAGGCCTGGCTGCGCGCGGTGCTCAAGGACGCCGAAGTGGCGCTTGACGAACCGGAGTTGGCCAGGACCGCCCGGGCCCTCGAGGCGGCGGGGGCGCTGCCGGGGGGTGCGCATCCACTACGGGTGCCGGAGGAACTCGCCGATGTCTGGGAGCGCCGGGACGAGAGTTCGGAACTGCACCGGGCCGCCTACACCGGGCTGGCCCGCCAAGTCCCGCTGCCCCGACCGGGCTTGTACGACGCGCTGTACGACCGGCACCGGACGCCGGGCGTCTGGAGCCCGTACCCCGACGCCGCCGAGGTGCTGAGCACGCTGCGCGAGCGCGGGACAGCCGTGGGCGTGATCAGCAACATCGGCTGGGACCTGCGCCCGGTCTTCCGCGAGCACGGCCTCGACCGGTACGTCGACACCTACGTGCTGTCGTACGAGCACGGCATCCGCAAGCCCGACCCCCGGCTGTTCGCGATGGCCTGCGCGGGGCTCGGCGCCGAGCCGGGCCGGACGCTGATGGTCGGCGACGAGCCCCGGGCGGACGGCGGTGCGCGGGCCCTCGGGTGCCGCGTGCACTACGTGGACCCGCTGCCGGTGGCCCGGCGGCCGGACGCCCTGCGGCCCGTCCTGGACCTGGTGCGCTGAACCGCCGGCGTCTCAGCCCCTGGCCCGGAGGTACGCGTCCAGCTCCGCGGCGCCGGTCAGCATCGCCCGGCCGCGGGCGGACAGCCGGGCGCGCCAGTCGGACAGGGCGGCCTCCAGCGGCTCCAGACCGCCGGCCGTCCGTACCCGGGTGAGCAGCGGGGCGATCTGCTCCAGCAGATAGCCGCCCCGCCTGAGCTGGTGGGCGAGCCGCGCGTCCCGTACGTCGGCCTCGGCGTAGACCCGGTAGCCGGTCACCGGGTCGCGGCGCGGGCGCACCAGCCCGGCGCGTTCCCACTTGCGCAGGGTCGCGGGCCGGATGCCGAGCCTGCGGGCCAGCGGCCCGATGAACGTGTCGCCCTTGACGGCGCCCGCGGCGGACTCGGGAGCCGCGCCGGGCTCCAGGTCGCGCAGGGCGCTCTCCACGGCCTCGAGGGTCCGCCGATCCTCGAGGAGTTGGGCGTGGCTCTCGTCGAGGAGGCGGAACGCCTCGTCGGGCTGTCCCTCGTTCACGGCCCGCATGATCGACGCCGCCGTCCGGTGGCCGTGCCCGGGCACCAGGGCGAGGAACGCGCCGAGGGCCCGCGCGTGCAGCGGGGTGTAGGTGCGGTAGCCGTGCGCCGTGCGGTCTGCGGCCGGGAGGATGCCGGCCTCCTCGTAGTTGCGGACCGCCTGCGTCGACAGACCGTGCGCCCGCGCGAGGTCGACCGGCCTGAGGCGTTCCCCGTTTTGAAGGTTTCTCCCCAAGACCGCTCTCCTGGCGCCGAAAAGTTTCTATCGAAAGTTCAACGATACCGTTGAATCCATGGTCACCGACATCAAGGACGCCACCCGGCCCGTCGACGCCTCCGCCGTCCTCGGACTGCTCCCCGCCCGGCCCCGGCTGCTCGCCCTGGGCGAGCCGGCCCACACCGAGGACACCCTGCTGGAGGTGCGCAACGACCTCTTCCTCCAGCTCGCCGAGGAGGGTTACCGGACCATCGCCGTCGAGAGCGACTGCCTGCGGGGCCTGCTCGTGGACGACTACGTCACCTCGGGCACCGGCACCCTCGACGAGGTCGTGGAGAACGGGTTCAGCCACGGCTGGGGCGCCTGCGCGGGCAACCGCGAACTCGTGCGCCGGATGCGCGCCCACAACGAGACCCGGCCGGCGTCCGAGCACGTCCGCTTCGCCGGATTCGACGGACCGCTGGAGATCACCGGCGCCGAGAGCCCCCGGCGCGCCCTGACCGCGCTCCACGACCACCTCGCGGCCCGGGTGGACCCCGCGCTGCTCCCCTGCACCGCTGAGACGCTCGACCACCTGCTCGGCGCCGACGAACGCTGGACCGACCCCGCCGCGATGACGGACCCGGCGCGCTCCGTGGGGCGGTCGGCCGAGGCGGCCCGGCTGCGACTGCTCGCCGACGACCTGGTGGCCCTGCTGGACACGCAGACGCCGCACCTGCTCACGGCGGCCTCGCGGGACGAGTGGGAGCGGGCGCGCCTGTACGGGCGTACCGCGACCGGTCTGCTGCGCTACCACCACTGGACGGCCGACACCTCACCGGCACGCATGACCCGGCTGGTGGCCGCCCGGGACCGGATGATGGCCCACAACCTCCTCGCCCTCGCCGAACGGGGCCCGGTCTTCGTGCACGCCCACAACTCCCACCTCCAGCGGGCCAAGAGCACGATGCGGATGTGGGAGGGGCCGGTGGAGTGGTGGAGCGCCGGCGCGCTGGTCGGCGCCCGGCTCGGGCGGGAGTACGCCTTCGTGGCCACGGCCCTCGGCACCCTCGGTCACCGGGGAGTGGACACGCCCGCCCCGGACACCGTCGAGGGCCTCCTGTACGCGCTCCCGGAGGACCGCCGCCTCGTCGACCCCGCTCGGCTGGCCGCCGCCCTCGGCGACCGGCGGCCCGTACCCCGTGAGTCCCCCTGGTTCGGGTACGCCCCGCTCGACCCGGGGCAGCTCGCGGGCCTCGACGGCCTGGTCTTCGTCAAGGACGCGGGGCGCCGCCCGTGAGACCACCGTCGGCCTCGGGTGATCCCCCGTGTCACCCGAGGCCGACGGCAGCGTGGAACGGTCCCGCCCGGGGGCCGTCCGTCCGCGCTGAGTATAGTTGGCTGCCAGCCAGTCAACGCAGGAGTCCAGCATGTCCCCGCGCAGCACCACGGTCAATGAAGAGTTGCGGAGGCGCTCGAAGGAGCGGCTCCTGCAGGCCGCCGTGGAGCTGGTGGGCGAGCGCGGATACGACTCCACGACGCTCGGCGACATCGCCGACCGGGCGGGTTCGGCACGGGGGCTGGTGTCGTACTACTTCCCGGGCAAGCGGCATTTGGTGCAGTCCGCCGTGCACCGGCTGATGCACCGGACCCTCGAGGAGGCCCTGGAACGCGAGCCGCAGACCGAGGACGGGCCGGAGCGGATGGCACGGGCCATCGACGCGATCCTGGGCCTCGCCCGGGACCGGCCGGTGCTCATGCGCCAGCACATGGCGGGGATGCTCGACGCGGAGGGCTTCATGCCCTGCCCGGAGCAGCGGCGCCTCGCCGAGCTGCTGCGGGACACCGTCGCCCGGCACGGCTCCCAGGACGTCGACCACGACTACCCGATGCTGCGGGCGCTGCTCATGGGTGCCGTCTTCGCCGCCCTGGTGCCGGGGGTGCCCATGCCCGTGCCGACGCTGCGCGCCGAGCTCTTCAAGCGCTACGGGCTGAGCTGGGAACTGGGTGTCCCGCCGGACACCGAGGCGCCCGGCGGGACCCGTGAAACGGATCTCTCGCGGTTCTTCGCGACCGGCGCGGCCCGCAAGTGACCGCCGCCGGCCGGCGGATCAGTCGAAGTAGTCCGGCTGCGTCTGCACGTTGAGTTCGCGCAGGTGGACCCGCTTGGCCGGGTCGGTGCGCCGGTCGCTGAGCTTCAGCACGTCGAAGCCCTTGGCGATGTCGTTCGAGTAGATGTAGCCGTTGTAGTAGTACGCCGACCAGGAACCGCCCGTGGCGAGCGAGTCGGTGCTCAGCGGGCCGCGCTCGAAGTAGGCGATCTCCTTCGGGCTGGAGGAGTCGGTGAAGTCCCAGACGGAGACGCCGCCCTGGTACCAGGCCTGCACCATCAGGTCCTTGCCCTTCACCGGGATCAGCGAGCCGTTGTGGGCCACGCAGTTCTCGGTGTCCGCCTGGTGGCGGGGGATCTTGAAGTAGCTGCGGAAGACGAGCTTGCGGTCGTCGCCCTTGCCGACGATGTCGTAGATGCCGTCGGCGCCGCGGTTCGGGCCGATCTCCGCGTTGCAGGTGGGTGCGCCGCCGCCGCCCAGCTCGTCGGTGAAGACGACCTTGTCGGCCTTCTGGTTGAAGGTCGCCGAGTGCCAGAACGCGAAGTTGACGTTGTCCTGGACCCGGTCGATGACCTTCGGGTTCTCGGGGTCCTTGATGGAGAACAGGATGCCGTCGCCCATGCAGGCGCCCGCCGCCAGGTCCTTGGAGGGCAGGACCGTGATGTCGTGGCAGCCGGTGGTCTTGGAGACACCCGGGTTGGTGGGTCCGCCCGGGTTGCCGCCGCCGTCGGGGCCCTCACCCGGGAAGAGCACGGGGAAGCCCACGACCGCCGCCCGCTCGGGGGCGTTGCGCGGCACCTTGATGACGGAGATGCCGTCGTGCGGCGGCTGGCAGTCCGGGTAGGCGGCGTTCGGCGAGTACGAGGAGACGTAGACGTAGACGTTCTTGCGTTCGGGAACCAGCGTGTGGGTGTGCGAGCCGCAGGCGGTCTCGACGGCGGCGACGTACTTCGGGTTCCGCTTGTCGCTGATGTCGAAGACCTTCATGCCCTCCCACGAGGACTTCTCGGTCGCGGGCTGGGTGGTGCTGTTGCAACTGCTGTCGCTGCGCGAGGAGTCGGTCGACAGGAACAGCAGGTTGCCGGAGACCGAGATGTCGTTCTGCGAGCCGGGGCACAGGACCTGCGCGACGGTCTTCGGCTTCTTCGGGTCGCTGATGTCGAAGATGCGGAAGCCGTCGTAGTTGCCGGCGAAGGCGTAGTCGTCCTGGAAGGCGATGTCCGTGTTGAAGCCGGGCAGCGCCTCCTTCGGGACGTTGGCCAGGTGCTGGATGTTGGCGGAGTGGACGATCTCGTCCTTGCCGGGTATCTCGCCGCTCGCTATGGCCTCGCGCGCCTCGGCGCGCGCACTCGAGGACACCTCCTTCGACGTGGCCGGGCCGTCCCCCGGATCGGGGGTGGCCGCGACCGGGCCGGCCGTGAGCAGCGCGGCCATGAGGCCGGCGGCGGCCGCCGCGACTCCGAGGCGTCTGCGCCGCGTTCGCGGGTCGCTCAACAGGTTCACTGTTTCCTCCCTACGTCCGTTCCCGTCGGAACGGTTCACGCATCCCCGCAGTATCGTCTTCGCCATGCTCATACCAACAGGGGTCAACAAACACGTAATGAAGTTTCCTGATCGGTACGGCGCGGAAGCGTGCTAGGACGGTCATCGCACTCACCGGATGTTCCGTGTTCCGTCCGCCCCAGGAGGTTTGTCGTGCCCATCCGTCCCGCGTCGTTCCGCGCGTCGCTCGTCACGGCCTCGCTGACCGCACTGGCCGTTCTGGGGCTCGGGGCCTGCGACTCCGGCCCCGACACCAAGTCGGCCGCGGCGGCGGGGCCTTCGGTGATCGCGCCGGGCGCGCCCGGCGGGGCGAACCGGACGCTCTCGGCGGAGGACGCCGAGCGGCAGCGCGCCGACGACGACTCCCCCAACTCCGCGGACGTCGCCTACGCGCGCATGATGATCCAGCACCACGCCCAGGCCCTGGAGATGACCGCGCTCGTGCCCGGTCAGGCCGAGTCCGGCCGGCTGAAGAAGCTCGCGGAGCGGATATCCGCCGCCCAGGGGCCGGAGATCACGGCCATGAAGGGCTGGCTCACCGCGCACGGCCAGAAGGAGACGGGCGGCGGGCACGACCACGGCGCGATGCCGGGGATGGCGACGCCGGAGCAGCTCGCCGAGCTGCGCGCGGCGCGTGGCGAGGACTTCGACCGGCTCTTCCTCACCCTGATGATCACTCACCACGAGGGCGCGATCACCATGGCCACGGATGTGAAGTCGCAGGGCAACAACGTGCAGATCGAGGAGATGGCCGACGACGTGGTCGCCCAGCAGACCAGCGAGATCGTGCGGATGCGCGGGATGCTGTAGGGGCACCCCGACCGGCTCCCGGCCCCCGCGGGACCTCAGCGTCGTGCGCGGCGCGGGGTGAGGAAGCCGTCGTCGCGCGCCTGGCCGATGAGCCTGAGCGATCTGCGGCGGCTGTGCCCGGTCGCGCGCATCACCGCGAGGACCGGGTCGCCGCCCCCCTCCCGGGCCGCCCGGTACTCCTCGGCGACGAGGCGGCGCCCTTCCCTGCCGCGCGGCCAAGTGGGACGTGCCCGGCGCGACGCGCCCCCGGGGTGGTCACCGCGGGCCGGCGCGCAGACCTCGAAGAGCGGGTTCTCCAGCCACTCGGCGAGCACGGACAGGTCGTCGAGGGACAGGCCCGGTTCGGCGCGTACGTCCTCCACGCGGACGCCGTCGTCGGACAGGGCCGCGAGCGCGTCGACGCGTGCGCCGTCCGCGAACGTCCACCGGACGTCGAACCAGGTCGTGGTGGTGCGGCCCTCCCGGACCGCCCACGTGTGCCGCACGGACATCTCACCGTCGTCCGGACAGCGGTCGGAAAGCTGAAGAGAACGATCAACGAAGGATGCTTCTAGCACACCCGCAACGTAACCGCATGATCACATTCCATCCGAAAGACACACGCACCGCCCCGCGCGGGCGACACCCCGTCAGCGCAGCGGCGTGCGGTCAGGCGGCGCCGAGGCGGGCGGCCTGACGGCCGGCGGCGTCCAGCAGGGCGTCGAGGAGTCCGGGGAAGAGGGCGTCCAGGTCGTCCCTGCGCAGCCCGTTCATCTTGGCGGTGCCCCGGTAGGTCTGCCGGATCACGCCGCTCTCGCGCAGCACCCGGAAGTGGTGGGTGCTGGTGGACTTGGTGACGGGCAGGTCGAAGTACGAGCAGGAGAACAGCTCGTCGCTGCCGGCGGCGAGGTCGCGCACGATCCGCAGCCGCATCGGATCGGAGAGGGCGTGCAGCACGCCCTCCAGCCGGATCTCCCCGCGCTGCGGATGCGGCAGGTCGCGGTTGCCGGCGGCGGTGGCGGGGGTCACGGCGGCTCCAGTTCGTCCGGAAGGTCCCACCGTCCAGGAGGGATGCGAGAAGGCTCCCATTGTACGAAGACCACCGTAGTTTGACATCCGACGTACTACGAGAGTTATCGTACGAGCCGTTTCCCCGGACCGCGACCGACAGATGGAGCCGCACCCATGAGCGCCCTCTTCCAGCCCCTGAAGCTGCGTGACGTCACCCTCCCCAACCGGGTGTGGATGGCTCCGATGTGCCAGTACTCGGCCGCACCGGAGGGCCCCCTGGCGGGCGCGCCCGGCGACTGGCACTTCGCGCACTACGGCGCACGGGCGGCGGGCGGCACCGGCCTGATCGTCGTCGAGGCCACGGCCGTCTCCCCGGAGGGCCGCATCTCCCCGCAGGACCTGGGCCTGTGGAACGACACCCAGGTCGAGGCGTTCCGCCGGATCACGGACTTCCTGCGCACACAGGGCACGGTGCCGGGGGTCCAGCTCGCCCACGCCGGCCGCAAGGCCTCGACCGCGCAGCCGTGGAAGGGCGGGGCGCCGGTGGGCGCGGACGCACACGGCTGGCAGCCGGCGGCGCCGAGCCCACTGGCCTTCGACGACGGTCACCCGGTGCCGACCGAGCTGACGGCCGCGCGGATCCAGGAGATCGTGGGCCACTTCGCGGACGCCGCCCGCCGGGCCCTGGCCGCCGGGTTCGAGATCGCCGAGATCCACGGTGCCCACGGCTACCTGATCCACGAGTTCCTCTCGCCGCACTCCAACCGGCGCACCGACGCCTACGGCGGTTCGTACGAGAACCGCACCCGCTTCGCCCTGGAGGTCGTGGACGCCGTGCGCGCGGTGTGGCCCGAGGACAAGCCGCTGTTCTTCCGCGTCTCGGCGACCGACTGGCTGGACGAGGGGGGCTGGACGCCGGACGACACCGTCCGCTTCGCCCGCGACCTCCAGGCCCACGGCGTCGACCTGCTCGACGTCTCGACCGGCGGCAACGCGCGGGTGCGCATTCCGGCCGGGCCCGGCTACCAGGTGCCGTTCGCCGCACGCGTGAAGGCGGAGACCTCGCTGCCGGTCGCCGCCGTCGGCCTCATCACCGAGGCCGGACAGGCGGAGAAGATCCTGGCCAACGGCGAGGCCGACGCGGTACTGCTGGGCCGCGAGCTGCTGCGCGACCCGTCGTGGGCGCGGCGGGCGGCACGGGAACTGGGCGGCGAGGTGCGGGTGCCGGACCAGTACGGCTGGGCCGTGTGACGCCGCGGCCTTCCGCGGATCCCCGCCGGACACCCGCGCCGGCGGGGTCAGGCGCCGTCCGCCCCAAGGCGGCCGGCCTGTTCCCGTTGGTAGGCCGTGTACGCGTCGCGCAGGTCCGCACCCGGCCAGTGCGGCGGCAGGAGCCGCGGCGGCAGGACGGGGTCGGCGAGCAGATGGCGTACGACCGCCGCGTAGGCGGTGAGCCGCTCGGCCGGCCGCCGCGCCCCCTCGACGTGCGCCAGCAGGGCCCGGGCCGTCGCGGCCCAGGCGTCCAGCGGCCAGAGCTCCGCGGCCAGCTCACGGGCCGGCCGCGCGGGACGGGCGGCGCAGCGCTCGGCGACCGCGTCGAGGTCGCCGGGCAGCGGGCGGCTCAGATTGGCGGGACGCAGCCACACCCCCTCGCGGAGTTCGGCGAGGCGCAGGGCCGCCAGCCGGGCGCGCAGTCCGGCGCGTTCGGCCGGACCGCGTCCGGACGCGGTGATCACCACCATCTCCCAGTCGCCGTCCCACGCGCGCGTGTGCGGGCGCACGGCCTCGTCCTGGCGCCGCTGGCGTTCGAGGAGCCGCTCGCTCAGCCGGTAGCCGGTGCCGGTGCGCCGCAGGTCCCCGGCGTTCACCATGCGGCTGAGCGCGGCCCGCACGGTGGAGCCGCCGACGTCGAAGCGTTCCACGAGCCGCACCAGGTCCCGGACCGGCAGCTCGGGGGGATGCGTACCGAGCAGCAGGCTCAGCACGACGGACCGCGCCGACAGCGGGCGCAGCGCCGGCTCGCCCGGGGGCGCTGGGTCGTCGAGCGGCGGGGACACGCACGTACTGTACGTGCCGCGACCCGCGTGTTGCACTATTGCTGCGACCGTAGGGGCGGTGCAACACTCGGTTCATGACGACACTCGCACAGGAGCCGTACGAGTACGGGGGAACCGCGGGCGGCCCGCAGCGGTACGCCACGCACGACGTCACCAACCAGCCCCCTCCCCTGGCGCCGTACGACGCCAGTGAGGACGCGGCCCTGCTGGAGGGCGTGCGGCGCGAGGGCGCGCAGTGGGCCGAGGAGGAGCTGCGGCGGCTCGGGCTGCGGGCCGGCAGCGTCCAGGCGCAGGAGTGGGGCGAGCTGGCCAACCGACACGAGCCCGTGCTGCGCACCCACGACCGGTACGGGAACCGCGTCGACGAGGTCGAGTACCACCCGAGCTGGCACCGCCTGATGCGGGTGGCGGTCGGTGAGGGCCTCGCCGCCTCGGCCTGGGCAGACGACCGGCCGGGCGCCCACGTGGCGCGGACGGCGGGCGGACTGGTGTGGGGCCACACCGAGGCGGGGCACGGCTGCCCGACCTCGATGACGTACGCGGCCGTGCCCGCGCTGCGGCGGCAGCCGGAACTGGCGAAGGTCTACGAGCCGCTGCTGACCAGCCGGGAGTACGAACCCGGGCTGCGCACGCCCACGGAGAAGCGCGGCCTGCTGGCCGGCATGGGGATGACCGAGAAGCAGGGCGGCTCGGACGTGCGGACCAACACCACGGCGGCCGCCCCGACCGCCGAACCCGGCGTCTACGCGCTGCGCGGGCACAAGTGGTTCACGTCGGCGCCGATGTGCGACGTGTTCCTGGTGCTGGCCCAGGCGCCCGGCGGGCTCTCCTGCTTCCTGGTGCCGCGCGTGCTGCCAGACGGCACCCGCAACACGTTCCGCATCCAGCGGCTGAAGGACAAGCTCGGCAACCGGTCCAACGCCTCCTCCGAACCGGAGTTCGACGGGACGGTCGCCTGGCTGGTGGGGCCCGAGGGGCAGGGCGTCAAGACGATCATCGAGATGGTCAACTGCACCCGGCTGGACTGTGTGATGTCCTCGGCGACGCTGATGCGCAAGACCCTCGTCGAGGCCGGTCACCACGTGCGGCACCGCAGCGCGTTCGGCGCCCTGCTGATCGACCAGCCGCTGATGCGCAACGTCCTGGCCGACCTGGCGCTGGAGTCGGAGGCGGCGACGACGCTGACGCTGCGGCTGGCCGGCGCCGCCGACCGGGCGGTGCGCGGGGACGCCGGGGAGGCGGCGTTCCGGCGGATCGCCACCGCCGTCGGCAAGTACTGGGTGACCAAGCGGGGCCCGGCGTTCACCGCGGAGGCCCTCGAGTGCCTGGGCGGCAACGGCTACGTGGAGGAGTCCGGCATGCCGCGCCACTACCGGGAGGCGCCGCTGCTGTCGATCTGGGAGGGCTCGGGGAACGTCAACGCCCTCGACGTGCTGCGCGCGCTCGGCCGCTCGCCCGAGACCGCGCACGCCCTGTTCGACGAACTGGCCCTCGCGCGCGGGGCGGACGCCCGGCTGGACGCCGCCGTGGCCCGGCTGGAGACGGGGCTGGCCTCGGCGTCCGAGACCGGCGCCCGCCGGCTGGTGGAGCTGATGGCCCTCACCCTCCAGGCGTCCCTCCTCGTCCGGCACGCGCCGCCCGCCGTCGCCGACGCCTTCTGCGCGAGCCGGCTGGGCGGCGACTGGGGGCACGCCTTCGGGACGCTGCCGGACGGGGCCGACCTCGGCGGCATCCTGGCCCGGGCGCTGCCGGACGCGGGCTGAGCAGCCTCGGCGAACCTCCCGCCTGGCGCGACACCACCGGCCTGACCTGCGGCGATGCCCTTTCCGGAGGTGACTGTCAGTGGTCGGGTGCAGACTGGCCGGTGTCCGAGACAAAGAGGTCGACGACACCGCGGAGGTGATCGGCATGACCGAGGTACTGCTCGCCGTGGGCACCCGCAAGGGCTTGTTCATCGGGCGTCGGCGAGGTGGCACCTGGGAGTTCGACGAGAGTCCCTACTTCAACGCGCAGGCCGTGTACTCGGTCGCCGTCGACACCCGCGGTGACACCCCGCGGCTGCTGGCCGGCGGCGACAGCGCGCACTGGGGCCCGTCGGTGTTCCACTCCGACGACCTGGGCCGCACCTGGACGGAACCGGCGCGGCCCGCCGTCAAGTTCCCCAAGGACACCGGGGCTTCGCTGGAGCGCGTGTGGCAGCTCCATCCGTCCGCCGCGGAGCCGGACGTCGTCTACGCGGGCACGGAGCCGGCCGCGCTGTACCGCTCGGAGGACCGCGGGGAGAGTTTCGAGCTGGTCCGCCCCTTGTGGGAGCACCCCACGCGGTCGCGGTGGGTGCCCGGCGGCGGCGGTGAGGGGCTGCACACGGTCCTCACCGACCGGCGCGACCCCCGGGCGGTGACGGTGGCCGTCTCGACCGCGGGCGTCTTCCGCACCACGGACGGCGGGGCGAGCTGGGCGCCGTCCAACTCGGGTGTCTCCGCGGTGTTCCTACCCGACCCCGACCCGGAGTTCGGCCAGTGCGTGCACAAGGTCGCGCGGGACGCGGCCACCCCGGACCGGCTGTATCTGCAGAACCACTGGGGGGTGTACCGCAGCGACGACGCCGGGGCGCACTGGACGGACATCGGCGCGGGGCTGCCGTCCACGTTCGGTTTCGCGGTGGCCGCCCATCCGCACCGGGGCGACACGGCCTACGTCTTCCCGATCAACGCCGACGCGGACCGGGTCCCGGCCGACCACCGCTGCCGGGTCTTCCGCACGTCGGACGCGGGCAAGACCTGGGAGCCGCTGACGGCGGGGCTGCCGCAGGAGGACCACTACGGCACGGTGCTGCGCGACGCGCTGAGCACCGACGACGCGGAGCGGGCCGGCGTCTACTTCGGCAACCGCAACGGGGAGCTGTTCGCCTCGGCCGACGACGGCGACAGTTGGCGGCAGTTGGCCGCCCATCTGCCGGACGTGCTCTGCGTGCGGGCCGCGGTCGTCGGATGAGCGGTGCGGGGGAGCGGGTCGCGGCCACCGGTTGATCGGCGTCACCCGAACGGCAGTAGGGTGACGCCCGTGGCACCACGACCCTTGCATGAAATCGTCGAAGCGGGCTGGGCGAAGGCCCTGGAACCCGTCGCCGGGCGGATCGCCGGAATGGGTGACTTCCTGCGTGCGGAGATCGCCGCCGGACGCACCTATCTCCCCTCCGGGCCCAACGTCCTGAGGGCCTTCCAGCAACCCTTCGACGACGTACGGGTCCTGATCGTGGGTCAGGACCCGTATCCCACCCCGGGGCACGCGGTGGGGCTCTCGTTCTCGGTCGCTCCGGACGTGCGCCCGCTGCCCGGCAGCCTCGTCAACATCTTCCGGGAGCTCCACGCCGACCTGAACCTGCCCCAGCCCTCCAGCGGGGACCTCACCCCCTGGACCCGGCAGGGCGTGCTGCTGCTCAACAGGGCCCTCACCACGGCGCCGCGCAAGCCCGCCGCCCACCGCGGCAAGGGCTGGGAGGAGGTCACCGAGCAGGCGATCCGGGCCCTGGCCGCGCGGGGCAAACCTCTGGTGTCCATCCTGTGGGGCCGCGACGCCCGCAATCTGCGTCCCCTGCTGGGCGACCTGCCCGCCGTGGAGTCGGCCCACCCGTCCCCCATGTCGGCCGACCGGGGCTTCTTCGGCTCCCGCCCGTTCAGCCGGGCCAACGACCTGCTGATGCGGCTCGGCGGCCAGCCGGTGGACTGGCGCCTGCCGTGACCGGGGACGGGGCGGAACACGCGTCCGGGGCCGGCTTCCTCGCCGTGGACTCCGGCGGCTCGGGGCTCCGCGTCGTCGTCGGCACCGCCGGCGGGCGCGGTCCGCTGGCCCGGCGTGCGTCGCGCGAGCCCGTGCGCACCGGGCCGCGCGGCATCGAGCCCGGGCACCTGCTGGAGCAGCTGCTGCCCATGGCCCGGGAGTCCGCCGCCGAGGCCGGGATCGGACGGATCGGCACCGTCGTGATCGGGGCCGCCGGGCTCGCCACCCTGGGCGACGCCCTGCGCGCCGAACTGCCGGGCGCCCTCGGCCGGGAGCTGGGTGCGCGGACGGTCGCGCTCGTCGCCGACGCCGTCACCGCCTACGTGGGCGCCCTCGGTCCCCGGCCCGGCGCCGTGGTCGCCGCGGGCACCGGGCTGATCGCGACCGGCACCGACCTGGTCCGCTGGCGCCGCGCGGACGGCTGGGGACATCTGCTCGGCGACTGCGGCGGGGGCGCCTGGATCGGACGGGCCGGCCTGGAGGCGGCACTGCGCGCCCACGACGGACGGCAGGACGGATCCGCGCCGCTGCTGGCCCGCGCCGAGGAGCGGTTCGGGCCGGTCACGGGGCTGCCCGGCGTCCTGTATCCGCGCACCGACCGCCCCGCCGTCCTCGCGTCGTTCGCGCCCGAGGTGGCCGCCTGCGCGGACGCCGATCCCGTCGCCCGGGGCATCCTGCGCGCCGCCGCACGGCACATGGCCGACTCGGCCGCCGCGGTCTGCCCTCCGGAGGGTGAGCCCCGGATCGCCGTCACCGGCGGTCTGCTGAAGATGGGCGACCCCCTCGTCGTGCCGCTGGAGGAGGAGCTGGCCCAGCGGCTGCCGCACGCCCGGCGGGTGGAGGCGGAGGGCGATCCGCTGCACGGGTCGGTACGCGTCGCGACCGACCTGACGACCGGCGGCCTCACTCTTCCCGGGGATGACCGGATGCTGACCGTGACGACGGTGCCGGACGGCTGAGAACGGCCCCCGGAGAGGGGAATCGTGCCGATGTCGTCCGATCCGTGCATCACTCATCAGACAAAACCGGACGGATACCGCTCACCTGCACCCTCCCCGAACGGGGAAGCCCGGGAAACCAGTAACATGCGGCGCCATGAGCTCCCCCACTGGGCCCGCGTCCGGCCTGCCAGTACGAATGCCGCGCCCCCGCCAGCCCGGGCGGCACCGCCGACCCGAGCCCCTGGTGGCTCCCGAGGGCGCGCCCGCGCTCGTCCTCGCGGTGCCGGGCACGCCCAGTAGCACCACCCGCGGCCTCGCCGACGAGGTCCTGAGCATCGCCCGTTCCGAACTGCCCGGCCTCGACGCCCGCACCGGTTTCCTCGACGGGGACGACGAGGAGTACCCGTCGCTGTCGGCCGTCCTCGCGCACGCCGCCGAGGAGCGCACCGCCCGTTACGAGCAGGCGCGCGACGCCGGCCTGGACGTCAAGGAGCCGGACGGCCCGGTCGCCGTCGTCGTGCCGCTGCTCGCCGGCCCGGACAGCGCGCTGCTGCGCCGGATCCGCCAGGCCGTGATGGACAGCCGCGTCGCGGCCGAGCTGACCGATGTGCTCGGCCCGCACCCCCTGCTCGCCGAGGCGCTGCACGTGCGCCTCTCGGAGGCCGGTCTGGCCCGCGCCGACCGCGCCCGGCTGTTCACCGTGGCGACCGCGGCGGACGGCATCATCCTCGCCTCCGTGGGCGGCGACGAGGCCGTGCAGGCAGCCGGGATCACCGGCATGCTGCTGGCCGCGCGCCTCGCCGTGCCGGTGATGGCGGCGGCGCTGGACGAGGAGGGCTCGATCGCGTCGGTGGCCGAGCAGCTCCGCTCCTCCGGCTCGCAGCAGCTCGCGCTGGCGCCGTACCTGATCGGCCCGGAGATCGACGCGTCCCTGCTGGAGGAGGCGGCGAAGGAGGCAGACTGCTCCACCGCCGAGCCGCTCGGCCCGTACCCGGCGATCGGCAAGCTGACGCTGGCGAAGTACACGACCGCGCTGGGCATCTCGCCGCAGCAGCCGCAGGGCGCCCCGGTCCGCTGAGGCGGACGGCACCCGCACGGTCACGGCACGCACGGCCGAAAGGGCCCGCACCGGTACGGGAGCGGGCCCTTCGCCGTGTAGTGGGGCCCGTGAGCGCGGGACCCGGCGGATCAGCCGAAGATCACGCAGGACGCCGCGGGGACGTCCAGCGAGCCCCTGCGGCGGGGCAGCCCGGTCGCCGGGTCGAGCGCGAACCAGGTGACGTCCCCGGAGCGCTCGTTGGCCGCGTAGAGGAAGCCGTCCGACTCGGCGATCGCCCGGGGCCAGCGGCCTCCGCAGGGCACCGTTCCGGTCAGCCGCAGGCCGTCCGGTTCGACGGCGAGGACGGACAGCACGTCCTCGCCGCGGGTCGCGGTCCACACGAAGCGGCCGTCGGGCGAGACGACGATGCCGGACGGGTAGGCGTCGCCGGCCGGGGCGCCGGGCAGCACCGGCACCTCGGCGAGCGGGCGCAGCGTGCCGTCGGCGGCGTCCCAGTGGCAGACCGTGACCGTGGGGGCGAGTTCGTTGGCCACGTAGGCGCGGGTGCCGTCGGGGTGGAAGGCGAGGTGGCGGGGGCCCGAGCCGGGGCGCAGCGCGATCTCGCGGTGCACGGTGAGGACGCCGTCCGCCAGGGCGCAGACCCGCACCGAGTCGGTGCCGAGGTCCACGCTGACGGCCCAGCGACCGCTGGGGTCGGGCTGCACCTGGTGGGCGTGCGGTCCCTGCTGGCGCTGGGCGTGCGGGCCGGAGCCGGTGTGCCGGAGCACCCCGGACGCGGAACGGGCGAGGGTGCCGTCGGAGCGGACCGGCACGGCGCTGACGCTTCCCGAGCCGTAGTTGGCGGTCAGCACGTGCCCGGCGAACAGGCTCAGGTGGGTCGGTCCCTCGCCCCCGACCGGCACCGGGCGCCCGGCCGGCTCGGGCTTGTCGCCGCGGACGCGGTATGCGGCGACCGCGCCCTCGGCGGTCTCGCTGACCGCGTAGAGCGTGCCGCCGTCGGGCGCGAGGGCCAGGTAGGAGGGGTCGGGAACGCCGTTCACGCTGGACAGGAAGGTCAGCGTGCCCTCGCCGGGCGCGACGGCCGCCGTCACGATCCCGGGGCCCCCGGCCGCCGTGAACGACCCGATGAACGCCCGCCGCCTGTCGCCGTCCGCCACCGCTGACCCCTCTCGTCCCGTGCCACGCCGGATACCGCGCCGGGTGCCGACCGGTCGCCGGCCCCGGAGCGACGGTAGCAGTCGATCACGTGCGGTCTAGACCAAGCCGGGGGGCGTCGCCGGGTCAGGCGCCGACCAGCGGGGATCCGGACGGGCTGCGCAGGGGTGCGGCGAGTTCGGCGAGGGCGCGCTCCAGGCCGTGCAGGTGGGCGAGGGCCGGCTCGGCGGCGAGCGGGCGCTCCTCGTGGTCGGGAACGGCTCCGCCGCCGGTGAGCGCCTCGACCGCGGTCTCGACCCGCCAGCAGGCGGCGGCCAGCCGGGCGTCGTGCGAGGCCTCCGGGTCGGCGGCGACGGCGACCAGGCCGCGGATCTCCCGGGCGCAGTCGTCGAGCAGGGCGAGTACGCGGCGGGCGCGGTGCTTGCGGCCCCGCATGGGGTTGAGCGGGTGCACCAGCGGGGCGATCGACAGCCGCACCCGGGCGAGGAGCTGCTCCAGTTCGGCCACGCGCGGCGCCGGGTCGGCGTCCTCGGCACCGGCCAGGCGGGCGGCGGCCTCGGCGGTGCAGGCGTGGACGCAGCGCAGGGCGCGCTGGATCCAGGCGTCCGTGACGGCGTGGGTGGTGACGGGAAGGACGAACAGTACGGCCAGCACGGCGCCGAGCGCGCCGACGCCGGTCTCGGCGATCCGCAGGGCGAGCAGTCCGGGGGTGAGGACGCCGAGGAGGCCGTAGAGCAGCTCGGCGAGCAGGGTGACGCAGAGCATCATCCACGTGTAGGAGACCGCGGCGCTGTAGAAGATGCCGAAGACGCAGACTGCGGCGAGAACGGCGGTGGGCACGGTGGTGCCGGCCACCGGGACGGCGACCAGGAAGCCGAGGCCGATGCCGACGACCGTGCCGAGCACGCGCCGGAAGCCTCGGACCAGGGTGTCGCCGCGCGAGGTGGTGTTGACGAAGACCCACCAGGTGGCGCCGACCGCCCAGTACCAGCGGTCGCCGGAGACGAGCTGCCCCACGACCAGGGCGAAGCCCGCGCCGACGGTGGCCTGGACGGCCTGGCGGGTGGTGATGCGGGCCAGTCCGGTGCCGCCGGGAGGAGCGGGCACCGCGGGCACGGGCATACGGCGCTCGTAGCACCACAGGCCGAAGCGCACCGCCGCCGCGGTGGCCACGGACAGCAGGACGGCGGCGTACATCTCGGGCAGCCGGTCCGTGGTCGCGTGCAGGAACTGGGCGATGAAGAAGGTCATGAACGCGAACACGCCGAGGCTGTGACCGCGCGGGCCCCAGCGGCGGGCGTAGACGCCGGCGCCGACCACGGCGAGGAAGGCGAGGTCGCGGGCGACAGGGTGGGCGTGCAGGGCGGCCGCGGCGGTGAGGACGGGCAGCCCGGCGACCGGGAGCAGCGCGGTGGTGACCGCCTGGCCGCGCACGGTCGCGTCGGTGACGGTGAACAGGGCGAGCAGCGCGGCGAGCCCGCCGATGACGGCGCCCACGAGGGAGATCCCGGCCAGGCCGCAGACTACGACGGCCAGCCCGATACCGAGCACGGCCCGCGTGGCGAAGCGCAGCCGCACCCGCCCCGGGTCCGGGCTCACGAACACCCTCTTCAGCACTGACTACCGCCCCCTCGCAACTGGCCCACAGGTCACCGGCATGAAAAAGGCGCCGCGGGATCCGCAGCGCCATCGACCCCTCTATATGAGCATCCCACCCACCAGTGGCTCAACAGCCGCTCTCCAGGCTGCGCCATTGGTACAGTGATCAGGGCCTTCCTACGGCCACCGTAGAGCCATTGGCCGACGAGAGGAACGGGGGTGCCATGGCGGTCGACGAGCTCGACACCCGCATCCTGCGGCTGCTGCTGGAGCAGCCGCGCACCAGCGTGCGCGAGTACGCCCGCATCCTCGGGATCGCCCGCGGCACGCTCCAGGCGCGCCTGGACCGGCTGGAGCGCGACGGTGTGATCACCGGCACCGCGCCGTCCCTCTCCCCCGCCGCGCTGGGCCATCCCGTGCTGGCGTTCGTGCACATCGAGGTCACCCAGGGCCATCTGGACGAGGTGGGCGAGGCGCTGGCGGGCGTGCCGGAGATCGTCGAGGCCTTCTCCATCACGGGAGGCGGCGACCTGCTGACCCGGGTGGTGGCCCGTGACAACGCGCATCTGGAGGACGTCGTCCAGAAGCTGATCAGCCTGCCCGGCGTGGTCCGCACCCGCAGCGAGGTGGCGCTGCGCGAGCGGGTCCCGCACCGCCTGCTGCCGCTGGTGGAGTCGATCGGGCGCACGGCCCGGAAGTGAGCCTTGGCATGCTGGGCGCATGAGCACTCTCGACGGAATCTCGGTCGTCTTCGATCTCGACGGAACGCTCGTGGACAGCGAGCCGAACTACTACGAGGCCGGCCGTCAGACGCTCGCCGAGTACGACGTACCGGACTTCACCTGGGCCGAGCACGAGGAGTACGTCGGTATCAGCACCCAGGAGACGGTGGCCGACTGGAAGCGGCGGTACGGGCTGAGCGCACCGGTCGAGGAGCTGGTCGCCGCCAAGAGCCGCCGCTACCTGGAGCTGGCCCGCACCTCGACACGGGTGTACCCGCAGATGCGGAAGTTCGTGGAGCTGCTGGCGGGCGAGGGCGTGCCGATGGCCGTGGCCTCGGGATCGTCGCGCGAGGCGATCGGGGCGATCCTGTCCCGCACCGGCCTGGACGCGTATCTGCGCACCCTGGTCTCGGCCGACGAGGTGCCGCACGGCAAGCCGGCGCCCGACGTCTTCCTGGAGGCGGCCCGCCGCCTCGGGGCGTCCGCGGCGGACTGCGTGGTCGTCGAGGACGCCGCTCCCGGGGCCGCCGCCGCGCACGCGGCCGGGATGCGCTGCATCGCGGTCCCGTACGTCGCCGCGCAGGCCGACGCCCCCGAGTTCGCCACCGCCGGGCTGCTGGTGCGCGGCGGGCAGGCGGAGTTCACCGCGCGGGCGGCGTACGACTGGCTCGCGGGGGCGACGCGGTCGTCCTGAGCGGGGCCGCGGTCCGGGCGAGGCGGTTGCCCGCTCGGGTGGCCGTCTCCCCGGTCCTGCCCCTGAACGCGCTCGCCTCGGGGCGGGGGCCGTGGACGCGCCGCGTGCGCTACTTGCGGCGGGGCCTGCCGCGTCGGCCGCCCTTGGCGGTGCCGCCCGAGCCGCGCCGTGCGCCGCCGCCGGTCGGTTTGCCGGGGGCCTGCTTCCTCCCCGCCGCCCGGGTGCTCCGCGCCGGCGTCGCGCGCTCGTCCTTCGCCTGCGCGGGGGCGGGCCGCCGGCCCCGGGTGCTGTTGACGGTCCGGCCGCGGACGATCCCGATGAACTCCTCCACCAGGTCGGTGTGCGCGTCCTCGGGCCACGACAGCGCCACCGCGGAGCCGGGTGCGTCGGTGACCGGCCGGTAGGTGAGGTCCTTGCGGTGGTGCAGGCGGGCCAGGGAGAGGGGGACGACGAGGACACCGATGCCCGCCGCCACCAGTTCGACGGCGTCGGCGGTGGTGGCCGGGCGCTCGAAGGCGGGCTTGCCCGGCGGCCGCTCCCAGCCCAGTACGTCGTCCAGGGGGTGCAGCGCGATCTCGTCGGCCAGGTCCCCGAGGGTCACCTCGTCGGCGGCGGTCACCAGATGGTCCTTGGGGACGACCACGACCGTGGTCTCGGTGTAGAGGGGGATCGCGCTGAGGACGGTCCGGTCGACGGGCAGCCGCACCAGTGCGGCGTCCGCGTCGCCGCCCAGCAGGACACCGCTCGCCTCGGCGGCGGGAACCTGGGTCAGGGAGAGCGGGACGTCTGGCTGCCGCTCGTTCCAGATGCGCACCCACTTGTCGGGCGTCACCCCCGGAACGTACGCGAGCCGGAACGAGGGGGAGTCTTCCGAGCCTGTCACCGGGCCAGGTTACCGGGCGTGGTCGGGAGCCGCTCACACGCTCGATACCCTTGAGACCATGACGTCGCACCAGAACACCCAGACCATGAAGCCCGCGACCGCGGCGAAGAAGCTGGGTGTGTACCTCGAGGCCACACCCGCCGAGTTCCGGGAGGGCGTCGTCACGCGCGCCGAGCTGAACGCGCTCCAGGCCGACCCGCCGGCGTGGCTGCGCGACCTGCGGCGCGACGGCCCGCACCCGCGGCCGGTGGTCGCGGCCAAGCTGGGCGTCTCCATCGCGGGCCTGCGCCGTGCCGGGATCGACGAGGCGCTCACCACGGCCCGGATCGAGGAACTGAAGCAGGAGCGGCCCGAGTGGCTGGAGCGCGAGCAGGCGGTCCAGGCCGACGTGCGCAAGGAGGCCGCCCGCGTGAAGCAGCTCCACGCCGAGCGCGCCGAACGCGCCGAGCGCGCGGAGCGGTAGCGCGCGGCGGGCCGTGAGGCGGTGCCGCGACGGGCCGTGAGGCGGTGCCGCTGCGGGCCGTGAGGTCGTGCCGCGGCGGGCAGCGGGGGGGGTTCCGGGCGCGCCCGGGTCACTCCTCGGCCTTCTGCTCCGTCATGCTCCAGGCGTACTGCAGCCAGTCCGACACCGCCACGGCGGTCAGGCCCGCGCACACCAGCCGGGCCGCGCGCGGGGCGACGGCGTAGGTACCGACGAGGCCTCCCGCCACCCAGGCCGAGGTGCAGAACGGGCAGGAGACCAGGTCGCCGACCGCGTGGCGCAGCCCGCCGCCGCGCGGGGCGTCCATCACCTCGTTGGCGTTGCTGTCACGCTCCCGCCGGGTGAACGGCGCCCGCAGGAAGCTGGTGACCTTGTCCTTGGTCAGCAGCCGGGACGCCTTGAACGTCGCCGCCCCCAGCAGGGCCACGTCCCAGGCCGGCACGGTGTCGGGCAGTCGCAGACCCCGGCGCCGCGCCACCGCGGCGAAGACGCCCGCTCCCGCCGCGAAGGTCGTCGCGAGCACCGCGTATCCCGCGAGCGGAGTGTCGTCCTCGGCGCCGTAGCCCTGCTCACCGTCCGTCATGGATGCCTCCTCCTCGCGGCCGCCGTTGTGGGGGCCGCCTCGTCGACCGGGGGCGGGTGCCCTGTTCGGGCCGCCTCCAACGCGCGGGGACGGGCGTCTCGACGCATGCGTGCGCCGTCGCCGTCAGCCGGTCGGTCGCCGTCAGCCGGTCGCCGGCCCGCCGAAGAGGTCGGCGCAGTCCGTCGTCAGTGCGGCGCGCAGGCTGTCGGCCCGGTCGCGGGGCACGGCTTCGGCGAGGGTGGAGAGCACCGCGCCCGCGTCCCACTCGGCAGTGCGCGGGCGGGCGCCGGTCTGCTGGGCCACGCGCCGCAGGAACTCCTCGCGTCCGAAGGCCTCGGGGCGTCCCCGCTCCAGGCGCAGCGCGTCGTCGAGGGGCGCCGGGAGGTGCGCGGCCAGGGCTGCGGCCTCCTCCGGTTCGACACGGGAGGCGATCACCCACAGCACGGCCGTGCTGACCTGTTCCGCCTCCTCGTCGCTGTGGTACTCCCCGCGTTCACGGACCCGGGTCAGGAACTCGTCCAGCCGCACCGCGCCGCCTCCTTCCGCCGGTTGCCGCCCGGCCACGGGTGCCCCCGGCCTGCCGGGGGAAACGACCCGGTGTCGACGGCTCACCGGCGTGCGCGCACCGCGTCGGCGGCGTCGGTCACCCGCGTCACCGCGTCGTCCGTGAACAGCGCGCGTCCGGCGGCGATCCGCCGCCGCCGGTCCGGGCCGGGGGCGGTCAGCCGCCGCAGCGCGCCGAGCAGCGCGGTGTCGTCCTCGGCCGGCTCCGAGACGCCCAGCGCCGCCATCCGCCGGACGCCGTCCGCGCCGTGGCCCGGTATCGGACGGTGCCCGACGACCGGCAGTCCGGCGGCGAGCGCCTGGACGGCGGTCTGGCCCGCGGCGTTGTCCACCAGGGCGCGCACGGCGTGCAGCAGGCCGGGCATGTCCGTCACCCAGCCGAGGGCGAGCACGCCCGGTACGGCCGTCAGTTCGCGGCGCAACCGGGCGTTGTCCCCGCACAGCACGACGGGGAGGAAGCCGCCGCCGGCCAGTGTGCGAACGGTGGCCGGGAGGCGCGAGCCGACCCCCCAGGCACCGGCGGACAGCAGGACCGGAGTCCGTCCGGGACCGTGCCGGTCGAACAGCCGGCGCCACTCGTCGGCTCCGGGGGCGTCGGCGAAGAACTCGGGGGCCACCACCGGGCCGCAGGTGCCCGCGGGCCTGCCGGTGCTCCGCCGCACCTCGCGCGCCGCGTCGTCGGTGAGGCACAGACAGTGGTCGTTGCCGGGATGGAGCCACTGGCGGTGCACGGCGAAGTCGATCACGAGCACCACGCTGGGCACGCCCAGCAGACCGCGGGCGCGCAGATGTCCGGTGAGCTGGGCGCCGAGGTGGAAGACGGGCACCACCACGTCCGCGCCCATGCGGTCGGCCAGCTCCCTCAGCCGGTCCCCGGCGAGCCGGGCCAGGGGCGTCCCGCTGGGCCGGCGCCCGGGGCCGGGGCGCAGGAACAGGCCGTACAGGGCGGCGTACGCCCAGGGGAAGTGGCGTACCGAGCCGCGGTAGAAGAGCCGCAGGGCGCCGCCGAGGCCGTAGGGCAGGAGCGTGAGGACGTCCACGATCCGGGCCTCGCCGCCGCGCTCGCGGACCCGGCGGGCCAGCTCCTCGGCCACGGTGTCGTGCCCGGCGCCCATGCTCGCGCTGACCAGCAGGACACGGCGGGCGTCCCGTGGGGCGCGCGGGGGCCCGGTCCGGCGGGGCGCGGATGAGCTGCGACGATGCACGGCGCTTCAGGTTGCCCGGCCGTCGGGTTCCAAACCGGAACGGAGCGGGGCGTTTCGGGCCCTCCCTCCGGGATACTCCTTGACCGCCCGTCCGGCCGGACGCCGGAGGTCCCCCGACCCGCCGGTCGGCGGCTTCCCGGTGTCCGCCCCGAGCCAAGGTGGTCCCCATGGTCGATGCGTTCTCCCGCACCCGGTCCGCCCCCGGACCGGGGCTCTTCGCTCCCGACGCGGACCGCGCGAGGCCACGGACGCCCGCGGGTGAGCGGGGCACGAGGACCCGTACGGCCCTGGTGACCGGAGCCTCCTCGGGGATCGGCGCGGCCGTGGCCCGGCGGCTGGCCGACGAGGGCGACTGGCGGCTGGTGCTCACCGGGCGCGATCCGTCCCGGCTGCGCGAGGTGGCGGAGGACGCGTCCGCCACCGCCTTCGCCGCCGACCTGACGCTGCCCGGCGCCGAACGGAAGCTCGCCGACTTCGCGCTGGCCACGGCGGGTCGGGTGGACCTCCTGGTGGCCGGTGCCGGGATCGGCTGGGCCGGAGAGTTCCGCGACATGCCCCCGCACGCCATCGACGAGGTCTTCGACATCGACGTGCTCGCCACGCTGCGGCTGGTGCGGCTGCTGCTGCCGGGCATGATCGAGGCGGGCTCGGGCCGGGTGGTGCTCATCGGCTCGCTGGCGGGCTGCGTGGGAGTGCGCGACGAGGCCGTGTACTCCGCCGCCAAGGCCGCGCTCGGCGCCTTCGCGGACGCCCTGCGCTACGAACTGCGCGGCACGGGTGTCGGGGTGACCCATGTGGTGCCCGGTGTCGTCGACACGCCCTTCTTCGAACGGCGCGGTGCGCCCTACCGGCGGTCCAGGCCGCGTCCGGTGCCGGCGGAACGGGTCGCCGACGCGGTGCGCAGGGCCGCGGCGCGGGGCCGCGACGAGGTGTACGTGCCGGGCTGGCTCCGGTTGCCGTGCCGGGTCCGCGGCGCGGCACCCGGCCTCTACCGGCGGATGGCCGCCCGGTTCGGATGAGCTGGAGCCCGCCGCGGTGAGTGTCCTCACCGTCGTCCTCGCCCTGCTCGCGGCGCTGTCCAACGCCGCGGCGTCGGTACTGCAGCGCCGGGCCGCAGCACAGGACGAGGACCGCGCGGGCGCCGTCCACACGGTGGTGCGCTCGCTGCTGCGGCTGGTCCGCGACCGGTACTGGGTCGGGGGCGCGGCGCTGCTCGCCCTGACGACGGTGCTTCAGGCGGCCGCGCTGGCGGTGGGCAGCCTGGCCGTCGTCCAGCCGCTGATGGCGACCGAACTGCTGTTCACCCTGGTCGTCGGGAGCGTGGTCTTCCACCGGCGCCCCGACCTGCGGACCTGGCTGGCCTTCGTGGCGCTGGCCGTGGGGCTGGCGTTGTTCCTGGGCGCCGCCTCCCCGGCGGCCGGGCACGACACGGCGACGCCGGGGCGGTGGGGCTGGGCGGGCCTGGCGCTGTTCTGCGTGGTGACGGGCTTCGCCGCCGTCGGCAGCGCGGTGCGCGGCGCGCCCCGTGCCGCCCTGTTCGGGTCGGCGTCCGCGGTGGCGTTCGGAGGTACGGCGGCGCTGCTCAAGGAGGTCACCGGGCGGTTCCCGCAGGGGGTGGGCGCCGTGCTGACGCAGTGGCCGCTGTACGCCACGGGCGTCGTCGGCGTGATCGGCTTCCTGCTCCTCCAGAGCGCGCTGCGGGCCGGGACGCTCGCCGCGTCGCAGCCCGCGCTGACCCTCGGGGACGCGCTGACCAGTGTGGCCCTCGGCTGGGCCCTCTTCGGCGAGGAGATCGTCCTCGGGGTGCGGGTCCTGCCCGAGCTGATCGGCATCGCGCTGATCGGCCTCGGCAGCGTGGGCCTGGCCCGGGCCCCCTCGGTCCACGGCACCTGGGACACCGCACCCGCGGCGCGTGACGGCCCGGGGAAGGGGCGGCGGCAGGAGCAGGAGCAGAAGCAGACGTGATGACGGGGGCCCGGTGGGGCGGGGGCGGGTGGCTGACGGGGCTTGGACTTTCGGGCTGTGCGGTGAGGGGCCGCACGACGGGTTGGGGCGGCACGACCGGTGGGGGGCAGCCGGCCTGCGGGACACAGGGGTGGTGCGGGACGGCCGGTGAAGGGCGGGGCCACACCGCCGGTGCCGGACGGCCGGGGCGGGGCGGGGCGGGGTCACACTGCCGGGGCCACAGGCCGGGGTGGGACCGCTGGGGCAGGAGGGGGCCACACGGCCGGAGTGGTACGGCAGGGGCGGGGGCGGCCCGGACGGGGGCAGGGACTGCCCTGGACGGCCGACGGACCGCACGACCGGCACCGGACGACCCGCACGTCCCGCACGACCGGTGGGGACCCGCGCATCGGCCCGACGGCCCCCGGGCCGATGCGGCACCGCGTGGACTGGCGGAAAGTGGAGACGATCCCCCGGGCGTCTCGGGGAGACGGGAGGCAGAACCGATGGGGACCCGACCCCGAACCGCGGCCGGGCGGGCGGCGTGCGCCGTCGTGCCGGTCGCCGCCGCGCTGGCCCACATCGGTCCGGCCGCGACCTGGCTGCCGGAGCTGCGCCGGCGCCGGTTCCCGGAGCTGTCCGGGCTGGGCCGGGCCGGCCATGTCGCCCTCACCTTCGACGACGGCCCGCACCCGACGTCCACGCCCCGCTTCCTGGACGCGCTGGACGGCCTCGGCGTGCGGGCGACGTTCTTCGTCCTCGGCGAGAACGTCGCCCGGCACCCCGCGACCGCCCGCGAGCTGGTGCGCCGAGGCCATGAACTCGCCGTCCACGGCTGGTCGCACGACCGTCCCTGGCTGCCCTCGCCGTTACGGGACGCCCGCGAGCTGCTGCGGGCCGCCGAAGCGGTCGGCGAACTCATCGGCGGCGCGCCGCTCTGGTACCGGCCGCCCTACGGCATCCTCACCTCCGGCCGGTGGGCGGCCGCCCGGCGGGCGGGACTGCGCCCGGTCCTGTGGACGGCGTGGGGCAAGGACTGGCGGGCCGACGCCACGCCGGCCTCCGTGCGGGCGACCCTCGCGGCGGACCTGCGTGGTGGCGGCACGGTCCTCCTCCACGACACCGACCACGCCTCGGCACCGGGAAGCTGGCGGTCTGCCCTCGGCGCGCTCCCGGGCCTCGTCGCCGACTGCCGCACGGCGGGCCTGACCGTGGGGCCACTGGCCGAGCACGGGGTGGGCGGGGGCCTCGACCGGCGCGGTGGGGCCGCGGTCGCTGCCGCGCCGACCACCGGGGCCCGCCGCGGCCGCGGGGTGCCTTCCCCCACCGCCGAACGGTGACGCGCGTCCCGGTGACGTCGGGGACCGCACCGTTTCGGCCCCCGGCGCCGGGAAAGCCGTAGCGCATGAGCCACCGTGCCGACCCGCCCGAGCGGGCGCCGGACGCGTCGTCCACTCCGCCGTGGGTGCTGCGGGAGTACGCCGTGATCGCCGACGGGGAACGGGGCGCGGTCCTGGATCCCGACGGTCGGATCGTGTGGCTGTGCGCGCCGCGCTGGCACGACGACGCCGTGTTCTCCTCGCTCATCGGCGGCCCCGGGCACTTCACGCTCCGGCCGGCCGACCCGTGGCACGTCTGGGGCGGCTACTACGAGGAGGGCTCCCTCATCCGGGTCAGCCGCTGGGTGACCTCCGGCTGCCTGGTCGAGTGCCGCGAGGCCCTGGCCATGCCGGCCCGCACGGACCGGCTCGTCCTGCTGCGCCGGATGCGGGCGGTACGCGGGGAGCCGCGCCTGCGCCTGACGCTGGACGCGCGGCCGGGCTTCGGCATCGGGCGGATGCAAGACCCCCGCCGCCAGGACGGCGTGTGGTCGGCCGGCGCCGAGGGACTGCGGATGCGGCTCCTCGGGGCGCCGGACGCCGTGTGGCGGCCCGAGGAGGGGCTGACCGGCGAGTTCCGGCTGCGCGAGGGCGAGTCGCACGACCTCGTGCTGGAGCTGTCCGTGACACCGAGGGCGGAGCCGCTCGACGCGGACGCGCTGTGGCGGGCCACCGAACGGGAGTGGCAGCGGGCGGTCCCCGACTGCTCGCGGCTGATCGCCCCGCGCGACGCCCGGCACGCCTACGCCGTGCTGCGCGGGCTGACCAGCGTCTCCGGCGGCATGGTCGCCGCCGCCACCACGTCCCTGCCGGAGCGGGCCAACAGCGGGCGCAACTACGACTACCGGTTCGCCTGGCTGCGCGACCAGTGCTACGCCGGTCTCGCCGTCGCCGCGCACGGACCCCACCCTCTGCTGGACGACGCGGTGCGCTTCGCCGCCGAACGCCTCCTCGAGGACGGCGACGGACTCCACCCCGCCTACACGGTCGACGGCGACCGGGTCGGCGCCGCACGCTCCCTGCGGCTGCCGGGCTATCCCGGCGGTACCGACCACATCGGCAACGACGCGGGCGCCCAGTTCCAGTTGGACACCTTCGGAGAGGCACTGCAGCTCTTCGCCGCGGCGGACGCGCACGACCGGCTGACCGAGGACGCGGAACGGGCCGCGGCGGTCGCCGTGGACGCCGTGGAACGGCAGTGGCAGCGGCCCGACGCCGGACTGTGGGAGCTGGAGGAGCGGTGGTGGACCCACTCCCGGCTGAGCGTGGTGTGCGGTCTGCGGCGGATGGCGGACGTGCTGCCCGGCAGCGCGGGGCGGCGCTGCGGCGACCTCGCGGACACGGTGCTGCGGGAGACCCGGCGCCGTTGTCTGCGCCCCGACGGACGCTGGCGCCGGGCCGCCGACGACGACGGTCCGGAGGCCGCCCTGCTGGTGCCGATCGCCCGCGGCTGCGAGTCCGACGACGACGGCGCCGCCACGCGCGAGTACATCGAGTCCCGGCTCACCGAGGACGGCTACCTGTACCGCTTCGAGCACCCGGGCAAGCCGCTCGGCGAGGCGGAGGGGGCCTTCCTGCTGTGCGGGTTCACCATGGCGCTCGCCGCCCACCGGCTCGACGACCGCCTCGGCGCGTTCCGCTGGTTCGAACGCACCCGGGCGGCCTGCGGACCGTCGGGCCTGTTCGCCGAGGAGTACGACGTGCGCCGGCGCCAGCTCCGCGGCAACCTCCCCCAGGCCTTCGTGCACGCCGTAATGCTGGAGTCCGCGGTGCGCCTGGCCGGGGTGGCGACGGTGCCGTGAACCGGAGTGCCGGCCCCGGCCGTCGGGCCGCCACCCCGGGCAGTGCCTCCGCCGACGGACAAGACGTCGACGACGGTGACGACGGTGACGACGACGGACTACCGGCCTTCCTCGGCCCAGCGGTGGCGTTCGCCGGCGATGTCAGGCATCCGCCGCTCCCCCGCCGGGCACCGGTGCCGTCAGGACGCGGTCCGGCCGGATCGGCAGGGCGCGGTGGCGTACGCCCGTCGCGTGCCAGACGGCGTTGGCCACGGCCGCCGCGGCGCCGACGATGCCGATCTCGCCGATGCCCTTGATGCCGACCGGGTCGTCCGGGTCGGGGTCGTCGATCCAGTCCGCCTCGATGTCCGCCACGTCGGCGTGCGTGGCGACGTGGTAGCCGGCGAGGTCGGGGCCGTACAGGGCGCCGGTGGACCGGTCCCGGACCGCCTCCTCGTGCAGGGCCATGGACAGGCCCCAGATCATGCCGCCGACGAGCTGGTTCCGGGCGGTGAGCGGGTTGACGATGCGGCCCGCGGCGAAGATGCCTAGCATGCGGCGCACCCGTACCTCGCCGGTGGCGGTGTCCACGGCGACCTCGGCGAACTGCGCCCCGAAGGAGTGCCGTTCCTTTCGCGTGAGCGCGCGCAGGGCGGCAGTGGTGTCGGAGCGCACCGTGATGCCCTCGGGCGGGATGCCGGTGCCGAGCGTGAGCCGTTCGCGCAGGTCGGCGGCCGCGGCCGTGATCGCCCAGGCCCAGGAGCGGGTGCCCATGGAGCCACCGGCGATCATCGCCGGTCCGAAGTCGCTGTCCCCGATGCGGACACGCACCCGCTCGGGCGCCACCTCCAGGGCGTCGGCGGCGATCAGGGTGAGGGCGGTGCGGGCGCCGGTGCCGATGTCGGCGGCGGCGATCCGCACGGTGAAGCGGCCGTCGGCCTCCGCGGTGAGCAGGGCCGTGGAGGGCCCGGCGCCCGCGGGGAACGAGGCGGCGGCCGTGCCGGTGCCCAGCAGCCAGCGTCCGTCGCGGCGCGTGCCGGGGCGCGGGTCGCGGTCCGCCCAGCCGAAGCGGCGGGCGCCCTCGCGGAAGCAGGCGGCCAGGTTGCGGCTGCTGAACGGCTGCCCGGAGACCGGCCCCGCCTCGGGCTCGTTGCGCAGGCGCAGCTCGATCGGGTCGACGCCGCAGCGCTCGGCGAGTTCGTCGAGGGCCGCCTCGATGGCGAACGAGCCCGGAGCCTCGCCCGGCGCGCGCATGAAGGTCGGGGACGGCACGTCGAGGCGGACGACATGGTTGGCGGTGCGGTGGGCGTCGGCGTCGTACATCACCCGGGCCACGGCGGCCCCGGGTTCGACGAACTCGTACACCCGCGAGGTCTGGTTCAGCGAGCGGTGTTCCAGGGCGCGGAGCGTGCCGTCGGCGTCGGCGCCGAGCCGGACGCGCTGCGCGGTGGGGCTGCGGTATCCGCCGAGGGTGAACATCTGGCGGCGGGTCAGGACGACGCGCACCGGGCGCTGCAGCACGGTCGCGGCCATCACGGCGGACACCTGGTGCGCGCGCAGGCCCTTGCTGCCGAAGCCGCCGCCGACGTGCTCGGAGCGCACCCGGACCGCGGACTCGTCGAGGGAGAACATCTTCGCCAGCTCGGTCCGCACCCAGGTGGTGCCCTGGTTGGAGTCGACGACCTCGAGACGGCCGCCGTCCCAGAGCGCGGTCGCCGCGTGCGGCTCCATCATGTTGTGGTGCTCTTCGGGCGTGGTGTACCGCTCGTCCACGACGACCGCGGACGCGGCGAGCCGGGCCTCCAGGTCGCCCTTCTCGGTCTCGGCCGGCATGTGGCCCTGCGCGGGGTAGGCGTCGGGGTGGCCGGGGTCGAGGGTGACGTCGTGCGGTTCCTCGTCGTAGGTGACGGTCAGGGATTCGGCGGCCTCGCGGGCCTGCTCGGGTGTCTCGGCGACGACGAGGGCGACGGGCCAGCCGGAGTGCGGTACCCGGTCGTTCTGGAAGACGGCGGCGGTCGGGTCCGGCGGGCCGCCCAGAAAGCCGATGTAGTCGGTCTCGAGGCGCGGGGCGTTGCCGTGGTGGAGGACGGCGAGCACCCCCGGCATGCCGAGGACGCGGTCGGTGTCGAGGGAGCGGATACGGCCGCGCGTGACGGTGGACAGCACGAGCCAGCCGTGGGCGAGGTCGGCGAAGGGGATCTCACCGGCGTAGCGGGCCGCCCCGGTGACCTTGTCGCGGCCCTCCACGCGGGTGTGCGCGGTGCCGACCGCGCCCTGTACCGGCGTACGGCCGGGCGTGGCGGTGCTCATCGGGTGGCCTCCTCGGCGAGTTCGGTCAGCACGGCGACCACGAGATTGCGCATGAGGGTCACCTTGTAGGCGTTGCCGGGCAGGGGCCGGGCGGCTGCCAGTTCGGCGTCGGCTGCCGCGGCGAAGGTGTCGCCGCTGGCGGGTGCGCCCGTCAGCACGGCCTCGGCGGCGCGGGCCCGCCAGGGACGGGAGGCGACGGCGCCGAGGGCGAGCCGCGCCTCGCGGACGACGCCGTCCTCGATGTCGAGCGCGGCGGCGACGGAGCCGATGGCGAAGGCGTACGAGGCACGCTCGCGCACCTTGCGGTAGCGGGAGCGGGCTGCGACGGGGGCGGGAGGCAGGGTGACGCCCGTGATCAGCGCGCCGGGCGGCAGCGCGGTCTCGCGGTGCGGGGTGTCGCCGACGGGCAGGTAGAGGTCGGTGAGCGGCAACGCGCCGGGTCCGTCTGCGCCTTCGTAGGTGACGACCGCGTCGAAGGCGGTCAGGGGGACGCCCATGTCCGAGGGGTGCACGGCGACGCAGTGGTCGGAGGCGCCCAGCACGGCGTGGTTGTGGTGCTCGCCGGTGACGGCGGGGCAGCCGCTGCCGGGGACGCGCTTGTTGCACGGCTTGGCGACGTCGGTGAAGTAGCCGCAGCGGGTGCGCTGGAGCAGGTTCCCGCCGACGGTGGCCATGTTGCGGAGCTGCCCGGAGGCGCCGGCCAGGACGGCCTGGCTCAACGCCGGGTAGCGGCGGCGGACTTCGGGGTGCGCGGCGAGGTCGCTGTTGGTGACGGTGGCGCCGACGGCGAGTCCGCCGTCACCGGTCGCTTCGATGCCGTCCAGCGGGAGCTCGCGGACGTCGACGAGGAAGGCGGGGCGTTCGACGCCGGCCTTCATCAGGTCGACGAGGTTGGTGCCGCCGCCCAGGAACCGGGCGTCGGGGTCCGCGGCGAGCAGGGCCACGGCCCCGGTGACGTCGTCGGCGCGGCGGTAGCCGAATTCCCTCATGCCGCACCCTCCTCGGCTTCGGTCGCGGTCGTCCCGTGGGTGCCGGCCGCGCGGGCGACGGCCTGGAGGATCGAGACGTAGGCCCCGCAGCGGCACAGGTTGCCGCTCATCCGCTCGCGGATCTCCTCGGGTGTCAGGGGCGGCGGACCGGCCTCGGGCCGTACGTCGTCGGTGACGGCGCTCGGCCAGCCGGCCGCGTGCTCCTCGATCACGGCGACGGCCGAGCAGATCTGGCCGGGGGTGCAGTAGCCGCACTGATAGCCGTCGAGGTCGAGGAAGGCCTGCTGGACGGGGTGCAGCCGGTCGCCCTCGGCCATGCCCTCGATGGTGGTGATCTCGCGTCCTTCGGCCGCGACGGCGAGGTGCAGACAGGCGACGGCGCGCCGCCCGTCGATCAGCACGGTGCAGGCGCCGCACTGGCCCTGGTCGCAGCCCTTCTTGGTGCCGGTCATGTCGAGGCGTTCGCGCAGGGCGTCGAGCAGGGTGGTGCGGTGGTCGACGGTCAACTGGTGCTTCTGGCCGTTGACGTTCAGGATGACGGCACTGGACGTCGACGTGGGCGCTGGGGCCATGGTCAGCCTTCTTTGGTGTCCGATGACGGTTGACGGGTGCCGAGCCGGAGGAGGCCGTGCGCTTGCGGTGCGGTCGGTGAGGTACGCGGTGCGGTCGGCGGCGGGCGGATGCGGACAGGGGGGCGCACCGGGGGCGACCGTCTGGTCGCGCCGGCAGCGTCCACCGCTATGGTGAAGGGACAACCGGACAACTGTCCGCTCGGAAAACGTAACGGACAGCTGTCCGCTTAGCAAGGATGAGATTCGGCCATGCCCCGGAAGGAGGACGAGTTGCCGCAGCCGAAGAAGGACGCCCCCCTGCGCTCGGACGCCCAGCGCAACCGCGAGCGCATCCTGAAAGTGGCCACGGAGGAGCTGACACGCTGCGCGGACGCGCCGTTGAGCGCGATCGCCAAGAAGGCGGGTGTCGGCCAGGGGACGTTCTACCGCAACTTCCCCCACCGCGAGGCACTCGTTCTGGAGGTCTACCGCTACGAGATGCAGCAGGTGGCCGACGCCGCCCCGGAGTTGCTCCGGACCCGGGACCCGGAGCAGGCCCTGCGCGAGTGGATGGACCGTCTCGCCCGGTTCGCCATGACCAAGGCCGGCCTGGCGGACGCGATCCGGCTCGTCACCCGTGCGCCCGGCGGCCCGGCCAAGCCGCGGCCCACCCCGGTGACGGAGGCGGCGGCGCTCCTGCTGCGGGCGAACGAGGAGGCGGGCACGATCCGTCCCGGTGTGAGCGCGGACGACTTCTTCCTCGCCATCGCCGGGGTGTGGCAGGTCGACCCCGACGACGACTGGCAGCCGAGGATCGCCCGGCTCCTGGACTTCGTCATGGACGGACTGCACGCGGGCGCGCCCGGCCGGTGACCCGCGCCCCGCGCACGCGCTAGGCGCCCGTCTCCCCGCCGGCCGGGCCGAGCCCGGCGGGCCGGCCGCGGAAGCGGTACCGGCGTTCGGGGCGGCCCGCCACTCCGTAGCGCAGGGAGACGTCCGCGCTGCCGACGGTGTGGAAGTACTCCAGGTAACGGCGGGCGCTGACGCGCGAGACGCCGGTCAGCGCGGCGCACTCGCTGGCGGACAGCGTGCCCTCGGCCTCGCGCAGGGTGCGTTCGACCAGTTCGGCGGTCTCCACGCT
Organism: Streptomyces sp. NPDC018947; assembly: GCF_044390505.1. Classification (NCBI taxonomy): domain Bacteria; kingdom Bacillati; phylum Actinomycetota; class Actinomycetes; order Kitasatosporales; family Streptomycetaceae; genus Streptomyces; species Streptomyces sp. NPDC018947. The sequence goes on from NZ_JBIRZD010000008.1 coordinate 68,671, forward strand.
CATGCCCTTGGGCAGCGCCGGGACGGGGACGGCCGGTGCCGCCGCCCCCGCCAGTACGCGGTCCACGTCGGCCTGGCTGCGCACGACGGTGCCGAGCATCCGGCCCCGCTGGACGGCGTAGCGCTCCAGGCGGGACCGCAGGTCCTCGAAGTCGAAGGGTTTGAGCAGGTAGTCGACGACGCCGTGACGAACGGCGCCGCGCACCGCGTCCGACTCCCGGGCCGCGCTGATGACCATGACGTCGCAGTCGTGGCCGGCGGCGCGCAGCCGCGGGATGACGTCCAGGCCGAACAGGTCGGGCAGGTAGAGGTCGAGCAGGACCAGATCGGGGCGCAGCTCGTCGACGGCGGCGAGGGCCTGTTCGCCCGTCCCGGCGACGCCGACGACCCGGAACGGCTCGACGCGTTCGACGAAGGCCCGGTGGACGCGGGCCACCATGAAGTCGTCGTCGACGACGAGCACACCGATCGCGCCGGCGGGACGGTCCTGGTGGGCGCTCGGGGTCGTTCCCGTCGTAGCGGCCGTGCCGCCCGTACCCCTCATCGTGCTGCTCCTTCCGCCACCGCGTCCGTGAGGTGGCTGACGGTCATGCGTGCGGTGAACACGGCCCCCTCGGGGGTGTTGGTCACCGAGATCTCGCCGCCGTGGCGTTCGCAGACGAGCCGGGTCAGCGCCAGGCCGATGCCGCGCTCCCCCTGCCGGGCGGCCTTGGTGGTGAAGCCGTGGGAGAAGACCTCGCGGGCCAGTTCGGGCGCCACCCCGGGGCCCGAGTCGCGCACCACGATCTCCACGCTCGAGGCGTCCTGCCGCAGCTCGACCTCGACCCAGGCCGCGTCGGCGTCCCCGTGGGCCGCGGCGGCCTCCACGGCGTTGTCGACGAGGTTGCCGACGACGGTCGCCACGTCGGCGGCGTCCCCCGGTGCGAGCCGGTCCAGCGCGGTGCTCTCGGAGATGCGCAGGGCGACCCTCCGCTCGGCGGCGAGCGAGGACTTGGCCATGAGCAGCGCGGCGACGGCCGTGTCGCGCACCCGGCGGCTCAGGGTGACGTCGAGGGACTGGCGGCGCTGGGTGAGCGCGCGGATGTAGCGCACCACCTCCTCCTGCTCGCCGATCTGGATCAGCCCGGAGATGGTGTGGAGCTGGTTGGCGAACTCGTGGGCCTGGGCGCGCAGCAGCTCGGAGGTGCTGCGGAAAGCGCCGATCTCCCGTTCCAGCCGGGCCAGTTCGGTGCGGTCGCGCAGGGTGGTGACCGAGCCGAGCGGTCGGCCGTCCTTGGCGACGGTCATGCGGTTCATCACGAGGACCCGGCCGTGGCGGACGACGACCTCGTCCCGCCGGCCGGCCGTGCCCGCCTCCGCTCCCGTGCCGGCCAGCACGTCGCGCAGCCGGCCGTCGATCCCCAGGCCGTCCAGGCTCTGGCCGACGCAGTCCTCGGGAAGGCCGAGCAGGCGCCGGCCCATCTCGTTGACCAGGGTGACCCGGTGCTGCGGATCGAGGGCGACGACACCCTCCGCGATGCCGTACAGCATCGCCTCCCGGTGCTCGGCGAGTCCCGCGATCTCGCGGGGCTCCAGGCCGAGGGTCTGCCGTTTGACGCGCCGCGCGAGCAGCCAGGAGCCGGCCGCACCGAGAGCGCTGGCGATGCCGAGGTAGGCGGGCAGGTACGAGGAGGCCCCGCCGAGCCGCTGCCACAGGGTCGGGTCGGCCTCCCCGACCATCACCGTGCCCAGCGGCCGGCCGAGGGTCTGCCGGGTGTCCCCGAGCACCGGCACCTGGGCGACGAGTTCGCGGCTGCCGCGCAGCGTCAGCGGTCCGGACCAGCCGCGACCCCGGACGGCGCCCTCTCCGAGGGGCAGCGCGGTGCCGATCATCGTCGGGTCGGTGGAGCTGACGACACGGCCGGCGGCGTCGGCCACCGTCACCGACGTGACCCCGGACTGGGTGAGGGTGGAGTTGACGAGCGGGGCGAGGGCTTCCTGCGGTACGGGGCGCCGGAGCTGGCTGCGGACCAGCGGGGTGGCCGCCAGTTGTTCGGCGAGCGCGGTGACCCGGCGGCCCTCGACGCGGTTGAACGTGGCCTTCGACTGGGCGAGCGAGACGGCGGCCACCGCGAGCAGCACCACGACGACGATGGCGAGCTGGAGGACCAGCGTCTCGCCCGCGAGGGACTGGCGGCGGAAGGTGGGGGCCACGGCGTACTCGATCTCGGCTGAGGGGTGTGGGGGCGGGGTGCCGGGTCGCCATCATGGCGCCGGCCTGCGGTGAAGGAAAGGGATGTGCCGTCTTCGCAATGAACCGGCGACGCGGATGCGATGTACTGACGGGGCGTCGGCCGCTCACCTGCGGCGCGCGGGCGTGCCGCGCGGCGTGACCGGCCGGTGCCGTCCGCGCCGTGACCGCAAAGACCACAACCTCCCTTGGTTCCGCAAGGAAGACACGCCACCGGGGCGCGGGCACCATGTGGCCCACCTCACCCTCCCCACAGGGTCCCCGTACCGCTCTACCCAACCGACAGGTGGTGGCATTCGTGCGCCTGCGCACCCCCCTTGCTCTGCTCGGGGCCGCCGTGCTCGTCCTCGCCGGTCCCCCGCTGCTCTCCACGGGCAGCGAGTCCGAGACCGGCACGCAGATCCCCGGCCTGCGCTTCATGGTCCCCAACACGCCCGGCGGTGGCTACGACATCACCGCCCGCACCGCGGCGAAGAACGCCGAGGACGCCGGCCTCACGCACAACATCGAGGTGTTCAACCTGCCCGGCGCCGGAGGCACCGTCGGCCTCAGCCGGCTGGTGAGCGAGCACGGCAACGGCAAGCTCGCCATGTCCATGGGGCTCGGTGTCGTGGGGGCCGTCCGCTCCAACCACGCGCCCAAGACCCTCGCCGACACCACGCCGATCGCGCGGCTCACCGAGGAGCAGGACGTGGTCGTGGTCGCCAAGGACTCCCCGTACCGGACGATCGACGAGCTGATCACCGCCTGGAAGAAGGACCCGGGCAAGATCCCCGTCGGCGGCGGTTCGTCGCCCGGCGGGCCCGACCACCTCGCGCCGATGCTGATGGCGAAGGCCGCCGGGATCTCCCCGAAGTCGGTCAACTACATCCCCTTCGACGGCGGCGGCGAGCTGCTCGCCTCGATCCTCGGCAACAAGGTCGGCTTCGGCGTCTCCGGCGTCGGCGAGTACCTGGACCAGATCAGGGCGGGCGAACTGAGAGTGCTCGCGGTGACCGGCCCGGAGCGCGTCGACGACCTGAAGGACGCGCCGACGCTCAAGGAGTCCGGCTACGACGTGGACTTCACCAACTGGCGCGGCATCGTGGCCCCGCCCGGCCTGTCCGACGCGGAGCGCGACAAGCTGATCCGCCTGGCCGAGAAGCTGCACGACTCCCCCGAGTGGCGCACCTCCATGGAGCAGAACGGCTGGGACGACGCCTTCCTGACGGGCGAGGAGTTCGGCGCGTTCCTGGACGCCCAGGACAAGCGCGTGGTGTCGGTGCTGAAGGAGCTGGGACTGTGACGACGACGCGGACCGAGACGCCCGCCGAGCCGGCCGCCGGGCGGCGTTCCTGGCTGCGCGACCACTCCGAACTCGGTGTGTGCGTGCTGCTGCTGGCGCTCGGCGTGCTGGTCCTGACCGACGCGCTGACCATGGACGTCGACATCACCCAGCGCGGGCCGGTCGGCCCGAAGACGGTTCCGGTCGTGGTCGGCGCGGGCCTGCTGGTGATCGCCGCGCTGCTCGCCGTGGACGTCCTGCGGGGTGGCCGGGGCCAGGCGGAGGGCGGCGAGGACGTCGACCTGTCCGAGCCGGCCGACTGGCGCACCGTACTGCTGCTCGCCGGGATCTTCCTCGGCGCGGCCGTGCTGATCGAGCCGGCCGGCTTCCCCGTCGCGGGGGCACTGCTGTTCTGGGGCGCGGCCTTCGCCCTCGGCAGCCGCCGCGTGGACCGCGATCCGCTGATCGCCGCGGTGCTGTCCCTGATCACCTACGTCGTCTTCGACAAGCTTCTCGGAGTGCCGCTGCCCGGCGGTCCGCTGATGGGAGTGCTGTGACATGAACGCCCTGAACTCCCTCCTGGACGGCTTCGGCACGGCCCTCACCCCGCTCAACCTGCTCTGGGCCGCCCTCGGCGTCCTGCTGGGCACGGCCATCGGCGTGCTGCCCGGCATCGGCCCGGCGATGGCGGTCGCCCTGCTGCTCCCGGTGACGTACGGACTGGACCCGGTCGCCGCGTTCATCATGTTCGCGGGCATCTACTACGGCGCCATGTTCGGCGGTTCGACGACCTCCATCCTGCTCAACACCCCCGGCGAGAGCGCGGCCGTGGTCGCGGCGATGGAGGGCAACCCCATGGCCAAGGCGGGGCGCGGCGCGCAGGCGCTGGCGGCCGCCGCCATCGGTCACTTCGCCGGCGGCATGATCGGCACCGTCCTGCTGGTGGCGCTGGCGCCGACGGTGGCCGACCTGGCGGTGGACATCGGCGCGCCGGACTACTTCGCCATCATGGTGCTGGCGTTCATCGCCGTGACGTCGGTGCTGGGCTCGTCGCGGATCAGGGGTCTGGCCTCGCTGCTGATCGGCCTGACGATCGGGCTGGTGGGCCTGGACCAGATGACCGGCCAGCAGCGTCTGACCTTCGGTTCGCTGCAACTCGCCGACGGCATCGACGTGGTGATCGTCGCGGTCGGCCTCTTCGCCATCGGCGAGGCGCTGTGGGTCGCGGCCCATCTGCGGCGCGGGGCGGCCGAGCCGATCCCGGTGGGACGCCCGTGGCTGGGGCGCGGGGATGTCCGGCGGACCTGGAAGTCGTGGCTGCGCGGCCCGTTCATCGGGTTCCCGTTCGGCGCGATCCCGGCGGGCGGCGCCGAGATCCCCACCTTCCTGTCCTACGTGACGGAGAAGCGGCTGTCCAAGCACAAGGACGAGTGGGGCAAGGGCGCCATCGAGGGCGTGGCCGGCCCGGAGTCGGCGGCCTCCGCCTCGGCGGCGGGCACGCTGGTGTCCATGCTGACGCTCGGCCTGCCGACCACCGCGGTCGCCGCGGTCATGCTGGCCGCCTTCCAGCAGTACGGCATCCAGCCGGGTCCCCTGCTGTTCGAGCGCGAACCCGAGCTGGTGTGGGGCCTGATCGCCTCCCTGTTCGTCGGCATGGTGCTGCTCCTCGCGCTCAACCTGCCGCTGGCCCCGCTGTGGGCCAAGCTGCTGCGCATCCCGCGGCCCTACCTGTACGCGGGCATCATGTTCTTCGCGGCGGTCGGCGCGTACGCCGTCGGCGGCGAGGTCGTCGACCTGGTGATCCTGCTGGCCATCGGCCTGGTCGGCTTCGGCATGCGCCGCTACGGTCTGCCGGTCCTTCCCGCCGTGCTCGGCGTCATCCTCGGCCCCAACGCCGAGCAGCAGTTGCGCCGCGCCCTCCAGATCAGCGACGGCAGCGTCACGGGCCTGGTGAACACGCCGTTCGCGGTGACGGTGTACGCGGTGATCGTGCTGCTGCTGGCGTGGCCGCTGCTGAGGCGGGCGGTGGTGCGCGGGCGGGAGCGTGCCGAGGCCTGACCACGCCCCCCTGGAGGCGGGGTCGGGCGAGGCCGGGGACGCCGGGTGGCACGGCGTCCCCGGCCCGCTGTCAGTGGCCGGTACCACAATGGGCCCATGATCGAGAGCGGCCTCAACTGGCAACAGTTCCTGCGGCGTTGGCAGGACGAGTGGATCCCGGACACGGACGAGGCGGAGGACCTGGAGGCGGGCGGCCTCACCCTCTCCGATCTCGCGCTCGCCGCACCGCCCGCGACGGAGGAGGAGATCGTCGCGGCGGAGGAGCGCCTGGGCACCCGGCTGCCTCCGTCCTACCGAAACTTCCTCAAGGCCAGCAACGGCTGGCGGGTCGGCGCTCCGGTGTCCATATACCAGTTGGGCGCGGTTCACGAGATCGACTGGTTCGGGGATCCGTCCGGCATGGGCGAGATCTGCCGGCGGGCGCTGACCGACCGGTCGACCGAGCAGGAGGTGCTGCTGGCCGGCATGTGGGACCGGGCCCTGCGGCTGGAGACAGACTCGGACATGTCGCACGCCCTGCTGGACCCGGGCGACACCGACGAGGACGGCGAGTGGGCGCTGTACCTGTACCAGGGGTGGAGCGGCGAGCTCCCGGAGCGGTACCCGTCGTTCCGCACCTACATGGAGGAGACCTACCGGGAATTCCACGCGGACCGCGCGGGCATCCCCGGCTTCGTGAACGACACCACGCGCGCCCTGGACGCCGACGTCGAGCGCGCGCGGCGGGAAGCGCTGGGCGGACGGTGGGAGACCGCCCGCGAGCTGCTGGCCGAGGCGCGGCGCTACGGACGGCCGTCCGCGCACGGCCTGCTGCGGCAGATCGAGACGCTGTCGCACAGGGGCGGCGGGCTCGGCTTCGGTGACCTCGTGGCCGATCCGCGCTATACGGACGATCTGGTGCCGGCGACGGCCGCCGCCCACCTGGCGCAGCACCGCCACGGTGACTTCCCCGACCGGCCGGCACTGGGTGCCGAGACCGGCGAGGCCGTGCGGGCCGCCGCCGACGCGGTCTTCGCCCGGGTGCGCGACCGCTCCTACCGCTACGAGCCGAGCGGGGCCTTCGGGCGGGCGGTGGACGAGGCACGGGAGGCGGCCCGGTGGGGGGACACGGACGGGGCCTGGCGGGTGATCCGCGCCGCGCTGCCGTCGTGGTCGCCACCGGGACCGGATCTGCTGGCACCTCTCGGGCTGCTCGCGGATCCCGTACTGGGGCCCGTGGTGACGCCGGAGCGCGGCAGGGAATTGCTGGCCACGCCGCGAGCGGGCCGGCCGGGCGCCCTGCCGGAACCGGTGCCGGACCTGGATCCGCCCGGGCTGTGCTGGCTGACGGACACGCCCCGGTTCAACGCGCCGTACGACTCCTACCGGTGCCTGTGGGCCGAGGGCGTGGAGCCGCAGGCGCTGCCGTCCCTGATCGGGGAGGACGGGAGCGCGGGACTGACCGCTCCGCCCGGCCGCCGGGACCCGTGGACCCACCGCGGTCCCCGGCCGCGGGACGAAGCGGCGCCGTGGGAGGACCGGGCCGTGCTGTCCGTGGGCCGGACGGGCACCGGGTGGGCGTTCGGCTTCGACATGGCTCCGCGCATGTCGCCCGTCGGAACCTTCTTCGTCTCCCCGGCCGCGGCCGCCTCGCGCGACGGACGCGCGGTGGTGCTGTGGGCACGCAGGGCACGGACCGGCGGCCTGTCGGTGTTCCACCTGTCGGTCGCCCGGCACGGCGAGGAGCTGTACGCCTTCACGCTGCGCGGCACCGACGTCACGCGCTCAGGGCCGGTCCCCGGGACGCTCGATCCGGAACGGCTCCTCGACGGCGTCGGCGAGGAGGCGCACGAACAGCGCCTGCTGGCCGCCGTGGAGGCCGAGTTCGGCCTCGCCCTCCCCCGGCTCGCCCTGGCCGAGGGCATCCTGCCCGAACTGACCACCCGCTCCTGGAACCGCGCACCGCGGCGGGGCGAGGCGTACGCCTACGCCACGGTCCGCGTCGGACCACGCACGCGGCCGAGGCCGCACACCACCGGGTGAGGGCGCGGCCTCCCCGCCGGGCCGGGCGGGGAGGCCGACGGGCCCGGTGGGTCCGTCAGACGGCGCGCAGGTCCTGCGACCACGCCGTGATCACCGCGACGACGGCCGGCTCGCCGTCGGCGGAGCGCCCCAGCCAGACCGGCCAGGTCCCGTCGCCTTCCGTGCAGAAGGAGACGAGGTCGCTGCCGCTGTCGTCGTCGGTGACCCGCACGCAGCCGTCGGACAGGCACTCGGCCACTCCCTCCGCCTGGTCCCTGAAGTAGCTCAGGAACCTCTCGGACAGCACCGGCCAGGCGGCGGCGTCCGAGAAGCAGCCGGTCGCGCCGTCGGTGCCGAAACCGTAGGCGTGCCCGTCGAGGAGCAGCCGTGGGTCGTCGTCCGCGCTGAGCCCCATCTCCCAACTGACCACCGGTTCGTCGCGGACGACCAGGCGCACGACGGGTTCTTCGACGGCGGCGACCCGCTCGCCCATGAACTCGTACTCCCCGACGAGCACGGTGGTCTCCAGGGGGTACTCACCGGGGGGTATGCGCTCGGTGAGCTCTCTCGGGTCGTCGGGTTCCATGCCGTCCGCGACGACGAGCCTGCCGCTCGGGACCCGGAGGGTCGCGATGTGCCGGACCCGGTCGACGGTCAGCTCGCCGATGTGGTCGGAAACGAACCGCTCGCCGGGCCGGAACAGCGCGTCCAGGTCCAGTCCCGGACGACCCGGGCGGGGCGGCCTCCACACGTCCCCGCGGGCCGCGGGCATCTCGCCGGCCATGCCGTTCGCCGTCGGTACGTCGGCGGGAGCGGGCGCGGCCCCCCGCGCACGGTGCGCCCGCACGCCGAAACGCGACCGCGGATACCAGCGCCTCCCCTCCGGCACGTCGGCGACCGTGTGATACGAACCGCCGCCCTCTCCGCGCTCCTCGAGGATCTTGCCTCCCTTTCCGCCCGGGTACAGATCCAGCGTCATCCGCCAGGCGTCGGGCGCGCGGTCGGGCTGCTCCGGGGAGGCGTACCGCCGCTCCACGTACTGCCGCAGGAACAGCCGGTCGGGTTCGAGGAGCCGCAGGTCCACCTCACGGGTCCGGCGCCCCCATTCGTCGTAGACCCACTGCCCGACGTAGGAGTCGCGCCAGGCGACGAGGTGGACCTCGGTCGGCACCGCGCGGCCGGCCTCGCGGAGGACCACCACGTACGGCTCGCCGTCGCGGTCGCGTGCCGTCGCCTCCTCGGGTGTCAACAGCCCGAACTCGACGCGGGCGCCCGCGTCCCAGCCCTCCGCGTACGAAACATCCCCGACGGCCACGTGCGGCCCCCCGTCCCGGTCGATCCGATGAAGGGCACCGTAGCGGTCCCCTCTGACACCGGCCCCGGCCCGCCCGTGCGGCGGCACGCGTGCTCCCAGCAGGTCGCGCAGCAGCTCACGGCTTGCGATCGTTCCGGTCGGCGCACAGCGCTTGCACTAGATCACCACGGTCCGGGCCGTCCGGAAGACGACCGACGACGTCGCTCCGTTGTCGTTCGGGCCACCCACCTGGCTTACCCAGGAACTTCACTCGCAGCCCGGCGTGAAGCGGCGGTTGCTGCCGTCGTCACCGTCGCACCCGCCGCTCTTTCCTCACTCAGTCGCGGCCACGACCGGTGTAGAGCTCCAGTTCTCCGTCGAGTTCTACGGCGAGGACGGTGCAGTGCGGGGCGATGTCGGCCTGCGGGGGCGCGTCCATCCACAGCACGCCGGGGACGTCGTGCAGGCCGCCGGTGACCCGGTGGGCGAGTTCGGTCCCGGTCCCCAGCACACTGACCCGGCGTACCGCGTTGCGCAGTCCGCGCACGGAGACCGTCTCGCTCGGCGGATCGAAGCAGGCCAGGTACAGCGTGCGGCGGTCCGGGGACAAGGTACTCGGGCCGTAGTGGTGCCCCGGCGGCAGTCCGGCGACGCTGCCGTGGACGGCCGCGGAGTGGCGCCGAATCCAGTCGCCGAGCCCTTCGAGCCGCCGGGCCTGCTCCACCGGGATGGTGCCGTCCGCTCGCGGGCCGACGCCGAGCAGCAGGTTGCCTCCCATGCCGATCGTCTCTGCGAAGTACCGCACAAGCTGTCCCACCGTCTTGTGGTTGCCGTCCTGCGGCCGGTACCCCCAGGAGTCGTTCACGGTCAGGCACAGCTCCCAGGCGGTGACCGGCGCGGACATGGGCAGTCCTTGCTCGGGGGTGGCGTAGTCCCCGTGGCCGAGCAGGCGGGCGTTGCACACCGTGTCCGGCGACAGGTCGCGGATCGTCCGGGCCAGTTCGGACATCCGCCACTGTTCCGCGGAGCGTTCCCACTCACCGTCGAACCAGAGCAGGTCCGGCCTGAATCGGGTCAGCAGTTCCCGCACCTGCCCGTCCCGGTAGTCGAGGTAGCGGTTCCAGGCGCGCGAGTCCTCGGCCCCCGGGGCCGGGGAGACGTAGGGGCTGTCGACCAGCTCGGGGTGCGGCGGCCGGGGGTGCCGCACGGTGGCGTAGTCGGGATGGCTCCAGTCGGAGTGCGAGTAGTAGAGGCCGGCCTTCAGACCCTCTTCGCGCATCGCGTTCACGTATTCGGCGACCAGGTCGCGGCCCGCGGGTGTACGGCGGACCACGCTGAGATCACCGAACCCCGTGTCCCACAAGGACACTCCGTCGTGGTGGCGAGCCGTCAGGACGGCGTAGCCGGCACCGGCGCGGGCAAAGAGCCGTGCCCAGGCGCCGGCGTCGAAGGCGGAGGCGGTGAAGCCGTCGAGCTGGCGCATGTACTGCTCGTGCGGCATGACGGAGTCGAAGAAGGCCCAGGATTCGGGCACTCCCTCGACCGCGTAGATGCCGTAGTGCACGAAGACGCCCAGTTTGGCCTCGGTGAACCAGGGCTGCATGGTCATGGAACCGTTCCTCGCAGATCTTGGGGAAGACATCGTGCCGACGAGCCCGGCCGGCGGCCGCACAGGTGTCCCGGGTTCCGTGCGCCCGCGGGGGCTCACTCCGATGGACTTCGCACGCACCTGGCGGGATCGCCTTCAGAGCGTGGCTACCTCTCAGCCTCTTGCTGCACGGCGACGACCTCGGTGGGCGCGGCTTCGGGCCCGATGCCGGTGAGGCCGTCCATGCGTCGGGGCGAAGAAGGCGTGCGTTGGCTTGGGAGGACTCCTCGTCCGTCAGGTGGCCCTCGGTGTGCCAAGAAGCAAGCTGTGCCAGTTCCTGTGCGACCCCGCTGGTGCCTGGGGCGTCAGCCGGGGACTGACCGTCGATCGTGGGCTGGTGGGCGGCAGCGCGGCACGCCACCGGCCCACCGGCCCCGTGCGCTTCGAGGGTTACGGCAGTTGCACGAACGGCGACAGGAAGGCGCGCGCTCCCGGAGTGTCCAGCCGGTAGGTGACATTGGTGGCGTAGCACGGGCCGTCGCCGGTGATGGTCGTCGCCGCGAGGACGCGCTTGCCGCCGATGACGGCGAAGTTGGGTCCGCCCGAATCGCCGTAGCAGGCACCTCCGTTGCCCTGCGGCGCCGTCATGGCGAGGCGCACCCAGGCGTCGTTGAGGGAGTCGAAGCTCACCGGCGCCTTCATCCTGACACCGCCACCCGGGTGAGTGTGGCCACCCGGTCCCTTCACTGCCTCCTGGGTGCCGTATCCGGCGACGACCCAGTCGGTGGAGTTGAGCTTCTTCGAGCCGAGTGCGGCGAGCTGGTTGGCGGTCGGCAACGCGGCCGGGGTGAAGGACCAGCGTGACTTCATCTGCGCGGCGGGGAGTTCGACGACCGAGATGTCGTGCGTGTCGGCGGCGGGTCCCGGGTAGTCGGGATGGCTGTGGGCCGTGCCCTGGACGGCGACGGCTCTCGCCTGGGCGGCGGGGTCACCGGGGTACTTCTTCGCGGCGGCGTCCAGGCCGGCCTGGACGTCCTGGTCGAGAGAGACGTGGAATCGTACGTTGTCCGGCCAGTCGGTGGTGCAGTGAGCGGCCGTCAGGAATGTGTCCGCGTCGATCATCGTGCCCGAACAGACCCAGTCGACGCGGTCCGGGGTGGCCGGGTCACCGTCGTCGTCCCAGGTGGCCACGAGGGCGCCGACCTCGGTGCGCTCGGGGGCGGGGGTCGCGTTGTAGGAATTGATCGCGGACGAGGGCGACGCGATGGCGAGCACGGTGGCGCAGGCGGCCGCGGTGACGGCGGTGGCACGTATGGCGGTCAAGGAGAAGCCCTTCGCTGGGTATGAATCGGGTGTTCCTTCTGTGGAGGGTGGGGGCATTGAAGCGCTTGTGATCGTCTACGGCAAGACAGTCCGCGGGTCCACCCGGATCGGCAGGCCGATCCGGCCTCTCCGGCCGGACAGTGCGCAGGAGATGGCGTGAGCGCCACTCCGGCCGGCCGTCGAGGGCACTGTCCACCAGCCCCGCAACACCAGCAGTCCGCGGCGCGCGGTTCGGAGGCCGGCCCGGCGGCCGAGCTGGGCAGCGGTGGATCGATGCCGCCGCCGAAGGCGCGCTCGCGCGTGGAGTGCAGGGCGTTCCGGGTGCCAGGAGTCGCTTCCCCCGCCGGACACGGGACGAGCGGGCGGGCGCCGCATGCGGGGCGGGTGCGGGTCGCTCACTGTGGTCACGGCGGGGCTCACTCGGCGGTGATGTGGGTCAGGTCGGCGAGAATCTCGGAGGCGACGACGGGGTCGATCTCGCCGAGACGGTGCGGGTACGTGTGGTTGCGCCAGTAGTCGCCGGGGGTGGTGTCGATCCATATCGTCTCGAGGGTCTGGTCGGGGAACTCGTCGACCATGCCGACGGCGATGCCGCCGTCGAGGGCGATGACGAGATGGCGGTCGCGGGCGATCGGGCGGGAGAACCAGCGTTCCACGCCGTTGTCCTGGGGCGTGCCGCGTTCCCAGCCGCGCTTGGTGAGGCCGAGGAGTTTGCCGACGGGGACGGTGACGCCCTCGAAGCGGGTCAGCCGGTGGCCGGTGGCCTCCTCGTCGGTGAAGGCGTGCACGGGGCGCCCGAGCTGCGGGAAGGGCTGGAGGATCTCGTAGTCGGCGAAGAGGTCGGCCCAGGCCTCGAGTTCGTCTCCCAGACGGAGGGGGTGGGCGAGGCGCACGGTGGCGTCGGCGGGGAGGGTCCATGCGTCGTCGTGGACGTCGGCGAGGGTGAGGTCCTCGGCGACACGGAACGCGGTCACCATGCCGTCACCGTCACCGAGCCAGACCAGACGGCGCACCAAGTGGCGCAGAAGGGGGTGTTCGACGAGCAGTTCGCGGAACTCGGCGGCGGTCCAGGAGCGGCCGGTGATCATGGCGGACTCCAGGCGGCGCAGCTGGTCGGAGGCAATGGTTCGGACCTCCTTCTTGAGGGCGGCGAACCGCTTGCGCTCGGCGGGGGCGAGTTCCGGGTCGTCCTTGACGCCCGGGGCCGGCAGGGCCTTGCGGAGCTTGCCGGTCTCGTCGCGGACACAGGGGCGGAGCTGTTCGTCGAAGGTGACGGTGAAGCGGCGCGGGCCGTAGTCGATGACGGTGCTGCCGTCGTCGGCGAGGCCGAGGTCGGGGACCAGCCGGTCGGCGAGCTGGTCGGTGGTGAGGCCGATTCCTTCGGCGACCTCGTCGATCTTCTCCCGGGCTCGCTTCTTGAGGGCCTTGAACGGCACACGCTGGGAGATGCCGTGCAGATGACGCAGGGCGGTGTCGGTGCCGATCGCAGCGAGGACGGTGAGGCCCTCGACCGCCCGGTGGTGGGCGTTCTCACCGGGCCAGGCACGCACGAGGGGGGTGAGACGGCGGACGGTCTCGTCGTCGCCGAGGAGGCCGAGGGCGTGGAGGGCCCAGCTGTCCTTGGCCGGCATGCCGTGGAACCGCCACGTCGTGAAGAGGGCCCAGGCGAACTCGGCGAGGGAGTCGGCGTCGCAGTGCTCGGTGACGGTGGCGACGCCGGGGTAGACGTCACCGGGCTTGGAGATCTGCAGCATGGTCGTCACGTGGCGGACGGCGTCGGCGGGCAGGGCGCCGCGGCCGCCGGTGAGCCGGATCTGCGGGAACAGGGCGGGGTCGGCCCAGGTGCAGGGGGAAGGCATTTTCGCCGGGAGGGCGGCCTCCAGCGGATCGCCGGCGAGGAGGTCGGCGACGATCACCTCGGCCTCGGCGCCGCAGCCGGCGGCGATCTCCCGCACGGCCTCGGCGCCCAGCTCTACGGCGAGTTGCCGCAGGGCGTGTTCGGCGTGGGTGCGGGGCGTGCCCGCCGGGCCGACGGCGTCGGGAACGAGGAGGGCGGCCGCGGCCCGGCCGTGGCGGCGGAGCCAGGCGAGAACCGTGGGCCTCAGCGACTGGCGGCGCACCAGCCACTCGGCCATCTGCCGGGCCACCTCGACGCTGCGGTACGGCAGCAGCAGGCCGCAGGCGGTGGCCGGGTAGCGAGCGGCGAGTCGGCTCAGCATCGGCAGGGCGTGCAGGCCGTGGCGGGCGGCGACGGGCCTGAGGTGGCTCTCGGTGTCCCAGACGTGCTCGGGGGCGAAGGCGTCGAGCAGTGGGCGTACGACGTCCTCGGGGCCGGTGACGAAGAGGCGGGCGGCGTGGATGTTGCCCCGCCACGTCCCCTGCTGCATCTGCTGGATCTCGCGGGACCAGTCGTGCTCGCGCCACCAGGGGGTTTCGGCGACGACGGTGGCCGCCCAGGCCTCCTGCTCCCCGGGCTTCCAGGCCACCTCGGCCTGCGGCGCCCCGGGGAGGTCGCGGGCCACGCGGGCCTTGCGGCTGGTGCGCTTCCGGGTCCACGGCGGGGCGACCAGCAAGGCGGGGAGCGCCTCCGCAGGTGCTTCCGCGTCCCGTTCGCCCCGCTCCAGCAGCGGGGCGACGACGGCTGCGGACGCCTCGGGCAGGGAGGGCAACATCTCCGTCGTGAGCTCCAGGTGGGTCACCACGTGCAGGGGCAGCAGCATCCGGGAGAGGGACGCCTGTTCGCTGTCGCCCGCCGCGGCGGCGGAGAGCAGCCGCAGGGCCCGCCGCGGGTAGCGGTTCATGGCGTCGAGCAGGGCGGGGCGCACATTGCGGTCGCCGCCCTTCTTCAGCAGCAGGCGGAAGGCGTCGTCGGTGGGCAGTTCGGCGGCCCAGCCCGCGACCTCCCGGTGTCCGTCGGATCCGTAGGCTCGGTCGAACGCGTCCTCCAGCAGGGACCCGACGGCGGGACCGAGCCGGTTCGCGAGGGTGGCGAGCAGTTGGAGGTTCCAGCCGTTCCAGCCGAGTCGTGCTCCTTCGCCGATGCGGGCGATCTGCTCCGGCCGGTACAGGGAGAGCAGGAGCATGCGCCGCAGGACGGAGTCGTTCGGTATCGGGCCGTCGCAGCATTCGTCGACCCAGGCATGCTCCTCGGGTACCAGGTAGGAGACCACGATGCGGCGCTCGGTGCTGTCCCGGAGGCCGGCGAGGGCCTCGACGGTCCGCCGTCGGGTCTCCTCGTCGACCGCCGCGAGCAGGTCCCGGACACGGGCGGCGGTCTCCCACACGTAGTGGGTCTGGTAGCCGGTCGCTCTCCGCAGCGCCGCGTCGTACCGTCGGGAACCTGCCTGCATGTAATGGGGATTGACGCATCCCAGCTCCACGACGGCACGGGCGGCGAACGGCAGGCCGTGTTCGGTCACGCAGGCGTCGACGAGCACGTCCACCATCGTGCAGTGCCAGCCAACGGCGATCTCCACGGCGGCTCCGAGCGGGGAGGGACTGCCCTCCCGGTGGGCCCGGCCCTCCTTCACCAGCTCCGGGTCGCTGCCGGAGGAGGAGAACATCTCCTCGAACCAGGCCGCCTCCTGCGCGTAGCGGCGAGCGGCCTTCTCCACCGCGTCCTCGGCCGGCTTCGCGCCGGCCCGGAGCACGGGCAGGGCCCGCAGCCAGGCGGCGGGCATCTCGAACCGGTCCTCGTCGGCGATTTCCTGGTGCATGGCGCTGTTCCTCCCCGTCACCCGTTGCACGGGGACCTCATGAGCAGTTACCGATCACGCTAGACCTCGGCACTGACAACGGTCGGGCCCGTGCGCGCCCGGGCGGCGGCACCTCCGCATCGCAGTAGACGGGCTCGTCGGAGCAGGTCTTGGTCCATTCGACGGTGAGGGTGTCGGTGCTCGGCCGAAGCGGAGGAAGGTTCTCTCCCGCCGCAGCGATGCCCGGGGTGGCGGCGAGCAGCACGGCTGCCAACCCCGTGGCCGGGACGGCCGTTCTGGCTCGCGCGTACGGAATCCGCGTGCGCTCGTCGGGCGGCTCAACCGCGCTGAGCGCGGATGAGGTCGCGGTACCACGCGAAAGACGCCTTCGGGGTGCGGACCTGGGTGTCGTGGTCGACGTGGACGAGACCGAAGCGCTGGTGGAAGCCCTCGGCCCATTCGAAGTTGTCCATCAGGGTCCAGGTGAAGTAGCCGCGCACGTCCACGCCGTGGGCCACGGCCGCGTCGACGGCCCGGAGGTGGGTGTCGAGGTAGTCGATGCGGTCGAGGTCGAGGACGGTGCCGTCCGCGTCGACGACGTCCTCGACCGAGCAGCCGTTCTCCGTGATGTACACCGGCGGGAGTGCCGGGTATCGCTCCTTGAGGCCGACGAGCAGTTCCCGTAGACCGTCGGGGACGACGGGCCAGTCGAAGGCGGTGCGACGGTAGCCCTCGATGGGGGCCTCTTCGAACGGCAGCCCGTCGGACACCGGCGCCTGGATCCGGGTGGGGTTGTAGTAGTTGATGCCGAGCGCGTCCAGGGGGGCCGAGATCAGTTCGAGATCGCCGTCCCGGACGGAGCCGCCGAGGGTGGCGTCCGCTCCGAAGGCCGACAGGTCGGGGTAGGCGCCCGTGAGGATCGGGTCGTTGAACAGGCAGTTGTGCAGGTTGTCATAGGCTCGCGCCGCGGCGCGGTCGGCGGCGGCGTCCGAGGCGGGCCAGACCGGGGTGCAGTTGTTGGCGATCATCACCTGGAGGCCGCGTGCCCGCAGCTCCCTCAGCGCCAGGCCATGGCCGAGCATCTGGTGATGGGCGACCGGCAGGCAGTCCAGGAACAGGGTGCGGCCCGGTGCGTGGGTGCCGAGGCCATAGCCCCAGACCATGTGGATGAACGGCTCGTTGAGGGTGATCCACTTCTGGACGCGGTCGCCCAGACTGTCGGCCATGACGGCGGCGTACTCGGCGAAGCGGTGCGCGGTGTCGCGGTTCAGCCAGCCGCCGTCGTCCTCGAGGCCCTGGGGGATGTCCCAGTGGAACAGGGTCGGGACAGGTTCGATGCCGCGTGCGAGCAGACCGTCGACCAGCCGGTCATAGAAGTCCCGGCCCTGGAGGTTGACCTCGCCCTTGCCGGTCGGCTGGATCCGGGGCCAGGCGATGGAGAATCGGTAGCCGGTGAGGCCCAGCTCAGCCATCAGCGCGAGGTCCTCCTCGTACCGGTGGTAGTGGTCGCAGGCCACGTCACCGGTGTGCCCGTCGCGGATCACGCCGGGGCGGGAGGTGAAGGTGTCCCATACCGACGGTCCGCGACCGTCCTCCTCGGTGGCGCCCTCGATCTGATACGACGCCGTCGAGGCGCCCCAGATGAAGTTCGCGGGCAGATGGTCCAGTGTCACGTCCAACCTCCTGAAACATGAGCAAGGCTCACGTTAGCCCGTTCGGTGGGATGATGGAAGCGTGAATCAAGACCGCACTGCAGGGACCCTTCGCCGGCTGCCGGTCCAGAAGCGCAGCGCCGAACGCTTCGAACGGCTGCTGGACGCCTGCGCCGAACTCCTGGACGAGGTCGGCTATGCCGCACTGACCACCAAAGAGGTGGCACGCAGAGCCGGGGTGCCCATCGGCACCCTCTACCAGTTCTTCTCCGACAGGGAGGGGCTGATCAGCGCGCTCGCCGCCCGCAATCTGGAGGCGTTCCTGGGGTGTGTCGCGGCCCGTTTGGAGCGCGAGGCGCCCGACGGCATCTCGGGCATGGTGGATGTGACCGTCGACGAGTTCGTCGCCATGCGCCGGACGATCACCGGTTTCGGTGTGGTCGACTTCGGCGCGGCGGGACAGGACCACATCCTGGAGCCGCTCCTGGACAACAACGCCGCGGTCGCCGGACGGCTGCGCTCACTGACCGCCTCCCTGACCGGTGTCCAGGACGACGCCGACCTCGAGATCGCTGTGCGGGTGGCTCTGGAGTGCGCGGACAGCGTGCTGAAACTGGCCTTCCGTACCGATCCGCAGGGCGACCCCCAACTGATCGCCGAGTGCAAACACGTCCTCAACAGCTACCTGAACGGCCGGCTCCGGTGACCGGCAACCAGCTTTAGTCGAGGCGTGCTTCGCGGCCGACGGCGCGAACGGCTGGAGCCGCTCGGACGCTGTCGCTGCTCACGTCGAGCCATGCCCTGGATCTGCCCCGACAACGTCCAGCCCTTGGCCTCCACGGAAAGCACCGGCGCCTCCGTCACCGACGTGCTGCCGGAGGACACCGTCACCCTCCTGAGCGCTAACGAACGCCTTTGACCTTCCAGACCAATACCGCGCCCAGAGCGGACATGGCCGCGGAGCAGAGGAACAGTGAGCGGTAGCCCCCCAGACTGCCGAGCACAGCCGAGGCGATCGGCGGAACCAGAACGTACGGCAGGGAAGTCATCAGGTTGGCCAGGGCCATGTCCTTGCCGCGGTCCGCCGAGGAAGGGAGCACCTCGGTGACCAGGGCGGTGTCGACGGCCAGGTAGACACCGTAGCCCAGGCCAAGGATGACGGCCGCGACCAGCGTCATGGCCCACGTGGGCGACAGTGCGAGCGGGACCGCGGCGACGGCCATCGTGACACCGCCGAGGAAGACGAGCATGCGGCGCTTGCCCAGCCTGTCGGAGAGCCAGCCGGTGAGTACGACCGTCGAGATCGTGGCCAGGCAGTTGACGCCGATCACGATGAGCAGGCCGTCCCGGGTGGACCGGCCGGGAAACAACCGCTCGTAGTGCAGTACGTCGTCCAGGAAGTAGGGCATGTAGAGCGTGCCCATTCCGTAGCCCAGCCCCATGATGAACCGGGAGCTCATCGCCCAGACGAAGTCGGGGTGCTCGCGCGGGCTGATCCGGTAACCGTCCAGGAAGGTACGCAGCGAGAACGGCTCACGGTGGCGGAGGGGAAGGGGCGGGTCCTTCATGGTGGTCGCGAACAGCAACACCAGCAGCAGCAACGCGGCCATCATCATGTACTGCGCGGAGAAGCCCGCGACCAGCCCGAGCAGCAGGCCGCCCGCGATCATGCCGCCGGCCTGCGGAACCATGGCCCAGCCCAGCACCACACCGCGCTGCTCGACCGGGACCTGGTCGGGCACCACCGGGGAGAGTCCGGCACCGATGATCATGAAGGCCGCGGACAGCACGAGAGAGCCGATCGCGACACCGGCGACCGTCGTCTGGATCCCGATGCAGACCAGTGCTGCCATGCAGGCCAGCGAGCCGAGGATCAGCCACGGCCGACGGCGGCCGAACCGGCTGGTGGTGCGGTCGCTGAGGGCGCCGGCCAGTGGCGCGAGGACGATTCCCGAGATCGCTCCCATCATGCTGACCCAGGCGTAGCTGCCGACCTTTCCCGCCGGGTCGATCCGGGCGATCTGCTCGGGTATCAGGAACGTGGTCGGCGCCTGCATCGGGATGAACATCCCGACATTGGCCAGGACGTACAGGGCGACCCAGCCGGAGCCGACCTTGCGGACGGGCTCGGCGAGAGCCTCTGGGCTCCCGGCGCGCTCGAGGGCGGGGCTCATCGGGGCACTCTCCTGAGGTGGAGGAGCTCGCTCGTCCAGTCGAAGGTCAGCAGCGGCGGGAGACCGTGGCTGAGCAGGACGGCGCCCTCGTGGACCGCGCCGGTGGCCTCGTCCCGGTAGCGGGAATCGGGGTCGAGTCCCTTCAGCCGGGTGCGGGCGACCGAGCGGGTCAACGCGGACGGCTGGAACCGGAAGACGACGACCTCGTCCTCGGTGAGGTATTGCACGGCGTCGTGCTCCAGGCGGTACTGGACGCCGCCGTGCACCACGGGCCGGATCCGCTTGTACTGCCCGACCAGCATCCGGGCCCAGGCCAGATCCTCCTTGCTCCAGTCCCGCAGGTTGCCGCCGATGCCCATCGCCCCCGCCATCGAGACATGGAAGCGGTAAAGGATCGAGGTCGGGCGGGCGGTGAAGCTGTGCGGGCTGTCGGTGACCCAGGCACCCATGGTCCGGGCGGGCAGCATCTGGCCGTGGCCGCGCTGGATGGCGACCCGGTCGGCGGCGTCGGTGTTGTCCGACGTCCAGATCTGGTCGGCGCGGGCCAGCACGCCCAGGTCGGCCCGGCCGCCACCGCCCGCGCACGACTCCAGGTACAGGCCGGGACGGGCGGCGCGCAGCCGGTCCATCACCTCGTAGACCCCGCGCGTGTGCTCGATCCAGACCCGGTCGGAGTCGGCGGCCCCTGGCTGCCCCGCCTCGCTGAAGGGCCGGTTCATGTCCCATTTGAGGAAGACCACGTCCAGCTCGGTGACGGTCCTGACCAGCCATTCGACCGCCCATTCGCGGACGTCGCGGCGGGCGAAGTTCAGCACGTGCTGGTTGCGACGCTGCGTGCGGGTACGGCCGTCCTGGCAGAGGATCCAGTCGGGGTGCGCACGGAAGAGGTCGCTGTCGGGGTTGACCGCCTCGGGCTCCACCCACAGGCCGAAGCCCATGCCCAGCGCGCGGACGTGGTCGGCGAGCGGGCCCAGACCGTTCGGGAAGCGGTCGGGATTGGGCCACCAGTCGCCCAGCCCGGCCATGTCGCTGGTGCGGGTGCCGAACCAGGCGTCGTCCACGACGAAGACCTCGACGCCGAGACCCGCGGCCAGCTCGGCCAGCTCCGTCTGCTGCCTCTCGCCTATGTCGAACCCGGTCGCCTCCCAGGAATTGAAGATCAGCGGGCGTTCGGCAGGACGAGTGGGAAGCACCTCGCGTTCGACGTAGGCGTGCCAGCGGCGGCTGGTGCCGCCGAAGCCGTCGGGGGCATACAGCCCGGTGAAGACCGGGGTCTCCAGACGCTCGCCGACGCCCAGCTTCCAGACCAGCCCCTCGTGTCCGAACCCGCCGGTCCACGAGGCGCGGCCGTAGGGGTCGCGGCGCAGGGTGATCCGGCGGCTGCCGCTCCAGGCCAGGGCCGCGCTCCAGACCTCGCCGTGCTCCTCGGCGGCGTCCCGCGCGTCGAGCATCAGCCAGGGTCCGGCGTGCTGTCCCGTGATGCCGAGGCGGCTGGTGAACACGGTCTCCCCGACGGGCACCCGGTCGCGCTGGAGCTGGAACTCCCGGCCCCACTCCCCCACCACATGACTGACCCGGTAGTCGTCGCGAGCGGGAAGCGTCCAGGCGGCGGAGTCGAACCGCAGGACGTCCACCGGCTCGTCCGCGGTGAGGACGGCCCAGCGCTCGATCTGGTCATGGCCTTCCCGGATCCGGTAGTTCAGGTCGAGCGCGAGGGAGCGGACCCGATCGGTGAAGGAGAGCGTGAGCCGGCCGTCGTCGGCCGTGTGCGAGACGAACCGCCACTCGAAGCCGCGGACACCGTCGTCGAACCGGACGGTCAGCGACGGCGCCCCGAAGCGCAGGCCGCCCTCGACGACGTACTCCTCGCCCCCGGGGTCGTCGCCGCCCGGGTCCCCTTCGGGCAGGTCGGCCGCGATGACGACGGCCTGCTCCAGGGTCAGCGGCCGGCCCCAGTGCACGTGCCGGGGGACGTCGTCGGCGTCCAGCCGGAAGGTGTAGGAGGTGCCGGGAGTGCTCAGAAGCCAGAGGCGGGCTGCGGGGTCGTGAGTGATCACTCGAATCCTCGAAGGTGAGTCGGGCGCATGTCGTACTCATCCACCGGGGCGGGCCGGATCAGGTGAGCCGATCCGGCCGGCCCCGTGCCTCAGTCGGCGTAGACGCCGACCTCACGGAGTGAGTAGCCCCACTGGGTGCCGCGCTCCAGCCCCTTGACGCGTACGTGGCGCGCCTGAGTTCCGGGGAAACGTGCCGTGTCCAGACCGCCGTCACCGGAGGCTGTTGACCACACCGTTCTCCAGTTCGTGCCGTCTTCCGACAGCTCGACGCGGTACGACTTCGCGTACGCCCGCTCCCAGTCGAGGGTGACGCGCTTGACCGGCTTCGCGGATCCGAGGTCGATCCGCAGCCACTGGTCGTTGTTCCACTCGCTGGCCCAGCGGGTGCCCGTGTCGCCGTCCACCGCCTTGCCGGGCCTGAAGCTGACGACCGGGTTCCACCACTCCGACGAGGACGCCGTGGCGGCCGCGCCCGCGGCGAGGTTCGTCCCGGTCTCGTACTTCTCGGTGTTCGCCCAGGTGCGCAGGTAGGACTCGGCTCCTGAGAAGAGGTCGTCGACGATCCCCTGGCCTCCGACGATCCGGATGTCCTCGATCCAGTCCGGGACCATGCCGTAGTGCGCACCGCCGTCGGTGTTGAAGTCCCACGTGCGTTCGCCGGTGGTCTGCTTGTCGATCACGGAGCCGCCGTCCGTGCTGCGGAAGGGGTACTTCACCGGGTTCGGGGTGTCCGCGCCCCGTGGCGCCGGCCAGCCTCCGACACCGTTCATGTCGGTCCCGTAGCCGTAGCCGACCTTGTACTTCGCGCGCAGCGCCTCCGTGCGCCCGGCCTCCGCGCTGAACGCCTCGGAGCCGCTCATGTACTGGGCGGCGAAGCCGCCGAGCTTGTAGAGGCGTTCGGTCCAGCCCAGGTCCATCCAGCTGTGCGAGGAGATGGCGCCCGGGTACGACTCGGACTCGAGGATGTCGAAGGCTTGATCCGCGGCCTTGACGCTCATGTGGTCGAGTTCCAGCATCATGTGGCGTTTCATCATGCCGCGCACCGCGTACGCACCCAGGTCGGTCAGCCCGCGGGTGTTGCACTGCGCACCCGAGGCGTACGAGGGGACGGCCACGCCCTTCGGGAGCTGCTTCTCCGCCTCCGGTGCCGCCGCGTTGCCGATGGGGTTGTCGTGCTGCGGGCCACGGCAGTTCTCCGTCTTCCAGAACGTGCCGGTCGACAGGAACTGGCCCACGTTGATGGCCGTGCCGAGCGCGCCGGAGTCGTAGCGCACCCCGCACAGGGCGTTGTCGAACTTGTGGCACAGGAACATGCTGCTGACGCCCAGTTCCTTCAGCTCGTCCAGGCCCCGGTCGATGTCCGCCTCGCTGCACTGCGCGACGTCCAGGATCTGCTTGCAGCCGAACGGCTCCGAGGTCTCGACGCCAAGGACGACGGCCAACTTGCCCTGCTCGACGACCTCTCGGGCCTGCGCGCTGTCCGTGACGATCCGGAACCAGCCCTTGCCCGGGCCGCCGTACATCTTGTCGACGAAGGCCTGCATGTCGTACGTCTTCTTCGCCTCGAGACGAATGGCGGTCATCTCGTCGCAGCTGCGGTCCTTGAAGAAGTAGACCGAGCAGATCACGCCGTTGGTGACCAGGTCGTTGACCAGCACCCGCTGGCCGCCGCGCCATGCCCGCTCGATCCAGGCGTAGTAGTTCTGCTGGTGGGTCAGCGAGTCGTGGGCGGGCCAGTCCTTGAACGTGGGCCAGCCGACCGGGTCGTGCTTGCCGTCGCCCTTGGTGACGAAGTCGAAGATGGCGAGCGAGCCGTCGGGGTAGTGCTCGGGGCAGTCCTTGAGCGCGTCGGCAACGCCCTGCTCCGAGAACGGCTTGCCGCAGATCAGCCGGCCGCCGAAGCCCTCGTTGGACATGATGTGGTCGTGGGCGTCGACGAAGCCCCTGACGCGCCCCTGGGAGTCGGTGCCCTTGAAGGGCTCGCCCGTGACGTTGATCTGCGCGTCGGGCATGGGCCGCGCGGTCGGGGACCACCAGTCGGTCCCCGCCGCGGAGCTGGGCAGCGGGGCGAGTACGAGGGCCATCACGGCGAGGAGCAGTGACGCCACCGTGAGAGATCCGAGTCTGCGGCGCTGAGGTTGAACCATGGTCATCGCATGGATCCTTAAATGTGAGCAGGGCTCATGTTTCGCTCTTACGTTAGAGACGCGAGCTCGCAACGCCAACCCCCTGACGGGGGGCTGTCGAAGATCGCTCCACCGGGGGCCCTCATGCCCGAGAAGGCGCGGGCGGCGAACACGCCGGAAAGTCAGCCGGGGCGCCCCGTCGGGCCAGGGTGATCAGCCTCTGGGCGAGGAAACGAGCCTTCGGGTGTGAGGCACTTGTTCGGGGGTGGCGGCCACCAGCACGGACGGGGCCGGTGCGAGGCCGGCGTACGCGTGCGGGGCGAGAGGCGTGCCGGCTGTCGGCGCGGCCTGGGACCCGGTTCCGGCCCCTGCCATGACCGCCCTCGGCGGCGCGCCCCATGAGGAGGTCACCCTTGACCGCTTGGTGGATGAACTTTCAGGGCGCTCGCAGGAAGGCTCTGTCCGCCACCCGACCACGCAGAGTCCTGGCCCGGCACGGTCGTTCGGCGCGGCCGGACCTCACCGATACGGTCCCACCGAAGCGAATCCCTAGCCGAGGAAGCTCAGCCGCACCTGCCGCCTCGGGTTGTCCCTGTTCGTGTCCACGAGGCACACCGACTGCCAGGTGCCGAGTTCCAGGCGGCCGCCGATCACCGGCAGGGTGGCGTGCGGGGGGACGAAGGCGGGCAGGACGTGGTCGCGGCCGTGGCCGGGGCTGCCGTGGCGGTGCTGCCAGCGGTCGTCGGCCGGAAGCAGGGTGTGCAGGGCGGCGAGCAGGTCGTCGTCGCTGCCCGCGCCGGTCTCGATGATCGCGATTCCCGCGGTGGCGTGCGGGACGAAGACGCTGAGGAGGCCGTCGCGGCCGGCCGCCGCCTCGCGCAGGAAGGACTCGCACTCGCCGGTGATGTCGGCGACGCGCTCCGCGGAGCCGGTGGCGAGGTTGATGACGCGGGTGGTGAAGGCATCTGGCATGGCCCCATCCTGACGCACCCGGCGCGTGACCGGTGGGAGCCCCGGGCCGGGACTCCGGCCGTCGGGAAGATCGGGAGCGTACGCACCGTTGGTAGAAATGTGAACAACACACGCGAGGTCGAGGTCGTCGTCATCGGTGCCGGTCAGGCGGGGCTTGCCGGGGCCTACCACCTGCGGCGCACCGGGTTCGAGCCCGAGCGCGACTTCGTGGTGCTCGACCACTCCCCCGGCCCCGGCGGCGCCTGGCAGTACCGCTGGCCGTCGCTGACGTACGGCAAGGTGCACGGCATGCACGCCCTGCCCGGCATGGAGCTGACCGGCGCCGATCCGGGGCGGCCGTCCTCCGCGGTCGTCTCCGAGTACTTCGCCGCGTACGAGCGCACGTTCGACCTGCGGGTACGACGCCCCGTCGATGTGCGCGCCGTGCGCGAGGGGGGCGACGGGCGGCTGCTCGTGGAGACCTCGGACGGCACCTGGTCGGCGCGGGCGCTGATCAACGCGACCGGCACCTGGGACCGCCCCTTCTGGCCCCGCTACCCGGGTCAGGAGACCTTCCGCGGACGCCAGTTGCACACCGCGCAGTACGCCGGGCCCGAGGAGTTCGCCGGGCAGCGCGTGGTCGTGGTGGGCGGGGGCGCCTCGGGTACGCAGCACCTGCTGGAGATCGCCCCGTACGCCGCCTCCACCACGTGGGTGACCAGGCGGCCCCCCGTGTTCCGCGAGGGGCCCTTCGACGAGGACGCCGGCCGCGCCGCCGTGGCGCTCGTGGAGGAGCGGGTGCGCCAGGGGCTGCCGCCGAAGAGCGTGGTGTCGGTGACCGGGCTGCCGCTCAACGACGCGATCCGGGAGGGCCTCGCGTCCGGCGTGCTGGACCGGCGGCCCGTGTTCGACCGGGTCGTCCCCGACGGGGTCGAGTGGAGCGACGGCCGGCGGGTGGCCGCCGACGTCATTCTGTGGGCCACCGGGTTCCGGGCCGCCATCGACCATCTGAGGCCGCTGCGGCTGCGCGAGCCGGGCGGCGGCATCCGCGTCGAGGGGACACGCGCGGTCGCCGACCCGCGGATCCATCTCGTCGGCTACGGGCCGTCGGCCAGCACCATCGGCGCCAACCGGGCCGGGCGCGCGGCCGTACGGGACATCAGGCGGCTGCTGGCCGAGGCGGAGCCGGCCGCCGCGTGACGCCCCGCCGGGTCACCCCGCCGCGGCCTTGGCCGCCGCCGCCGAGGCGCTCTGCCGGTTGCGGTTGAACTCGGCCACATTGCGCTGGTGCTCGGCGTAGTCGGCCGTGAAGCGGGTGTCGCCCGGCTTGACGGTGACGAAGTACAGCCAGTCGCCCGGCGTCGGGGCGATCGCGGCCCGCAACGCGTCGTCGCCCGGATTGTCGATGGGCGTGGGCGGCAGCCCCATCCGCTGGTACGAGTTGTAGGGGCTCTCGATCCGGGTGTCCTCGGTGGTCGTCGCGAGGGTGGAACGGCCCAGGGCGTAGTTGATGGTGGAGTCCATCTGCAGCGGCATCCCCCGCTCCATGCGGTTGAAGATCACCCGGGCCACCTTGCCCATGTCGTCCTTGGTCGCGGCCTCCGCCTGGACGATGCTGGCGATGGTGACCGCCTGGTAGACGTTCAGCGCGTTGCGCTGGGCGCCGGCGGCGACCGGGGCGCCGTGGAACTTCCTGTTCGCCGTCTCGACCATGGCCGCCAGAAGCTTCTCCGGGGTCGGCTGCTCTCCGAGCGGATAGGTCGCCGGGTAGAGATAGCCCTCGGGGTTGCCCTCGGCGTCGTTCGGCAGTTTCAGCTCGGCCCTGGCCAGGGACTTCTTGGTGGTGCCCGCGGGCAGGGCGAGGGTCTTGTCGACCGCCTCGTAGACCTGTGCCGCGCGCCAGCCCTCCGGGATCACCAAGGACGTGGGCCGGGATTCGCCCTCGTCGTCCGTCATCAGCAGCGGCACCGCCACGGCGGTGCCGGCCACGACCGCTCCGGCGGCGATCAGTGCGACGCGACCCCGGCGGGTGAGGCGCACCGCGCCTCTGGGGGGTCTGGGGCTTCTCGGGATCCTCGCCCGTGACGGAGTGTTCATGTGCATGCGGGCACGGTAACCTTCATATCACCGCAAACCCGGCATATTTTCATCTCGTCGGCTCAAGTCGGGCGTCCCGCCGCACGAGGGCCGCGTAGCGCCCGTCCTCCTTCAGCAGCTCCTCGTGCGTGCCCTGTTCCGCCAGGCGCCCGGCGTCGAGGACGACGATGCGGTCGGCGCCCCGGACGGTGGACAGGCGGTGCGCGATGGTGATGGTGGTGCGGTTGGCGGACAGGGCGTCGATGGCGTCCTGCACGGCGGCCTCGGTGCGGGTGTCCAGGGCGCTGGTCGCCTCGTCGAGGACGAGGACGGGCGGGTCGCGCAGGATCGTGCGGGCGATGGCCAGGCGCTGCTTCTCACCGCCGGAGAAGCGGTGGCCGCGCTCGCCGACCACGGTGTCGTAGCCGTCGGGCAGGGCCGCGATGTGGTCGTGGATCTGGGCCGCCCGCGCCGCCGCCTCGAGTTCCTCGTCGGTGGCGTCGGGCTTGGCGAAGCGCAGGTTCTCGGCGACCGAGGCGTGGAAGAGGTAGGTCTCCTGCGAGACGACGCCCACCGCCCGGGCGAGGGTGTCGAAGTCGAGGTCGCGCACGTCGACGCCGTCCAGGGTGACCCGGCCGCCCGTCACGTCGTACAACCGCGGCACCAGGTGGCCGAGCGTGGACTTGCCGGCGCCGGTCGGCCCGACGACGGCGAGGCTGCTGCCCGCGGGCACGGCGATGTCGACGCCGTCGAGGATCGGGCCGCTCTTGCCGTCGTAGCGGAACTCGACGTTCTCGAACCTGATCTCGCCCTTGATCTGGTCGAGGTGGACGGGCTCGTCGCGCTCGGTGATGTCGATCGGCAGGTCGAGGTACTCGAAGATGCGCTGGAAGAGGGCGAGGGAGCTCTGGATCTGGACGCCGGTGGACAGCAGGCTCACCGTCGGGCGGAACAGGCCCTGCTGGAGCGAGACGAACGCGACGATCGTGCCGAGGGAGACCTCGGGGCCGCCGAACTGGAGGGCGATGCCCGCGGTCCAGTAGATGACGGCCGGCATGGCGGCCATGACGATCGTGATGACGGCCATGCGCCAGCGGCCCGCCATGTTCGACCTCACCTCCAGGTCGACCAGGCTCTCGGACTCGTCGGAGAAGGCACGGGTGAGCGAGTCGGAGCGGCCCATGGTGCGGCCGAGCAGGATGCCGCTGACGGAGAGCGACTCCGTGACCGTCGCGGCCATGGCGGCCATCTGCTTCTGGCGCCGAGTGGTGATCTTCCGGCGCTCCCGGCCGACCCGGCGGCTGATCCACACGAACACCGGCAGCAGCAGGAGGGAGACGACGGTCAGACGCCAGTCGAGGACGACCATGGCCACGATCGTGGCGACCACGCTGGTCAGGTTGGAGACCAGGGAGGTCGCGGTGGAGGTGACGGTGGCCTGCATGCCTCCGATGTCGTTGGCGATGCGGGACTGGACCTCACCGGTGCGGGTGCGGGTGAAGAAGGCGAGGGACATGCGCTGCAGGCGGTCGTAGACGGCGGTGCGCAGGTCGTGCATGACGCGCTGGCCGACCGTCGTGGAGATCAGCGTCTGCAGCACGCCGAAGACGCTGGTGAGGACGGCGCCGAGGATCATGCCGAGGGCGAGCAGGCTCAGCAGGCCGGTGCGCCCCTCGGGGATCGCCACGTCCAGGATCTCCCTGAGCAGGAAGGGCGTGGCCACGGAGACCAGCGACGCCGCGCCGACGAGCAGTCCGACGACCGCGAGCCGGCCCCGGTAGGGACGGAAGAGCCTGAGGATGCGGCGCACCTGCCGGGGCTGTTCCCCAGCGCCTGCGGGCGGCGTCCAGATGGGTGCGCGGTCGGGATGCATGAGCCTCCTACGGGTCGGCGAACGGGAGGTCGGCGGGGCGGACGGGAAGGCCGGGGGGCTCCTCGGATCGCCAGCCCGACGGACCATAGCTCATTGTTACCTATACTCACAATGAACGTCGTGCTGTTATTGTTCCCGCATGACCGCCCCCGATCCCGACGGCCCGCTCGCCGAGCAGTTGCTGCGCCTCACCCGCAGGGTGCACCGCATCCAGAAGCGCCACCTCGAACGCCGCGCCCTCGGCATCACTCCGGCGCAGTCCCGGCTGCTGCGCACCCTGGCGCACTACGGCTCGCCGCCCCGGATGGCCGATCTGGCCGAGCGCCTGGAGGTCGTGCCGCGGGCGGTGACGACGCTGGTCGACGGGCTGGAGGCGGCCGGGAAGGTACGCCGGGCACCCGATCCGGCCAATCGCCGGGTGATCCGGATCGAACTCACGGACGACGGGCGCGCGACCCTGCGGGAGGTGCACCGCGCCCGCAGGCTGGCGGCGGAGGAGATCCTCGCCCCGCTGACCGAGGAGCAGCGCACGGTGCTCGGCGGGCTGCTGGACACGCTGGTCGACGGGCCGGAGGCCGGGCGCGGCGGGCACGATCAGGGCGGGTGCGGGGCCGGTCAGGCCGAGTGCGGCGCCGGTCGGTGACCGGGGCGGGCGCGGCGCCGGTCGGTGACCGGGGCGGGCGCGGCGCCGGTCGGTGACCGGGGCGGGCGCGGCGCCGGTCGGTGACCGGGGCGGGCCGGATCAGGCCCTCAGGTCCGCCCGGTCCCCCATGACCACCACGGGGTGCTGGTCCGGCTCCAGCGTGCGCAGCAGGTACTCCATCCCCGCCTTGGGGAGGCTCACGCAGGCGGACGTGCCGCTGCCGTGGTCCATGTGCAGCCAGATCCCCCCGCCCTTGGCGGCGCCCTCGGGCCGGGTGGGGTCGTTCGGCGGGGTTCCCTGGACCCGGTTGTAGTCGATGGCGATGACGTAGTCGAAGTCGTGCCAGTACGGCTTCGCCCACCAGCGCGGCGCCGCGAAGGACGGGGAGCGGGTGTAGGGCAGTCCCGTACCGGGGCCGGGCGCCGGGTCGGGGAGCACGCCGCCCGCGTCGCTGAGCGTGAAGACACCGACGGGGCTGCGGTCGTCGTTCTCGTGGTGGTCGGTGGACCACCCCTTCTTCCCGTTGTGCCCCGCCCAGCTCCGGTCGCGGTGCCAGGCGGAGCCGTGCTTCGTGTACAGCACGACCGTGGACGCGGCCGAGTCCTTGCCCTCGCCGTACACCGCGACGACCTGACGGGACTCGGCGGGGATGCGCTCCCGCAGCCGGTCGCCGACGCCGGGGATCTCCGTGGGGTCCGCCGACGGGGCCGCGGACCGGGGTGCGCCGCCGTCCGCACCGTGCCCCGAGGGGCCGCCGCCGCAGGCGGACAGCGCCGTCAGAAGGGACGCGACGGCCACCGTCACCACCGCCGTACGCCTGACTCCACCGCTTCGCATCCGTCCATGGTCGCACTCGCCGCCCCGAACCCTCCCTCCCGCGTCGGGGGTTGCCCGGCCAGACGGTCGGCGGCACCTGTAGCCGGATCCGCACCCCGGACGGAAAAACCGCTTGATTTTGGGCATGTGGCGACGCGAACCTTTCACGGTTTGCAGCCTGTTGATGCCGTGTGTGCGCGGCATCCCCCTGACACGAGCCACTGGGACGCCATGCAGATCCAAGACCTTCCGTATCCCGACCCGGGTGTGCCCGACGCACGCTCGGGCCCCCGATTCCTGTGGTGGTTGTTCCGGAACCAGCTCGGTGGCCAGCTCAAGTCGCTGGCCTGGGGCCTGCTGCACTTCGCCTCCGTCTCCGCCCTGCCGTTCTGCGTCGGCCTCGCCGTCCAGGCCGTCGTCGACGGCTCCGGCAGCAGGCTCGCCGTCGCGGGCGGGCTGATGGCCCTGTGCTGTGCCGGCAACGCGCTCGGCGACACCTTCCTGCACCGCACCGCCGTCACCAACTGGATCACCGCCGCGGCCCGCGTCCAGCAACTGCTGGCCCGCAAGACCGCGATGCTCGGCTCGGCACTGACCCGCCGCGTCGCCGCCGGTGAGGTCGTCGCGGTGTCCACGGGCGACGTCGAGAAGATCGGCTGGTTCGTCGAGGCAGTGTCCCGCTTCACCGCGGCCGCGGTGACCGTCGTGCTGGTCTGCGTCGGCCTCGTCGTCTACGAACCCTCCCTCGGGGCCGTCGTCGCCGTGGGCCTGCCGGTACTGGCCCTCGCCGTACTGCCCCTGCTCCCCCGGGCCACCCGCCGGGCCGACGTCCAGCGCGAGAAGGCGGGACGCGCCACCGAACTGGCCTCGGACACCGTCGCCGGGCTGCGCGTGCTGCGCGGCATCGGCGGCGAGGAACTCTTCCTCGACCGCTACCGGGGCGCCTCCCAGGAGGTGCGCCACGCCGCCGTCCGCAGCGCCCGCATGTGGTCCCTGATCTCCGCGATCCAGGTCCTTCTGCCGGGGCTGCTGCTGATCGCGGCCGTCTGGCACGGCGTTCACCTGGCCCGCGAGGGCCGCATCGGCGTCGGCGAACTGGTCACCGTCTACAGCTCCGTCATGATCCTCACCTATCCGCTGCGGCACTTCGAGGAGATCGCCATGGCGTACTCCTTCTCCCGGCCCTCGGCCAAGCGGGCCGCGCGGGTGCTGGCGCTGGAGCGGGCCACGGACACGGCGGGTTCCCGCGCCGCCGAGGCACCGGCCGGCGACCTGTACGACCCCGGCACCGGGCTGCTCGCTCCGGCGGGGCTGCTCACCGCGGTGGTGTGCGGCGACCCCGACGCGGCCGGCCGCCTGGCGGAACGGCTCGGCGGACACCCCTCCCAGGAGGGCACCTCGGCCCTGCTGGGCGGCGTACCGCTGGACGAGCTGCCGCTGGACTGCGCCCGCACCGCCGTGCTCGTCCAGGACAAGGACCCGGTGCTGCTCTCCGGCACCCTGCGCGAACTGCTCGACGTGCCCGCGTCCGGCGCCGTCGCCGCCGGGGACGCGCTGGACGCCGCCCAGTGCCGGGACGTGCTGGCGGCGCTCTCGCAGGGCTCGCTGGACGCAGACGACCCCATGGACGCCCGCATCACCGAACGGGGCCGTTCCCTCTCCGGCGGACAGCGCCAGCGGCTCGCACTGGCCCGGTCCCTGATCACCGACCCCGAGGTGCTGGTCCTGGACGAGCCGACCTCCGCCGTGGACTCGCACACCGAGGCGCGCATCGCGGAGGGCGTGCGCAGGCTGCGGGCGGGGCGCACGACGGTGGTGTTCACCTCCTCGCCGCTGCTGCTGGACCGCGCGGAGCACGTCGTGTTCCTGCACGACGACAAGGTGGCCGCCGTGGGCACCCACCGGGACCTGCTGAGCGGCGAGCCCGGGTACCGCGCCGTCGTCACCCGGGAGACCGACGAGGAGACGGCCGCGCGGCACGGCGGGGACGGCGCCGGAAGCCCGCAGGACCGCGAAGTCCTCGGCGAAGGCGTCCCGCACCAGGACGGCGTACGGCACCCGGACGACGACCCGGACGAGCACGGTGTGCTGCGCCGGGGCGACGACCCGTACCGGCTGGAAGAGATCGAGGAGACGGCATGATCGGCGTGGCCCCACCGTCGTACGACCCGGCGGCCCCCACGACGGCGAGCACCCTGCCCGTCGGGGCCCCCGCGACCGTACGCGCCTACGCGGGGGAACTGCTGCGCCGGCACCGCCGGGCCTTCCTCCTGCTCGTCACCGTCAACACCGTCGCCGTGATCGCCTCCATGGCGGGCCCCTACCTGCTGGGCGGGCTCGTGGAGCGCGTCTCGGACGGCACCCGCGAGCTGCGTCTGGAACTCACCGTCACGCTCTTCGTCCTCGCGCTCGTCGTGCAGGCCGTGTTCGTACGGGAGGTGCGGCTGCGCGGTGCCGTGCTCGGCGAGCGGATGCTGGCCGACCTGCGCGAGGACTTCCTCGTACGGTCGGTCGGATTGCCGCCGGGCGTACTGGAGCGGGCCGGGACCGGCGACCTGCTGTCCCGGATCACGACCGACATCGACCGGCTCGCCAACGCCATGCGCGAGGCCGTGCCCCAGCTCGCCATCGGCGTGGTGTGGGTGGTGCTGCTGCTGGGCGGACTGGTGGTCACCGCACCGCCGCTCGCGCCGGCCGTGCTGCTCGCCGTACCGCTGCTGGTGATCGGCTGCCGCTGGTACTTCCGTCGCGCGCCCTCCGCCTACCGCTCGGAGGCCGCCGGGTACGCCGCCGTGGCCGCCGCGCTCGCCGAGACCGTGGACGCGGGGCGCACCGTGGAGGCCCACCGCCTCGGCGCCCGCCGCATCGAACTGTCGGAGCGCCGGATCAAGGAGTGGACCGCGTGGGAGCGGTACACGCTCTGGCTGCGGTCGGTGCTGTTCCCGGTCATCAACGTCACCCATGTGACCGTGCTCGCCTCCGTCCTGCTCATCGGCGGTGTGTTCGTCCTGCAGGGCTGGATCGGGGTCGGCCAGCTCACCACGGCCGCGTTGATCGCCCAGATGCTCGTCGACCCGGTCGGGCTGATCCTGCGCTGGTACGACGAGCTCCAGGTCGCCCAGGTGTCGCTGGGCCGGCTGGTGGGCGTGCGCGACATCGAGCCGGACGCCGGCGACCCGGCACTGGAGCCCGAGGGCCGGCACGTGCGCGCCGACCGGGTGCACTTCGGCTACCTGGAGGGCGTGGACGTCCTGCGCAAGGTGTCGCTGGAGGTCGCCCCCGGCACCCGGGTGGCGCTGGTGGGGCCCTCGGGCGCGGGCAAGTCCACGCTGGGCAGGCTGCTCGCCGGCATCTACGGTCCCCGGGACGGCAGCATCACCCTGGGCGGCGCGGAGCTGTCCCGCATGTCCGCCGAGGGGGTCCGCTCGCACGTCGCCCTCGTCAACCAGGAGCACCACGTCTTCGTGGGCTCCCTGCGCGACAACCTCCGTCTCGCCCGCACCGGTGCCACCGACGCCGAACTGTGGGCGGCGCTGGGGGCGGTCGACGCGGACGGCTGGGCCCGGGCTCTCGAGGAGGGCCTGGACACGGAGGTCGGCTCCGGCGGATCCGCACTCACTCCGGCGCAGGCCCAGCAGATCGCGCTCGCCCGGCTGGTGCTGGCCGACCCGCACACCCTGGTGCTGGACGAGGCGACGTCCCTGCTCGACCCGCGGGCCGCGCGGCACCTCGAACGGTCCCTGGCCCGGGTGCTGGACGGCCGCACCGTGATCGCGATCGCCCACCGCCTGCACACCGCCCACGACGCGGACGTCATCGCCGTCGTGGAGAACGGCCGGATCACCGAGCTGGGCAGCCACGACGAGCTGGTCGCGGCGGACGGCGCCTACGCGGCGCTGTGGCGGTCCTGGCACGGCTGACGGGGTCCGCGCCGTCGGGCCGCTCCGCTCGGTCGGCCGGGCGGGGTGACCCGGCCGAAGCAGGGGCGGAACGCGGGGCCGGCCCGGTGGTTCGGCCCCCCGCGTACCACCGGGCGACGCGGGGACCGGTCGTGAGATCGGCGCGGCCGGGCCGGGGCGGGTCCGCGGGAGCCGTACCCGGCCGGGGGCCCGGTGAGGACGCCGGGCCCCCGGCCGGGGTCCGTGGCGTTGCGCGGTGCCGAACGGGGGTGGAAGGCTGGGAGGAGGCACCGGCTCGGGGAAGACCCGGGAACCGTGTGGTTCGGCGACGGGTCAGGCCTGTGCCCCGTGCAGCGGCGGCCCGCCGCCTTCCACGGTGAGAAGGGGTCCGCCCCCACCCCCTGGAGGTACCCGTGAACAGCGCCGACGGATGGGGAGATGACGTCTACCAGCCCGACGCTTCCGAGCAGAGGGAGGACACCGGGCTGCTCGACGCGGAGGACACCCTCGAGTACGACGGTGTCGACGACCCCCTCGACCGGGGCTGGTCCCCGCCCGAGCGCCCCTGGGCGGTGGAGCACACCGGCGTGACGGCCGAGGAGCGCCACCGGGGCGAAACGCTGGACCAGCGGCTCGCCGAGGAGCAGCCGGATGTGCCCGCTCGCGACGGCGACGGGCTCGGTGACTCCGAGGACACCGACGGAGAGCTGCTGGACGACGAGGTGGGCGCGGACCGCTCGGGGCGGCTCGTCGCCCCCGACGAGGGCGCGCACGAGGACGAGGAGCCCGCGCTGGTCGCCACGGACGTGGGCATCGACGGCGCGGCGGCGTCCGCCGAGGAGGCCGCGATGCACGTCGTCGACGAGGATTCCCTGCCCGGCTGACGCCACCGGCCCCCGGCCTCCGGCCGCCGTGTCCCGATGATCCGTGCCGTACAAGGAGCAGCGATGCAGCAGGACAAGCACCCCGACTACCGGCCCGTCGTCTTCCGGGACCGTGCCGCCGGGTACGCCTTCCTCACCCGGTCCACCGCGACGAGCGACCAGACGATCGAGTGGGACGACGGCGAGACGTACCCGGTGGTGGACGTGGAGATCTCCTCGGAGAGCCACCCCTTCTACACCGGCAAGGCACGGACGGTGGACTCGGAGGGGCGGGTCGCCCGTTTCGAGCGGCGCTACGGGGGCGGTGAGGGACAGGACGCCGGCGGAACCGGCTGAGCGCCCCGAGCCCGCGTCCGGGGCGCCGTGCCTCGTCCGGGACGCCCACGGCTCCGGGCCCGCGGGCCGGCCGGGCTCCGGGCCCGCGGGCCGCTCAGATGAAGTTGAGCGCCGACGCGCAGCCCACTCCGCCGAGCACCATGAAGGCCGGCATCAGGACCTTCAGCTCCACCCAGCTCCCCGCCCGGAACCGCATGGCCTTCGGCGGACCGACGGGGTACCAGCGCTTGCGGCCCACCGGTATGGGCCACAGGATCGGGCAGCCGGAGACGGTCAGGGCGTCGCCGATGTCGTGGACCAGCGCTCCCAGCACGATCGGCAGGCCCAGCCACAGGTACTCCTGGCCGGGCGCGGTGAACAGCCAGTCGGCTCCGCCGGCCGTCCGGTCCAGGGTGCCGGCGATGATCCACGCGCTGGTTGCGGCGAGCAGCCAGACCAGCACGTCGGCGCTGGAGCCGCGGGTCGCCCGCCACAGCAGGCCCTCGATGGCCAGCACCATGTGCACGAAGAGGATCCCGAGGACCGCCCAGCGGCCGCCCGTGACGGCCAGGGCCGAGGTCCCCGCGCCGATCAGCACCGCCCACAGCCAGGTGTGCGTCAGGGTGCGGTGCCCGCCGGAGCGGCGCGGGTCGCCCTGCTTCTTCGTCGCCTTGTAGACGGCGTACGACAGCTTGTCGACGATCTCGCACAGCCAACGGGAGACGGGTCCGAAGGCCCGGGAGATGGTGGCCGCCTTGTGGTCCAGGTCCGGGGCGAGGGCGGCACCGGCGCAGATCAGGGCCCCGGCGAGCAGCACCGGCCAGGGCATCGGGTGTCCGGCCGCGGCGGTCGCCGCCCCGACGCCGAGCCAGGCAGCGGCGCCCGACAGTGAGTGTGCTGGTCCCATCATCGCCGTTGCCCGCCCCATTCCTCTTGTGCCGCTGTCCAGTTGTCCGGCTCCGCT
Organism: Streptomyces sp. NPDC018947; assembly: GCF_044390505.1. Lineage (NCBI taxonomy): Bacteria > Bacillati > Actinomycetota > Actinomycetes > Kitasatosporales > Streptomycetaceae > Streptomyces > Streptomyces sp. NPDC018947. The sequence continues at coordinate 104,553 of NZ_JBIRZD010000008.1, forward strand.
GATGTGCCGTCGGCGACCCAGCGTAGCGGTCATGATCTTCGTGACGGCAGCCGATTCCCGCATCCCGGCCCGGGCCGGGCAAGATGGGGGCGTGACCCTCATCGACCAGCTCCCGCCGAACGCCGATCCCGACGCCCTGTACGAAGCCTTCGAGTCGTGGGCCCAGGAGCGCGGTCTCACGCTCTATCCCCACCAGGAGGAGGCGCTGATCGAGGTGGTCTCCGGGGCGAACGTGATCGTGTCGACGCCCACCGGCTCCGGCAAGAGCATGATCGCCGCCGGCGCCCACTTCGCCGCCCTGGCCCGGGACGAGGTCACCTTCTACACGGCTCCCATCAAGGCGCTGGTGTCGGAGAAGTTCTTCGAGCTGTGCAAGCTGTTCGGCACCGAGAACGTCGGCATGCTCACCGGCGACGCCTCGGTGAACGCCGACGCCCCCGTGATCTGCTGCACCGCGGAGGTGCTGGCCTCGATCGCGCTGCGCGACGGCAAGCACGCGGACATCGGCCAGGTCGTCATGGACGAGTTCCACTTCTACGCGGAGCCGGACCGGGGCTGGGCCTGGCAGATCCCGCTGCTGGAACTGCCGCAGGCGCAGTTCGTCCTGATGTCGGCCACGCTCGGTGACGTCTCGTTCTTCGAGAAGGACCTCACGCGCCGCACCGGCCGCCCCACGGCGGTGGTCCGCTCCGCGACCCGCCCGGTGCCGCTGTCCTACGAGTACCGCTACACGCCGCTGACCGAGACGCTCACCGACCTGCTGGACACCCGGCAGGCGCCCGTCTACATCGTGCACTTCACGCAGGCCCAGGCCGTGGAGCGGGCGCAGGCGCTGATGAGCATCAACATGTGCACGCGCGAGGAGAAGGAGAAGATCGCCGATCTGATCGGCAGCTTCCGCTTCACCACCAAGTTCGGCCGCAATCTCTCCCGCTACGTACGGCACGGCATCGGCGTCCATCACGCCGGCATGCTTCCCAAGTACCGGCGCCTGGTGGAGAAGCTGGCGCAGGCCGGTCTGCTGAAGGTGATCTGCGGGACCGACACGCTCGGCGTGGGGGTCAACGTCCCGATCCGCACGGTGCTGTTCACGGCCCTGACCAAGTACGACGGCAGCCGTGTGCGCACACTGCGGGCCCGCGAGTTCCACCAGATCGCCGGCCGGGCCGGGCGCGCGGGCTTCGACACGGAGGGCTTCGTCGTCGCCCAGGCGCCCGAGCACGTCATCGAGAACGAGAAGGCGCTCGCGAAGGCCGGAGACGACCCCAAGAAGCGGCGGAAGGTCGTCCGGAAGAAGGCCCCCGAAGGGTTCGTGGCCTGGTCGGAGAGCACGTTCGAGAAGCTCATCGCCTCCGAGCCGGAGCCGCTGACCTCCCGTTTCCGGGTGACCCACACGATGCTGCTGTCGGTGATCGCCCGGCCCGGCAACGCCTTCGCCGCGATGCGGCACCTGCTGGAGGACAACCACGAGCCGCGCAAGCAGCAACTGCGGCACATCCGGCGAGCGATCGCCATCTACCGGTCGCTGCTGGACGGCGGCATCGTCGAGAAGCTCGACCAGCCCGACGCCGAGGGCCGCATCGTCCGGCTGACCGTGGACCTCCAGCAGGACTTCGCGCTGAACCAGCCGCTGTCCACCTTCGCGCTCGCCGCGTTCGAGCTGCTGGACCCCGAATCGCCGTCCTACGCCCTGGACATGGTGTCCGTCGTGGAGTCCACGCTGGACGACCCGCGGCAGATCCTCGCCGCCCAGCAGAACAAGGCGCGCGGTGAGGCCGTGGCCGCGATGAAGGCGGACGGCGTCGAGTACGAGGAGCGCATGGAGCGTCTCCAGGACATCACGTACCCGAAGCCGCTGGAGGAACTGCTCTTCCACGCCTACGACACCTACCGGCGCAGCCACCCCTGGGTCGGTGACCATCCGCTGTCGCCGAAGTCGGTCATCCGCGACATGTACGAGCGGGCGCTGACCTTCACGGAGCTGGTCTCGCACTACGAGCTGGCCCGCACCGAGGGCATCGTGCTGCGCTACCTCGCGAGCGCCTACAAGGCCCTCGACCACACCGTCCCGGACGACCTCAAGTCCGACGACCTCCAGGATCTGGTGGAGTGGCTGGGCGAGATGGTGCGCCAGGTCGACTCCAGTCTGCTCGACGAGTGGGAGCAGCTCGCCAACCCCGAGGTGATGACGGCCGAGGAGGCCCAGGAGAAGGCCGACCAGGTGCGGCCCGTCACCGCCAACGCGCGTGCCTTCCGCGTCCTCGTGCGCAACGCGATGTTCCGCCGTGTCGAGCTGGCGGCCCTCGACCAGGTGGAGGAGCTGGGCGAGATGGACGGCGACGCCGGGTGGGACGCGGACGCCTGGGGCGAGGCCATGGACGCGTACTGGGACGCGTACGACGACCTCGGCACCGGTCCCGACGCCCGCGGCCCGAAGCTGCTGGTGATCGAGGAGGAGCCGAAGAACGGTCTGTGGCGCGTGCGGCAGATCTTCGACGACCCCGACGACGACCACGACTGGGGCATCAGTGCCGAGGTCGATCTCGCGGCCTCGGACGCCGAGGGCCGTGCGGTCGTCCGCGTCACCGATGTCGGCCAGCTCTGACCACAGGAGAACCCCACCGATGACGAATCCGGCCGAGAGCCTCGTCGCCCTGCTCGACCTGGAGCAGATCGAGGTCAACATCTTCCGCGGCCGCAGCCCCGAGGAGTCGCTGCAGCGGGTGTTCGGCGGCCAGGTGGCCGGGCAGGCCCTGGTCGCCGCCGGGCGTACCACGGAGGGCGACCGCCCGGTGCACTCGCTGCACGCGTACTTCCTGCGCCCGGGTCGCCCGGGCGTGCCGATCGTGTACCAGGTCGAACGGGACCGGGACGGGCGGTCGTTCACGACCCGCCGGGTCACCGCCGTGCAGCAGGGCCGCACGATCTTCACGCTCACCGCCTCCTTCCACAAGCCTGAACAGGGGAGCTTCGAGCACCAGTTGCCGCCGGCGCGCAAGGTTCCGGACCCGGATTCGCTGCCGACGGTCGCTGAGGAGATCCGGGAGCACCTGGGTGCGCTGCCGGAGCAGTTGGAGCGGATGGCCCGCCGCCAGCCCTTCGACATCCGCTACGTCGACCGGCTGCGCTGGACCGCCGAGGAGGTCGAGGGCGCCGAGCCGCGCAGCGCGGTGTGGATGCGCGCCGTCGGACCGCTCGGCGACGATCCGCTCGTGCACACCTGCGCGCTGACCTACGCCAGCGACATGACCCTCCTGGACGCCGTGCGCATCCCGGTGGAGCCGCTGTGGGGGCCGCGGGGCTTCGACATGGCGTCGCTCGACCACGCCATGTGGTTCCACCGGCCGTTCCGCGCCGACGAGTGGTTCCTGTACGACCAGGAGTCCCCGATCGCGACCGGCGGGCGGGGACTCGCCCGCGGGCGGATCTACGACGTGGAGGGACGCCTGCTGGTCTCGGTCGTCCAGGAAGGGCTGTTCCGGGCCCTGTAGGTCACGCTTCCGCGCGCCGGAGCCGGCCGAGCAGCCCGCGGAAACGTCCGCGTTCCTCGGCCGGTTGCCGTCGCGGCCCCGGGCCGGGTGCCTCCGCCACCGGGTGGGGGGCACGCCGCCGGGCCGGCCGTTCCGGGTGAGCCGCCGGGTACGGGAGGGCCGCACCGCGACCCGGGTGCGTGGACCGGTGACGCGCCGGATGCCGTCCGGGGGGCGGCGGGGGGCGGTGCCCGGCTTCTGCCGAGGCCGTGACCGTCCTCGAGCCGTGTCCCTCTCCCCTCGGTGCTCCCGGCCCCGGACTCTGCCCGAGCGATGCCCTCGCGACCTCGGCGGACGGGGAACGCCCCCACAGGACCGGGCGGGGTGCCGGACGGTGTTCGCGGGCGGTTTCCACCGCGCGCGCCAACTCCGCCCGGAGGCGTCCGGTTTCGTCAGGGCCGGTCGCTGTCACGAGCCTTTCGGCGATCTCCGCTGCCGGGGAGCCCGGTGAGCCGTGGCGCGGCACGGCCGGGCGGAACCGGCTCAGGTGGGAGCGCTCGTAGGGGTCCCCGACCGTCTGCGAGACGTCGTCCGCGGTGAGCAGCGAGGCCACGGCGGCGGCCCGGGCCCACGGATCGTCCGCCTGGCGGAGCAGCGACTCCAGGTACCGGCCCCGCCAGTTGCGCGCCCGCAGGTCCAGTTCCTCCGTCAACTGGTCCCTCAGTCCCTCCGGCATGCGCCCCTTCAGCAGCGGCGTGTTCCGCTCGTCGGCCGCGAACCGGCGCAGGTCGTCGGCGAGATACAGCCACACGACGGCCCGATAGCGGTTGAGGTAGAACTTCGCGGGCACCAGCAGGCCCAGCCTGGCCAGGCGTGTGAACCGCGCCTTCGTCACGTCCATGAGGGCAGCGCCCTCGGTCGTCCCCACCGTCCGCACGGCGGCCCGCAGGGTGCCGGGAAATCCCTCGCCCGCGCGGATCCGCTCGATCTCGGCGCGTGGCACGCGCCGGCCGCCTCCGCCGTCGTCGGGCGCGGTGCGGATGCGTCCCAGCCGTACCGCGATGGCGAACTCGGCGCGCTTCAGCCCGAGTTCCCGGGCCGCCCGGCTCGGCGCGACCGAGGACTCCCGGTCGCCGGCGACGCGGCCGGCGGTGGGCGTGGCTTCGTGCGTGACGGTCTTCCCGGACATGCTCGTCTCCCCCGTGGAGTGTGCGGGCGGACGCCGTTTGCGCCCGCCTGACACAAGACCGTAGCCGCTGCCGGATCATCCCGTGCGGGCCTGTGGACAACGTCGCCCGCACCGCTTCCACCTGTGGAAACGCCAGGTCAGAGCTCCGTCGACGGGTTCCGGCCGGGCTGTCGGGCATCGACGTCGAGGTGCTCGCCGACCCGGTTGACGAGCAGCGTCATCTCGTAGGCGATCTGTCCGATGTCGGACTCCGCGCCGCTGAGCACGCACAGGCAGCTTCCCGAGCCCGCGGCCGTGACGAACAGCACCGCGTCGTCGAACTCGATCACCGTCTGCCGCACCCCGCCGGCGCCGAAGTGGCGTCCCGAGCCCTTGGCCAGGCTGTGGAGTCCCGACGAGACGGCCGCGAGATGCTCGGCGTCCTCCCGCCGCAGCCCCGTGCTCGCGCCGGTCACAAGCCCGTCGTTGGACAGGACCAGCGCGTGCCGTACGTGGTCCACGCGCTCGGTCAGGTCGTCCAGCAGCCAGCCGAGCCCCTGCTTCTGCGCCATGATCCGTTCTCCCCCTGTTGTCCCCGTATGCATTCGTCTCCCCCTGCCCGGGGGATCTGCCCGCCAGCCTTCACCACACCCGTGCCCCGGGCAAGCAGGATGGGTTCATGGCACAGAAGATGACCGACGATGAGTGGCGGGCGTTCGTCTCGGAGGGCACCCGCACGGCGAAGCTCTGCACCGTTCGCGCGGACGGCAGCCCGCACGTGGCACCGATCTGGTTCCTGCTGGACGGGGACGAGGTGGTGTTCAACACCGGGAAGGAGACGGTGAAGGGGCGCAATCTGGCCAGGGACGGCCGGGTGGCGCTGTGCGTGGACGACGACCGGCCGCCGTTCTCCTTCGTCGTGCTGCACGGTCGCGCGCGGCTTTCGGAGGACCTCGGCGAACTCCGGCACTGGGCCGCGCGGATCGGGGGCCGCTACATGGGCGAGGAGCGCGCCGAGGAGTTCGGAGCCCGGAACGGCGTACCGGGCGAGCTCCTGGTCCGCGTCACCGTCGACAAGGTGCTGGCGCACCGGGACGTCGCGGAGTGAGACCACCGCCCGGTGAACCGCTACGCCGCCCCCGGAGCGGGGCCACGGGGGCGGCGGGGCGCTCAGCGCACGGAGTCCAGCAGCCGGGCGGTGTGCATCCGCCCGGCGTACTCGACCAGCCGGATCAGTACCTCCTTGCCCGAGTCGCGTTCCCGTGCGTCGCACAGCACCACGGGTGTCCCGCCGTCGAGGTCGAGGGCGCGCAGGACGTCCCGGGCGTCGTGGCGGTGGGCGCCCGTGAAGCAGTTGACGGCCACCACGAAGGGGATGTGCCGGTGCTCGAAGTAGTCGACCGCCGGGAAGCAGTCCTCGAGGCGCCGGGTGTCCGCGAGCACGACCGCGCCAAGGGCGCCCTGGGCGAGCTCGTCCCACAGGAACCAGAAGCGGTCCTGGCCGGGCGTGCCGAAGAGGTACAGGGAGAGCCCGGACCGGATGGTGATGCGGCCGAAGTCCATGGCGACGGTCGTGGTGACCTTCTTGTCGACACCGCCGGTGTCGTCCACCCGTTGACCGGCCTCACTGAGCAGTTCCTCCGTGCGCAGCGGCCTGATCTCGCTGACCGCGCCGACCAGGGTGGTCTTGCCCACGCCGAATCCTCCGGCGACGAGGATCTTCAGCGCCAGCGCGGTCGGGTCGACGCCGGTGGCGTCGCAGTGTTCGGAGACCATCGATCACTTCTCTCGGGAGTCGCGGCGACGGACGGCGGCCGCGGGTGTGTGCGGCGGTGCCGGCGTGCGCGGGCGAGTTCTGCGGGTGGGCGGTTCGTCGGGAACGTTGGTCGCGGTCGGGGGGCTTCGGCCCGCTCCCGGGCCGGGGGCTCTACAGGGCGCGCAGCCCGTTGATCACCTCGCGCAGGATCCGTTCGTCGGGAAGCTGCGCGGGCGGCACGGGGCGGGTGACGGTCACGGCGCCGCGTTCGACCAGGTCGCCGAGGAGGACGCGGACGACGCCCACGGGCAGGTCCGCCTCGGCCGCGAGTTCGGCGACCGACTGGGTCTCGGCGCACAGCTCGACCAGGGCCCGGTGCTCCGGTCCGAGCGCGGTCCGGTCGGCCCCCGACGCGCCCGGGGCCGCCGTCACGAGGGCGATCACGTCGAACCGCACCCCCACGGCACCGGGCCGGGTGCGGCCGCCCGTCATCGCGTAGGGGCGGACGAGAGGCCCGGCCTCGTTGTCGTACCAGTGGCTGCCCGGCGGGTGGGGGGCGCCGTCCGTCATGTCGTCGGTCATCTGCGCGTACCGCCCTGGCGGGTCATCCGGCGGCGGGCGGCCGGGCCGTCGAGCGCGGCGCGGTGTAGAGGTGTTCGCCGACGCGCCTGACCAGCCGCGCCATCTCGTAGGCGACCAGACCGATGTCGGCGGTGACGGCGGTGAGGAGGGCGAGGCAGGAGCCGTCGCCCGCGGCGGCCACGAACAGGAAGGCGTCGTCCATCTCGACCATGGTCTGGCGCACGCCCCCGGCGCCGAAGTGCCGCCCCGCGCCCTTGGCGAGGCTGTGGAAACCGGAGGAGACGGCGGCCAGATGCTCGGCGTCCGCACGTCCGAGACCTGATGACGCGCCCACGGCGAGCCCGTCGTTCGACAGCACCACGGCGTGCCGCACCTCGCTCACGCGCACGACCAGGTCGTCCAGCAGCCAGTCGAGTTCACCGGTCCGCCGGTCGGGCGTCGTGCGGGGGTCCTGGATCATGCGGGGTCTCCTTCGCTGGTGACGTGGCTGGTCTCCGCGCCGGGCGGGGCACCGCGGCCGGGTTGCCCGCCGCCGCCGCGTGTCCAGCCGTCGCGGTAGGCGGCCATGCGGTCGCGTACGAGTTCGGGGGTGCGTTCGTCGTGGTCGTGCGGTGGGCGGGGTTGCCGGGGCTCCTGCGGCCGCCCGTCGCGCAGTTGGGGGGCGAGGCTGGCCTGGCGCACCCGGCGGGGAAGGGCGTCGGGCCCGGTGGAGCGGTCGGGTGACGGGGCGGAAGGGCCGTCGGGTGAGCGGTGCAGTCGCAAGGCGGAGACTCCTGTCGGCCGACTGGTCGTCGCGCTGTCCGCCGCCGGTGCGGCTGCCGGGGCCGGGACGGGGGTCACCGGCGCGGGGCGCCCGGCCGGGGCGGGGGCGGGCTCCTGGCGGGGGATGCCCGCGGGCACCCGCGCGTACCCGCCGTCCCCGTGCTGTCCGGCCTCCCCCGGCGTCCCCGGGGAGCGTCGTGCCTGCGTCCCGAGCGGCCGGGGCCCCTCGGGCAAGGGCCTCGCCTCGACGGGCGAGCGCCGGTCGCCCTCGGGGGAGGGTCCGGCCGCCGTGCCGTGCAGCAGGGCGGTGGGCAGCAGGACGACGGCGGTGGTGCCGCCGTAGGGCGAGGTTCTCAGGTGGACCTTGATGCCGTGCCGGGCCGCGAGCCGGCTGACCACGAACAGGCCCAGCCGGTCGCTGTCGAAGAGGTCGAGGGCCTCCGAGTGGGCGATGCGCCGGTTGGCCTCGGCGAGGGTCTCCGGGCCCATGCCGAGCCCGCGGTCCTCCACTTCGAGCGCGTAGCCGTTGCCGACGGGCTCGCCGGTGACCCTCACGCGCGTGTGGGGCGGCGAGAACTGCGCGGCGTTCTCGATGATCTCCGCGACGAGGTGGGTGAGGTCGGCGACGGCGGCACCGACGACGGACGCGTCGGGCAGTTGCCGCAACTCCACGCGCGCGTAGTCCTCGACCTCGGAGACGGCCGCACGGACCACGTCGGTCAGCGGGACCGGCATCCGCCAGGCCCGCCCCGGGGCCGCGCCCGAGAGGATGATCAGGCTCTCGGCGTGGCGCCGCATGCGGGTGGTGAGGTGGTCGAGACGGAACAGGTCGCTGAGTTCGTCGGGGTCCTCGGAGCGTCGCTCCATGCTGTCGAGGAGGGTGAGTTGGCGGTGGACGAGGATCTGGCTGCGGCGGGCGAGGTTGACGAAGACCCCGGAGATGCCGCTGGCGAGTTCGGCGCGTTCCACGGCGGCCCGCAGGGCGGCGCGGTGCACGGTGCCCAGGGCCTCGGCGACCTGGCCGGTCTCGTCCTCGGCGGGCGTTCCCGGCGGGGCCTCGGACCGGACGTCGATCTCCTCGCCGGCCCGCAGTCGGCGCATCGCCTCGGGAAGCTTGTGCCGGGCGATCTCCAGGGCGCGGTTGCGCAGGCTCACCAGCTCGACCACGAGCCCGCGGCCGATGCGCACGGAGATGACGAGCGACGCGGCGACGGCGAGGAGACCGAAGAGGACCGCGGCCCCTGCCGAGGTGAGCACGCCGCGGGTGAACGGGTCGGCACGGTCCGCGACGCCGCGACCCGCGTCCCGCTCGATCTCCCTCATGCCGTCCCGCACACGCGCGTGCGCGGTGTCCCAGACGTGCGGCGGGGCGGCCGCCCGGATCGCGCGGTCGTCGGTCGCGGCGTCGAGCAGCCGGTCCTCGGTGTCGCCCACCGTCGTGTAGGCGGGGCCGTCGGCGAGTCGGTGCCAGGCGGCGCGTTCCGAGCCCCGCAGGTCGGCGACGGCGGACTCGGTGAGGGCGCGGCGGACGCCGACGGCGCCGGTGAACAGCCGCCGGCGCTCCCCGTCCAGGCCGCCGCCGAGCCGGGCGGAGGCGAGTACGGCGTCCTCCTGGGCCAGGGCCTCGCCCGCGCGGGCGAACTCGACCAGCACGCGCGCGTCGCTGCCGAGATCCGCGTCCTGGACGTCGCTGAGCGCACCGCCCACCGTGAAGGCCGTCGCGATGGCCGCCGTGTACCGCCGGTACGTCTCCTCCCAGTCGGCTCGGCGGTCGAGCACGGCGGTGCGCAGGGGGCCGAGGCGTTCGGCGCCGGTGACGAACGCCTCCAGGCGCCGGGCCACTCCGGTGGGCAGTTCCTCGCTGTCGGCGACGGTGCTGTGCTCGCCGAGCCGGAGCCTGCCGACGGCACGGTCGGTGTGGGCGGACAACGCCTCGTAGTCGCCGGCCGGCACCGCGGACGGATCGGTGGCGCGGCGGACGGCCGCTGTCCGCTCCGCCTGCAGAGCGGCGACGGCGGCGCTCACGGGTGCCCTGACCTGGACGTCCACGCGCTGGATCTGCCGCAGCCCGGCGACGTCCTGGGCGGTGGTGACGGTGGCGTAGCCCCACAGGGCCAGGAGGGAGACGACCGGCACCATCAGCAGGCAGACGATCTTGGCGCGCACGGTGCGCGGACGCATGCGGCTGCGCCACGCGCGCGTGGCGGCGGCGTTCGGCGCCTCGCCCGCGGTGTCCGCCGGGCCCTCGTCGGCCGGCGGTCCGGCGTGCGCGCGACGGCCGCGCGCGGGAGGCGGGGACGACGCATCGGCGCCGGCCGCCCGGTCCGCGGGGGTGGTCGCGGGGCTCGTACGGGGTGTACGCATGGCCTCCTCGCTTCTGACTCGTTCGCTGCGGGGCATCAGGGCCGGGCCCCCGGTCCTCTGGTGCCGGGACCGCCGCTACCCTGCGGCGCTGCCGGCGGGCTGCTGCGCCGAGGCGGACGCCTCGCGCTCCCCCGCCGTCGGTGACAGTGCGACGAAGGCCGAGGTCAGGAAGAGGTAGGACCCGAGGCCGACGGCGAGGGGGAAGATGAACTGCATCGCCGTGGCCCCGGGCAGGGCCTCGCCGGACGGGGTGACCCGCACGCTCACCGCGAACATCCCGGTGTAGTGCATGCTGCTCACGGCCGCTCCCATGAGCAGGGAGGCGAGGGTGACCGCGAGGGGCGACCTGATGTTGAGCGCGGCCCACAGCGCCGCCGTGGCCGCGGCGACGGCGATCACGACGGAGAGGGCCACCCGTGTCGGGTCGTAGGCGACGTCGCCGTGCAGGCGTACGGCGGCCATGCCGAGGTAGTGCATGCTGGCGACGCCGAGGCCCGTGGTGAGTCCGCCGAGCAGCAGGGCCCGTGGGCGGTCGCGGCCGTAGCCGACCGCGAAGACTCCGGCGCAGACGACGGCCATGGCGACGAGCAGGCTCATGAGCGTGAGCGGGACGTCGTAGCGGATGTCGGTGCCGCCGACCCGGAAGCCGAGCATGGCGACGAAGTGCATCGTCCAGATGCCGGTGCCGATGGCCGTGGCGGCGGTGAGGAGCCAGTTGCGGCGCGAGCGTCCGGTGGCGCCGAGGGCGCGCACGGTGCAGCGCAGTCCGAGGGCGGCGCCGGTGCAGGCCATCGCGTACGACAGCGCGGGTGTCAGCCAGCCCAGGGCGGCGTGGTCCAGGTGTCCCATGGCTCAGGGACGCTAGACCCGGCGAGGGCGCCCAACGGGGGCTCATTTCGAAAGGTGTCGGAATATGACACCGAGATGTGCTGGAACGATCGCGTCAGGGTCGAACATGTGCGCAACGGTTGTCACCCGTGCCGGTGAGGGATCATGCGAAGCATGAGCGACGACCATACGCACGTCCAGGAGTTCTTCACCGCCCGCGCCGCCGACTGGGACCGCCGCTTCCCCGACGACGGCCCCGCCTTCGCGGCCGCCGTCGCCGAGCTGGGTCTGCGCCCGGGCGACCGGGTGCTCGACGCCGGATGCGGCACCGGGCGGGCCCTGACGCCGCTGCGGGCCGCCGTGGGCCCGTCCGGAACCGTCCTCGGGGCCGATCTGACCCCGGCGATGCTCCGGGCCGCCGTACGCGCCGGGAGGGACCGGGAAGGGCGGTTGCTGCTGGCCGACGTGGCGGCGCTGCCGCTGCGCGCGGGGTCTCTGGACGCCGTCTTCGCGGCGGGGCTGATCGCGCACCTGCCCGATCCGGCGGCGAACCTGCGGGAGTTGGCGCGGGTCGTGCGTCCCGGTGGTGTGCTGGCGCTGTTCCACCCGATCGGCAGGGCGGCGCTCGCGGCCCGGCAGGGACGGCGGATCACCCCGGACGACCTGCGTGCCGAGCCCAACCTCCGGCCGCTGCTGGCCGCTTCGGGCTGGCGCATGACGTCCTACGCCGACGAGGACACCCGGTTCCTCGCCCTGGCGGTCCGGGAGGGCTGACGCTCGACGCTCAGACCGCTCCCGCGACGGCCTCGGTGAACGCGTCGGGGTTGTCGAACATGACGTTGTGCCCGGCGTCCGGCACGGTCACCACCCGCACACCGGCGGCCTCCAGGGCTTCCCGGCCGTCCAGGTCGCCGCTGAGCGCGCCCTGCAGATACACCCGGTCGACGCTCAGCCCTTCGAGAAGGGTGCGCATCACGGGCCGCGATCCGTGACGGAGCCCGACGGCGGAGCGGTGCAGGGCACGCGGGTCGGCCAGCCTCATCGTGGCCGCCCACAGGGGGCCGACGCCGTCCAGCACGCGCGCGTGGCCGCCGTTCACGAAATCGTTCTCCGTGTGGGAGGCGATGCCGCTGCTGCCCGCGGTCGGCGGCGGGAAGGCGTCGAGGTTGGCCTCGGTGAGGACCAGGCGGGACACCAGATCCGGCCGCCGGTGGGCCAGGACGACGGCGACCGAGCCGCCCATGCTGTGCGCGATCAGTTCGGCACCGGTCACACCCGCCGCGTCCAACGCCGCCGCGAGCGCCCCGGCGTGGTCGTCGAGGGTGTAGCCGAAGTCCTGGGGACGGTCACTGAGGCCGTGGCCGGGCAGGTCGACGAAGAGGCTGCGCCGGCCAGCGAGTTCGGGCCGGGACGCGATGTGCGCGTGGTAGACGGACGACATCGCCCCGAGCCCGTGCACGTACACCCGCGCGGGTTCCTCCCCCGGCGTCTGCGTCCAGCGGATCCGGCTGCCCCTGCCGTCGAACTCGGCCTCTTCCATCTCACCCTCCCTCGTCGTGCGGGCATGACGTTTCCCGCACGCCAAGAGAATACATCGGCCTCGATGTATTGCCGTCCCGATGTAGCGAGGAGCAGATGTAGCGAGGAGCAGATGTACGAGGTGCTCGATGTACCGCGGTCGTGCGCGAGAATGCGGGCATGCTGGAGCTCGCCATCCTCGGTTTCCTCTACGACGCCCCGCTGCACGGCTACGAACTGCGCAAGCGGATCAGCGCGCTGACCGGACACGTGCGTCCCGTCGCCGAGAGCACGCTCTATCCCGCGATCAAGCGCCTGGAGAAGGCGGGGCTGCTCGCCCGCACCACGCAGCCGGGCTCGGTCGCCGCCCCGCGTCACGTCCTGACACTCACCGAGGAGGGCAGGCGGGAACTACGCCGCCGGCTCGCCGAGCCCGCGCGACGCGACATCACGGACGAGAACCGCTGGTTCACGGTGCTCGCCTTCCTCCGGCACCTGGACGACGCCCCCGCCCAGGCGGCCGTACTGCGCCGCAGGCTGGCCTTCCTCGAGGAGCCCGCGAGCTTCTTCTACGACGGCGACCGGCCGCTCGTCGCCGAGGAGCTGGACGATCCCTTCCGGCGCGGTGTCCTGACCATCGCCCGGGCGACGTCGCGGGCCGAACTCACCTGGCTGCGGGAGACGATCGACTCACTCGACGGGTGACGTGCCGCCCGGGCGGCGCACCGGGCAGCCTCCCGTGCCGGGGACCGGGCGAGTGCCCAGCTCCGCCAGCCGGTAGCCCTCGGGGTAGCCCTTGACCTCCCTGTTCTGCCGGGCGAAGTGCGGGGCGCGGCGCGGTGGCATCAGGCGGACCACGCGCCCCCGCAGCCGGACCGCGCGGCGCACGAGGGCGCGGGTGGCGGGAGCCGGCGGGGTGTAGCGGAAGGCGCGCAGAAGGGGCTCGTCGAGCAGGGCGAGTGTGCCGGTGCGCAACAGGGGTGCGAGGGGGCGCGGGTACCAGGAGGTCATGAGGTCGAGCGTGGCGTCGGCGACGCGGCGTCCGCCCTCGTCCCAGGCGAAGTGGGCCTCTTCGTAGGCGTCGAGGCAGGCCTCGAACTCCTCGTAGGACTCCGGGATGTCCTTGATGCCCATGTGCTGTCCCAGCGTGCGGTAGTACACGGCACAGGCGACGGTCTCGTGGCGGGACATCCTGCGCCATCCGTAGGCGTCGATCCAGCGTTTGGGTGTCACGACGAACGTGCACAGGACGTACCGCATGTCCTCGTCGCCGATGTCGTAGCTGCGGTGCATCTGGTTGATCCGGCGGATCGCCGTGCGCCCTTGTTCGCTGCCGAATCCGTGCTCGACGACCGCGTCGAGCAGCAGCACGGTGTCGTCGTACCGCTTCTGGGCGCGGTCGGTGAGTTCCGCCGTCTCTGCCAGCAGCCGGCCGATGCTCGGGACGGCGTAGGTGCGGTAGAGGGCGAGTTCGAGGGCGCGGGTGAAGTCCCAGGGGAACTCATGGACCGAGGAGAGCCGGTAGATCTCCCAGGCGTCCCGGTACGGGTCCAGCCGCCGGATCTCCGCCAGCCGTTCGAAACGCTTCACCGTGGCCGTCCCCTTCTGCCGTAGGAGCTGCAACTCTACGTTGAGAAGCAGGAGATGAGAGCTCGGCCAGGGTGACGGCAGGGGAGGGTGGTCAGCTTGTTCGGCAGGACTCGCGAGACCTGGAAGAGATGGACCGGCACGCGGCGCGCACAGGAGAGGACGGAGCGGGAGGCACGCTCGCACAATCTGTTCGAGGCCGCCGCGGCGTACGTCACGGCGTGCGCGGACGACAACCAGGAGGGCATCGACGAGGTGGCGGGATGGGTGTCACCGGAGGCGCTGTCCTTCGGGGTGAACGAGCTCGCCTGCCGGGCGGTCGTCGCGCTCGCGCGGGAGCGCGGTGAATCGCCCCGGGACGTGGCGCGTGCGCTGCTGGGGCTGCCGGCGGCGTGACGCGCGCAGGTCCTGTGAAGGTCGGTCGAATCGCCCCCGCCAGCCGGAGAACCGCAGCTCGGGTGCGTCGGGGACCCGTGACAAGCGCCTCCTCGCCGCACTAGGGTGCGCGCCGTTGGACGAACCGATGGGGAGGCTGGGATGGCCGGGACGGACGAGGACGCCGTCGCCGCCGCGGACGACGCGCTCTACGTGCTGACGGCGGTGCTTCTGACGCCGGCGAAGTTCCCGAGCGTCCTGGGCGACGACTACCCGGAGGCGTGCGCCGCTCTCGGGCTCCCGCCGCTGGCCGACGGCTACGGCCTGGTGCTCGGCCAGGACGGGGACGGTGCCCGGTGGACCGTCGTCATCGACGACGCCTCGCTGGTCGCCGTCGCCGTGGCCTCCTGGGACTGCGGGATGGAGTACGACCTGTCGCCGGACGAGCGTACGGTCGTCAGTGTCCTGCCCGGCTGGCCCCTCGCGGTCGCCGTGGCGGCGCCGGACGTGCCCGCGCCGCACGATCCCGGCCCGGGGTCCGCCGACCGGCCCGCGCTGGCGCCGCCGGACACCTCGGTCTGGGGGCCCGCCCAGCGGCGTCTGGGGGCCGACGAGATCGCCCTCCAGTGGGCGCGGTGGCGGGATCAGGTCGACGACGCCGACTTCCCGGAACCGGCCGGTGAGGCGAGCGGCGGTGCGGACCGGGAGCCTTCGGCCGATGCCGAGGGCGCCGGTGCCGACTCGCGGGCGGACGGTGCGGAAGGGACCGGTGCCGCGGGGCACGGCGGGGTCCGGCGGGTGCTCGCGGAGGCGCGTGCCTACGTCGACGCGCCACCGCCGCTCGGCCGCGTCCGGTCGTCGTTCGCGCCGGGCGACGCGCGGACCCTGCGCGCCGACGGCCCCGGCTGGTCACTCGTCGCCAGGACCGACGACATCGCCTTCGTGCTGCTGGACGAGGAGCCCGGGGAGGTCCTGCCGGTGGGCCGTGGACCGGAGCTGCCCGGACTCCTGGAAGCCCTCGACCGGATGGCCGTCCGGCCGAGCTGATCGGGCCGTCGCCCTTCGAGCCTCCGCTACGAGACGTGTTCCTCCCGTCTGCGCCCGGTGTCACCGGTCGGCGTACGACGCGCTGAGCCCGATGGGTGGAGCCGGGCGCCGCGCCGCCCGCCGACCGCGCGGGGGTCCGCGGACGGCGGCGTGGTCAGCTCCTGCGACCCGGCCGGGAGGACCGCGACAGAGCGTCGAGGCCCGCCGGACGGGCCGCGGGCATCAGCGGCCGAGTTCCTTGCGCGTGACGCGGCGCAGCCTGCGCCGCTGCGAGGGGTCGAGCGTGAGGTACGCGGCGGCCGGGACTCCGAGGATGATCAGCAGGGCGGCCCACCAGGGCAGCCAGATGAGCAGGATGAGCCCGGCCGCCACACCCCCAGCGGCGATCTTGGCGTTGTTCGACATGGTGCGCCTCCTTAGCGGCCACTGCCGCACTCTGTTCTGAGAACGGGCCCGCGCTTCCCGCGGTTCCGCACCTCGCCCCTGAGAGAACCCTGAGACCTGACCTCTACCCGCCCCCGCCCGGCCCGCTCCCCGTCGCCGGGACTCCGCCGATCGGGTGGCGGAGGACAGGCCGCACCCTCGACCCTGAAGCATGGTGTACAATCGGCGCCCGCATCCCCACTAGTCAAATTTGAGGACTACGTCATCACCGCGCAGACGACGCTTCACCACCCTCCCCCGGATCCTTCGGAACTCTCCCGCTGCTGTGCCGTGTTCCTGCCCGGCGACCCGGCACGGACCGGCACCGTCGCCTTCTGGCGGCCGGACGGAGCGGACCCGCCGTCCGTCGCGCCGGGGACCGTCGAGGAGCTGACGGTCGTGGTGCCCGACGGCGACGGCGTGGCACCGGCCGACGTGCCCGCCGCCCTGCTGCCGGTGAGGGCCGCACTGCCGGTCCTCACGCGCGCGCGTGCCGACGCCCACGGCCATCGGGCCGCCGTGTTCTGGGGTGCCGTCGCCGTCGAGGCGCTGCACCTGCTGGCGCGGGGTCTGCTGCTGCCCGGCCTGTCGGCGTCCGACCACGACGCCTGGCGGACGGGTCCGCTGAGCGCCCAGGAGGTCCAGCGGCTCCGCCATCTGGCCGCCGCCATGCCCCCCGAGGCGCACGCGACCCCGGTGGACGGCGCCGGGCCCCCGCGGCTGCCCGACCCGGAGCGGCTGGTCCGCGCCTTCCTGGACGCCGTCGCGGACACGCTGCCCCGCTCCCCCGCCGCCGCGCTCGTGACGGGCGGCCCCGCCTACGCGGCGCCCCAGCCGCAGAGACTGCCCGAGCTGCGCGCCTGGGCCGCCGACGTCGCCGCGGCCCACGACACGGGCGTACGGCTGTCGCTGCGCGTGGAGGTGCGGAATCCGCGGGGCGGCTCCGAGGACGCGCCGCCGGCGTTCCGGGTCGTTCCGCAGGTGCACTCCATGAGCGATCCGTCGCTCGTCGCGGACACCGCCGCGGTGTGGGCCGGTGGGGTGGAGGACGCGTTCGGCACGCGTGCGCGTACGGACACCCTGCTCGCGCTCCGCCGCGCGGCACGGGCGTGGCCGCCGCTGGCGCCGCTGCTGGCGGCGGCGGTGCCGGAGGCCGTCGACCTCGCCGACGAGGAGGTCGGCGAGCTGCTCGGCGCGGGCAGCCGCGCGCTCGCCGGCGCCGGGATCGACGTCCACTGGCCGCGCGAGCTGGTCCGCGAGCTGACCACCCGCGCCGAGGTCGGACCGGCCGACGACGAGCCCGGACCGGGCCGCCTCTCCCCGTACAGCGGGACGTCGTTCCTGTCCGCCGACGCGCTGATCGCCTTCGACTGGCGGTTCACCCTGGGCGACACGAGCCTCACGCGCGAGGAGCTGGACCGGCTCGCCGAGTCCGGGCGGCCCGTGGTGCGGCTGCGCGACCAGTGGGTCCTCGTGGACCCCGAGGAGGTGCGCCGGGCCCACGCGCGCGAGGACCGCAAGGTCACCCCCGTGGACGCGCTCGCCGCGGCGCTGACGGGCTCGGCCGAGGCCGACGGGGGCCACGTCGAGGTCCGGCCCACCGGCTGGCTGGCGGAACTGCGGGAACGGATCACCGACCCGGAGGGACAGGACACCGTCGCACAGCCGGCCGCGCTCGACGCCACGCTCCGCGACTACCAGCGGCGGGGCCTGAACTGGCTCGCCCGCATGACCTCGCTTGGCCTCGGCTGCTGCCTCGCCGACGACATGGGCCTCGGCAAGACCATCACCCTGATTGCCCTCCACCTGCACCGTCAGACCGACGCTTCGGCCGCCGGCCCCACCCTGGTGGTCTGTCCGACGTCGCTGATGGGCAACTGGCAGCGCGAGATCGAGCGGTTCGCGCCCGGCACGCCCGTGCGCCGCTTCCACGGCACCCGGCGGGAGCTGGCGGACCTGGCCGACGGCGAGTTCGTGCTGACCACCTACGGCACCATGCGCCTGGACGCGGAACGGCTGGCCGCCGTGGCGTGGGGCATGGTCGTGGCGGACGAGGCGCAGCACGTGAAGAACCCGTACTCGGAGACCGCGCGGCAACTGCGCTCCCTTCGCGCACGCGCGCGCGTGGCGCTCACCGGCACTCCGGTGGAGAACAACCTCTCGGAGCTGTGGGCGATCATGGACTGGGCCACACCGGGGCTGCTGGGCCGGCTCGGCACCTTCCGCATGCGGTACGCGCGGGCCGTCGAGAACGGCCAGGACCCGGCGGCGGCGGAGCGGCTGGCCCGCCTCGTACGGCCGTTCCTGCTGCGGCGCCGCAAGTCGGACCCGGGGATCGCTCCCGAGCTGCCGCCCAAGACGGAGACGGACCGCCCCGTGCCGCTGACCCCGGAGCAGGCGGGCCTGTACGAGGCGGTGGTGCGCGAGGCGCTCGCGGAGATCTCCGGGAGCGGCAGCATGGCCCGGCGCGGACTGATCGTGAAGCTGCTGACGGGCCTGAAGCAGATCTGCAACCACCCGGCGCAGTTCCTCAAGGAGGACCTCGCGGACTCCCCGAGGATCGCGGGCCGCTCGGGGAAGCTGGAACTCCTGGACGAGCTGCTCGGCACGATCCTCGCCGAGGACGCGAGCGTGCTCGTGTTCACGCAGTACGTGCGCATGGCCAGGCTGCTCGAACAGCACCTGGCCGCCCGCGGTGTGCCGTCCCTGCTCCTGCACGGCGGGACGTCCGTCTCGGAGCGGGAGGCGCTGGTGCGGCGGTTCCAGGACGGCGAGGTCCCGGTGTTCCTGCTGTCGTTGAAGGCGGCGGGCACCGGGTTGAACCTCACGCGCGCGGAGCACGTCGTGCACTACGACCGGTGGTGGAATCCGGCCGTGGAGGCGCAGGCGACGGACCGCGCCCACCGGATCGGCCAGACCCGTCCGGTGCAGGTCCACCGGCTGATCGCGGAGGGGACCGTCGAAGACCGCATCGCGGCCCTGCTGCACCGCAAGAGCGCGCTCGCCGACGCCGTCCTGGGAGCCGGCGAGGCGGCGCTCACGGAGCTGACGGACGCGGAACTGGCCGACCTGGTCGAGCTGCGCGGAGGTGCGCGATGAACCACCACGACGGTGACACGGAACGGACGTTCGCCCCGCTGCCGCCCGCGCACGGGAGGGGATTCGCGCAGACCTGGTGGGGCCGGGCCTGGCTGTCGGCGCTGGAGGACGCGGCCATGGACGGCAAGCAGGTGAAGGCCGGGCGCCGCCTCGCGCGCGCGGGAGCGGTCGGTGCGGTCTCGGTGCGTCCCGGGCGCATCACGGCGGTCGTCCGGGACCTTGACGGGTCGCCCCACCGCGCCGATGTCCTGCTGGAGCAGTTGTCCGACGAGCAGTGGGATCGCTTCGTCGACATGGCGGCCGAGCGGTCCGGTCATGTGGCGGCGCTGCTGGACCGGGAGATGCCGCCGCATCTCGTCGAGGACGCGGCGTCGGCCGGCATCGACCTGCTGCCCGGCATGGGCGATCTGGAGCCCGAGTGCGACTGCGGCACCTGGGACCACTGCGGGCACACCGCCGCGCTCTGCTACCAGGTGGCGCGCCTGCTGGACCAGGATCCCCTCGTCCTGCTGCTGATGCGGGGACGCGGTGAGGAGGCCGTACTGGCCGCGCTGCACGGGCGCGACGGCGCGCCCGCCGAGGAGACGGCCGGCGACCCGGAGGGCGTGGACGCCGCCGAGGCCTACGCGGCGGGGGCCGTGCTGCCTCCGCTGCCCGCGCCTCCCGCCGTTCCGGACGAGCCGGGTGAGCCGCCCCTCCTGGACACCGGGACGGAGCCCGCGCCCGGTGCGGACCCGGCGGCGCTGTCCTTCCTGGCCTCCCGTACGGCGGCGGAGGCGCACCGCCTTCTCGCGGAGGCCCTGCGCACCGGGCAGGACAGCCCGGCCGCCGGCGCGGAGCTGACGGCCGCGCAGGACGCGGTGAGGCTGGCCGCGGGCGAGCCCGGAGCGGCCACTCGGGACCGTCTCGCCGAAGGGTCGGGCCGCGACCCGGAGGAACTGGCCGCGGCGGTAGGCGCGTGGCGGCTCGGTGGCGCCGCCGCGCTGTCGGTGCTGGAGGAGGAGTGGACCGTGCGGGGCGAGAGGCTTGCACGCGCGCGTGCGGCACTGGAGGCGGCGTGGGACGGCGACGAGGGGCCCGCCCTGCGCACGCGCGCCAACCACTGGACGGTCGCCGGCTCACCGCACCAGCTCCGCCTGGACCGCGAGGGCCGTTGGTGGCCGTTCCGCGAGGAGGGCGGCCGCTGGGTTCCCGTGGGCGGCCCGGCCAAGGATCCGGCGACGGCCCTGGCGTGGGCGGCGCACCCGTCCGGGGACGAGCAGTGACGCCGTGAGTCTCCCGCGGCGGTACGGGCGTCGGGCCCGTACCGCCGGGTCGGCCGCGCGGTCACCCGGCCGGGGCCGTCGCGGGCTCCTGGGCGGGCGCCGCCCGGTCACGCGAGGCCGCCCCGGTGCGGGCTCGTACGGCGGGCCCGCGGATCGCCACGCGGCACGGCGGGGCGGTACCCGTCGGCCCACCGAGCCCGCCGGCCACGAAGCCCGTGCCGTGCCCGAAGCCCGCCGCTCACGGAGCCGGCGCCGCGTCGGAGGTACGGCCCGGTCGCGGCGCTACGGGGCCATGGAGCCGGCCCGCCGCAGCAGGGGCAGGACGTGGTCCGTGACGGCGGGTGCGAGGCGGATGTCGGTTTCGTGTCCGGTGATCCACCGCATGTCCGCCAGCTCGGCGGCGGGCCGGGGCGTCCGGTCGATCCGGGCCTCGAAGAGCGTCAGACGCATCGGCACGTCCTCCAGGACCGCGACCGACTCGACCTCGGCCAGCAGACGGGGTCGCCGGGGCTCGACCCCCAGTTCCTCGTCCAGCTCGCGGACCAGGGACTCCAGCGGCTCCTCCCCCGCGTCGGGCTTGCCTCCGGGCAGGTAGAAGACGTCCGGGGCGGCACGCTTGCTCACGACGAGCAGGCGCCCCTCCCGCACGATCGCCGCCGCCACGACGGCGAGCGGCTCGGCCTCACCGGAGCCCGGGGCAACCCTCACTCCACGCTCTTGTGTCATGCCCGTCATCCTCCCAGGCGCCCGGAATGCCCTGACGGGGGCCTCCCGCACGCCGGGCGCACGCGCCGCTCCGGCTCCTCCCCGGGGGACGGGGCCGGAGCGGTGTCGCCGGGGGCTCAGCGGACGCCGAGGAGGTGGTCCATGGCGAGCTGGTCGAGGTGCTCGAAGGCCATGCCCCGCTCGGCGGCGGCGTCGACGTCGAACGTGTCGAAGGCCGTGACGTCCTCCAGGAGCCCCTCGAGCCCGTCGGGGGCGGTCGGCAGCGCGAGTTCGTCCAGGCGGGCCGCGGCGAGGGCCTCCCGCACGGCGGGGTCGGCGCGGAAGGCGGCGGCCCGGTCCTTCAGGACGAGGTAATTGCGCATGCAGCCGGCCGCCGACGCCCACACTCCGTCGAGGTCCTCCGTGCGCGGCGGCTTGAAGTCGAAGTGCCGCGGCCCCGCGTACCCGGCGCGCTCCAGCAGGTCGACGAGCCAGAACGCGGCACGCAGGTCACCGGCGCCGAAGCGGAGGTCCTGGTCGTACTTGATGCCGGACTGGCCGTTGAGGTCGATGTGGAACAGCTTGCCCGCCCACAGGGCCTGCGCGATGCCGTGCGGGAAGTTCAGACCCGCCATCTGCTCGTGCCCGACCTCGGGGTTCACGCCGTACAGGTCGGGACGCTCCAGCCGTTCGATGAACGCGAGCGCGTGTCCCACCGTGGGCAGCAGGATGTCGCCGCGCGGCTCGTTCGGCTTCGGCTCGATCGCGAACCTGATGTCGTACCCCTGCCCGGTGACGTACTCGCCGAGCAGGTCGAAGGCCTCCTTCATGCGCTCCAGGGCGTCCCGTACGTCCTTCGCGGCGCCGGACTCCGCACCCTCGCGACCGCCCCAGGCGACGTACACCGAGGCACCCAGTTCCACGGCCAGGTCGATGTTGCGGATCGTCTTGCGCAGCGCGTAGCGGCGCACGTCCCGGTCGTTCGCGGTGAAGGCGCCGTCCTTGAACACCGGGTGCGTGAACAGGTTCGTCGTCGCCATCGGCACCTTCATGCCGGTCGCGTCGAGCGCCTGCCGGAACCGCTTGATCCGGGCCTGCCGCTCCGAGTCGTCCGAGCCGAACGGGATCAGGTCGTCGTCGTGGAACGTGACGCCGTACGCGCCCAGCTCGGCCAGCCGCCGCACCGACTCGACCGGGTCGAGCGCCGGACGGGTGGCGTCGCCGAACGGGTCCCGGCCCTGCCAGCCGACCGTCCACAGGCCGAACGTGAACTTGTCCTCGGGAGTGGGCTGGTAGCTCATTTCACGGCTCCTCGGCTCGCTGGCGCTTATTTCGTCATGGCGATTTACAAATTAGTATGCACACGCGGTTCCGGGAAGGGAACAAGGTGCCCCCGCAGGGTCGTGTCCGAGTCGTCCGGGTCAGCCGCGAAGTCCCCCCAGGAGAGGGAGTAGCCCGATGTCAGCAGCCGAGGGTCCGCTCGTCGTCGGTGTGGACTCGTCCACCCAGTCCACCAAGGCGCTGGTCGTGGACGCGGCCACCGGCCGGGTCGTCGCGAGCGGCCAGGCACCGCACACCGTGTCCTCCGGCGCGGGCCGCGAGAGCGACCCGCGGCAGTGGTGGGACGCCCTCCGCACGGCCCTGCGCCAGTGCGGTGAGGCGGCGCACGAGGCCGCCGCCGTGTCGGTCGCCGGACAGCAGCACGGTCTCGTCACGCTGGACGCCGACGGCGAACCGGTGCGCCCGGCGCTGCTGTGGAACGACGTGCGCTCCGCTCCGCAGGCCCGCCGGCTGGTGGAGGAGCTGGGCGGCGCGAAGGTCTGGGCGGACCGCACGGGCAGCGTGCCCGGCGCCTCGTTCACGGTCACCAAGTGGGCCTGGCTGGCCGAGCACGAGCCGGAGGCGGCGCGCGCCGTCAGGGCGGTGCGTCTCCCCCACGACTATCTGACCGAGCGGCTCACCGGCGAGGGGACCACCGACCGCGGTGACGCGTCCGGCACCGGCTGGTGGGCGTCCGGGCCCGAGTCGTACGACGAGGACGTCCTCGCGCGCGTGGGGCTCGATCCCGCGCTGCTGCCCCGCGTGGTCCGGCCCGGCGAGGTGGCCGGGACGGTGCGCGACAGCCACGATCTGCCGTTCTCCAGGGGCACCCTGGTCGCCGCCGGCACCGGGGACAACGCGGCGGCCGCGCTGGGCCTCGGCCTGCGCCCCGGTGTGCCGGTGATGAGCCTCGGCACCTCCGGCACGGTGTACGCCGTGTCACGCCGCCGGACCGCCGACCCGACCGGCACCGTGGCGGGCTTCGCCGACGCGCGGGGCGACTGGCTGCCGCTGGCCTGCACCCTCAACTGCACGCTCGCCGTCGACCGCGTGGCGGCCCTGCTGGGGCTGGACCGGGAGGCCGTCGAGCCCGGCACGGACGTCACGTTCCTGCCCTACCTCGACGGCGAGCGCACTCCGAACCTGCCGCACTCCTCCGGCCTGCTGTACGGGCTGCGCCACGACACGAGTGCCGGGCAACTGCTCCAGGCCGCCTACGACGGCGCGGTCCACTCGCTGCTCGGTGCGCTCGACCTGGTCCTCGACGCGGACGCCGATCCCTCCGCGCCACTGCTGCTGATCGGCGGCGGCGCGCGCGGGGCGGCGTGGCAGCGGACCGTACGACGCCTCTCGGGACGTCCCGTCCGGATTCCCGAGGCGAAGGAGCTGGTGGCGCTCGGCGCGGCGGCGCAGGCGGCCGGTCTGCTGACCGGGGAGGACCCGGCGGCGGTCGCCCGGCGCTGGAATACGGCCGCGGGTCCGGTGCTCGACGCCGTGGAACGGGACGAGGCGACGCTGGCCAGGATCGCCGGGGTAGTCTCCGACGCGGGGCGGCTGCTGGAACGGGACGGGGGTGCCCGCTGAGGGCGGGGCGATTCCGCACGAGGTTGCCGGCAGGCGCCGCCGGAGGACGTTCCGGCCGGGGCGGTGAGGATGCCGGACACCGGGGCCGGTGACGGACCCGGCCGCCGGGGATCGCCGGACCGGTGGTGCGCCGGGTGGCACTGTTCCGGCCGATCGACGGACGTCGCCGTCGCGGTCCTGCGCCGGGCTTGCGGTGACGGCCCCGGGCCCGCGAGCCGCCGTGCCGACCCGAAACCGACCGAGACCCGACGAGTACCGAACGAGGACTGACGGAGGCATGACCGCACCGCCGCACGAAACCCGTCCGCCCCGCCCGGGGCGGGCGCTGCCGGACACCCAGCAGGGCATGCGCCGCCGCAACCTCGCCCGGGTGATGCACACCGTCAGCGCCGAGGGGCCGCTGTCCCGGGCCTCGGTCGCCTCACGGATCGGACTGACGCGTGCGGCGGTGTCGACCCTCGTGGACGAGCTGATCCGCTCGGGACTGCTGGAAGAACTGGGGCCCGAACGTCCCGGACGGGTGGGCCGGCCCGGCTCGGCGCTCGCCGTCAGCGCGCGGGGGCCGGCGGGGATCGGCGCGGAGATCGGGGTCGACCACCTCGCGGTCTGCGCGGTGGACCTGCGCGGCGAGGTGCGGGCGCGGGCCGTCCGGCACGGCAGCCATCGGGGCAGCTCACCGGAGCCGGTGCTCGAGCAGCTCACCGGCCTGGTGCGCCGGGTCACCGACGAGGCGGAGGCCGAGGGACTGTGGCCGGCCGGGGTCGCGGTGGCCGTGCCGGGTCTGGTGGCGCGGGACGGCCGCACCGTCGTCCACGCCCCGAACCTCGACTGGCACGACGCCGATCTGGGCGCCCTGCTGCCGTGCGACGTGCCGTTGACCGTGGACAACGAGGCCAACTTCGGCGCGCTCGCCGAGCTGTGGCTCGGGGACGGCACACCGCGGGACTTCCTGCACGTCTCCGCCGAGATAGGCATCGGTGCGGGTGTGGTCGTCGACGGGCGCCTGCTGCGCGGGACCCGGGGGTTCGCGGGCGAGCTGGGACACGTGCCCGTGTATCCGGACGGGCCCGAGTGCGCCTGCGGCGGCCGGGGCTGCCTTGAGCAGTACGCCGGTGAGGAGGCGGTGCTGCGCGCGGCCGGGGTGGAACCGGGCGAGGACCGCGTCGGCGTGCTCGCGGGCCGTGCCGCCGAGGGCGACGAACGCGTACGCCGTGCCCTGCGCGAGGCGGGGACCGCGCTCGGTGTCGCACTGACCGGCGCGGTGAACCTGCTGGACCCGGAGAGCGTGGTGCTGGGCGGAGCGCTGGCCGGTCTGGCGCCCTGGCTGCTGCCCTCGCTGCGGGAGGAACTGGCCCGGCGCACGGCCGGCCCGGCCTGCCCCGTCTCCGTGTCGGCGCTGGGACCCGAGGGACCGCTCCTCGGGGCGGCCCACTCGGTGATACGCGGGGTCCTGGACGACCCGGCGACGGCGGTGGCCGGGCGGGTCTGACACGGGGAGGGTCTGAGGGGGGACGAACGGCGGCAGGGCCCTCACCCGGCCCTCGGGGGGCGACCCGGCCCCGGACAGGACCGGCCCGGACAGGGGCCGGCCGTGCCCGGCGTGTCCCGTGTGGGCCAGGTCAGTGAGCCGGCGGAGCCCGGCGCGTCCAACCCGGCAGGCCGGGGAGTCCTGGCTACCTTGCCGGTACTGGCCGGTCCGGCCGGAGCAGCAGACCAAGGACGGAGGCCAGGCCCCGGAAAATGCCAGAACCACGCCCCGCCCCGTACCCCACTCACTCGATCGTGTGAGCGACGTATCCACAAGTCCCCGGCCGTCCACCGAAACGCGACGCGCCCTTATGCCCAACCCGCCACGCCCGTACCGTGATTGAGGCGGACGCACCGTGTGAGCGCGACACGGGCGCACCGCAATGCCCGGCAGTGCACCTCGCTTCGGCCCCGCTCCCCGCAACCGACCCGTCGCACCACCGTCGGCCACCGTACGCGGCCGGACGGCCACGCCCCGGAACAGCGCATCCCCACGAGCGCACCCACTCCCCCCACAACGAAAGGCGGTACTCCCCCATGGAAACGGAAAGGGCTTCAGCGCATCCGACCAGGCGGCGGCTCCTTCAGGGCGCCGCGCTCGCCACCGTCCCCTCCGTACTGCTCTCCGGCACCGGGGCCGCCGCGCGGCCGCGGGCCGTCGACTACCCGTCCGCGGAGTGGCAGCCGGCGAGCACGTCCAACTACAGCCGGTCGAACCGCCCCATGACCTACCCCGTCGACTACGTCGTCGTCCACGTCACGCAGGAGACGTACGCCGACACGCTGTCCATCTTCAGCAACCCCGACAGACAGGTGTCCGCGCACTACGTCGTCCGGTCCGCCGACGGGCACGTGGCCCAGTGCGTGCGCGAGTCCGACATCGCCTGGCACGCGGGGAACTGGGACTACAACACCCGCAGCATCGGCATCGAGCACGAGGGCTGGGTGGACCAGCCGGAGTACTTCACCGACGCCCTGTACGAGGAGTCGGCGCGCCTGACCGCGGCGATCTGCACCCGGTACGGCATCCCCAGGGACCGCGAGCACATCATCGCCCACCACGAGGTACCGGGCAGCGACCACACGGACCCGGGGCCGCTGTGGGACTGGACCCGGTACATCAGATTGGTCAACTTCGCCTGACGCCGGGCGGACGGCCACATTCGGGTGACGGGGCCGGTCGAAGAGGTTGTCCGTGCCCTTCCGGAGCGTGACGATGTCCCCAGTCGCATCGCCGCGCGGGGAGGGCCGAGTTGACCGATTCCTGGCTGGCTCTGGAACCTGGGGCCGATCCTGTCGAGCGCGCACGGACGCTGCGGCGCGCGCACGAGACGTTCACCGAGGCGGGCACGGTGCCGCGCCCGGTGCGCGCCGTGGTGGCGGAGTCGTGGCGGCGGTCGGTCCGGGCGGGGGTCGGCCCGGACGGCACCGCGAGCGTGGAGCTCATGGACGACGACCTCGGCGCCTACCGGGCCGAACACCCGCTCGCGCGGGTGATGCCGCTCTTCCGCGAGCTGCTGGGGACGTTCGCGGCGGACGGCGAGCATCTGCTGGCGGTGTGCGACGAGCACGGCAGACTGCTGTGGGTCGAGGGCCATCCGGCCACCCGGCGCCGTGCGGGGCGGATGAACTTCGTGCCGGGTGCCCGGTGGGCCGAGTCCGCGGTCGGCACCAATGCGCCGGGCACGGCGGTGGCCGTCGGCCGGCCGGTGCAGGTCTTCGCGGCCGAGCACTTCATCCGGAAGGTCCAGCCGTGGACGTGCGCGGCGGCCCCGGTGCACGATCCGCGCACCGGGCGGGTGCTGGGCGCCGTGGACATCACCGGCGGGAACGGGCTCGCGCATCCGCACAGCCTGGGCTTCGTCCAGGCGGTCGCGCGGGCCGCCGAGTCCCACCTGGCACTGCTGACACCGCGGCGGCCCGACACCGGGGCGGCCGAGCTGACCGCACTGGGCCGTGACGAGGCGCTGCTGAGCCGCGGCGGCCGCCGGGTCCGTCTCAGCCGGCGGCACAGCGAGATCGTGGTCCTGCTGGCGCACCGGCCGGAGGGCCTGACCGGCGACGAGCTGCTGTGCGCGCTCTACGAGGACGAGGCGGTGACGCCCGTGACGCTGCGGGCGGAAATGGCCCGGCTGCGCGGGGTGCTGGGGCCCGGAGTGCTGGCGTCGCGGCCGTACCGGCTCACGATGCCCGTCGAGTCGGACGCCGCCGTGGTCGAGCGGCGGCTGCGGGCCGGTGCGGTGACGGGGGCCGCGGCGGTGTACGGGGGTCCGTTGCTGCCCGCCTCCCAGGCTCCGGCGGTGGTGCGGCACAGGCGCCGGCTCGCGGACGGTCTGCGCACCGCGCTGATCGCCTGCCGTGACCCCGACCTGCTGGCCGACTGGGCGCACGCGCCGTGGGGCGAGGACGACCTCGACGTCTGGCGCGCACTTGCGGCCGTCCGGCCCACCGCCGCGGTCCGGTCACGGCTGGCCGCGCTGCAGCGCGAGCTGGGGCTGCCGGCCCGGTGACCGCCCGCCCGTGACCGGCGCGCCGACCCGAGCGCCGCCGCCACGGCACGCAACGTCCGCGCAACCTCGCGGTCCCTAGCCTCGCCGAGAGCTGTCCGACGGCGGGCAGCGCACGATGAGGGAGGCAGACCAGGATGACCCGTTACGCGGCGCCCGGCACCGAGGGCGCGATCGTCTCCTACGAGTCGCGCTACGACCACTTCATCGGCGGCGAGTACGTGCCGCCGGTGCGCGGGCAGTACTTCGAGAACCCGTCCCCCGTGAACGGGCAGCCGTTCACCGAGATCGCGCGCGGCACGGCGGAGGACGTGGAGCGGGCGCTCGACGCGGCGCACGAGGCGGCCCCGGGCTGGGGACGCACCTCGGTGACCGAGCGTTCCGACATCCTGCTGAAGATCGCGGATCGCATGGAGGCGAACCTCGAACGGCTGGCGGTCGCCGAGACCTGGGAGAACGGCAAGCCGGTGCGCGAGACGCTGGCGGCCGACATCCCCCTGGCCATCGACCACTTCCGCTACTTCGCCGGCGCGGTCCGGGCGCAGGAGGGCTCGCTCGGCGAGATCGACGACGACACGGTGGCGTACCACTTCCACGAGCCGCTGGGCGTGGTCGCGCAGATCATCCCGTGGAACTTCCCGATCCTGATGGCGACCTGGAAGCTCGCCCCGGCGCTGGCCGCCGGCAACGCGGTGGTGCTCAAGCCGGCCGAGCAGACGCCGGCGTCGATCCACTTCTGGCTGAGCCTGGTGGCGGATCTGCTGCCGCCGGGTGTCCTGAACATCGTCAACGGCTTCGGCGCGGAGGCGGGCAAGCCGCTCGCGTCGAGCCCGCGGGTGGCGAAGGTGGCGTTCACCGGGGAGACCACCACGGGCCGGCTGATCATGCAGTACGCCTCGGAGAACATCAAGCCGGTCACGCTGGAGCTCGGCGGCAAGTCGCCGAACATCTTCTTCGACGACGTCTGGGCCCGGGACGACGACTTCCGGGACAAGGCCCTCGAGGGCTTCACGATGTTCGCGCTCAACCAGGGCGAGGTGTGCACGTGCCCGTCCAGGGCGCTGGTCCAGCGCGGCCACTACGCCGAGTTCATGGAGGCCGCCGTCGCCCGCACCGAGCTGATCAAGCCCGGCCATCCGCTGGACACCGACACGATGATCGGCGCCCAGGCGTCCAACGACCAGTTGGAGAAGATCCTCTCCTACCTCGACATCGGCCGGCAGGAGGGCGCGAAGGTACTCACCGGCGGTGAACGCTTCGAGCACGAGGGCGAGTTGAAGGGCGGCTACTACGTCCAGCCCACGATCTTCGAAGGACACAACCGGATGCGGATCTTCCAGGAGGAGATCTTCGGTCCGGTCGTGTCGGTCACGGCCTTCGACGACTTCGACGACGCGATCAGGACGGCGAACGACACCCTGTACGGCCTAGGCGCCGGGGTGTGGACCCGCGACATGAACACCGCGTACCGCGCGGGCCGCGCGATCCAGGCGGGACGCGTCTGGACGAACTGCTACCACGCCTACCCGGCGCACGCGGCGTTCGGCGGCTACAAGCAGTCGGGGATCGGCCGGGAGAACCACAAGATGATGCTGGAGCACTACCAGCAGACCAAGAACCTGCTGGTGAGCTACTCGCCGAAGAAGCTCGGGTTTTTCTGAGCCGCTTCTGCGAGACACGTCACCATGCTCTGAGTGCGGTCGAGATCGCGAGCCGTCGGGCGGTGGTGCGGTGGGCGGCACCTGATGACGTCCCCCGCACCACCTCCGCGACAGTGAGCGGCGATCAAGCTGTCCATGGCTGGGCGTGCGAGACCGCGAGGCTCCCGAGTCGCCTCGCCGTCGACTGGCGTGCGGATCTCCATGCGGACCTGGGCGGTCCGTCACTGCCACCGATGCCTGACGAACACGTCTGGGGGACCCTTCGCGATCGTGCCGTCGACTCCCGCTGGTACGCGGCCCGGTACGCCCGAGATCATGACTGACCCGTGGGTCTCAGAACCTCACCGTGAACCCGTGCGTCAGGCCCAGGAGGCGGAGAGTCGAGTGGCCGGGGATGCCGTCGGCGTCCGTTCCGTGGAAGCCGCAGCGACGCTGCCAGGCCGAGTAGGCAGCCTTGGTCTTCGTGCCGAAGGAGCCGTCCGCCCAGGGGGCGGCCAGGAGGCCCTCGGCCACCAGGGCCCGTTCCACGGGGAGGACGTCCGCGCGGTGCAGGGCCGAGCCCTGCGCGGCGGTCGGGTCCCTGCGGGCCGCGGCGATCACGTGGGACAGCTTCACGACGACGCCCGCGTCGGACGGGAGTTCGCCCGCCGCCAGCAGGGCGGTGCGCGAGACGGCGCCGGGATCCCAGTGGTCGTTGCCGGGGACGTTCGCGTGGCCGTAGTGACCGCCGGACGACAGCCATACGCTCCGGGACCGAGGGGCCGGCATGCCCGGTGAGGCGGCCAGGTCACCGGCCGGCCATCGGTCGGGGACGCCCCAGGAGCGGATCGCGGCGAGGAGCGCGGCGAAGCGCGGGCCCGGCTTCCAGTAGTCCGTGAACGGTCTGTTCGCGCGGGCCAGGACCTCGACCTGGACGCACACGCGTCCCGTCCGGTTGGTGCGCGTGGAGCCGTCGTTGCGCAGGGCGCGGGCACTGCGGTCCAGCGGCCCGAACTGGCCCAGGCGGTCGGTCGTGGGGTCGTACAGGAGATGCGGCTCGGCGTGGATGCTCATGAGGTACGCGCCGACCGACTCGAAGGCCGCGTCGCCGGCACCGCTCTCGGTGGTGTGCCACACGGCCCGGGCCGGTGCGTCAGGTGTGTCCATCGGTCCGCCGATGGTTCCGTCGCCGAGTCGCTCCGCCCCGGAGATCCAGCTGATGGTCATGAGCAACCTCCCCCTCTTGTCGGTCCGGAGGGCAGAGGCTGACGGGAGTGCCGTGCGAACCGCGTGTGAAGCACCTGCGGGGAAGGTGACGTTCACGTGCACCCATGCACGCATCTTGCGTTGAACCGACGTTTGTGGACTTCTGGAACACTCCGGCCCAACACTTCGGAAACCGGCGCAGCGTCGCGCCGGAGGGGGGATTCTCGATGACGGAGGACAAGGGATGGGACCTGCACGTCCTGGGAGGTCTGGATGTGCGGTGCGCGGGGCACGCCCTGCCCGTGGGAGGGGCGCGGCAGCGGGCGGTACTGGCCACCCTGCTCATGTCCCGGGGAAGATCGGTGCCGTTGGCCATGCTGGTGGACGCGGTCTGGGAAGGGCGGGAGCCGGCCAGCGCCGTCAACACGCTGCAGACCTACGTCTCACGGCTGCGGGCCGTCTTCGCCGCACCGGCCCAGGCTCCGGCGGCCGGGCCCTGCATACGGGGAGTCCCGGGCGGCTACCGGCTCGAGGTGCAACCGGATCAGGTCGACGCGCTGCGGTTCGAGCGGCTGCTGACCGCCGGCGGGCACGAACTCGCCGCGGGACGCGCGCAGTCGGCGCACGAGCTGCTGACGACGGGCCTCGCGCTGTGGCGGGGACCGGCGTACGGGGACCTGAACGCGCTCACCGCCGTCCAGGCGGAGGCGTGCAGGCTGGAGGACCTGCGGGTCCGGGCCGTCGAGCTGCTCGCGGAGGCGAACCTGACGCTGGGGCGGCCCGAGGCGGCCATCGCCGGTCTCCAGGGGCTCGCCCTGGCGTACCCGCTGCGTGAGGGAGTACTGGCCAGGCTCATGAGCGTGCTCCACCAGGCCGGGCGGCGGGCCGACGCGCTGGCGACCTACCGGGACGCCCGGCAGCGCATGATCCACGAGCTCGGCGTCGAGCCCGGGGCCGAGCTCAGCGGCGTACACCAGCGCATCCTCGGTCGTTAGCCGTCACCCCTCATCCCTTCGCATCACATGCCCTGCACGTGTTCTGCACGTTCTCTGCACAGTCACCGGTCCAGACTCGGCGGGCTCGTCGCCGGGACGCTCCCCGGCGGCCGGCCTGCCACGGACGGGGCCCGCGGGCGCCGCCGGAAGGGGGACATGAGGACATGGGGCTGCCGTTGGTGCTCTGCGGGCCCGTACTGCGCCGGGTGGACGCCGAGTCGGTGACCGTCTGGCTCGCGCTGCGCGAACCGCGCCGGGTGACGTTGACGGTGTACGCGGACGACGACACCGACGGCGCGGGTTCCGGCGAGCTGATGAGCGGCCACCGGGACACCGTGCGGCTGGCCGCGCGCTGCCACGTGGTCGCCGTCACGGCCCGCATGGAACAGGGCGCCGCCCTGGCCTGGGGCGAGATGTACCGGTACGACGTGCGGTTCGAGACGATGCCCGGGCAGGCGGCCGCTCCCACGCAGACGCTGTACTCGCCCGGCGCGGTGGCCGACACCAAGGAGGCCGCGCGTCACCGCCTCACCTACTGGGGGATTCCCGGTGCCCCCGCCCTGCCCAGCTTCACCACACCCCCGGACGACCTGAACAAGCTGCGTGTCCTGCACGCTTCCTGCCGGAAGCCGCACGGCGGCGGTGTCGACGGCATGGCCACGATCGACCAGATCCTCACCACCGACATCACCTCGCGCGAACGGCGCCCGCAGCAACTCTTCCTGACGGGCGACCAGATCTACGCCGATGACGTCGCCGACGTGCTGCTGCACGTCATCGGGGAGACCGCCACGGAACTCGGCGCCGTCGCCGAGGTGCTGCCGGGCGTTCCCCCGGGCGATCCGCGTCTCGCCCCGGGCAGCCGGCTCCCCCTGATCAAGGGCCCGGCCGGGCTCAACTCCGACGAGGGCCGCAGCCATCTGATGGCGTTCGCGGACTTCTGGGCCATGTACCTGCTGGCCTGGTCGGAAGTGCTCTGGCCGGAGACCTGGCCCGACTTCGCCACCGCCTGTCCGACCGCCGCCGCCCGACTGGCCGCGCTGCGCGCCGAGCAGGAACCGACCGCCGCCGAGAAGAAGGAGCTGGAGGAACTCGCCAAGGGCGAAAAGAAGTTCGGGGAGCAGCTCAAGGAGCTGGACTCGTTCCGGCGGACCCTGCCCGACGTCCGCCGGGCACTGGCCAACATCCCCAGCTTCATGATGATGGACGACCACGAGGTCACCGACGACTGGTACATCATGCGCCGCTGGGTGGACCGGGCGCTGCGTTCGCCCCTCGGCCGCCGGGTGATCCAGAACGGCCTGGCCGCCTACGCGGTCTGCCAGGCATGGGGCAACACCCCCGAGCGGTTCGACCCCGCGCGGGAGGGCGGGCAGCGCGGTGCCGAGCTGCTCACCGCACTGTCCACCTGGGACCGCCGGGCCGGGGGGACCGAGAACTGGCTGCAGAACCGGCTGAGCCTGCCGACGACCCAGCCCCTCGGCGCGGACGGCGTGCCCGCGCGCCACCCCGACGCGATGGACTGGCACTACACGATCGACTGGGCCAAGCACCGGGCGATCGTCCTCGACACCCGCACCTGGCGCGCCTACCCGCCGGGTCCCGACGACCCCGCCGCGCTCCTCTCGCCGCAGGGCCTGCTCCGGCAGATATCCGACCTCCCGGCGAACGCGGAGGAACCGCTCACCTTCCTGATCTCGCCCGCGCCCGTCGTCGGCAACCCGTTCATCGAGGAGTACCTCCAGCCGGTCCTCGCCAGGCTCCCCAAGAAGTCCGCGAACATCTTCACCTCGCCGGACGAGGAGGGTCACTGGGGCCGCCTCTTCGCCGACAGCGAGGCCTGGGGCACCAACGAGGACTCCTTCGAACGGCTGCTGGCCCGGTTGTTCACCCGGGGCAGCCCGTCCGCGCCGTCCCTGCGCCGCCGCCTGATCGTGCTGAGCGGGGACGTCCACTATGGGTTCGCCGCGACCCTGCGGTACGCCGGGGCTCGGCCGTACCTTCTCGAACGGGAGCAGCAAACCTACGGCGTACTGGTCCAGTTCACCTCCAGCTCCCTGAAGAACGAGGAGCTCAAGACCCTGGCCATGCACCACCAGCTGACCCGCGAGTTCGAGCGGCAGGCGGTGATGAACGCCGGGGTCCTGCCGACCACGGGCAAGGTCGGCTGGCGCAACCCCACCGGCGCCCTGATGGCCATCGGCACGAACGGCGCCGGTGTGTGGACGGTGAAGGGCTCCCCCGCGCTCGGCAAGGAGACCCTCGTCACGGTCCTCGTGAGGACCCCGGAGTGGCGTTACGGTCTGAAGTTCCTCAGCCACCGGGAAGCCGAGCCGTCCGACGCGCGGGCCCCGCTCCCCCGCCCCACCCGCCCCGTCCCCGGCAGCCGTACCGACGCGCTCGCCCAGCGGTCCATTGCGGCCCGTGACCACAGCGCCGGGTACTGGCTCTGGGGCAGCGGCAAGGACGTCGTCGGCGTCACCAACATCGGCGAGGTCGAGGTCGACTGGCGCCCCGGCGCCCCCAAGCAGGCCGTCCAGCACCTGTGGTGGCGGCCGAGGGCCGACAAGCCCGCCGGCCCGCTCACCCGGTACGTGGCCGACCTCGCGTACGCCGGCTTCCAGCCCGACCCACGCCACCTGGCCCTGCTCCTCGACCGGCTCGGCGGACCCGTCCCCGCCCAGGACGCCTGGGTGTACGTCCGGCCCGTCGGAGGGCTGCAGCCGCTGCTGCTGCGCACCCGCGAGCAGGGACTGCTGTACGAGGCGCCCCCGCAGTCGGCCGGTTCGCCCGACCCCTGGCGCTACGCGGTCCCGTACCGGCCCGAGCCCGGCCTCACCGCGGAGGTCGCGTACAGCTTCGGCGCCCATCCGCTGCCGCCGGACGTCCTCGCCGACGCGTCGCTCTACCAGCTCCGTACGGTGCCGAGCGGGCCGCCCGGCGACGACGAGCCGGTGGGGATCACCCTTCCGGACCGGACGCTGGCGCTCACCACACCTTCCGAGCTGTCGGTCTGGCCGCTGCTCCGGGAACCTCCGGCGGCGGACCACGCCACGCGCGGGCTGCCGCAGGGCGCGCAGCTGTGGACCGACCCGGGCGGCGTCGGCGGCACCCTCACCGTCACCGAGGGCGCCCCGGCCCCGGCAGGGCCCGCGCCGGTCAGCCGCGGGCTGCGCGTCGAGGGCACGGCGGGCCCGGGCGCCGTCGAGGTCCTGCTCCAGGTGCGCACCCTCGCGGGCGCGCGGGTGCCGCTCGTGGCGGAGAGCGACGGCTGGGTGCGGGCCGTCCTCGGCACCGACCAGGGCGGCCGTCGCAGCTTCCGGGCCGTGCTCCAGCCGGCGGCGGCCGATCCGCCGCTGGGCACCGTACGCATCTTCGTGGACGCCCCGGGTCTGCCGGTCGGCCACACGGACGCGTTCACCGTCCAACTGTGCGGCGTGCAGCTGGACCTGCGGACGGAGCCGCAGAGCGAACCGGCGCCGGCCGACGAGCGGATCGTGGTCGACTTCGGCACCTCGCCGCTGGCCGGCGCCCGCACGCTGGCCGGGGAGGCCCGCGCCCGGCGCATGGTGATCCATCCCCTCCAGAACCGGGTGCGCCCCATCGTGGACCTCGGCAACTACGTGCTCCGTCCGCAGATGCCGCTGTGGCTGGGCGAGGTGCAGCTGCTCGGGCTGGCGGCGGACGAGCTGACCGGTCTGCTCCAGCGGCGCTTCTTCCGCGCCCACGGGCTGTCCGGCGCTCCGCCGCGCAGCGACCGCCTGCGCCTGGAGTTCTCCTGGCGGCTCACGCTCGGCTGGGACGGCCCCGACATGAACGCCCGGGCGACCCCCGCAGAGCTGAATCCGGGGATCCACCACGCGTACCACCACGACTCCGGAAACGTCTCCTGCGCCGTGGAACTCGCCTACGGCTCCGACGGAGCGCTGCTCACTCCCGCCGGTGCCCGCCTGGTGCCCGGTCCGGGCGGCGAGCTCCCCGGAGCCTACCGGCCCGCCCCCGTCCCCGGGCCGCCGCCCAACGGCGAGCGGCACCTCCCGGAGGTGCGTCTGGGCCGGCCGCGCGGCTGGGGACGGCAGTCCGGCGCGCCCCGGTATCCGTCGCTGGTCATGGAGTTCGCCCCGCGTGTGGTCGAGGACGGGCGGGAGCTCGTACGGGGCGGGGACGGCGGGCTGAGCGTCGGATCGCTGACCGTCGACGGGCAGCCGCTGGACGGCGGGGACCCTCCGCTGCTGCGGCTGCCCGACTTCCGGGTGACCGGCACCAACCCGGCCGATCCCCAGGCCGTGGCCGCCCTGGTCGCCGAGCTGGTCGACCGCTACGTGGCGGCGTACGGCGGCGCGACACGGGTGCGGCTGCTGTCGAAGGAGTGCTGGCGGACCACCGTACTGAAGATCGTCACCGCCGAGAGCGGCCCCCCCGGCACCCAGCACTTCGAGACCCGCGCCTCCCATCGTGCGGCGCACGCGGGCGGGAGCTGGTTCTACGGCCGTGAGCAGGGCATGCCCCGGTTCGGCCCGCCGCACAGCTACGGCCTCGGTCAGCTGGACAACTCGCAGCGCGGCGGGGCCACCCCCGACGAGGTGTGGAACTTCCTGGAGAACCTGCGGGGCGTCGTCGAGACGGTGATGGGCGAGAAGGCCACCCGCGCCTACGAGCATCTGGGCGCCGCGCGGTTCCCCGACGACCGACGGCACCGGGCGATCTACCAGCGGGAGATCGTCCGCCGGTACAACGGCGGCTCCGAGTTCGCCGTCGTGGACGGGGTCTGGCAGATCAGCCCGAGCCTGGCGCCCACGGAGGACGGCAAGCCGAATCCCCGCCTCGCCTATCCCGACCGGGTCCTCGGCACGGTCGTCGAATACGCCAAGCCCTGGCCCATCGCCTTCACCGCGGACTACTTCCCACCCGAGACGGGGACCCCATGACCGAACCTCAGGGAGACAACGCGCAGGGATGGCTGCTCGAAGAGCTGACCGCCCTGCTGGCCCCGCTCGACCTCGCGGCCGTCAACCCGGGCCGCCGCAAGGAACTCCTCGACGAGCTCGGCTGGGACCTGGCCGCGGTCTCCGGCATGCCGGCGGAGGAGTTCACCCAGTGGCTGGCGGCCGTGGCGGAACTCGTCGGGCGCCTGGCCGAGCTGGCGAAGAACCCGCCGTCGAGCCTCGACGAGCTGAAGACCGCGCTCGAATCCGCCCGGGGCGCGTTCGACACGGTACGGAATCTGCCCCCGGCGCTGCGCTCGGGTCCGCGGCTGCCGCCCGCCGAGCTGCTCGCGGAGGACCTGGTCACCCATCTGACGGTCCGATTCCTGGAGACCCGGCACCCGCTCGGCTGTCTCGTTCTCGTCCTCCTCGGAGTGCTCACGCCCGCGGCGGACCGCCCCGCCGACCCGGCCTTCCCGGCCCCGCCGCTGCTGCCGGTCCGGCTGCCCCGGTCCCGGCCGCGACTCGACCTGACGCGGCTCACCGATCTGGTCTCCGATCCGGTGGGCACCCTGGCCGCGCTCTACTTCCCGGCCGGACTCGATTCGGCCGCCTCCGTGCGCGCGGGCACGGACCTGCTGTTCCCGCGTCTGAAGGCGCTGTTCGACCACCTCGGTCTGCCTGCGCTGTACGGGCTGCCGCCGGGCGCCGGTCCCGATCTCGGGGAGGTCGGCGCCGAGCTGGCCGCGGGCATGCTGACGCTGGGCCGGAGAACGCTGGTCGACGGGGTCGAGGTCCGCGCCGGCGCGACGATCGGCCTGGACTCCGCCGAGGAGGGCGGTCTCGGTCTGCTCGTCGTGCCCTCGGCGGCGGTGTCGCGGGAGTTCGACGCCGGCGGATGGCAGGTCGCCTTCCGGGCCGAGGCGGGCGAGCTGCCCTTCGCCCTCGGCCCGAGCGGCCTGACGCTCCCCGAGGGGGTCCACGGTGCCGTGTCGGCCTCCGTCACCGCGGAGCGTCCGGGGACGAAGGGACGCCCCGCCGTGCTGCTCGGCAGCGTCTCGGGGACGCGCCTGGAGATCGGCGGCATCCGGCTGAGCGCCGGTTTCCGGTTCGATTCCGACGGTGAGGAGAACGACGCCGAACTCTCCGTCGACTTCGACGACGCCGTCCTGGTCGTCGTCCCCGGCGACGACGCCGGCCCCCTCCAGCACCTCTTCCCCGAGGAGGGGCTGCGCATCGAGGCGGACCTCGGCCTGGGATGGTCGCTGCGCCGGGGCCTGACCCTGCGCGGCGGCGCGGGCCTCGACGTGACCCTGCCCGCCCACCTCTCGCTGCCCGGCCTGGACGTCGACGGTGTCCACATCTCCCTCACGGCCGGTACGGAAGGGCTCGCCCTGTCCGTGACCGCGGGCGCCGTGCTCCGCCTGGGCCCGGTCACCGCCGCCGCCGACCGCGTCGGCATCACCGCCCGCCTCGGCTTCCCCCGGGGCGGCGGCAACATCGGTCCCGCCGACGCCGACCTCGTCTTCCAGCCGCCGGCCGGCCTCGGGCTGGCCGTCCGCTCGGGACCGCTGACCGGCGGCGGCTACCTCTTCGCCGACCACGAGCGCCACCAGTACGCCGGTGTCCTGGAGCTCCGCTTCCAGTCCCTCGCCGTCAAGGCCGTCGGGCTGCTCAGCTCGACCCCGTACGGCTTCTCCCTCCTGGTGATCGTCTCGGCCGAGTTCCCCCCGCTCCAGATCGGCTTCGGTTTCACCCTGGACGGGGTCGGCGGGCTCCTCGGCATCAACCGGTCCACCGACCTCGAAGCCCTGCGGTCGGGGGTCCGCTCCGGCGGCCTGGACGCCGTCCTCTTCCCGCCCGACCCGGTGGGACGGGCGGCCGAGATCGTCTCGACCGTCGACAAGGCCTTCCCGGCGGCCGAGGGCCGCTACGTCTTCGGCCCGATGGCCCGGCTCGGCTGGGGCAGCCCCACCCTGCTCACCCTCGACCTGGCCCTCATCCTCGAACTGCCCAGCCCTGTCCGGCTGCTGGTCCTGGGCCGGCTGCGGATGGCCCTGCCCGACGAGCAGCACGCCGTGGTCCGGATCAACATGGACGTGCTCGGCGTGGTCGACTTCGATCGGCGCGAGGCGTCCGTCGACGCAAGCCTGTTCGACTCGCAGGTGGCGGGCTTCGCGCTCACCGGGGACATGGCCATGCGCGCCTCGTGGGGGTCGAGCCCCTCGTTCGCCCTCGCCGCGGGCGGCTTCAACCCGCGCTTCCAGCCGCCTCCCGGTTTCCCCGCCCTCAAGCGCATGACCATCGCCCTCGCGAGCGGCGACAATCCGCGCGTCCGACTGGAGTCGTATCTCGCCCTCACCTCCAACACCGTGCAGTTCGGCGGCCGGATGGAGGTCTACGCCAAGGTCTCCGGGTTCAGCATCTCCGGCATGCTCTCGCTCGACGCGCTGGTCTGCTTCGACCCCTTCGGCTTCACCGTCGACATCGGCGCGATGGTCGACGTCCGGGCCGGCGGCACCTCACTGCTCGCGGTGATGCTCTCCCTCACGGTCACCGGGCCGCGGCCCTGGCGGGTCACCGGCCAGGCCAAGTTCACCCTCCTCTTCTTCAAGGTCACCATCCCGGTCCGGCTCACCGTCGGCGACGCGCGGCCGTTGCCGCCGCCGCCCTCGGTGGGGGTCTCCGCCCTGCTGGCCGAGGCCTTCGCCGATCCGCGCAACTGGAGTGCCCAGCTGCCCTCCGAGGGGGCCGAGGC
Source organism: Streptomyces sp. NPDC018947 (assembly GCF_044390505.1). Taxonomy (NCBI): domain Bacteria; kingdom Bacillati; phylum Actinomycetota; class Actinomycetes; order Kitasatosporales; family Streptomycetaceae; genus Streptomyces; species Streptomyces sp. NPDC018947. Next base: position 143,964 of record NZ_JBIRZD010000008.1, read on the forward strand.
GGTCACCCTGCGCCGGATCGAGCCGCAGGCGGGCGAGGTCCTCGCCCACCCCCTGGGCACCGTGACCATCGTCCAGAAGACCGCCCCGCTCGGCGTGCGCGTCGACCGCTTCGGCAACGCGCCGGCCTCGGACCCCGGTGTCCACCGGGCCGTGGTCTCCCTCGGCGGCGCCGCCACCGCCGCGCCCGAGACCGTCACGGAGCTGTTCGCCCTCGGGCAGTTCCAGGAGATGACCGAGGAGCAGAAGCTCGCCGCCGCCTCCTTCACCCGGCTCCCGGCCGGCTACCGGTTCGGCGGCACCACCCGCCGGTTCGACCCGGAGGCGCCCGCCGCCTACGTGCCCGCGTACGAGGAACTGCTCGTCGACGACGTGCGCCGCCCGGCCGCCCGTACGGCCGTCGCTGCCCCGCTCACCGGCGCTGAACTCGGCCTCCTCGCCCGTGCCGGCTCCGCCGGGCGGGCCCCGATCCGCTCCGCGGGCACCGCCGGCTACCGGCCGCGCACCGCCCGGCCCCTCATCACCCTGGTGGACGCATGACAGCCCGACTCACCTTCCTGGCCTGGGTCCGCGAAGGACTGGCCGCGCAGACCACCACGGCGGACCCGTTGTCCGGACCGCTGCCCCAGAACGCCACCGTGCACGCCCGGGTGCGGGTCGACGAGCAGCCGCAGACCGGGATCGACCTGCGTCTGTACGGCCCCGGGGCCGTCACCGGCATCGACCGCCGGCAGGTGATCCGCAGCGAGCCTCCGCAGGGCACCGGCCGGTTCGAGCCCAACCACCTCGTGTGCGTCGAGTTCGACGAGCCGGGCCTGCCCTGGGAGTTCACCCCGGCCGCGCCTGACGCCCAGGGCCGACTGCGTCCCTGGCTGGTGCTCGTCGTCGTCCCCGCCGACCGCGCCGTCCTGGCCCCGGGCAGCCCTCTGCCCACGGTCGACATCAAGGACGCCGACCTGCCGGATCTGGCCGAGTCCTGGGCCTGGGCGCACGCCCAGGTGGCGACCGTCGGCGAGGAGTCCGTCGCGGACGCGCTCGCCGGTCTTCCCGAACGAACCCTGTCCCGGCTGGTGTGTCCGACCCGGCTGCGGCCCGGCACCCGCTATCTCGCCACCGTGGTCCCGGCCTTCGACGCCGGTGCGCGGGCCGGTCTCGGCACCGTACAGGCCGACGGGAGCGCACCTCTGCGCCCGGCGTGGGAGAGCGGGGCCCGGCACGCCTACCTGCCGGTTTACCACCACTGGGAGTTCGCCACCGGCCCGGAGGGCGACTTCGAGGCGCTGGCCCGCCGCATCCAGCCCGCCGGACTGCCGCAGGCGAGCACGCTCGGCCCCCTGGAGCTCGGCCCCGAGGGAGTCCCCGGACTGCCGGACGCGACGCCGACCGTCACCCTGTCCCGGGGCGGCGCCCTGCGCCCGCCGGGCAGCACCCCGACGCCCTGGCCCGAGCCCTCCCGCCAGGCGTACGAGCAGCTCATCACCCGGCTGACCGGGCACCCCGCCGACCGGCTCGGTCCGCCCCTGTACGGCGCGGTGCAGGCCGCCGCCGACACCGTGGAGCAGGCTCCCTCGTGGGTGCGCGAACTCGCCCTGGATCCGCGCCACCGCGTGGCCGCCGCCCTCGGCGCCCAGGTCGTCCGCGACCAGCAGGAGGAGCTCATGGCGGCGGCCTGGGAGCAGGCGGCCGACGCGCAGCGGGCCAACCAGGCCCTGCGGCAGACCCAGCTGGCGAGGGAGCTGAGCCTGTCCCAGTACAGGCGCAGGTTCGCCGGGCGGCCCTCGGGGGCGCGGGCGGGAGCCGCCGCGAGCGCCGCCTTCGGGGTCACACGGCTGCTCCAGCTCAGCGGTCCCGTCCTCGACCAGATCGATCTGCCCGGCGGCCGGGGCAGCGCCGCGGACGCCTGGAAGGACAACAGCACCGTCGGGGCGACCCTGTCGACGCCGTTCCGGCGCGCCACCCGCACGACCGGGCCGCTCGGCCGGCGCCTCGGCGGGGCGCAGGCGTCCGTCGCCGAGGCGGTGGCCTCGGGTGCCGCCACGGCGACCCCGCCGCCCGCCCCGCCCGACGGCACCGTGCGCTTCGACGACGTGGCGGGGTCCCGGGTCCGGCTCGACCTCGTGGACCCCGACGGCCTGGGACGGGCTCCCCGCTGGTGGGACCCCGTCCCGCCGCAGGTCGCGGCTGCGGCGGAGGCGGCGGCCGAGACGGAGCGGGCGGCGGAGAACCGGACCGAGGAGGCGGGCACGGCGGAGGCCACGGCCGTGCCGTCCGCAACCATCCCCATCCCGAGCGCGACCCCGATGAACGCCCGCCTCTACGACGACAACACGCTGTTCGTCGGCGGCCAGGACCACAAGCTGTACGCGCTGGCCCACGACGGCGCGGAATGGCGCTGGCAGCACCACTGGGACGACACCGGCGGGCGCGCGTATGCGCCGCTCGGCCGGGTGACCCGTACCTCGTCGATGATGCTCTACGACGCCTACGGCATCACCGAGCGGCGCTGGAACGGCGACCAGTGGGCGTGGCTCACCAAGGCGAGCGGCCGGATGACCTCCCTGGGCGGCAGCCTCGTGATGCGCCAAGGGCGTTCGGTCATCGGCTGGGTGTGGACGGGCATGTCCGGGAACCTGTTCGGCGAGGCCCGCCGGACCCTGCGTTCCTGGGAGTGGACGACCCAGTCCCCGGGCAGCCGGCTGTATTACTTCTCCGGGGGTTTCGGTGCGCCGCAGCGGAACGAGACCCGCTGCTGGGTGCTGGGCGGCACGGCCCAGGCCACCGCGCTGTGGCAGTTCGACTGGGTGTACCGGCCCGGCGGGTCGCGCTGGGAGTGGAAGGAACACGGCGCGCCGCCGAACGCCCTGGTCCAGGACCTCGGCCCTTCCGTGGACGACAACAAGCTGTTCCTGACCACCCGCGACGGGCGGCTCTTCGAGCGGTACTACTCCAACTGGACGTGGTTCTGGGTGGATCACGGCACCCCGCCCGGCACGACCTGCCGGAACATCCTCGGCGGGGCGTCCGGCTCCCCGGACGTCTTCGTCTCCGGCGCCAACGGGCGGCTCTACCAGCGCACCTGGACCGGCGGCTCGTGGCAGTGGCGCGAGCCCGGTCTGCCGCCGGGGTACGGCGCGGTGCGGCCGATCGCCTGGATGCCGTCCCGGCGTACCGTCTTCGTCGCCACCGCCGACTCCCCGTACGGCGAGCGCCTGTGGTCGGCCTCCGAGTCGAACGGCGTGTGGACCTGGGTGGCCAACCACGGGGTCCCGGCCGACCAGCGGGGCAAGGGAGGCTACCGGGACGAGCCCGTCGCCCGACCGGAGTGGAAGCTGCCGCTCGGATTCATGTCGGACCTGGTCGTGGCCGGGATCGGCAACCCGCAGGGCGAGAACGCGATCCACCACCGGGTCGGCCGCGACCTGGGGTTCGCGGGTGAGGTACGCGGGGGCTGGGCGGCGCGTCAGACCAAGCCGGGCTGGACCGGCGGCGAGAGCCAGGGTCTCGGCATCGCCGTGGGCCAGGTCACCGCTGCGGGGCGGCCCGACCTGGTGGCCGCGTGGATCGACAATCCCACGGGCCCCAACCGGCTGTACTACCAGCTCGGTCGCGAGCTCGACCGCGACGGCGCGGTCACCGGCGGCTGGAGCGCGACCCGTGCGGCGCCGATCCCGGTGAACGACGCCGTGTACGGGGCCGACGCCGCCCTCGCCGATCTCGACGGGGACGGCCGGCCCGAGCTGGTCGTGGCCTACGCGACCCCCAAGGGCCTCTACTACCGCATCGGCTGGGGCCTGGACACCGACGGCAAGGTCACCCGCGGCTGGACCGACTCCCTCCGTGTCCCCTGGAGCGGCGGCCCCGTCAGCGCCGTCGGCATGGCCCTCGCCGACACCAACGACGACGGCCTCCCCGACCTCGTGGTGGCGCTCGCCAGGCCCGAGGGCGCCACCTCCCGCGTCCAGTACACGGTGGGGCGCCGGATCAACGCGCGCGGTCTGCCCGCGGGCGGCTGGACCTCCTGGCGGCCGGTCGGCGGTGGCCCCGTGCCGTCCGGCCTGTGCGGGCTGGGTCTCGCGGTCACCGACATCACCGGGTCCCGGTACGCCGACCTGATCGTGCTGCATCTGCACGACGGGCCGGGGGAAACCCCCGACCAGGCGTTCTTCCGGCTCGGCGAGGACTTCGACCGGATCGGCGGCGGCGGACGGCAGTGGACCGCGTCACGGCCGGTCCCCGACTGGCCGGATCCGTACAGCCAGGGCACGGCCGTGGCCGTCGCCGACCTGGACCCGGCGCTCACCGACCGTCGCAAGCGCATGGGCGACGCCTTCATCGAGGCCGCCGTCCGTCACCAGAAGCGCGTGCTCGCCGCGATGGACCTGCCGCAGGGCGAGCGGCCCAGGCCCGTGGACCGGCTTCCGGACGTGGCCCAGCAGGTCCGGGGCGGGCTCGACCCGACCGCCGCCATCACCTCGTCACTGGCCGCCCGGCTCTCCGTACCGCTCGCGCCGCCCGCGGCCGGCCTCGCGGCCGCCGCGGCGCCCGACCCGCTGCGGCAGCTGTCCGTCACGCCCCGCTTCGACCGGCCCATGTACGAGGCCCTGCGGGACCTCGGGCAGGAGCTGCTGCTGCCCGGCGTCTCGGCGGTTCCGCCGGACTCGGCGGTGCTCCTGGAGCCGGACCCCGTCTTCATCGAGGCGTTCCTGACCGGCCTGAACCACGAGATGAGCCGCGAGCTGCTGTGGCGCCGCTATCCGACCGATCCGCGCGCCACCTTCTTCCACCGGTTCTGGGACAACCACGAGGTGCCGGGCGCGGGACCCGACATCGGGCCGCTCGCCGACTGGTCCCCGGCCGGGCCGCTGGGCAGCCACGGCTCGTACGGCGCCGACTGCCTGGTCCTGGTGCTGCGCGGCGAGCTGCTGCGCCGCTACCCGGGCACCTCCGTGCACCTGCGGCGGGCGATCCGGGAGGAGGGGACCGGGCGGCGCGTGCCGGGGACCGAGACCCGGCCGCCCCGGTTCTCCGGCCGGATGGAGCCGGACCTGTGGTTCTTCGGCCTGCCGGTGCGGGAGGCCGACGCCCGCGGCGGCGGGGAGGACCCCGGCTGGTACGTGGTCCTGGAACAGCCGCCCACCGACCTCCGGTTCGGGCTCGACGACCCCGCGGGCCCCGGTGGCGCGCCGACGTCCTGGGCCGACCTGCACTGGGGGAACCTGGCGCCCGACTCGGCCGCCGCCGAGCGGCTGCGGCACGTCCCGGCCACCTCGGTGCTGTCCACCCTGCGCCTCGACGGCCTCGAATGGGGGCGCAACAGCGCCCACTTGGCCCGCATTCTGCTGCGGCGGCCCTTCCGGGTGATCCGGCACGCCTCCGCCCTGCTGCCCCAGCGACCCGCCGCACTCCGTGAGGACCCGCGATGACCCCCGCACCCGATGTGACCTGGCCGCTGCCGGCCCAGTGGCCACTGGCCCTGCTGCCGGTCCGTCTCGAGACCCGCTTCACCGACACCCACCTGCTGGTCCGGGTGCTGCCCGACACCGTCCACGTGGACGCCCACGAGCCGCGCCTCACGTCCGAGGAGCGGTCCTGGGGCGGCGACTACTGGGACGCGCCGGGCGCCGAACCGTGGCGGCTGCTGTGCGAACTCGCCGGTGCGGAGCGGGCCGTCTGGATCGCCCGGGTCACCGAGCCCTACCTCGACGGCACCACCTGGAAGCGGCCCGTGCCCGCTCCCCGAGACCTCGACGAGGACTGGACCCGGCCCGCGCTCGCCCGGGCCCTGCCCACCCGCTGGTACGCCACCGCCCGCCGGGGCGCCGAGACCGCCTACGGCAGGTCGCCGGAGCGCACCGCCACCCCGCAGGTCGGACCCGACCCGCGCCTCGACCTGGCCGGAACCGAGCCGGAGACGCCGCCCACGGGCCCCGGCATGCGCTGGCTGACCGACTTCGACGCCGCCGTCGACGCCGGCATGGCGCTGCGCGTGGAGCTCTCCCCCGCGATGCGCAGGGACGGGGCCGTCGACCGGCTGGTCGTGTACGGCGTGGACGAGCGGTCCGACGCCGACGCGGGGGCCCGCACCCTCGGCAGGCTGTTCGACGCCCACTTCCACTCCCACGGCCTCGGTTTCGTTCCGCCCGGCACCCCCACCAACAACACGCCCGACGCCCGTTCCGGCTACGACCCGCGCGACCCGGCCGCCGTCGCCGACCTGCGGGTACGCGGCGCCGAGGACTCCGAACCGGCGGACCTCGACAGCAACGCCCGGGCCACGGCTCTGGCGCTGGGCGTGCGGCTGCGCGCTCAGGTCGGCGACGACCTGCACGACGCCCGGGGCGGGGCACCCTCGGCATCGCCCACCGCGCTCGCCCGGGCCCGGCACGCCGCCGAGCCGCAGGCGGCCGACGGCCGGCACATGAACACCGCCACCTGGTCGGCGAGCTGGGGCTACTACCTCAGCCAGCTCCTGGACGGCGTGCTGGACGAGGACGACCTCGCCTTCACCCGCCGCCATTTCGTCGACCACGTCCGCGCCGCCGGACCGCTGCCCGCTCTGCGCGTCGGTGACCAGCCGTACGGAGTGCTCCCCGTCCTCGCCTCACGCCGCCCCTGGGGCGCGCCGGGCCGGCAGCGGAAGCTGTGGGAGGTCCTCGACCACCTGCGCACGGCCCACTGGCGGCCGCAGGCGGAAAATCCGCAGGCCGTGCCCCGGATCAGGCGGGACGATCCGGATCCGGACCAGACGATGCTGCGGATCCTCGCCATGGAGCCGGTGACCGCCGAATGGCGGGCCCGTTCGATGCTCGGCCTGGAGTACGTCACGCACCTGTGGCGGTTCGGAAGCCTGCGGATGCGCGGCGGGTGGCGGGCCGACGACGCCTTCCTGCACGACGGGGTGCTGGCCGCCCTCGGCATCCGTACCGAACCCCGGGTCTCCCGGGCCACGTTCGCCGACGAGGCGCACCTGGTGACCGGTCCGTACGCCGCCGAGACCGGCGTCCTCGAAGCCCTCCTCGAGCGGGACTACGACTGGAACGAGCTGCGCTGGTGGATCGAGGACGACCCGGCCGGCACGCCGCTGGTGGCGATGGTCCTCAACCAGGCCGCGCTCGGCGAGTGGGTCACCGCCGCCCGCCGCTGGCAGCGGCTGCACGCGCCCCTGCCCTCGTACCTGGAGCCGGAGCTGATCGACGTCCGGCCCAACACCTACGGCCGTCCCGAGCTGGAGAGCTGGCCGTTCACCCGGCAGCTGACCCGGACGGTGACGGTGGGCGGCACCACCCGGACGGTCGACGCGCATCTGCGGGCGCTGCCCGCCGCCGACCCCTCGGTGCGTGACGTGCACGAGTTCCGTGCCGCCGTCACCCACTTCACCCGGCGGCCGCCGCAGACGGCGCTGCGGCAGTTCGCCGGTTCGCTCGACCTCGCCTCGCACCGTCTGGACGCCTGGTTCACCTCGCTGGCCACCCAGCGCCTGTCCGAGCTGCGGGCCGTCCGGCCCTCCGGGGTCCTGCTCGGCGGCTACGGCTGGCTCCAGGACATCCGGCGCGCCCAGCCGGTGATCGTGCCCGGCACGGACCCCACGAAGCCCGGCTACCGGCCGGTGCCCGGCGAGGAGGGCCTCCTGTACGAGGGGGCCGCGGACGCGGGTCACATCCACGCGCCGTCCACGGCGCAGGCGGTCACCGCGGCGGTGCTGCGCAACGGCTACCGCAGCCACCCGCGAGGCCAGGGCGCCAATCCCCTCGCGGTGGACCTGAGCGCCGACCGCCTCCGGCAGGCCGAGTGGCTCCTCGACGGCGTCCGGCAGGGCCAGCCTCTCGGGGCCCTGCTCGGCTACCGCTTCGAGCGCCGCCTCCAGGAACACCCGCTCCGCCCGGGCCTCGAGGGGTGCCTCACCGCACTGCGCCGACAGGCCCCCGTCACCACCACCGGACACGCTCCGGACGAGGGCGCCCGCGAGGTCGTCTCCCCGCACGGGGTGGTGGACGGCCTCGTCCTGCACCACAAGTACGCGGCGGGCACCCTTGTGCTGCCCACGCTGCCCACGGCCGAGCACGAGGCCCTCACCGGGCTGCTCGACTCGCTCGGCGAGCTGATCGACGCCGTCTCCGACGCCCTGCTCGCCGAGAGCGTCCACCACGCCGTCCAGGGCAGTCCCCTGCGCGCCGGTGCCACCGTGGACGCACTGTCCCGGGGGACCGTCCCCCCGCCCGAGCTGGAGTTCGCGCGCACTCCGCGCACCGGGACGGCCCTCACCCACCGGGTGGCGCTGCTCGGCAACGCGGGGGCGCCGGCCGCCGAGGAGTGGCCGGTCACCGACCGGCAGCTGCGGGCGGCGGCCGAGCCCGCCCTCAACGGCATCGTCGGCGGGCTCCTTCCCCGACCGGCCGAGGTCCACTGCGAGGTCCGCTGGGAGGACGGCACGCTGCGCACCGTCGACCTCACCGCCCTGCGCTGCTCGCCGCTGGACTACCTGGCCCTCGCCGACCGGCCCGAGGAGCTGTACCAGCGTGTCCTGGGCAGTGCCGAACCCCGGGACGGGCGGCGCCCCGTGGAGGTGACCGGCACCGTCGAGCGCCCGGACGGGGCGGTGTCCCTGGCCGAGTTCGTCGAGTGCCTGGGCGCCGTCCGCTCCCTGGTCGGCGGGGCCCGCGCGCTCGGCCCGGCCGATCTGCGAATCGCCGGTACGGAGGAGGCCGCCGGTTTCGACGTGTCCGACCTGGAGCGCCGGGCGGACGCCGCGTCCGCCGCGCTCGCCGACGTCGACAGCGCCCTGAACGGCGACCCGGATCTCGCGGTGGAGCTGGACCGGGCCGCCAACCTGGGGGTGATCGGCGCCTATTGCCCGCCGGACGCGGATGCGGACCGGCTCGCGACCGCGGTCACGGCCGTCCTGGCGGAGCTCGCCCGGCGCCGCCAGGCACTCGCCGCGCTCGCCGAGGGCTTCGACCGGGCGGCCGCCACGCCGGCCGCCCGCGTCGAGCACGACACGGCGCGGATGACCGCCGTGTTCGGCCCCGGGACGCGCGTGCTGCCCGGCTTCCTGGCCGGCTCCTCCGACACGCTGCGGACCGCCCTCGCGGAGAGCACGGCCACGCAGGGCGGCGACCCGCACGCGGTGCGGACCTGGCTCACCCGGGCCGCCCGTGTCCGCCCCGGACTCGACCGGTACGAGCAGGCCGTCGGTTACGCCGACGCGCTGCGCGGAACCCCGCGGAAGGCTCCGCTGGTGGTGCAGCTCCCGTACACACCGGGCGAGCGCTGGGTGGGGCTCCCGGGCGACGGCGCCGGGGCGAAGCCGCGCACCGGCCTCGTCCTCGACACCGCGCCCGGACTCGACACCTCCCGCCCGTTGTGCGGCCTCGTGATCGACGAGTGGACGGAGGTGCTGCCGAACGCCGAGGAGACCACCGCCATCGCCTATCACGCCGAGACCCCCGGCCAGTCGGCCCCTCAGGCGATCCTGCTGGCGGTCGCCCCGGCCGGAACCCCGCAGTGGGGCTCCACCCTCCTGGAGGAGACCCTGCTCGACACCCTGGACCTCGCCCACGTCCGCGCCGTGGACATCGAGGCGCTCAGCGGCGTCGGGCAGTTCCTGCCCGCGCTGTCCTTCCCCCTCAACCGTGACGGCGAGACCGCCTCCACCGACTTCTCCCGCCTGGGCGTACGAGACTGACCGAAGGACGGATACCACCCATGCCCTCCATCACCTCCTGGACCCGTCTGGAGCCACGGGCCCGGCTCGACGCCCTCGACGGGGGCCTCCAGGCCCAGGTGCACGACCCGCTGTGGCTGCTGTCCCGGCAGTGGCAGCTCGGCGAGTTCACCGGCGAGGACGCCGGCAGCCCCGTCTCGGTGCGGCTGCGGGCGAAGGTCGCGCCGCTGACCACCTGCCGGCCGCCGGGCGGCGAGCCGGAACCGTACCGGCCGGGCCGTCCGCTGGAGGCGGCGGTCGAGGCGGAGGACGGCGGCGGGCTGTCGGGGCTGCGGGCGGCCGTGGACAGCGGCCGGCACTGGCTGCGGCTGCTCGCCGCCGAACCCGGCCTCGCCCCGTACGCCAGGGCCTTCCTCACCCACTGCCCGCTCACCGCGCGGGGCGGCGACCTCGACCCGGACACCGGCCGCTGGCTGGCCCTGCACCGCCGCCGGGCGCCCGACGGCGGGCTTCTGGCCCCCGTGCTCACCGCCCTGGCCCGTGGCACGCTCCCGGACTGGCTGGAGGCCCCGGCGGACCACGTGCCCGTACTGGCCCGGCTCGCCTCGTCCTGGCTCGCCCATGTCGCGACGTGCTGGCCCGAGGGCGAGGCGGCGGAGTACTGGCGTCCGGAACGGATGGAGTACCGCTTCACCCTCACCGCCCCGGGAGCCGAACTCACCGCGCCCGAGTACGACGGCGCCCGCCTCGACTGGTACTCCTTCGACCTGGACCCGGCTCCCGGCGAGGGCAGCGAGGTCGTCGCCGGCTCGCTGCCCGCCCCGGCGACGTTCGCCGGTGCCCCGGCGCCCCGCTGGTGGGAGTTCGAGGACGCGCGGGTCGACCTCGGGTCGCTGACGGCCGAACGCCGCGACCTGGCCCGCCTGCTGCTCGTCGAGTACGCGGTGGTCTACGGCAACGACTGGTACGTGATGCCGCTGCGGACCCCGGTCGGTTCCGTCGTCCGCGTCGACTCCCTGGTGGTGACGGACAGCTTCGGGCGCCGCACGCTGGTGCGGGCGGCCGGAGCCCTCCAGGGCGACGGCCAGGACTGGAGCCTGTTCCGCCACAGCGGCTCGGACGGCGGGCGGGCCGACCGGATGCTGATCTCGCCGACGCTGCCCGTCTCGCTCCAGGGCGAACCGCTGGAGGTGGTACGCCTCTTCCGGGACGAGGGCGCGAACCTGGCGTGGGCGCTGGAGGAGTCGGTCGAGGGCGCCGCCGGCCGCCCGGTCCACCGGGTGCAGGAGCCCGCGCCCGTCCCCGCGCCCGTGCCCGGCCGCTACCGGCTCGCCTCCTCGGTCCCCGCCCACTGGTTCCCCCTCGTCCCCCAGGCGCCTCGGGGCGGCGGCCATCACCTTCGCCGGGGAACCATGCCCTCCCCCACCGGTGGCCCCGATCCCCTGCCGCGGGGCACGCTGCTCACCCCGGGCGCCGACCTGCTGCTGCACGAGGAGGAGGTCCCCCGCGAGGGGGCGGAGATCACCCGCGCCTGGCAGTACGCCCGTTGGTCCGACGGCTCGACCCACACCTGGATCGGCCGCCGCAAGCGCCCGGGCTTCGGCGAGGGCAGCAGCGGGCTGGTGTTCGACACGGTGGACTGACGCGGCGGCGTCTCCCCTCCGCCGCACGAAGGGCGACGCCTACGAGACAGCTCTCAGACAGGAACCTGCTGGTGTCGTACTCGCCGAAGAAGCTGGGCCTCTTCTGGACGCGAAGGCCGGCGACACGAGGAAGAAGCGCCTGACCAGGGTCGATGCCCGGCAGGCCCGCAGCCTCGTCAGCCCGCGAAGGCGGGGAGTACGAGCCGGTAGGTCCCGTAGTCGACGAGCCCGGCGATCGCGGCGACGACCACGAACACGGTCAGTACGCCCGCCCGTTCGCCCCATCCGGTGCGGACGACCGCGGTCTGCGGCTTCCTCGGGTGGTAGGCGACCTGCACGGGCTTGCCGTTGTTGCTGCCGCTGATGTAACGGGTCACGCCGTCGATGGCCGTGTAGGCGTTGGTGGTCGTGCCGTTCCGGTAGACCTGCCGCGCCTCGACGGTGATGCCGTGGCGGCGCAGGTACCACTCCTGCCACGTGGACGTCAGCCCCGCCCACGTGGCGAAGGTGGCTGCCACCGCGAGCTCCCCGAGCAGCAGGGTCGCGATCGCCCTGCCCCAGTTCCCGCCGGCCACCCCGACAAGGACGGCGAGGACCGCGACCGCTACGACGGCCGTGTACGTGGCCCACTTGGGGGGTGCGGCAAGTCCGGCCCGTGTGTCTTCGTCGGCCTCCTCCTCGTCGTCGCCGGAGACCAGGCTCCGGGTCACGACGAGGGTGGCGCCGTCGATCGTCTCCTCGGCGCGCTCCGGCAGCGCGGCGTTCACCACGTCGGCGAAGACGGAGGCGGCGGCCGCGCTCACGTCCTCGACCCGGTACACGGTCGGCACGGTGCCCGCCGGGGCCGTCAGCTCGACGGCGACGTCACGCCTCTCGGCACGGACGCGGGCGATCGCCGCGTACGGGATGCGCAGCTCGTCGGTCGGGCGGCGCAGCAGCAGCTCCTCGCCGTCGGAGCGGAGTTCGGTGCCCTTGTCGCCCTGGAGGACGGGTATGGGCGAAGAGATCGACATGCGCGTGATCGTAAGGCGCGGGGTCCGCGCCGGTGAAGGGGATGTGGGGGTTTCTACCAGGACCCGTGGTGTCGTACGGTCCGCCTGTGAACTTGGTGACCGCAGTGCTGGTTTGTTTCCTCGTCGTGTCCGTGCCGGTCTTCCTCTTCGGTCTGCTGCTGATGGCGGGTGAGCGGGAAGAACTGAAAAAGATGACGGACCTGAACGAATCCGGTGTCGAGGTACAGGCGCGCCTGGTGAGCCTGCGGCCGATCAACACGAGGGGCACGGGGTCCGCCGTGTACGAGTTCAGCACCGGGGACGGTCGGACCGTCCAGCACGGAGCGGGCGTCTCGATGGGCCCGGCGCATGTGATCGGCGACCTGTACCCGTTGGTCTACGACCCGCACAACGTGAAGCGCGTGCACATGGGGACGAAGGCGACGGTCCGCAAGGAGCGCAAGTGGCGCAGGGGCAGCGTGCGCGGCGCGCAGCGGACCGCTGTCCTGTCCCTCGCGGTGGGCGTGCTGGCGACGGTGGGGCTGATGGTCAGCCCCTGATCGGGGATCACACCGGCGTGGACTCGGGGCGCCCACGCCGGTGTGACCGTTCATGCCCGAGACCTGCTCGGGTCCGTCATGCGCCGCGGCGGGACCTCAGAAGTCGTCCGCGCCGCCCCGGAGTTCGGGGGTCCAGTAGCCGGTGAGGGCCTTGGCCGGGTCGACGGCGATGCCCTCGCTGCCGGGGGCGGTGACGGCGATGACCGTCGAGTCGCCCTCGAGGGTGACGGAGAACGCCGACACGGGCTCGTTCTCCTCGTCGACCCCGCCGTCCGACAGCTTCACCAGGGCGTAGGCCGGAGCCCCCGCCTCGAGCACGACCGGGGTGGCCGGCTTGCTCTTGGCGACGGCCGGCACGTCCTGCTTGTGGCTCTCCAGGAACTGGACGTGCGGAAAGCCCGCCAGCCGGCAGGAGTGGCCGGAGGTGTTCTTCGCCGTGAGGACGATGTGGGTGTAGGGCGGACCGTCCTGCGTGGCCGCCGTGACGGTGACGTCCCGCGCGCCGCAGAGCGGGGTGGACGTGGTCACCTGCTCGCCGGTCGAGCCGGTGGTCCCCGCGGAGCCGCCGGCGCCGGTGGATCCCTTCGCGCCCGCCGAGCCGGTCGAACCCGCCGAGCCGGTCGAACCCGCCGGGGCGGACGCGCCGGCGCCCTGGGCGTCCGGCGACTTCGCGGTCGCCGAGGAGGCAGCCGTAGAGGCCTCCGAGGACGCCGACTTGGAGTCCCCGTCGCTCTGGCAGGCGGTGAGGGACAGGACGAGGGCCGTGCCCGCGGCGGCGAGCAGGGCGGAGCGGTGGCGAAGCGTGTTCATGATTTCCCCGTTGTGAAGATCGATGACGTGCGTGCGGTGGCGGTTCGGCGTCGGGTGGTCGTGCCGTTCACGGCCCCGCGCGGGGTCCGTCCCCAGGCGGATCGTCGAGGCTTCGCTGCCTGGACTTTCCGTGCCCGGAGGCGTCCCCCGCCTGCACCCAGTCGATCACTTCCGGTCTCCGCGTCCCAGGCGGTTCTCCCGGCAGAAGTATCGTCCGCCATACTTCTGCCGGGGGCTTGCATCCGGACGAGCCGGACATCGGGAGACATCGACGGTGCGGGACGGCACGCCTGTGACGGGGGACTTCGGGCAGCGGCTGCGCCACCTGCGGGTGCGTGCCGGGCTGAGCCAGGAGGCTCTCTCGCACGCGGCCGGGGTGAGCGTCAGGGCCCTGGCCGACATGGAACGCGGGCGCACCCGGGGGCCGCAGCGCCGTACGGTCCAGGTTCTGGCTGAGGCACTGGGGCTGGACGACGACGAGGCGGCGAACCTGGAGAGGTCCGCGGCCCTGGGCCGTCCACGGCCCCGGACGGCCACGGCCCCGGCCGCCCCCGGCACCTTGGCCCTGCCGCGCGACATCCAGGACTTCACCGCCCGCGTCCCGGCTCTCGCCCAGCTCCTCGACCTGGCCCAGGACGCCGATCCGGGCAGGCCGGCGGTCGCCGTGGTCGCCGGGCAGCCCGGTCTGGGCAAGACCGCGTTCGCGGTGCACGCCGCGCACCGCCTCGCCCCGCACTTCCCCGACGGACAGTTCGCCCTGGACCTGCACGGCATGGATCCCGAGCCGACGACCCCCCGGGACGCCCTCGCCCGGCTCCTGGGCGCGATCGGGGTCCCCGACGCCGCCATCCCGGCCGGCACCGACGACCGTGCGGGCCTGTGGCGGTCCATGGCCGGCGACCGGCGTCTGCTCCTGCTGCTGGACAACGCCGTCGACGAGTCCCAGGTCGGCCCCCTGCTGCCCGGCACCGGCCCGTCGCTGACCATCGTCACCAGCCGCCACTCCCTGGCGGGTCTGGAGTCCGTGCACCGCAGCGATCTGTCCCTGCTGCGGCGGGAGGAGGCGGTCGAACTCCTCACCCGTATCGTCGGACCGGAACGGGTGCAGGCGGAGGCACAGGCCGCACGCGACCTCGCCGACCTGTGCGGGCACCTGCCGCTGGCCGTCCGGATCGCCGGGCAGCGGCTCCTCAGCCGCCCGCACGAACGCCTGGGCAAGCTCGTCGCCCGCCTCGCGGCCGAGAGCAGGCGGCTGGACGGCCTCCAGGCCGGAAGCCTGCGCGTGCGCGCCGCCTTCGCGCTCTCGTACCGGCAACTCCGTCCGGAGTCACGGACGTTCCTGCGCCGCGCCTCGCTGGCCGCGGGAGTGGACTTCAGTCCCGAGACCGGCGCGCTCCTGGCCGACCTGCCCCACGACGAGGCGGTCGCCTGCGCGGAGGAGCTGACCGACGCCGGGCTGCTCCAGAGTGATTCCGCCACCGAGCGCTACCGCTTCCACGACCTGCTCAAGCTCTACGCGGCCGAGCAGGTCGCGGCCGAGGACGGTCCCGCGGTCCGCGACGCCGCCCTCGACCGGACCGCGCGATGGATGCTGCGCCGGGCCACCGCCGCCGCGCTGCACTTCGACGTCGAGCACGACCGGACCGCTCCCCACGACGGACCGGAAGAGCACGACGCCCCCGCCCCCCACGGCGACCCGGACCCGGACGGGGCTCCCGTCGGCCGGGACGACGCGCGGGCCTGGCTGGAGGCCGAGCGGTCCCAGTGGCTCGCCGCGCTGCGCCTGGCCCACGGCACCGGCCTCCATCGGCAGGTGCTGGACGCGGCGGAGGCGATGCACTGGTTCTCCGACCTCAACCAGCACTGGGAGCAGTGGGTGGAGGTGTTCCAGCTCTCCGCCGACTCCGCCCGTTCGCTCGGCAGCAGGCGGGAGGAGGCGGTGCACCTCAACTACCTCGCCTGGGCCTACAACCTGTGCGTCGCCGATCCCCCCGCCGCGCTCACGGCCGCCGACACCGCGCTCGTGGCGGCCCGCGACTGCGGGGACGGACTGCAGGAGGGCTGGGCACTCGGCTACGGCGCGGGCGCGCTCCACCGGCTGGGCCGGGTGCCGGAGGCGCACGCGCGGCTCGGCGAGGCGGCCCGCCGTCTGGCCTCGCAGGACTCCCCGCAGGCCCGGCTGGCCGAGCTGACGATCCTCAACTCCCTCGGCACGCTGCTCCGCCAGGCCGGCCGGGCGGCGGAAGCGCTGGAGGTCCACCGCCGCAGCGAGGAGATCTGCCGCGCGGGGATCCCGGGCCGGATGGACGACCTGATCGCGTTGTACCTCGCGGTCGCCCAGCAGCAGATCGGCAACGATCTGGCGGCGCTGGAACGCTGGGACGAGGCGGAGCCGCCGCTCCGCCGGGCCCTCGCCGCCTTCGAGGCCGCGCAGATGCCGGCCTGGGCCGGACCGGCCCGGCTCGACCTGGGCCAGACGCTCGGTGCCACGGGGCATCCGCAGGCCCGGGAGATGCTGCTCGCCGCCCGCGACGCCCTCGCCGCGCTGAAGAGCCCGCGGCAGGCCGAGGCCACCGCCGCGCTCGCGGCGCTCGACGAAGCCGCGGCCTGAGGCGGGGCCCGGCCGTTCCCTCAGCCGGCCGACCCGCCACCGGTGCGGCCCGGGGCCTGCCCTCCATGGAACGACCGAACCCGCCGGTCGAACCCCGCCGTCGAAGCCGCCGGTCGCGCCGGCAGGGTGCCCCGCACGGCCGCGTCCGCACGCGCCCGAGGCACCCTGCCGGTCCGTTCGCAGCCTCAGTTCTCCTCGTTCTCGAAGGTGCGCAGCAGATCCGCGGCGACGCTCAGGGCGATCGTCGCCGGTTCCTTGCCGTTGATGTCGGGCAGCCCGATCGGCGTCTTGATCCGCGCGATGGCGGCCTCCTCGTGACCGCCCTCGGTGCTGAGGCGTTTACGGAACCGGACCCACTTGGCAGCCGACCCGATCAGCCCGATCGAGCCGAGGTGGGAGGTGCGCAGTGCGGCGTCGCACAGGGCCGCGTCCTCGGCGTGATCGTGGGTCATGATCAGGACGTGGGTGCCGTGCGGCAGGTCCTCCAGCACCTCCTCGGGCAGCAGCGGCGTGTGGTGCACATGGACCTGGGCCACCGCATCGGCCAGTACGCCGAGCCGCTTGTCGGCGAGGACGTCCGCGCGGCTGTCGATCAGATGGAGGTCGAGGTCCTGGCGTGCCAGGATCCGCGCCAGTTCCAGCCCGACGTGCCCGACCCCGAAGATCGCCACCGCCCGCACCACCGGCAGGGGTTCGAGCAGTACCGACACCGTGCCTCCGCAGCACTGCACCCCGTGCTGGTTGGTGACCTTGTCGTTCAGGGCGAAGTCGAGCAGCTCGGGCTCCGGCCGGGACCCGGCGATCATCTCCCGGGCCCGGTCGACGGCCACGGCCTCGACGTTGCCGCCGCCTATCGAGCCCCACGTCTCGCTCCGCCCCACGACGAGCTTCGCACCGGCGTCGCGCGGGGCGTGGCCGCGCACGGTCGCCACGGTCACCAGCACGCCGGGCTCCCGGCGCGCCCGCAACCGTGCGACCGCGGCGACCCATGTCATGTCAGGCACCGCTCAGCACTGCCGCGCCGGCGCGACCGCCGTCGGCGACGTCGCCGCCCTCGGCCCGGCCTCCGGCGGCGACTGCCGTGCGCACGTGGCCGACTGTCGGAGTCCCGCCCCGGCGGGCCGCCTCGATCGCCCAGTACACCGCCTCCGGCGTCGCGGGCGAGGCCAGGTCGACGCTGACGCCGGACGGACCGAACGCGGCGACGGCCTGCCGCAGCGCTTCCCGCACCGAGAACGCCAGCATCAGCGGCGGCTCGCCCACCGCCTTCGACCCGTACACCGCGCCCTCCTCGGTGGCGTTCTCCAGCAGGGTGACGTTGAACTCCTCGGGCATCTCCGAGAAGCTCGGCAGCTTGTAGGTGCTCGCGGCCTGGGTCAGCAGCCGGCCGCGGCCGGGCCCGTCGCCGGTGTCCCAGCGCAGGTCCTCGAGGGTCAGCCAGCCCGCGCCCTGCACGAAGCCGCCCTCGACCTGACCGATGTCGATCATCGGGGAGAGGCTGTCGCCGACGTCGTGCACGATGTCCACCCGCCGGACGCGGTACGCGCCGGTGAAGCCGTCGACCTCCACCTCGGTCGCGGCGGCGCCGTAGGAGAAGTACTTGAACGGCGAGCCCCGGAACGACTTCGCGTCCCAGTGCAGCCCCTCGGTCCGGTAGTAGCCGGCCGCCGACAACTGGACGCGCTGGAAGTACGCGGTGCGCACCAGGTCGTCCCAGGCCAGCTCCTCGTCGCCGCCGAGGACCCGGGCGACGCCCTCGGTGATGCGCACGTCCGAGGCGTTCGCGCCGAGCTGGGTGGCGGCCACCCGCAGCAGCCGCTCGCGCAACTGCTCGCAGGCGTTCTTGACCGCCCCGCCGTTGAGGTCGGCGCCGGAACTGGCGGCGGTCGCGGAGGTGTTGGGCACCTTGTCGGTGCGCGTCGGGGCGAGGCGCACCTTGTGCAGCGGGATGCCCAGCGTGGTCGCGGCCACCTGGAGCATCTTGGTGTGCAGGCCCTGGCCCATCTCGGTGCCGCCGTGGTTGATCAGGACGGAGCCGTCCTTGTAGATCAGCACCAGCGCGCCGCCCTGGTTGAAGGCGGTGAGGTTGAACGAGATGCCGAACTTGATGCCGGTGATCGCGAGCGCCCGCTTGGTGTGGGGGTGCGCGGCGTTGAAGGCGGCGATCTCCCGCCCCCGGTCGGCGAAACCGGCGTCGTCGAGGACCTGCTGCCAGACGGTGGAGATCCGCTCGGCCTGCGTGACGGGCTGCCCGTACGGCGTGGTCTGGCCCTGGCCCGGCCGGTAGAAGTTGCGCTCCCGCAGCTCCCTGGGGTCGAGGCCGAGCAGCGGCGCGCAGCGGCCGAGGATGTCCTCGATGACCAGCATGCCCTGGGGCCCGCCGAAGCCGCGGAAGGCGGTGTTGGAGACGGTGTTGGTCCTGGCGATCCGGCCGGCGACGCGCGCGTTGGGGATCCAGTAGGTGTTGTCGATGTGGCACAGCGCGCGGGCGAGCACCGGCTCGGAGAGGTCCAGGCTCCAGCCGCCGTCCGCGGTGAGGGTGGCGTCCAGGGCCTGGATACGGCCGTCCGCGTCGAAGCCGATCTTCCACCGCGCGTGGAATCCGTGCCGCTTGCCGGACATGGTCAGGTCCTGGGTGCGGTTGAGCCGGAAGCGGACCGGGCGGCCGGTCAGCTTGGCGCCGAGCGCGGCGACGGCCGCGAAGCCGTGCGGCTGCATCTCCTTGCCGCCGAACCCGCCGCCCATCCGCAGGCACTGCACGGTCACCTCGTGGGCGGGGACGCCGAGCACGTGGGAGACGATCTCCTGGGTCTCCGACGGGTGCTGGGTGCTGCTCTGGACGAAGAGCTGCCCGTTCTCGTCGACCTGGGCCAGCGCCGCGTGGGTCTCCAGGTAGAAGTGCTCCTGTCCGGCGAACTGGAACTCGCCGGTGAACACGTGCGCGGAGTCGGCGAAGCCGGCGTCGACGTCGCCGGTCGTCATCAGGGGCCGGGCGCCGTGGTAGCTCCCGGCCTCCATGGCGTCCTGGAGCGTGATCAGGGAGGGCAGTTCGTCGAGTTCGACCTCGACGGCGGCGGCACCGAGCCGGGCCGCCTCCAGGGTCTCGCCGAGCACCCAGGCGACCGCGTGGCCGTGGAACATGACCTCGTCGGGGAAGAGCGGCTCGTCGTGTTTCATTCCGGCGTCGTTGACGCCGGGCACGTCCTCCTTGGTCAGGACGCGCACGACACCGGGCACGGCGAGCGCGGGCCCGGTGCGCAGCGCGGTGATCCGGCCGCGGGCCTGCATCACCTGGACCGGGTAGGCGTGCAGCACGTCCTTGGTGCGGTGGACGAGGTCGTCGGTGTAGAGCGCGGTGCCGGTGACGTGCAGGACGGCGCTCTCGTGCGGCAGCGGAACGCCGACGACGGGCTTTTCGGGACGCTCGGACAGGTGGCTCATGACGGCACCGCCTCGGTGTTCTGTGCGTACAGCTTCAGCAGGCTCTGGCCGAGCATCGCGGAACGGTAGAGGGAGCTGGCGCGATGGTCGTCCATCGGCGTGCCCTCGCCCCGCAGTACCCGGGCCGCGGCCTCGACGGTCTCCGTCACCCACGGCCTGCCCTCCAGGGCCGCCTCGGTGGCGAGGGCGCGGATCGGGGTGGCGGCCACGCCGCCGAGGCCGATGCGCGCCTTGCGGACGGTGCCGTCCTCGATGTCGAGGGCGAACGCGACCGCCACGCTGGAGATGTCGTCGAAGCGCCGCTTGGCGATCTTGTGGAAGGCCGTGACGGGCGACAGCGGCAGCGGGACGCGGACGGCGCGGATCAGTTCGCCGGGGCGCCGCACGCTCTGCCGGTAGCCGGTGAAGTAGTCGGCCAGCGGGACCACGCGCTCGCCGTCGGCATCGGCGAGGACCAGCGACGCCTCCAGCGCCAGCAGCGCCGGCGGGCTGTCGCCGATGGGCGAGCCGGTGCCGAGGTTGCCGCCGAGGGTCGCGCTGTTGCGGATGAGCCGGGAGGCGAACTGCGGGAACAGTTCGGCCAGCAGGGGGACTCTGCCGGCGAGGCGGCGTTCGATCTCGGTGAGGGACAGGGCCGCGCCGATCTCGACGACGTCGGACCCGAGGCGCAGCTCGCGCAGTTCGGGCAGCCGGTCGACGGCGACCGCGCAACCTGCCCGCCGGGCACGGATGTTGACCTCCACGCCCCAGTCGGTGGAACCGGCGACCACCACCGCGTCGGGCCGCTCGCGCAGCAGCCGCAGGGTCTCGGCCAGGGTGCTCCGGCGCACGAACACGCTGTCGCCCTGGACGTATTCGGTGGCGGCCGGCTCGGGGGCGGCCTGCTCGCGTCGCCGCGCCAGCGGATCGTCCTCGGCGGGTTCCCCGACGGCGAACGCGGCGTCGCGGATCGGGCGGTAACCGGTGCAGCGGCACAGGTTTCCGCTGAGCGCGTGCAGGTCGAAGCCGTTCGGTCCGTGCTCGCCGTCGGTGCCGTCGGCCGGGTCCTGGTGCGCGCGGCGGCCGGGACGGTAGTACTCGGCGGCCATGCTGCAGATGAATCCCGGCGTGCAGTAGCCGCACTGCGAGCCGCCGCGGACCGCCATCTCCTCCTGCACCGGGTGCAGGCCGGCAGGTGTGCCTGCCTCGCCGGGGGCGGCGAGGCCCTCGGAGGTGACGACCTCCTGGCCGTCGAGCGCCGCCACCGGGACCAGGCAGGCGTTGACCGCCACCCAGTCGGTGGGCTTGTCCACTCCGGGACGGGCCACCAGCACCGAACAGGCGCCGCACTCGCCCTCGGCGCAGCCCTCCTTGGCGCCGGTGAGGCCGCGCTCGCGCAGGAAGTCCAGCGCCGTGGTGTGGGCCGCGGCCGGAGCGATCGGCGTCTCTTCCCCGTTGACCGTGATCCGCGCCGCTACCATGCCGGACCCTCGCTCTGGTGTTCGATGGATCGAGTCATCATGTTCGCCAATGTCAGGCAGCTTTCTGTGTCGAGACGCGCCGGCCGGAAGACGCGGGCGCAACACGGCACGCGACAGCGACGTGCCAGAAGGAGGTGTGACGGGAGATCCCCGGACGTGCCGCACAGGGGCACACCGGGACGGCGTGCTCAGCAGCCGTGCGCGATCCGCCCCGGAACCCAGACCGTGCGCTGGGCGAGGCGACCGAGATCGGAGCAGGTGTTCATCCGCTGGTCGCCTCCTTTCGCCGGTCATGGGTGGACGGTCACCGCAAGCTAGTGGCTGGGGTCACCGAAATCAAGAGGCCGGATCCCGCGTTCCCGGGATCCGTGCGGGTGCGGGCGCGGTCCGCCGCGACGGCCGGACGCCGGGACGCTTCCGTCGACTCGGGCGAGTTGCGGGGGACTTCGGGAGAGGACCGTAGACTCGGGGCGTGGCATTCACGAGCACCCCGCACTGCTGCTTCCTGTGACCGGGAGGTCCTGAGGGCGACGCCGGACGGCATCGCCCTCCCAGGCGTGCCTGCCGGTGCTCTCCGCGCGGGCACGGTCCCCTCCCTCCCACCGTCGCCCGGAGTGCCTCGTGCCCGTTCTTCGCCCTGCCCTCGTCTCGGTCCTCGACCTGCTGCGCTGTCCGACGTGCCGCGCTCCCCTCCGTCCCGGCGGTGGGGCGCTGCACTGCCCGGCGGGCCACACCTTCGACGTCGCCCGCCACGGCTATGTGAGCCTGCTGACGGGCTCCCGCGCCACCAGCGGTGACGACGCCGCCATGGTCCGGGCCCGGGACCGGTTCCTGTCCACGGGCGCCTACGGGCCCGTCCGCCGTGCCGTGGCACGCCTGGCGGCCGGCGCCGTGACCGGCCGGGGAACGGTCGTGGACGTGGGGTGCGGCACGGGCTACTACCTGGCCGGAGCGCTCGACCGGCTGCCCGGCGCCCGGGGAGTCGGGCTGGACACCTCGGTGCGCGCGTTGCGCGCGGCGGGCCGGGCCCACGAGCGGGCGGCCGCGGTGGCCTGGGACGTCTTCCGCCCCTTCCCGCTGGCCGACGGGGCGGCCGACGTCGTACTGAACGTGTTCGCGCCCCGGAACGCGCCCGAGTTCCACCGGGTGCTCCGCCCGGCGGGCCGGCTGATCGTGGTGCGTCCCACCGCGCGGCACCTGGCCGAACTGCGCGGCCCGATCCCCTCGATGGTCACGGTCGACCCGGCCAAGGAGGAGCGCCTGCGCCGGGCGCTGGGCCCCTTCTTCGACGCCGCCGCCACCGAAAGGGTCGAGTACCCCCTCCGCCTGACCGGTCGGCAGGCCCTCGACCTCGTGGGGATGACGCCGAGCGCGCGCCATGTGGCGGACCTGGGTGACGGACTCCTCCCGCCCCACCGGGTCACGGTGTCCGTCCTGGCCACTTCCTACCGGCCCCGGACGGGTTAGAGGGCGGGGCCCGCGGCCCCTCGGTCCGGGCGTCGCGGGTCCGGTCACCGGTCCCGCGACCCGTGGCTCCGATCCACTACCGTGCCCGCCGTGGACCTCTTCTCACGCTCCTGGGCGGCACTGCGCGCGGTCGTCGACGCGCTGCCGGACGAGGACTTCGCGCAGCCGTCCGGCTGCGCCGGGTGGCTCGTGCGGGATCTGGTGTGCCACCTCGTGATCGACGCGCAGGACGTCCTGATCACCCTCGTCACGCCGGCCGACGCGGAGCCGACCGTCGACGGGGTGACGTACTGGCAGGTCGGGGACCGGCCGCCGGCCGGAGACGACCCGCTCGACGCGCTCGTCGTCCGGCTGGCCGCCGCCTACGGGGAGCCGGGGCTGCTGAGATTCCACCTCGACGACGTCGGCTCCGCCGCCGGGCGTGCCGCCGGACTCGCCGACGCGGCCGCCCTCGTGGGCACGCGTGGCGAGGTCCTCACCGTGGGCGACTACCTCACCGCGTACGTCATGGAGTGGACGCTGCACCACCTCGACCTGATCGCGCACCTCCCCGGCGCGCCGGAGCCGCCGGCGGACGCCCTGGCCCACTGCCGGGCGACACTCGAGAAGATCGCCGGCGCGGCGTTCCCGGCGTCGTTCGGCGACAGGGACGTGCTGCTGGTCGGTACCGGGCGACGGGCCCCGGGCGACGCGGAGAGGGAGGCCCTGGGCGGGCTCGCCGCGCGGCTGCCGTTCGTACTCGGCTGACGCGGACCGGAGTTGACCCTCGACCTGGTCGAGGGCCCAGGGTCGGGGTGTGGAGAACGACATGCGAAGCATCGGGGAGTTGGCCCGCGACAGCGGCCTGGGCGTGAGCGCCCTGCGGTTCTACGACCGTGCCGGAGTGCTGGTGCCCGCCCGGGTGGACCCGGTCAGCGGCTACCGCTGGTACGCGCCGGAGCAGGTGGAGGAGGCCGGGCTGCTGGCACGGCTGCGGCGGGCCGCCATGCCGCTGGCCGACATCCGGCTCGTCCTGGCCGGCTGGTCCGGGGCGGACACGGAACTCGTGCGCACGCTCCTCGACGCGCACCTGTGCCGTCTCGAACGGGGGCTGTCCGGCGCCCGCGAGGAGTTCTCCGCGCTTCGATCCCTTCTCGATCAACGGGAGAACCCCATGACCTCGCTGCGCACCGGCACCGTCCGGTTTTCCGTCCCCGCGTCCGACCTGGCCGGCGCGTTGGACGCGGTCCGCTTCGCCGCCGCCACCGACCCCCGGCTGCCCATGCTCGGCGGCGTCCTGTTCGACCTGGAGGACGGCGTGCTGCGGCTGGTGGCCACCGACCGGTACCGGCTCGCCGTCGCCCGCGCCGGTGCCGCCGGGCACGACGGGCCTCGCGTGCAGGGCATCGTCCCCGCCCCGCTGGCCGACGCGATGCGGGCCCTGCTGAACGGCACGGAGGCCGTCGGGCTCACCGTGGACGGTGACCGTGTGACGCTGGAGGCCGGGGACCGGCAGACGGCAGGGCGGTGCCTGGCACACGACTTCCCCGACTACCGCCGGCTGGTCCAACTGCCGTCCGGACGCCGGACCCTCGTCGACGTGCCGCGCCTGCGGAAGGCACTGGAGACCGGCCCCGTCCGCGCGGGCGAGGGGCTGGAGCCGGGCGGCGCGTCCCGGGACCTCAGCGTGCTCGGGACGGACGGCGACGGCACGGTGGTCGTCTGCGGGGACGGCGACGACGCCCCGGACCGGGTGGCCGTGGACCGCGCGTTCCTGCTGGACGCCCTCGCGGCGGGGGCACGGGACCGGCTGGTCCTGGAGTTCGGCGCCCCCACGGCGCCGCTCGCGATCCGCCGCACCGACGACGAGGAGACGTTCTCCCTGCTGATGCCCGTACGCCTGGAGAGCTGACCGCCGACAGCCGTTGTCAGTGCCCTGTCCTAGAGTTCCCAGCACTTGATCACAGCGGTGCGGGGAGGCACGTATGGGGTGGGTGACGGCAGGGGA
The DNA here is from genome assembly GCF_044390505.1 of Streptomyces sp. NPDC018947. Lineage (NCBI taxonomy): Bacteria > Bacillati > Actinomycetota > Actinomycetes > Kitasatosporales > Streptomycetaceae > Streptomyces > Streptomyces sp. NPDC018947. Next base: position 168,594 of record NZ_JBIRZD010000008.1, read on the forward strand.
CTACGAGGTCGCCCTCGAGAGCGGGAAGGTGGTGTGCCGCAACGCCGCCGGACGGCGGCTGAAGTCGGTGCCCGCCAAGCTCGCGGACGATCCGGCCGTGGTCGGGCTGCGGCAGCTCACCGAGTGGCTGGAGCGGCACGAGCGCCAGTGCCTGAGCGACGTCGAGCGGTGGATGCTGCGGTCGCTGCCCGTGCCCCTGGCCGTCCTCACCCGGGTGTGGCCCGACCCCGCCTGGCAGTCCGCCCTGCGCGACCTCGTGGTCACCGGGGCGGACGGCGAGGTCGCCGGGTTCCTGCGCGACGCGGACCCCGAGCGCGGGCTCGGCCTCGTCGACCTCGACGGCGACACCGTGCGCATCGCCCCCGGCCTCGTCCGCCTTCCGCACCCCGTGCTCCTGGAGGACCTGGAGGACCTGCGGGAGTTCGCCGTCGAACTCGGTGTGGAGCAGCGCGCCCAGCAGCTCTTCCGCGAGGTGTGGCACCGGCCCGCCGCGCTCGACGCCGAGGCCGTCTCCGTCGAGGAGTACGCGGGCGGCTCCTTCCAGCAGTTGCGGTTCCTGCACGGACGGGTCACCCAGCTCGGCTACCGCGTGCGCGGCGGATACGCCGTCTGCTCCGTGCGCGAGGAGGGGCGCGGCGTCGAGGCCCGCGTCTGGGTCGGCGACTACGACGGCTACGAGGAGACGGAGACGGGCCCCCTGATGTGGGCCGACGCCGCCGGGCAGGTCCTGAAGCTCGGCCGGATCGGGCCCGTGGCCTGGTCGGAGGGCATGCGGATGGCCGCGGCGCTGTACGCCGGGCGCGACATCGAGGACGAGGAGCAGGCGGCGTGAACACCCCGCACGAAGCGAACACCACCGGCGGGCGCTCCGCCGCCCCCGGCTCCGAAGCGGCCGCGTACGACGAGGCGACCGCCGCCGCCCTGCTGGAGGCGGGTGCCGTCCTGCCCGCGGGAAGCAGTGGCCGCGAGGACGCCGACACGCTCACCGTCCGCACCTACACGCATCCCGCCCTCGACGGCCGCAGCGTCGTCCGGCTCGTGCCGGGCACCCTCGGCGACGCCGAGGACCTCGCGCTCGAATTCCTCGGCCTGGTCCGGGAGCCGGAGACGCCCGAGGTCGGTCAGGTCCGGCGGGAGACCCTCGGTTTCCCCGCGTGGGCCCTGGTCAACGACCCGGCGAACGGACATCACGCGCTGGCCCTGGTCAAGGACGTCGAGCGGCTCGCCCGGCAGGCCAAGTCCCGTCCCGGCAGCGCCAAGGAAGGTTTCGAGGAACTCGGTGAACGGCTCGGCCGGGCCGTGCCGCACTTCCTGCCCACCTTCTACGAGCAGGCCGCCCGTATCTTCCTCCAGTACGACAACACCACCTACGCGGGCGCCTTCTTCGGCAAGGCCCGCGACGCCGAGCGGGTGCACGCCCTCGCCGTCGACGAGGAGCGGCAGCGGGCCGTCTTCCTGGAGTTCGCCTTCGCGGGCGCGCTGACCGTCAAGGCGCTGAAGCAGCACGTGAAGGACCTGACCGCGCGGCTCGACGGCACCCACCCGTGGGAGCAGTTCCGGCAGCTGACGGTGGAGCGCTGCGCGGCGGGCATGCCTCCGTACGCGTCGCTCCCGCAGGACGCGCGCACCCTCATCAAGGCCGCGGGGCTGGACCGCACCGAGGCGGAGTGCGACCTCGTCGCCGACCTGCTCGCCTCCCCCGCCGCCGTGCGGGCGCCCGCCTCCTTCTGGTCCGCCTACCGCACCACCCTGCCCGTCCTGGCCGCACGGCGGCCGGGCGTGCGGGCCCGCCTGCTGGAGATCATGCCCGCCGGGCTGGACCGCACGACCGGGGCCGACGAGTTCTGGCTGGAGCTGCTCACCGAGTGCGGCGCCGACCGGCTGCTCACGGGCGAGGCAGGCGGCACCGGCGGGACGGACGGCGCCGACGCGGCCGGGAGCGTGGACGCGGCCGACTGGCTGAGCCGGTGGGCCGCCCACCGCAAGCACGGCGGCACGGTCACCGACGGCTCGTCGGCCACCTTGGACCTCGTCGCCCGGATGGCACCGCGGCTGCGCGCCGACGGACGGCCCGTCGACCTGTTCACCGGCCGCCGGCACGCGGGCGTCGACGTCGACCTGCTCGACCTGTGCGCCGCCGAGAACGTCCCCCTCGCCCTCCCGGACCCGGGCACCGAGGTCCACATGCGGCTGAACCACTGGGTGCTCTCCGTCCGGCCCGGGCGGCGCGACCTGGCCGCCCTCGCGGCGGACCCGCGACTGCGTCCCCTGCTGCTGCGCGCCGTCGGCTCGGTGGGCGGCGACCGGAACGGGGGCCGGGCGCTGGAACTCGTCGCGGAGCACCCCGTTCTCGGCGACGTGCTGCGCGAGTGGCTGGACGGCGCGGTCGGGGAACTCACCGGCGCGGCGGGCCTGCCCGGTGCCCGTACGGCGCTGGGCCGGCTGGCCCCCTTCCGTTCCGTCGCCCCGCGTGTCAATCCCGGGGCCGTCGCCCGGGTCGCCGCGTACGCGACGGCTCCGCTGCTCGGACGCACCCTGCGGGCCGGCATCCTCGACGAGCTGGGCTGGCCCGCGCTCGACAAGGCGCTGGGGCTTCTCGACTCCGAGCCGCGCAAGGACCGCGACAACGCGCTGACGGTGAACGAGGCCTGGCCCTTCCTGATCCTCGGCCGGGCGGGCAGGGCGATCGTCGTCGGCCCGGACGGCATCGCGCTGGACCACGAACTGCGCCTGCCGGCCGACCTGGACCGCTGGCAGCGTCCCCAGTTCCGCTACGTCGACGGCGAGCTGCTGGTCGTGTGGTGGAAGGACGGCAAGCAGCAGGGCTACTGGTCCGCCCGGCCGTCCGAGACGTTCACGCTCACCGGCGAGCAGGTGGTCCGCGGATGGCACGACCGGAGCACCGGCACCCCGTCGATCCCCCTGCCCGGCGGCGGCCGGGCCACCGGGGGACGCACGCTGCACGCCGGCGACACCGTCCTGCCCGCCTCCCGGCCCGTCATCGGCGACGGCACCCTGCTGTGGCGCCAGGGCAGGCAGGGACGGCAGCGGGTGTGGCTGGAGTACGACCCGGAGACCGGCACCCACGGCCGCGCCTCCCTGCCCGCCTTCCTGCGCTCCGGCATCCGTGACGACGCGAGGCTGCTGCAGGACGAGTGCGAGACGCTGCCGCTGCGACCGGGCCTGGAGGCGACCCCGTTCGGCACCGACGGAACCGTCGTCGGCCGCTGGGTGCGGGCCGAGGACGACGCCGAGGAGCTGTGCACGACCACCGGCACGCCCGACGGGCGCACCGTCACCCTGCGCACGTCCCGGCGCGGGCCGCGAGCCGTTCCCCTGGGCGCGCTGCGGCTGCCCGGGGGCGCCGGGCCGGTCGTGACCAGCGCGCACCGGCGGATCTCCCTGTTCGCGCCGGACGACAGCACCGCGGGCGGTGAACTCGGCCACGTCACGCAGAACGAGCGGGGCGGGACGTTCGCCGCGGGCACGCCGTTCGTGCCGCCGGTCGCGTTCTGGCACGCGCTGCGGCCCCGGGACGAGGCCGCGTCGGCCGTACTGCGCTCCCTCACCGACGAGCGTGCGGCCGAGGTGCTGCGGGAGGCGGCGCGGGCGCTGGCCGAACGCCAGGCCCAGGTGGCCGCGGCCGCCCGTGCCGACGCGGCGGCGAACGACGCCGACGGCACGCCCGGCGCCCGGGGCTCCGGCGGGAGTCCCGGTACGGCGGTGGACGCCGACGGCAAGCCCGTCGTGCCGAGCGTCGACGACGTCGTGCGCCGGGCCGTGTCCCGGTCGCTGCCCGACCTCGCCGACAAGCGGATGCTGGCCGGCGTCGCGGGCCTGGTGCGCACGACGCTCCAGGTCGCCGACCAGGCCACCGCGTTCGTGACGCCGCCCGAGGAGAAGCCGAAGCCGGACCGCCGGCTGCTCGAGGGCATGTTCGCGGACTACCGCCCCGAGCACGGCACCGACGAGATCCTGCGTGGGGCCACCGCCGGACTGACCGGTCTGTGGGGAGGCTACGGCGGCAGGGACCAGTGGCACACGCTCCGTCAGATCCGCGCGGTGAACCACGTGCTGTCGGGGAAGCCCGCCGACGGCAGGAAGCTGCCCGACCACTCCCGCCTCGCCGCCCTCGGCGACGGGTGGCACAGCGAGGAGCACACGGTCCCCGGCATCGGCCTCGTCTGGCCGCCGCTGCTGGCCGTGCTGCGCGCGCTCGCCTACCGTGCCGCCACGCCCGCCCTTCCCGCGGCCGAACGCGAAGCCCTGCTGCTGCTGCTCGATGCACTCGCCGAAGGGCCCCTCACCGCCCCAGGGAACGCCCTGCGCGAGGTCGTGCTGAGCGAGCCGCGCGACAACCGGCAGCGCATCGGGCAGGTGATGCGGCACGACGGCCGTACCGTCGTCGTCATCGGCTGCCAGAACACCGACTACGTCCGCGACCGTGTCCACTGGCTCGCCGTCGACCACGATCCGACGGGCGTGTTCGGAGCCGTCGCCCACTTCGCCCTGGAGCGGGAGACGCGGTACACCCCGGCCCTCACGGCCGACGAGCTCACCGCCTTCACCCGGCTGGTCCGGGAGAAGGACGCCGCTCCCTGGCAGCCCGAGGCGCCCGCCGCGCTCGCCGAGGCGACCGGCGGGGCTCTCGGCCCCGTCCAGGCCGCGGTGCTGCTCGCGGGTCACCCGTCGGACGCCGGGGCCGAAGCGCTGGCCGTGACCGGCCTGAAGCCGCGTCAGTTCGGCGCGGGCAAGGGCATGCTCAGCTCGGTGACCGAGGAGGACCGGGCGGCGCTCATCGGCGCCCTGCTGCCCGAGGACCCCGCCGACCTGTGGACGTCCGGTCCCGGCACCGGGGCGGCGGGCCGGACGTGGGCCGAACGCCTCGGCTCCCTCGTCCGGGTGCCCGAGGACATGGCCGCCTGCATCGACGGGCTGCCGATCGGGTACGCCGAAGCGGTCCTCAACCCGTCCCGCACCGCGTGGCTCAGCCGCACGACCGTGCAGCGGCCGGACAAGGACGGGCGCCTGGTCGCGGAGGATCCCGCCGCGCTGCCCGGAAGCCACCACCTGACCGGCGCGGTCGCCGCCCTCACCTCCCTCGCCTACGCCCTGCCCTACGGCCACCGCCTGCGTGCCGCCCTGCCCGACGGCCTGGCCGCGCTGCGGCTCCGCCTCACCGACCCCGCGCTGCTGCTCGACCTGAACGTCGGCTGGACCGAGAAGGGCGGGTACACCGCCGGGGAACTGCGCAAGGCGTACGGGCTGCCCGCCACCGGCGGCGCCGACGCGGACGGCACCACCTGGGTCGGGGAGGCGCTCGCGCTGCGTCCCTGGCACGGCGACCACGAGATGGTCCTGATACGCCCGGCCGGCCTCACCGGCCCGGACGACGCCGTCCTCGGACTGCTCGACGGACTCGTGGGCCACGGGCGCGCGACGGGCCTGCGGGCGCTGCGGACCGTCCTCGGCGACGAACCGGCCCGGGCCCTCGCCGCCGGCCAGGACCCCGGGGGACCCGTCGGCTACGCCCAGGACCCCCTCGTCGGCGCACCCGAACTGGTCTCCGAGGCCGCGGCGACGCTCGGCCTGGGCGAGGACGCGGCGGTGCTCTACCTGCAACTGCTCTCCCTGCCCGATCCGACGGACCGCAACGTGGCCCGCTGGACCGGCTGGAAGCCCGCCCGGCTGAAGAAGGCACGCGCCGAACTCGCGGCGACCGACCTCGTGGTGGAGGCCAAGCGGGCGCGTGCCGGACGCTCGCTCTTCCTGCCCTGCGGCTGGCGCGACCTCAAGTCCCCCGCCCTGCCGGTGGAGACGTGGAAGGAGGCCCTGTACCCGGTGCCCGAGGGGCAGCGGGCCGTGCCGCCGCTGTCCGTGCCCGAGCTGTTCGCCCGCGCCTGGGACCGGGTCCGCTCCGGCGACACGCCCGCCTACGAGGAACTCGTCACCCGGCCCGCGCGAAAGGGCCGCCGCCGATGACCACCGCTCCGAGCCCCCTGGAAGATCCGTCGATGACCACCACCCTGTCCCCCGACACCGCCCGCCAGATCGTGCCGCCCGAGGACCGGTACGCGACCGAACTGGCCTTCCTCGCCGCCTACGACGCCGGGCCCCGCCCGCCCGCCTGGCGGCTGACGCCACGGGCCGTCGTCACGTTCGTCATGGGCAGCGACGGCCGGGCGCTGCGGCTGCCCGACGACGCCGGGGCGCCCGAGGGGGTGCCGCGCCGCCTCGTGGTGGAGGGCAAGTTCGTCGGCGACCGCGCGCTGGTCGAGCGGTGCGTCGTCACCCTCGCCGGTGAGCGCGGCCTGCTGCTGGTGGGCGAGCCGGGCACCGCCAAGTCCATGCTGTCCGAGCTGCTGTCCGCGGCCGTGTGCGGCACCAGCGGCCTGGTCGTGCAGGGCACGGCGGGCACCACCGAGGACCAGCTCAAGTACGGCTGGAACTACTCGCTGCTGCTGGCCCAGGGGCCCAGCCGGCAGGCACTCGTGCCCTCGCCCGTCCTGACGGCGATGGCCCGCGGTGGCATCGCCCGGGTGGAGGAGGTCACCCGCTGCCTGCCGGAGGTGCAGGACTCCCTGGTCTCCCTGCTCTCCGAACGGCGCATCGCGGTACCCGAACTCGCGGGCACGGACGACGCCCTGGCGCACGCCGCACCCGGGTTCAACCTCATCGCCACGGCGAACCTGCGCGACCGGGGCGTCTCGGAGATGTCCGCCGCGCTCAAGCGCCGCTTCAACTTCGAGACGGTCGGCCCCATCCCCGACCTCGACGCGGAGACGGCGCTGGTGCGCAGCCAGGCACGGGCCTCGGTCGAGCGGGCCGGGGCGCCCTTCCGGGTGGACGACGCCGTGCTCGAGGCGCTGGTCACGGCCTTCCGCGACCTGCGGGAGGGACGGTCGGCGGAGGGCTGGGAGGTGGAGCGGCCGTCCACCGTGATGAGCACGGCGGAGGCGGTGTCCGTGGCGGGCGCGCTGGGGCTGGCGGCGGCCTACTTCCCCGGCGACCGCGACGTGCTGGGGCTGCTGCCCGGGCATCTCCTCGGCGTCGTGCGCAAGGACGACCCCGCCGACGCGGCCCGGCTGCGCGGCTACTGGGACGGTCCGGTGCGGCGGCGCGCGGAGCAGGGGTCGGCCACCTGGCGCACCCTGTGGGACCTGCGCACGGTACTGGAGGACTGACGGCCGTGTCCCTCACCCTCTCCCCCGGCGAGGCGGTCGACGCCCTCACGGATCCGGCGGCGCCCTACCTCATCGGCGTACGGCACCACGCGCCGTCGCTGGCCGCGGCGGTACCGGCGCTGCTGGACGGGGCCGCACCCGACGTCCTGCTGGTCGAGCTGCCCGCGGAGATGCAGGAGTGGCTGCCCTGGCTCGGCCACGACGACACCCGGGCGCCGGTCGCCCTGGCGGCCGCGCCCGCCGAGGGGGACGGGGGGCCGGCGTTCTATCCGTTCGCCGACTTCTCGCCGGAGCTCGCGGCCGTGCGCTGGGCCGCCCGGCACGGGGTCCCGGTCGTCGCCTGCGACCTGCCGCTGGCCGACCGGGCGTGGCGCGGCGGCAGGGGCCCGGCGACGGAGTCCGGGCGGCACGGTCTCACCCGCGCCCTGCGGGCCCGGCTGACCGGGCGTCCCGGCGAAGACCTCTGGGACCGGCTGGTGGAGGCGACGGCGCCCGGCTCCGGCCCGGAGGCGCTGCGCCGGGCCGCGCTGCTGACGGGCTGGGCGCTGCGCGAGGAGGCCGCCGCCTCGGGCGGGGTGCCCGAGCTGGACCTGCGGCGAGAGCGGTGGATGCGGGAGCGGATGTCCGCCGCCACGGCACGCGGTGAGCGGGCCGCGGTGGTCGTCGGCGCGTTTCACGCACCGGCGCTGGTGCACCCCTCCGGGGAGGCGGATGCCGGCGAGGGCGGCGCGGACGCCGAGGGCCGGATCGAGGCCGGACCCGGCGACGGGACGTGGACGACCTCCCTCATCCCGTACACCTACGCCCTCCTCGACGAGCGGTCGGGCTATCCGGCGGGCATCCGGGACCCGGAGTGGCAGCACGAGGTGCTGCGGGCGGCCGGGGACCCCGTCGCGCTGGAGGAGGCGCTGACCGGCGCGGCCGTGCGGGTGTGTGCCCAGCTGCGTGCCCTCGGGCATCCGTCGGGGCCCGCGGACGCGCGGGAGATCACCCGGTTCGCCTCGGACCTCGCACGGCTGCGGGGGCTGCCGGCGGCGGGCCGGGGCGAGTTGGTCGAGGCCGTGCAGACGGTCCTCGCGCATGGCGAGCCGTACGGCAGGGGCCGCGCCGTCGCCCAGGCGATGGAGCGGGTGCTCGTGGGCACGCGCAGCGGCCGTCCCGCACCGGACGCTCCGCGCAGCGGCCTCGCCCCCGCGGTGGAGGCGGAGCTGTCGTCCCTCGGGCTGCCGGGACCCACGGCCGAGGAGCCCGGCGGCTCGAAGCCCCGGGACCTGCGCCTGGACCCTCGGCGCTCGGACCTCGACCGCCGGCGCGACCTGCTGCTGCGCCGGCTGACGGTGTGCGGGGTGCCGTACGGGGAGCCGCGGGAGGTCGCCGGGGCGGGCGGCGCGGAGGCGCTGACCACCCGCTGGGAGGTGCGCTGGACACCGGCGACCGCGGCGATGCTGTCCGCGGCCGGCGTACGCGGGGTGACTTCGGCCCAGGCGGCGGAGGGGGTGCTGCGCGAGCGGTGGCGGTCGGAGCGACGGGAGGGCGGCCCCACGCCGGCGCAGACGCTGGACGGACTGCGGCAGGCGGCGGAGTGCGGCCTGCCCGAACTGACGGACGCACGGCTCGCGGAGGCCGCCGAGGTGCTGCCCGGTGCCGCCGCGCTGTCCGAACTCCTCATCGGCCTGGGCCTGCTGGACCGGTTGCGGGCGGGCCACTTCGCGGGGCTCGGCGGCGAAGGGGACCGTACGGCACGGGCCGCCGCCGTGGCCGAGCTGCTCACCTCGGCGGCGGTGCGTCAGGTGGACGGACTCACCGGCGCCGAGGACCCGGCGGACGCCCACGCCCTGCTGGAGCTCGCGCACCGGGCGGACCTCCTCGGCGGTGTCCGGTTGACCGACGCCCTGGCGCGGCTGGCGCGGGACGGGTCGCCGCTGATGCGCGGTGCCGCCGGGGCCGTCCGGGTGCTGCTCGGACACGAGGAGCCCGGGGTGCTCGGCGCGCGCGTCGCCGCGTGGGTCGACACGGCCCACGACCCCGCGTCCCGGTCCGCGCTCACCGCGCGCCTGACCGGTCTGCTGACGGCCGCGGGCCCGCTGCTCGAATCGGCGGCCCCCGCGCTGGAACCTCTGCTGAACCGCGTGTCCGAGCTGCCCGACCGGGCCTTCCTGGACCGCCTGCCCGCCCTGCGCGCAGGCTTCGACACGCTGAGCCCCGCCGCCCGCGACCGGCTCCTCGCCACGATCGAGGAAGAGCTGTCGACACGTCACCTTGCCGACACGGGTGGGGTCGATCCCGTCGTCCTCGCCCGGTGGACCGGTGCGGACCTCGCGGCGCGGGCCGCGCTCGGCACGCTCGGCCTGCTGCCCCCGCCCGCTCCCGAGGCCGACGGGGCGGAGGCGTCAGGGCCCGCGGCCGACGGCACGGAGACATTCGGAGCCGCAGCCCCGGCCCCGGGGCCCCTGGTGCCGCCCACCGCGGCCCCGGCTCCCCGCCTCACCGTGCCGCCCGACGCGACCGAGGAACGCCTGCTGGCGCCCGCCGACCGCTGGCGCCTCGTCCTGGGCCGCCGGGGCGACCGGCTGCCCCCGTCGGCGGCCGCACTGGCGACGGCGCTGGACGAGCTGTACGGCCGCGGGCGGGGCGAGGGCAGCCGGGGCGACATGACCGGCCCCGGCCACGGGGCCGGCCGGGAGGCTCCGTACCCGGGCGCGCGGGAGTGGTCCGAGGATCTGGCGGCGCTGTTCGGGCCGGGCATCCGCGAGGAGGTGCTGGCGGCCGCGGCCGATTCGGGCCGTACGGACGTCCTGGCCGAACTGGACCCGGAGAGCGTGCGGCCCTCCGTCGACCTGCTACGCACCGTGCTCCGGCACGCGGGAGGCCTGCCCGAGAAACGTCTGGCCGCGCTCCGGCCGCTCGTCCGGCGCCTGGTCGACGCGCTGACCCGGCAGCTCGCGACCCGGCTGCGCCCCGCGCTCCACGGTACGGTCCTGCCCCGTCCGAGCCGCCGGCCGGGCGGCGGCCTCGACCTGGCCCGTACGCTGCGGGCCAACCTGGCCTCCGCGCGCCGCGGTCCGGACGGCACCGTCCAGGTCGTCCCGGAGCGCCCCGTCTTCCACACCCGTGCCCGGCGCGCCGCCGACTGGCGGCTGATCCTGGTGACCGACGTGTCGGGCTCCATGGAGGCGTCCACGGTGTGGGCGGCCCTCACCGCCTCGGTACTGGCCGGGGTGCCCACCCTGTCGACGCACTTCCTGGCGTTCTCCACGAAGGTCATCGACCTCACGGACCACGTCGAGGACCCGCTGTCCCTACTGCTCGAGGTCAGCGTGGGCGGCGGCACCCACATCGCGGCGGGTCTGCGCCACGCCCGCGAGCTCGTCACCGTGCCGTCGCGCACCCTCGTGGTGGTCGTCAGCGACTTCGAGGAGGGCCATCCGGTGGGCGGTCTGCTCGCCGAGGTGCGCGCCCTGGTGGGGGCGGGATGTCATGTCCTGGGCTGCGCGAGCCTCGACGACGCGGGCCGGCCCCGGTACTCCACCGGTGTCGCGGGGCAGCTCGTCGCGGCGGGGATGCCGGTCGCCGCCCTCAGTCCGCTCGAACTCGCCCGCTGGGTAGGGGAGAAGATCGCATGAACCCGCAACTCCCGCCGGTCGACCCGTCGGTGACCGCCGAACTCGTCGCGGCACTGTCGCCCCGGCTCCGCAAGCGGCTGGACGCGGGCGTGGCCAAGATCGCGGGCCGGCCTGCGGTCCGCGAGGGCGACGTGGTGCGCATCGCCGTGGACGACGACACCGACCTCGAACTGCACGCTCCCGGCGGCGTGGTGACCGGCGCGGACGGGATCCGCTGCCGCTGCCTGCTGGCGCCCGACTGCCTGCACCGCGCCGCCGCGGCCTCGGCGGCACCCGTCGCCGACCCGACGGAGCAGACAGTCGCCGGACCGACGGAACCACCGGTCACCGACCCGACGGAGCCACCGGTCGCCGCGCCGCAGGAGCCACCGGCCTCCGGACCGTCGGCGGCACCGGGCACGGACCTCTCGCGACCGGCGGCCACGGCCGCGAAGCCACCCCGGGACCGGGACCGGTCGTCCCGGGCCCCGGCCCCGGTGTCCCCCCTCCCCTCCCCCACGGCCCGGGCCACCGCCCCCGACGACGCGGCCACCCCCGAGCAGCGCACCGCCGCGCTCGCGCTGCGCGAGGCCGCTGCCGCCGTGCTGGAGGCCGGTACGGACGGCGCCGGTGCCGTGGTCCAGGCCGAGTTGCTGCACGCGGCGCACACCGCGCGGCTCGCGGGGCTGCCCCGGGCGGCGGGGCGCGCGGTCTCCGTCGTCACGGCGCTGCGGGCGGCCCGCGGCGCCGACCCGGCCTACCGTCTCGCCGACCTGGCCACGGCGCTGGGCGACCTGCTGCGCCTCGCCCACCGTCTCCCCGACGCCACGGGACCGGAGCTTTCCGCGCTGCGCGGCAGCCCGCGGCAGCCGTACCGTCCGAACGGTTCGCTGCGTCTGTACGGGCTGTTCTCCGAGCCCGTCCTGACGGCGACGGGCTACGCGGGCGCCGTCACCTGGACCGCCGACGCCGCGGGCACGTTGTACACGGTGTCCGACGTCGCGCCGGGCGGCGCCGGCCGGGCCACGGGTGCCGCCGGGCGCGCTGTGCGCATCGGCGACACGACCCTGACCCACCGCGAACTGTCCCGCGCGGGGCTCGTCGTGTCCGGTGCGACCGTCTCCCCGACGGGCCGGCTGGGCGCGGGCGCGGGGGTCCGGGCGGTGCGCGCGTCCGGCGCCTCGTGGCACGCCGAGCCGCTCGACCGGCTGTGGGCGGTACCGGTGGCCGAGCAGATCGCCCGTGCGCTGACGACCGACGAGGACCTGCTCTTCCTCGACGTCACGCTGACCGGCACGGTGCGCGAGGCGGCCGGTGAGTGCCTGGTCGCCGACTGCGGCGGACTGCCGCTGCGTCTCGCCGCCGCCCACGACGACCCCGCGCTCCCCCACCGTGACAACCTGCGCCGCCTCGCGTCCGCCGTGGGTGCGCGCCTGCGGGTCGTGGTCCGTCTCACCCCGGCCCCGTTTCCCCGCGCGCTGCTGCTGGCGGTCAGCCACCCCACCGACCCCGATGCCCGTGTCGACCTGGGCCTGGACCGGCTGCTCCACGCCGACCTGCCGGCTGCACCGGTGCGGTCCGAGGACGTCCCGGCGCCGCCCCCGGGCGACGAGGCCCCGGTGCATCTGCTGCGCCGACGGGTCCACCAGGCGGCTTCGGGCGGGCGGCGTGTGCTGGCCTTCCCCGACGGTCGCGACGCCGACGGCCGGCGGCTGCGCCGGTGCGGTCTCGCCACCGCCGCGGATCTCCTGGACGAGCTCCACGCGGCGGCGGCGGTGCGTGCCCGCGATTCCTTCGGCCGGCTTCTCCCGGCCGACCCCGGCCGCTTCGCCCGCGCCTGGCTCGCCGCCGCCGTCTACACCGGGGAACTCGACCGCGCCCTGTGCGCCGCGGCGTGGGGCGCCGGCCTCCCGGACGACGCGGGACGGGAGGTGTCTTCCGCCTGAGGTCCGGTGCCGGGCGGGGCGCCGGGGCCGGGTGACCTCACGTGCCGGTTACAAATCGCTCAACCTCTGGTTGCCGCGCGGTGATCGGGCCACGATGGGGGGTATGACTCTGGCTCAGCGCGCCTTCGAGCGGCTGCACGCCTGGCCCGACCTCACGAAGGCTCCGGCCAGTTGCGGAACCGGACGGGCGCTGCGCTCCGTCCGTGACGAGATCGTCCACTTCCACTCCGACCGGGACGTGGACCTCCACCTGACCCATCGGGCCATACAGCGCTTCCAGTACGACCTCGGCGGGTCCAGCGCCATCCGCCTGGTGCCCGGCTCCCGCTGGGTGACCGTGCACCTCGACTGCGACGCGGACGTCGACCTCCTGCTGAGCCTGGTGAGCATCGCGCTGAAGGCCCATCAGACCCGGCCCCCGGCTGACCCGCCCTCGGGATGCAACTTCCACCGCGTCACGGTCCTCCCCCGCTCGGCGGCCGGGGAGATCTGAGACGGCCGCGCTGCGGCGCCCCGAGCCGGAGGGGGCACCGCCGCGTCGGAGGGCCGCCGTACGGGGTCAGTGGTCCGCGGGCCGCTCTCCCGTGCGGCGGATCCCGGCCGCGGCCGGCCGCGCCGAGCAGGCAGAGGACGCCGGTGACGGTCACGGCCGTGTGGACGCCGTTCATGCATGCCTGCCCGCTGCCCTCCACCACGGCGGTACGCAGAGCGGCCGGCATGTCGTCGGAGACGGGCGCCACGCCCATCGCCACGGCGTCCTCGGCCTCCCGCAGCCCGTCGGCCACCTCCGGGGGCACCCCGGCGCCGGTCGGCTCGCCGGTGAGCGTGGAGCCGGCCCTGCCGCTGAACCCGCCGGGCCGTGCAACGCGCTCGCAACCTTCGCCGTGCTGGGATGCGGGGATGGGCGACACATACGAGGAGGCGGCGCGCGTCGAGCTGACCGCGTCGGCGGCCGATCTGCTGCGGCGCCTGCGCGCGGCGCACGGTCCGTTGATGTTCCACCAGTCCGGAGGGTGCTGCGACGGCAGCGCCCCGATGTGCTACCCGGCCGGTGAGTTCCGCACGGGGGCGGCGGACGTCCTGCTCGCGGAGCTGGAGGTCGAGGGTGTAGAGGAGCCGGTGGAGTTCTGGATGTCGCGCAGCCAGTACGAGGTGTGGAGCCACACCCGGCTGATCGTCGACGTCGTCGAGGGCCGGGGCAGCGGCTTCTCGCTGGAGGCGCCGGAGGGGGTGCGCTTCCTCGTCCGCTCCCGCGTCGTCGGGGCTTAGGGCAGGCCCTGCCGACGCGTCGCCGGGCCCCCGTCGGCGGGGGGTTCGATGCCCCAGGCGACGGCCCGGGCGGCGGCGGCCGCGCGGTTGGGGAGGTCCAGCTTGGCGAGGATGTGCTCGATGTGGGTCCCGACCGTGCGGGGCGTGACGCACAGCCGCTCGGCGATCTCCCTGTTGGTGCGGCCGGTGGTCAGCTGGGCCAGCACCTCGACCTCCCGGGGCGAGAGCCCGCCGGGCCGCCGCGCGTCCGCGTCGGCCTCCCCGGACGGCGCGCCCGCCCGGGCGACGGCCTCGGCGAGGGCCTCGGTGAGCAGGGTGACCGCGGCGCGCGCCGGATCGGGCGCGCGCCGCGGCCGGCGGGTGCTGACGTTCAGCATGCCGACGTACCGGCCGTCGGCGGCGAACAGGCACTGGGCCACGCCGTCCTCGATGCCGAGGGGGCTCAGCACGTCCCGGAAGCCCGGGGAGGCCGCCAGCAGGTGCCCGGGGACGTCCCTGAGCCAGAGACCGCCGCGGGCCGGACTGCGGAGCACCGGGAAGACCGGGTCGCGGTGGAGCCGGGTCTCGATGTAGGCCGTGGCGTCGTCCGGGTAGCTCCCGGCCAGGGTGGTGTGGCGCCGGCGCAGCGGGTCCCAGCGGGCCAGGGAGGCGTGGTCGTACTCCATCACCTCCGCCAGCGTCGTCAGGACGGTGTCGAGGCCGGCCGCGCCGCTGGTGGCGCGCCTGGCGGCCTCGCGGACGTGGACGGCGGCGTCCAGGACGTCCGCCGTGCTCCGCTTCGCTGCCATCCCCCAAGGATGATCATGTGCCCGGAATACGTCAATCACGCAGGGCGTCGTGCACGACCCGCCCGTCCATGACGGTGAGGACGACGGGCATGTCCGGGATGTCGTGGGGGTCGGCGGCGAGCAGGTCCCCGTCCAGCACGCAGAGGTCGGCGACCTTGCCCGGCTCCAGGGAGCCCTTCCAGTCGTCGGCGAAGTCCTGCCAGGCGGCGTCGATCGTGTACGTGCGGAGCGCCTCGGCCAGGCCGATGCGCTGCTCGGGTCCGCTGACCCGGCCGGCGGCCTTCGACTCGCGCAGCACCATGGTGGCGACGCCCTGCCGCCAGTCCGGGTGGGTGACGGGGGCGTCGGACCCGCTCGCGACCCGCACGCCGGCGTCGAGGGCGTCGCGGTAGGGCCAGGCGTACGCGGCCCGTTCGGCGCCGACGAAGTCCTCCTCCATGTCGGCGACGGTCCACTTGATGGTGGGGTTCATGTTGGCCCCGAAGCCGTGCTCGGCCAGCAGCCTCATGCTGTGCGGGGTGAGGAAGTCGCCGTGGATGACGTAGTGGCGGGCGTCGGGCCGGGGGCACTCGGCAGCGGCCGCGGCGAAGGCCTCCGCGACGGTGTCGCCGGCCCGGTCGCCGGTGACGTGGACACCGAGCTGGTGTCCGGCGGCGTGGGCGTGGCGGATCATGGCGCCGATCTCGGCGACCCGGTCGTCGTCGGTCTCGCCGCCGACGCACAGGGAGCCGCAGCCGCCGCCGATGTACGGCTCGTGCATCCAGGCCGTCTTGTTGGGGACGATGCCGTCCGCGAAGATCTTGACCCCGTGGATCGCCAGTCGGCGCGGATCGGTGTCGCCCTGCTCGCCGAGGGTGTCGAGGGTGCGGGCGAACTCCTCGGCGGTGCTCGTCATTCCGGTGGGCAGCAGCAGGACGCCGACCCGCGCGGTCAGTTCGCCGTCGGCCAGCAGCCGGCGGTAGACGTCCAGGGTCTGCGCGCCGAGCGCGCCGCGCATGATGCCGTCGCCGCCGGGGCCGAGCCCGGGCTCGGTGTAGCTGGTCACGCCGAGCCGGGCGAGCGTGGCCAGGTTGGACCTGATCGCGTCGGTCCGCTCCTGGCGGCTGAGCGGCGGCAGCGCCTTCTGGATCAGCTCCTGGGCCCCCTCGTGGAGCAGCCCGGTGGGCTCGCCCGTCTCGTCCCCGACTATGGCCCCGCCGGGCGGCGCGACGGTGTCCCGGTCGATCCCGATGAGTTCCAGCGCCTTGGAGTTGACCCAGGTGGCGTGCCCGGAGAAGGAGTACAGGACGACGGGGTGGTCCGGGCTCACGGCGTCGAGGTCGTGCCGCGAGGGCTGCCGCGACGGGTCGGCGACGCACTCGTCGAGGTAGCCGGTGTCCCAGCCGTGTCCGGTGATCCACTGCCCGCTCGGGGTGCGCCCGACGGCCTCCCTCACGGCCTCGGCCACGTCCGCGAGGGAGGACACGGCGGGATGGCCGAGGTCGAGGGAGAGCGGCGGCGTCGACATGCCGAACGCGCATCCGTGCAGATGGGAGTCGTTGATGCCGGGGAGGAGGGTGGCGCCCCGCAGGTGGATGACGCGGGTATCGGGTCCGATGAGCGGCTCGACGTCGTCCCGCCCCCCGACGGCGCTGATGATCCCGCCGGTCACCGCCAGGGCCGAGGCGACGGAGAACTCCGCGTCGACCGTGACCACCCGCCCGCCGAGGAACACCAGGTCGGCATGCATGTCCACAAAGGTCCTTCCGGGAAATCGGGGGCACCGCGGCCACCCGTGAACGATCTCCCGAGGACTATGAACCAGGCCCCCGCCCCCGCACATCGGTCATTCCACCGATACGCGCTCCTGCCCTGCCTCCCCCTGCCCGGCCTCCCTCACGGACTGAGGCTGCCGACGATGTCCGCCGTGGCCGTCAGGCCGCTGTGGATGGTCGGGGCGATGCTGGTGCCGGCCAGGTAGAAGCCGAGCAGCAGACAGACCAGCGCGTGCGAGATCTTCAGCCCGCCGTTGCGCAGGAAGAGCACCGCCAGGATCGTCAGCAACAGCACCACAGAGATGGAAATGGCCATCGTGAACCTCCTCCGCCACGTCCACTTCGCGGCGTTCGGCCGTAAGTGTGGCGTAACGGAGGGTTGGTCCGGGCGGCTGACCTGTCCGCCGAACGAGTGGTGTTCCGGCGGCGTCTACGCGGTGCCGTGGGCGTCGAGGAACGCCTCGAGGCCCGCGAGGTCGTCGGTGTTGAGGTGGTCGACGCCCGCGGCGAGCAGTTCGCCCCACACCGCGTCCCGGGCGGGACCCGGCAGGTCGGGGGTGGCCCAGAAGCGCACCCGCTGTCCGCGTCCGTGTGCCGCGGCGACGATGCCCCGCAGCTTGCGCCGCTCGGCCTCGGGGAAGGCGCCGACGCCCTGCCAGGTGAAGTTGAGCGACCAGTTGTCGCTGATCAGCGGCACGAAGGAGGCCGGGGCCGTGGTGCCGAGGTCGGCGAGGCGGCCGTCGTAGAAGGCCCGTCGCCGGGTCTGGGCGGCCATGGGCGCGCGGGCGGCCCGGTCACCGGAGACGACGACGGTCACCGGGCCGGGGTGGACCCTGCCGTGGGCGAAGGTGGTGAACAGGTGCTGGTAGCGGGCGAGCCGGCGGTCGAGCGCCAGGTAGGCAGCCGCCCCGTCGGTCTTGATGTCGACGAGGAGTTGCAGGGAGCGCCGGTCGTGCCGGTAGACCCTGCCGTGGTGGGCGCGGACCCGGGCGGCGAGGGGGTCGAGGTAGAGGGACTCCAGGGTGCGGGACGGGTCGAGGTCCTCGGGGTCGTGGGCGACGAGGAGTCGGCCGTCGGCGAGGTGGATGTCGGCCTCGACGCTGCCGAAGCGGTGGTCGAGGGCGTCGAGGAGGGGACGGGTGTGCTCGTAGTCGTTGTGGGCGTGCGCGCGCCACAACGGGCGGGGCCCGTGCCTGCCTTCGCCCGCCAGCGCGGTGCCGGCGGGGAGGGCGGCCGCGCCCGCGAGGGCCGCGCCGAGGGTGGTGAGGGCTCTGCGTCGGGTGGTGAGGGCCATGCTCTGCCTCCCTGGAGGTGCCGTACGGGACGCCTGTGAGTATGGGGTCCCGGGACGCTCAAGGAGCAGAGCCGTGCGCGGAGTTGGCCGGACCGCCGCCGGTCGTTCACTTCCGCGGTCGCACGGGCGGTGCCCGCCCCTCGAGGAAGGGGAGGGCACCGCTGCGGCCGGCGGGGTGTCAGGGGGCGGGCAGGTCGGCCAGTTGGGCGAGGGCCTCGCGGTGGGCGCCCGCGGTGCCGTAGGCGATCGAGTCGGCCTTGGCCCGCTTCAGGTAGAGGTGGACCGGGTGCTCCCACGTCATGCCGATGCCGCCGTGCAGTTGCAGGGCCTCCTCGGCGGCGTGGACGGCGACCTGGGACGCGTACGCCTGGGCCACGGCGACGGCCACGTCCGTGTCCTCACCGGTGGCCAGGGCGTCGGCCGCGTTGCGGGCGGCGGCGCGCAGGCCCGCCACCTCCAGCCACAGCCGGGCGAGCCGGTGCTTGAGCGCCTGGAAGCCGCCGACCTGCCGGTTGAACTGCTTGCGCTGCTCGAGGTGGTGGACCGTGTCGGCCAGCAGCCGGTCGGCGAGGCCCAGTTGCTCGGACGCCAGCAGTCCGGCCCCGGCCCGCAGGGCACGCCGTACGGCGCCTTCCGCGTCGCCGATGGCGCGTCCGGGCGCCGCGTCGAGGACGACCGCCGCCACCGGGCGGGTGAGGTCCAGGGACGTGCTCGGCGCGATCGTCACGGCGTCGGGGTCCACGGCGTACAGGACGCCGTCGTCCGCCGGGACCAGCAGGACGTCGGCCGCGCCGGCGTCCGCGATGCCGGTCAGCTTCCCGTGCAGCGTGCCGTCCTCCACCCGGACGACCGCGAAGGCGGCGCCCGGCGCGGTGTGCAGTCCGACGGCGAGGGCGCCGATCCGGCGGCCTGCGGCCAGTTCGCCGAGCAGGTCCTCGGCACCGCAGGCCAGCAGCGCCTCGGTGGCGACGACGGCGCTGGTCAGATAGGGCACGGGCGCGACCGAGCGGCCCAGTTCCTCCAGGGCGACGGCGGCCTCCCGGTGCGTGGCTCCCTGGCCGCCCGACTCCTCGGGCACCAGCAGCCCGGCCAGGCCCATGCCTTCGGCCAGCGCCTTCCACAGGGCTCGGTCGTGGGGCGTGCCGGACTCCGTGCGCGCGATGACGCCGGCCGGGTCGCAGTGGTCGGTGAGCAGGTCCCGGACGGCGGCGCGCAGCGCCTCTTCCTCCTCCGAGTAGAGCAGATCGGGCTGTGCGCTCATCGGGCCAGGTCCTTCCAGGCGACGTCCTTGTCGGTGCGCGGCTCGGCGGGCAGGCCGAGGACGCGCTCGGCGACGATGTTCAGCAGGATCTCGCTGGTCCCGCCCTCGATGCTGTTGCCCTTGGAGCGCAGATAGCGGTAACCGGCGTCGCGGCCGGTGAAGTCCACGAGTTCGGGGCGGCGCATGGTCCAGTCGTCGTACAACAGGCCCTCCTCGCCGAGGAGTTCGACCTCCAGGCCGCTGATCTCCTGGTTGAGGCGGGCGAAGCCGAGCTTCATGCCGGCGCCCTCGGGGCCGGGCTGGCCCGCCACCAGTTGCTGGCGCAGGCGCACTCCGGTGAGCCGGGCGACCTCGGCCTCCACCCACAGGCCGAGCAGCCGCTGGTGCAGGTCGTGGGTGCGCAGGCCGGGGCGCTCGCGCCAGGTCGCGGCGACCTTGCCGATCATGCCGCCCTCGCGGGGGACCGGAGTCCCGCCGATGGCGACGCGCTCGTTGTTGAGCGTGGTCTGCGCGACCCGCCAGCCGTCCCCGACCTCGCCGAGGCGCAGGGAGTCGGGGATGCGGACGTCGGTGAGGAAGACCTCGTTGAACTCGGCCTCGCCGGTGATCTGGCGCAGCGGCCGGACCTCCACGCCGGGGTCGGTCATGTCGCACAGGAAGTAGGTGATGCCCCGGTGCTTGGGCAGGTCCGGGTCGGTGCGGGCGATGAGGATGGCCCAGCGGGCGAGGTGGGCGCTGGACGTCCACACCTTCTGCCCGTTGACGACCCAGTCGTCGCCGTCGCGCACGGCGCGGGTGCCGAGGGCGGCGAGGTCGGACCCGGCGCCCGGCTCGCTGAAGAGCTGGCACCAGACCTCCTCGCCCGTCCACAGCGGGCGCAGCAGCCGGTGTTTCTGCTCCTCGGTGCCGTACCGGAGGATCGTCGGCGCGGCCATGCCGAGACCGATGCCGATGCGCCGGGGGTCGTTGTCCGGGGCGCCGGCGGCGGCCAACTCGGCGTCGACGACGGCCTGGAGGGAGCGGGGGGCGCCGAGTCCGCCGAGCCCTTCGGGGAAGTGCACCCAGGCGAGTCCGGCGTCGAAGCGGGCGCGGAGGAAGTCGAGCCGGGCGGTGCCGGCCGGGGGGTACGCGGCCAGGAACTCCTGGGTCCGGCGGCGCAGTTCGGCGGCGTCGGTCATGCGCCGGCTCCCTTCTCCGGGACGACGGCCACCCTGCCGGTCGTCCTGCCGTCGGCCACCCGCTGCACGGCGGCCGCCGCTTCCTCGAGCGGCACCCGCTCGCTCACCAGCGGCTTGACCGCGCCCCGGGACGCCAGCTCGGTGAGCTGTTCGTGGCACTGCCGGACCAGGGCGGGGTTCTTGGTGGCGTAGAGGCCCCAGTGCAGGCCGAGGACGGCGTAGTTCTTCACGAGGGCGTGGTTCAGGGCCGGGCTGGGGATGGTGCCGCTGGCGAAGCCGACGACGACGATGCGGCCCTCGAAGGCGACGGTCTTGGCGGACTGGGTGTAGGCCTCGCCGCCTACGGGGTCGTAGATCACGTCGGCGCCCCAGCCGCCGGTGGCCTCCTTCACGGCGGCGACGACGTCCTCGGTGTGCCGGTCGACGACCACGTCGCAGCCCAGTCCGCGGGCGACGGCGGCCTTCCGCGCGCCGCCGACGACCCCGATGACCTTCGCGCCGGCGGCCTTGCCGAGCTGCACGGCCGCGCTGCCGACCCCGCCCGCGGCGGCGTGCACGAGCAGGGTCTCGCCCGCCTCCAGCCGGGCCCGGCGGTGCAGTCCGAACCAGCCCGTCTGGTAGCCGATGTGCAGGGCGGCGGCCTCGGCGTCGTCCAGGGCGTCCGGCGCGGGCAGCAGGGCGCCGGCGTCGGCGACGGCGTACTCGGCGAAGCCGCCGTGCGGCAGCACTGGGGTGGCGATGACGCGGCGCCCGTCCTGCGTCTCGCCGCAGACCTCGACACCGGGCGTGAACGGCAGCGGCGGCCGGACCTGGTACTGGCCCCGGCACAGCAGCGCGTCGGGGAAGTTGACGTTCGCGGCGCGGACCCTGAGCAGGACCTGGCCGTCGCCGGGCGCCGGCGGCGCCGTGTCGGTGAGGCGCATCACCTCGCTCGGCTCGCCGTTCTCGTGCACCTGCCATGCCTGCATACGGGGCCTCCACGCGGCTGTCGGTCCGGGGCTCCCTCGCATACTAAGCGGTCGCTTGCTCATCGGGGAACAGGCCGGAGCGGGAAGGGGCCAAGAGCGCCTGCGTCAGGGCCGGGCCGGCCGGGCGCGCACGTGCATCCGCTCGCCCTGCGGGCCGAAGAGGCTGAGGAACTCGACCGGCCCCTCCCCCGTCGACCCGAACCAGTGCGGCACCCGGGTGTCGAACTCGGCCGCCTCGCCGGCGGCGAGCACCACGTCGTGCTCGCCGAGCACCAGGCGCAGCCGGCCGGAGAGGACGTACAGCCACTCGTAGCCCTCGTGGGTCCGCGGGTCCGGCTCCTGCGCGCGCTGCGGCTCCAGCACCTTGAACGCCTGGAGCCCGCCCGGCTGGCGGGTCAGCGGCCAGTGGGTGCGGCCGTGGCGAACGATCGGCCGGGCACGCACCCGGGGGTCGGTGACGGGCGGGGCGCCGACCAGCTCGTCCAGCGGCACCTGATGGGCCTGGGCGATGGGCAGCAGCAGTTCGAGGCTCGGCTTGCGCTGCCCCGACTCGAGCCGGGACAGGGTGCTCACCGAGATGCCGGTCGATGCGGAGAGCGCGGCGAGGGTGACCTCACGCTCCTTGCGGAGCTGCCGCAGCCGCGGCCCGACCCCGGCGAGGACGTCGTCTGCAGTCATGCCGTTCATTGTTGCAGAAACGGCAAACGCATTTGTCGATCCGATGGTGCCCGGGCGACCTTCTGACGAGGAGGTGGTCACCATGACCGAGAAGCGGGACCTGTCGGAGAAGTACGAAGTGATCGTCGTCGGCGGCGGAGCGGCCGGGCTGTCCGCCGCGCTCGTCCTCGGCCGGGCCCGGCGGCACGCGCTGGTCGTCGACGCGGGCGAGCCGCGCAACGCGCCCTCGGACCACATGCAGGGGTATCTGACCCGGGACGGCATGTCGCCCGCCGAGTTCCTGGCGCTAGGCCGCGAGGAGATCGCGCGCTACGGCGTCGAGCTGGTGCGGGACCGCGTGGTGGACGTGACCCGCGGCGAGGACTTCGCGGTGGAGCTGGCGGGCGGGCGGACCGTGCGGGCCCGGCGGCTGATCGTCACCACCGGGCTCAGGGACGAGCTGCCGGACGTCCCCGGGGTGGCCGAGCGGTTCGGGCGGGACGTGCTGCACTGCCCGTTCTGCCACGGCTGGGAGGTGCGCGGGCAGGCCTTCGGTGTCCTCGCCACCACTGCGCAGAGCGTCCACCAGGCGCTCATGGTGTCCGGGTGGTCGGACGACGTGACGCTGTTCCTGCACACCGTCCCCGAGGAGGAGCTGACCGACGAGGACCTGCGCCGGCTCGCCGCGGCCGGGGTCAAGGTGGTGTCCGGCGAGGTGACCGGAGTGCGCGTCGAGGACGACCGGCTCACCGGCGTCCGGCTGGCCGGCGGCGCCGTCCACGACCGCTCGGTGCTGTTCGTCGCCCCGCGCGCCGTCCCGCGGACCGGCCTGATGGAACGGCTGGGCGCGGAGCTGCGGGAGACCCCGTTCGGCGCCTACCCCGTGGTCGACCCGACGGGGCGGACCACGGTCCCGGGCGTGTGGACCGCGGGCAACGCGATGGGCTTCGCCGAGCAGGTCGTCCACGCGGCGAGCGGCGGCTACCGGGCGGCCACGGCGATCGTCGGCGACCTCCTCATGGCCGACCTGGACGCACGCATCGACGCGTAGTGCGGCAGGCGGGCCGACGGGGGCGGGGGACGGCCGGCTTCCGCCTCCCGTGCCCGTCCGGCGAGAGGCCGGTCGCCGGACGGAGCCGCGCACCGGCTGCTCGAAGCCGCCGGTCCGGGAAGACCGCCCACGCGGGCTCCGGCCGCTGGGCCCCGGGCGGAGCGCGGGGCGGCCGGGGAACGGCCGCTGTCCGGCTCCGGCACCCGCGGCGGCGCGGGGCAGCCGGCCCATGGTCGCGGGCTCCGGACCAGGACCGGCAAAGCCCGCCCGCGACGGACCGCTGGGCGGCCCGTGCTCCCGGCCGTGCCCGGCACGCGCGGCGACGGCCCCGGCCGGCCGCCCCGCGCCTCCGGGTCGCCCGGTCCCCGGCGGGGAGACCCAGCACCGGACCGCTCCGCCGGGTACCGCGCCCGGCACCTCGCCCGGCACGGCGAAGCCCCCCGCAGGTGTGCCGGCGCCGCCGTCGGTGCACCATTGCTGCATGCTGCTGGCCCGGCTGACCGAGGTGTCCCGGGAGGTCGCCGCCACTTCGGCGCGGTCCCGGAAGACCGCCCTGCTCGCGGAGCTGTTCCGGGAGGCGGAGGCGCAGGACGTGCCGATCGTCATCCCCTATCTCGCCGGACGCCTCCCCCAGGGCCGGATCGGCGTCGGCTGGAAGGTGCTGGGCGAGCGCGTCGCACCGGCCGGCGAACCGAGCCTGACCGTGCGCGAGGTGGACGCCCGGCTCACGCGGCTCGGTGCTGTCTCCGGGCCCGGTTCCCAGGCCGAGCGGTCACGGCTGGTCGGCGAGCTGATGGCCGCGGCCACCGAGGACGAGCAGCGGTTCCTGCTGGGGCTGCTCACCGGCGAGGTGCGCCAGGGCGCCCTGGACGCGGTGGCCGTGGAGGGGCTGGCACGGGCGACCGGCGCGCCGGCGGCGGACGTGCGGCGCGCGGTGATGCTCGCGGGTTCGCTGCAGTTGGTGGCCGAGGCCCTGCTCGCCGACGGCCCCGGTGCCCTGGACCGGTTCCGGCTGACGGTCGGACGCCCGGTCCTGCCGATGCTGGCGCACAGCGCGTCCTCGGTCGCCGAGGCGGTCGGCAAGCTGGCTCCCTGCGCCGTCGAGGAGAAACTGGACGGCATCCGCGTCCAGGTGCACCGCGACGGCGGCACCGTACGCGTCCACACCCGCACCCTGGACGACATCACGGTCCGGCTCCCCGAGGTCACCTCGGCGGTCCTCGGGCTGCCCGGCCGGCGGTTCGTCCTGGACGGCGAGGTGATCTCCCTCGGCCCGGACGGGCGGCCCCGCTCGTTCCAGGAGACCGCCGGACGCGTCGGCTCCCGCACCGACGTGGCCACGGCGGCGCGGACGGTCCCCGTCTCCGTCGTGTTCTTCGACGCGTTGTCCGTGGACGGCCGCGATCTGCTCGACCTGCCGCTGACCGAGCGGCACGCGGAGCTGGCCCGGCTGGTCCCGGAGCCGATGCGGGTGCGCCGCGCCCTGGTGGCGGGCCCCGACGAGACGCCCGCGGCACAGGACTTCCTCGCCGCCACGCTGGAGCGCGGTCACGAGGGCGTCGTCGTCAAGGCGCTCGACGCCGCCTACAGCGCGGGCCGGCGCGGCGCGTCCTGGCTGAAGGTCAAGCCCGTGCACACCCTCGACCTGGTCGTCCTCGCCGCCGAGTGGGGCCACGGCCGCCGCACCGGCAAGCTCTCCAACCTGCACCTCGGCGCCCGCGCCGCCGACGGCTCCTTCGCCATGCTCGGCAAGACCTTCAAGGGCATGACCGACGCGCTGCTGACCTGGCAGACCGCGCGCCTGCGCGAGCTGGCCGTCGAGGAGCACCGCTGGGGCGTGACCGTACGCCCCGAACTCGTCGTCGAGATCGCCTACGACGGCCTCCAGCGCTCCACCCGCTACCCGGCCGGCGTCACCCTCCGCTTCGCCCGCGTCGTGCGCTATCGCGACGACAAGCGGCCCGAGGACGCGGACACCGTGGAGACGCTGCTCGCGGCGCACCCCGGAGCGGCCCCGTGAGGCGAAGCGCGGGCCTGCTGCTGCACCGCCCCGGCGACAAAGGCACCGAGGTGCTGCTCGGCCACATGGGCGGCCCCTTCTACGCCCGCCGCGACGCCGGGGCGTGGACGATCCCGAAGGGCGAGTACGACCCGGCGGAGCCCGCCTGGGACGCGGCCCGGCGCGAGTTCGAGGAGGAACTCGGGCTGCCGCCGCCCGACGGCGAGGCCGTTGCGCTCGGCGAGGTCCGCCAGTCGGGCGGGAAGATCGTGACGGCGTGGGCCGTGGAGGCCGACCTCGACCCGGCGACCATCGCCCCCGGCAGCTTCCGCATGGAGTGGCCGCCGCACTCGGGCCGGACCGAGGAGTTCCCCGAGCTGGACCGGGTGGCCTGGTTCACCCTGGACCGGGCGCGCGAGGTGATCGTGAAGGCCCAGGCCGCGTTTCTCGACCGGCTGGCTGAGCACTCGAACTGAACAGAGGCGGCCCGCGGCGACGGGCGCGGCGGGTCGTGCCGCGGCCCGCCCGCGTTGCGGCACCCCCCGCCGCGCGCCAAGGTCGAAGCACGAGTCTGCACCCAGGGAGGTCGGCCATGCCCATCGCGACGGTGAACCCGGCGAGCGGCGAGACGCTGAGGACGTACGAGGCCATGGGCGAGGAGGAGATCGAGCGCCGGCTCCAGCTCGCCGAGGCCACCTTCCGCACCTACCGGACGACGGCGTTCGAGGAACGGGCACGGCTGATGCACCGGGCGGCCGACCTGCTGGAGGCGGACCAGGACGAGATCGGCAAGGTCATCACCACGGAGATGGGCAAGCCCGTCAAGCAGGCCCGCGCGGAGGCCGCGAAGTGCGCGAAGGCGATGCGCTGGTACGCCGACCGCGCCGCCGGTCTGCTGGCGGACGAGGAGCCCGCCGAGTCCGACGTCAAGGACTCCGGCGCCTCCCGCGCCCTGGTCCGCTACCGTCCGCTCGGCCCGGTGCTCGCGGTGATGCCGTGGAACTTCCCGCTCTGGCAGGTGATCCGGTTCGCGGCGCCCGCGCTGATGGCGGGCAACGTCGGCCTGCTCAAGCACGCCTCGAACGTGCCGCAGACCGCGCTGTACCTGGAGGACCTGTTCCACCGGGCGGGCTTCCCCGAGGGCTGCTTCCAGACACTGCTGATCGGCTCGGCCGCCGTGGACGACGTCCTGCGCGACGAGCGCGTGCGGGCGGCGACGCTCACCGGCAGCGAGCCGGCCGGACGCGCGGTGGCCTCCACCTCCGGGGAGATGATCAAGAAGACGGTGCTGGAGCTGGGCGGCAGCGACCCGTTCGTCGTCATGCCGTCCGCCGACATCGACCGGGCGGCCGAGGTGGCGGTGACCGCGCGGACGCAGAACGCCGGCCAGTCCTGCATCGCCGCCAAGCGGTTCATCGTGCACGCGGACGTGTACGACGCCTTCGCGGAACGCTTCACCGAGGGCATGAAGGCGCTGCGGGTCGGCGACCCGATGGCCGAGGAGACGGAGGTCGGGCCGCTCTCCAGCGAGCAGGGCGTGAACGATCTGGTGGAGCTGGTCGACGACGCGGTGCGCGGCGGAGCACGGGTGCTGTGCGGCGGCGAACGCCCCGACGGGCCCGGCTGGTACTACCCGCCGACCGTGCTGGCCGACATCACCCGCGGGATGCGCATCCACCGGGAGGAGGCCTTCGGCCCGGTCGCCACGCTGTACCGGGCGGCCGACCTGGACGAGGCGGTGCTGATCGCCAACGACACGGACTTCGGGCTCAGTT
Source organism: Streptomyces sp. NPDC018947 (assembly GCF_044390505.1). Taxonomy (NCBI): domain Bacteria; kingdom Bacillati; phylum Actinomycetota; class Actinomycetes; order Kitasatosporales; family Streptomycetaceae; genus Streptomyces; species Streptomyces sp. NPDC018947. Next base: position 195,320 of record NZ_JBIRZD010000008.1, read on the forward strand.
CCAACGTGTGGACCCGCGACGACGCCGACGTGGACCGCTTCGTACGGGACCTGGAGGCGGGCGGTGTGTACGTCAACGGGATGACGGCGTCCCATCCGGCGTTCCCCTTCGGCGGCGTCAAGCGGTCGGGCTACGGGCGGGAGCTGTCCGGGCACGGAATCCGCGAGTTCTGCAACATCACCACGGTTTGGCACGGGGCGTGACGGTTGCGGAGCTACGATCCCTTTCTGTGACCCGCGAAGTGACCCTGCCTCTGATCGTCGACGACCGCGGAACCCTCCAGGTGTCCGCGGCCGACGTGAGCAAGCTGCTGCGCACGGTGGGGGGCCGGTGGCTGCGGCTGGTGGAGACCGGCGAGGAGAACCTGGACGAGGACACCGTCGCGGCCCTCACCATCGAACTCGCCAAGCTGGCCGACCGCATCGACGTCGCCTGCATCGCCCACAGCAGCGGCCGCTCCTCCTGAGCCGCCCGCCACCGCGCCGCCCGGCCGGTCCGTTCGGAGCAGTCCGGCGAGAGACCGCCGTCCGACGGGGTGATCGTGGACGGGACACACCTCCACGAGGTGGACGGCGTTCCGGACGGGTGGGACAGGCATGTGGGAAGAGACGCTGGAGCAGACGGTGCCGCCCGTGCGGGAGTGGCCGGCCGCCGATCTTCCTGGCTCCGATTTCGACCCGGTGCTCTCCGAGTTGATGCGCGAGGGCCCGGTCACCCGGATCTCGCTTCCCAACGGCGAGGGCTGGGCGTGGCTCGTGACCCGCCACGACGACGTGCGGACGGTCACCGGCGACCCACGGTTCGGCCGTGAGGCGGTCGTCGACCGGCAGGTCACCCGGTTCCCCCGGCACTTCGTCCCGGCGCGCGGCGCGGTCGGCTTCCTCGACCCGCCCGAACACACCCGGCTGCGCCGCGCGGTGGCCGCCGCGTTCACCGCCCGGGGCGTCGAGCGCGTGCGCGAGCGGTCCCGCGCGCTGCTCCACGGGCTCGTCGACGCCCTGCTGGAGGCGGGTCCGCCCGCCGACCTCGTCGAGGCGGTGCTCAGGCCCTTCCCCATCGCCGTCACCTGCGAGCTGATGGGCGTGCCGGCCGCCGACCGGCCCCGCGTGCACACCTGGACCCGGCTCGTCCTGTCCCCCGCCCACGGCGCCGAGGCCGGCGAGCGGGCCAAGCACGAGATGACCGCGTACTTCGACGGTCTCGTGGAACTGCGGGCGGACGGCGTCGCGGAGGACGTCACCTCCCTCCTCGGCGCCGCCGTGGGCCGCGGGGAGATCACGCGGGAGGAGGCGGTGGGGCTCGCGGTGCTGCTGCAGCTCGGCGGCGACGCGGTCACCGACAACAGCGGGCAGATGTTCCACCTGCTGCTGAGCCGCCCGGAGCTGGCCGCGCGCCTGCGCGCCGAGCCGGAGATCAGGCCCCGGGCCGTCGACGAGATGCTGCGCTGGATTCCCCATCGCAACGCGGTGGGGCTCGCGCGGATCGCGCTGGAGGACGTGGAGCTCGGCGGGGTGCGGATCCGGGCGGGCGACGCGGTCTACGTGTCCTACCTGGCGGCGAACCGCGACCCCGAGGTCTTTCCCGACCCGGACACGATCGACTTCTCCCGCAGCCCGGGCGCGCACGTGTCGTTCGGCTTCGGCCCGCACTCCTGCCCGGGCGCGTCGCTGGCCCGGATGGAGGCCGAACTGCTCGTCGGCACGCTGGTGGACCGGGTGCCCGGGCTGAGGGCGGCGGTGCCCCCCGAGGACGTGCCCTTCAAGAAGGGCACGCTGATCCGGGGACCAGTGGCGCTGCCCGTGACCTGGTGAGCGGCCGGCGGCGGGGAGCACCGGCCTCGGCGCGGCCGTGACCGCGCGACGAGCCGCGGCCGCCGCGCCGTCCAGGGCCCGTCGCGGCGCCTACCGGATCGGCATTCCCGAAAGCGTACGGGCGATCACCAGCCGCTGGATCTCGCTCGTCCCCTCGAAGATCGTGTAGATGGCCGCGTCCCGGTGCATCCGCTCCACCGGGTACTCCCGCGTGTACCCGTTGCCGCCGAGGATCTGGACCGCCTGGGCGGTCACCTTCTTCGCCGTCTCGCTGGCGAAGAGCTTGGACATCGAGCCCTCGGCGGCCGTGAACGGCTTGCCGTTGATCGCCATCCAGGAGGCCCGCCACACCAGCAGGCGGGCCGCGTCGACGGACGTGCGCATGTCCGCGAGCTGGAAGGCGACGCCCTGGTTGTCGATGATCGGGCGCCCGAACTGTTCACGCGTCCGGGCGTATTCGAGGGCGACCTCGTACGCGGCGCGCGCGGTGCCGACCGCCATCGCGCCGACCGCCGGCCGGGACGCCTCGAACGTGGCCATCGCCGCGTTCTTGACGCGCTCGCCGCCCTTCCTGGCCTTCTCCCGGGCACGGGCGAGGCGCGCGTCCAGCTTCTCCTTGCCGCCGAGCAGGCAGGAGCCGGGGACGCGCACTTCCTCGAGGACGACCTCGGCGGTGTGGGAGGCGCGGATGCCGTGCTTCTTGAACTTCTGCCCCTGGGACAGTCCCGGGGTGTTCGGCGGCACGATGAAGGAGGCGTGGCCCTTGGAGCCCAGCTCGGGGTCGACCACGGCGACGACGACGTGGACGTTGGCTATGCCGCCGTTGGTCGCCCAGGTCTTGGTGCCGTTGAGCACCCACTCGTCCTTGGCCTCGTCGTACACGGCACGCGTGCGCATGGAGGCCACGTCGGAGCCGGCGTCGGGCTCGGAGGAGCAGAACGCGGCGACCTTCACGTCGCTGGCGTCGCCGTACATCTGGGGGATCCAGGTGCCGATCTGCTCCTCGGTGCCGTTGGCGAGGACGCCGACGGCGGCGAGACCGGTGCCGACGATCGACAGGGCGATGCCGGCGTCGCCCCAGAACAGCTCCTCCATGGCCATCGGGATGCCGAGGCCGGTCGGGTCGAAGTACTGCTGGGCGTAGAAGTCGAGGGAGTAGATGCCGACCTTGGCGGCCTCCTGGATGACCGGCCAGGGAGTCTCCTCACGCTCGTCCCATTCGGCGGCCGCGGGGCGGATGACGTCGGCGGCGAAGCCGTGCAGCCAGTCCCGGACCTCCTTCTGTTCGTCGTTGAGCTCCATGGTGAACCCGGCCATGTCCCCTCCAGTGGCGCACATGCGTGTTACTTGCGGTAACAGGAGTCTGTTACCGGTTGGTAGGAAAAGTCAACTCCCGAGCACCCCTCGGCCTCCCGTTCGAGGGGCGGCCCCCACCAGGTGTTAGTTTGCGCAGGCGTCACCGAATCAGCACGGGTGGGGAGAGCTCATGGACACCACGCAGCGGACCGATCAGCAGCGGTCCGCCGACCGCCGACGGCGCGAGCTGCTGGAGGCCGCCGACCGAGTGGTGCTGCGCGACGGCCCGCAGGCATCGATGAACGCCATCGCCGCCGAAGCGGGCATCACCAAGCCGATCCTCTACCGGCACTTCGGCGACAAGAGCGGCCTGTACGCCGCCCTCGCCCAGCGGCACACCGACGCCCTCCTCGACTCGCTGCGCACCGCCCTGGACGCCCCGGCGGACCGGCGCAAGCGCGTCGAGGCCACCCTGGACACCTATCTGGCCGCCATCGAGGCACGACCCCAGGTGTACCGCTTCCTGATGCATCCGGCGGAGGGCACCACCGCCGCCGGCGACCAGGCCGAACAGGGCTTCGACGTCGGCAAGCACTCGGCGCCGCTGCTGCGGCGGATGGGCGAGGAGCTGGGCAAGGTCATCGAGGAGCGCCTCGACATGGGACCGGGCAGCGAACGGCTGGCCCGGGTGTGGGGGCACGGCATCGTCGGCATGATGCACGCCGCCGGGGACTGGTGGCTGGGCGAACGCCCCTGCTCCCGCGAGGAGTTGGTGACGAGCCTGGCGGAGCTGCTGTGGGGCCGGCTGTCCGAGGCGGAGGACAGGGTGGGCGGCCCCGGGTTCTGACACCACGGCGCCGAGGGCCGGGCACCGGAACCGCCCGCGCGGGCGTTCAGCGGTTCCAGGGCGCCCGTGACACCTGCCGCAGCAGCCTGCGGTGGCGCCATCCCGTCAGCCGGTCGGCGTAGACCCGGCCCTCGAGATGGTCGTACTCGTGCTGGAGGCACCGGGCGAAGAACCCCGTGCCCCGCACGGTGACCGGCTCCCCGGTCACTGTGAAGCCCTCGACGACCGCGACGTCGTGGCGCTCGGTGCCCGCCTCCAGGCCCGGCAGCGACAGACAGCCCTCCGGGCCGCGCACCACCACCCCGCCGGTCTCCACCAGCCGCGGGTTCACCACGTGGCCGAGGTGGCGCACGTCCTCGTCGTCGGGGCAGTCGTACACGAAGACGCGTACCGGCTCGCCGATCTGGTTGGCCGCCAGACCCACGCCGCGGGCGGCGTACATGGTCGCGAACAAGTCCTCCACGAGCGCCGCGAGTTCCGGGCCGGAACCGGTGGCCTCCGCGCAGGGCTCGTGCAGGACGGGGTCGCCGAGGAGACTGAGGGACCGTACGCGCCCGTGGACGCCCGGGATGGAACCGTGTCGCATGACGGTCAGAGTAAGGTCCCTGTGTTCACCGGCGGCGCGCGCCCACCGCCGGGAGCTCGCGGCCGGTGCCGCGATTCGGGAGTGCGAATGGATCTCGATAGGCTGATGCCCACACCACGTGGCCGTCAGGCTTCACAGGCTTCAGGCGCGGCGCGTACGGCAAGGAGGATCGAGAACTGATGGCAGGCAACTCGGACCCGCTCACGCCGCGGGCCAAGCTGGCCGTGACCGCGGGCAAGGCGGTCGCGGCGGCGTCCCGTGCCGCGGGGCGCGGCAGCGGTTCGGTGATCGGCGGCCGGGTCGCGCTGAAACTCGACCCCGACCTCCTCGCCCGGCTCGCCCAGCACCTGGACGTGACCCTCGTCTCGGCGACCAACGGCAAGACCACCACCACCCGGCTCATCGCCGAGGCGCTCAAGGCGGCCGGCCCGGTCGTGTCCAACGCGCTCGGCGCCAACATGCCGGCCGGCATCACCTCCGCCCTCGCGGGCGGCTCGGACGCCCGGTACGGCGTCATAGAGGTCGACGAGAAGTACCTCGCGGGCGTCGCCCGGGACACCGACCCGAAGTGCATCGCGCTGCTCAACCTCTCCCGCGACCAGCTCGACCGCGCCGCCGAGACCCGCATGCTCGCGGAGAACTGGCGCGAGGGCCTGGCCGGTTCGAAGGCCGTGATCGTCGCCAACGCCGACGACCCGCTGGTGGTGTGGGCCGCGTCCTCCTCCCCCAACGTGATCTGGGTCGCCGCCGGGCAGATGTGGAAGGACGACGCCTGGTCCTGCCCGTCCTGCGGCGGTGTGATGCAGCGTCCGGGCGACGACTGGTTCTGCGGCGAGTGCGGCTTCCGGCGCCCCACGCCGAGCTGGGCCCTGTCCGGCGACCACGTCATCGACCCGCACGGCTCCGCCTGGCCGATCCACCTCCAGCTCCCGGGCCGCGCCAACAAGGCCAACGCCGCCTCCTCGGCGGCCGTCGCGGCCGTCTTCGGCGTGCCGCCGCAGGTCGCCCTGGAGCGCATGTACCAGGTGCAGGCGGTCGCCGGGCGCTACGACGTGGTGCAGTTCCAGGGCCGCGACCTGCGCCTGCTGCTCGCCAAGAACCCGGCGGGCTGGCTGGAGACCTTCTCGCTGATCGACCCGCCGCCCTCCCCGGTGATCCTGTCGGTGAACGCGCGCGGCGCCGACGGCACCGACACCTCCTGGCTGTGGGACGTGGACTACACGCGGCTCACCGGCCACCCGATCTGCGTGATCGGCGACCGCAAGCTGGACCTCGCCGTCCGCCTGGAGGTCGCGGGCCAGCAGTTCCAGGTGTGCGAGGACCTCGACCAGGCGGTGCAGCTCTGCCCGCCCGGCCGGATCGAGGTCATCGCGAACTACACCGCCTTCCAGGACCTGCGCCGCCGCGTCGGCAACTGACCGCGTAACCTCAGGGGACTCTCGTGAGCGACAACCAACTGCGGATCGTCTGGATCTACCCGGACCTGCTCAGCACGTACGGCGACCAGGGCAACGCCCTGGTAGTGGAGCGCCGGGCCCGGCAGCGCGGACTCGACGTGGCCCGGCTCGACGTGCGCAGCGACCAGCCGATCCCGACCTCCGGCGACATCTATCTGATCGGCGGCGGCGAGGACCGGCCGCAGCGGCTCGCGGCCGAGCGGCTGCGCCGCGACGGGGGCCTGTACCGGGCGGTGGAGAACGGCGCGATCGTCTTCTCCGTCTGCGCCGGCTACCAGATCCTCGGCCACGAGTTCATCAACGACCTCGGCCAGCGCGAGCCGGGCCTCGGCCTGCTCGACGTGGTCTCGACGCGCGGCGAGGGCGCCCGGTGCGTCGGCGACGTCCTCGGCGACATCGACCCGCGCCTCGGCCTGCCCCCGCTGACCGGCTTCGAGAACCACCAGGGCGTCACCCACCTCGGCCCCACCGCCCGCCCGCTCGCCCAGGTCCGCTTCGGCAACGGCAACGGCACCGGGGACGGCACGGAGGGCGCGTACAACGACACGGTCTTCGGCACCTACATGCACGGACCCGTGCTCGCGCGCAACCCACTCATCGCGGACCTGCTGCTGAAGCTGGCCCTCGACGTGAACGCGCTGCCGCCGACCGACGACCGCTGGTACGAGGCGCTGCGCAACGAGCGCATCGCGGCGGCCCAGCAGCCCGCCTGACACCCCGGGCACCGGCCCGTCTGATGACGCGTCCGCACAGGTGAGCGGGTGCGTCCAGCAGGCGGACGCACGGTTCGGCCCCGCCGCCCGGTACCGCTAGGGTGGCGGGGAATCGAACCGGACAGCGCGGTCCGGACCCGTGCCACGTTGAGAAGGTTTTTCGGGCTATGCGCATTGGTGTCCTCACGTCCGGCGGTGACTGCCCCGGTCTGAACGCCGTCATCCGGTCCGTCGTGCACCGTGCCGTCGTCGACCACGGCGACGAGGTCATCGGTTTCCGGGACGGCTGGAAGGGCCTCCTGGAGTGTGACCACCTCAAGCTCGACCTGGACGCGGTCGGCGGCATCCTCGCCCTCGGCGGCACCATCCTCGGCTCCTCCCGGGTCCGCCCCGAGCATCTGCGGGACGGCGTGGAGCGGGCCCGTGGCCACGTCGCGGAACTCGGGCTCGACGCGATCATCCCGATCGGCGGCGAGGGCACGCTGAAGGCGGCCCGGCTGCTGTCCGACAACGGCCTGCCGATCGTGGGCGTGCCGAAGACCATCGACAACGACATAGCGGTCACCGACGTCACCTTCGGCTTCGACACGGCCGTCACCGTCGCCACCGAGGCCCTCGACCGGCTCAAGACCACCGCCGAGTCCCACCAGCGGGTGCTGATCGTCGAGGTCATGGGCCGGCACACCGGCTGGATCGCCCTGCACTCGGGCATGGCCGCCGGCGCCCACGCCGTCGTCGTCCCCGAGCGGCCCTTCGACATCGACGAGCTGACCGCCAAGGTCGGCGAGCGGTTCTCGGCGGGCAAGCGGTTCGCCATAGTGGTGGCCGCCGAGGGCGCCAAGCCGAAGCCCGGCACCATGGACTTCGACGAGGGCGGCAAGGACGTCTACGGCCACGAGCGCTTCGCCGGGATCGCCCGCCAGCTCTCGGTCGAGCTGGAGGAGCGGCTCGGCAAGGAGGCCCGGCCGGTGATACTCGGACACGTCCAGCGGGGCGGCACGCCGACGGCGTACGACCGGGTGCTGGCCACGCGCTTCGGGTGGCACGCGGTGGAGGCCGTGCACCGCGGGGAGTTCGGGATGATGACGGCCCTGCGCGGCACGGACATCGTGATGGCGCCGCTGGCCGAGGCCGTGGAATCGCTGAAGACGGTGCCGGACGCGCGGTACGACGAGGCGGAGTGCGTGCTCTGACCAGCCGGTCGCGTCCACTTGACCGCCCCCGGTGACAGCCGTCGCCGGGGGCGGTTCTAGTCTGGTGCGGACAGACAGCGCTCAATCCCCACGAAACAGGAGCCGGCGGATGGATCACAGCGGGCACGGCATGACGATGGATCTGCCGCCGTTCACGCTGGGGCGGGGTCTCGGCTGGTCGGCGGACCCCTTCTTCCTCATCGCCTGCCTGGTGGGCCTGGCGCTGTACGCCTGGGGTGTGGTGCGGCTGACGCGGCGCGGCGACAAGTGGCCGGTCGGCCGGACGGTCGCCTTCGTCACTGGTGTGCTGAGCATCGCGCTGGTGATGTGCACGAAGCTGAACGACTACGGCATGGTCATGTTCAGTGTGCACATGGTGCAGCACATGGTGATCAGCATGGTCTCGCCGATCCTGCTGCTGCTCGGCGCCCCGATCACCCTGGCGCTGCGGGCGCTTCCCACGGCGGGCCGGGGCCGCAAGGGTCCGCGCGAGCTGCTGCTGATGCTGCTGCACAGCCGGTACATGCGGATCATCACGCACCCCGTGTTCACGATCCCGATGTTCATCGCGAGCCTGTACGCGCTGTACTTCACCCCGCTCTTCGACTTCCTGATGGGCTCCAAGGTCGGGCACATCGCGATGATGGTGCACTTCCTCGCCGTCGGCCTGGTCTTCTTCTGGCCGATCATGGGTGTCGACCCGGGCCCGCACCGGCCGGGCTATCTGATGCGGATGCTGGAGCTGTTCGCCGGCATGCCCTTCCACGCGTTCTTCGGCATCGCGCTGATGATGGCGTCCTCCCCCATGGTCGAGACGTTCGAGAACCCGCCGGCGTCACTGGGCATCGACACGCTGTCCGACCAGAACGCCGCCGGCGGCATCGCCTGGGCGTTCAGCGAGGTCCCGTCCGTGCTGGTGCTGCTCGCCCTGGTGTTCCAGTGGTACGCGTCCGACCAGCGCCAGGCCCGGCGCACCGACCGGGCCGCCGACCGCGACGGCGACAAGGAGCTGGAGGCGTACAACGCCTACCTGGCGTCGCTGAACGCACGCGGCTGAGCGGCGGCCGGGTCCGCGGGGCCCTCGCCGTTGCCCGGAAACGGGCCCCACTTCCCGCCGGACGCACCGCGCGGCGGCGGAACGGGGCACCATGGAGGGCAACGGACCTGAGGAGGGTGTCGCGATGCCCGGTTCCACGGACAGTTCCACGAAGACGATGGGGGCGCTCACCATCGGCGGCCTGGTGGCGGTGACCGCCTACACGGTGGCGCTCGGCAGCAACGGCTGGCTGTGGTTCGGCTGGGTCGTCCTGGGCCTGATCACCGTCGGCATGGTCGCCACCCGCAGCACCTGATCCCGGCCCGCCCGGGCGCGGGCACGCGCGGTCGCCCGGGCGTCCTCAGTCGCGGCCGAGCCGTCCGGCCGAGTGCACGCCCGGCTGGTACTTGGGCAGCCGGGCGGTGATCTTCATGCCGGCGCCGACGGCGGTCTCGATGACCAGGCCGTGGTCGTCACCGTAAACCTGGCGCAGCCGCTCGTCCACGTTGGACAGGCCGATGCCGCCCGACGGGCTGACCTCGCGTGCCAGGATGCGGCGCAGCAGGCCGGGGTCCATGCCGGCGCCGTCGTCCTCGATGACGACCAGCGCCTCGGCGCCCGCGTCCTGCGCGGTGATCTGAATGTGGCACTTGTCGGACTTGCCCTCCAGGCCGTGCTTGACGGCGTTCTCCACGAGGGGCTGGAGGCAGAGGAAGGGCAGGGCGACCGGCAGCACCTCCGGGGCGACCTGGAGGGTGACGGAGAGGCGGTCGCCGAAGCGGGCCCGCACCAGCGCCAGGTAGTGGTCGATGGCGTGCAGCTCGTCGGCGAGGGTGGTGAAGTCGCCGTGCCGTCGGAACGAGTAGCGGGTGAAGTCGGCGAACTCCAGCAGCAGCTCGCGGGCGCGCTCGGGGTCGGTGCGCACGAAGGACGCGATCACGGCGAGCGAGTTGAAGATGAAGTGCGGGGAGATCTGGGCCCTGAGCGCCTTGATCTCGGCCTCGATGAGCCGCGTGCGGGACTGGTCGAGGTCGGCCAGTTCGAGCTGGACCGACACCCAGCGGGCCACCTCCCCCGCCGCCCTGACCAGCACGGCCGACTCGCGGGGCGCGCAGGCGACGAGGGCGCCGTGCACCCGGTCGTCCACGGTGAGCGGGGCGACGACCGCCCAGCGCACCGCGCAGTCGGGTGTGTCGCAGGTGAGCCGGAAGGCCTCGCCGCGGCCGGTCTCCAGCGGGCCCGCGAGGCGTTCCATGATCTGCGTGCGGTGGTGGGCGCCGACACCGTCCCAGACCAGGACGTTCTCGCGGTCCGTCAGGCACAGCGCGTCCGTGCCGAGCAGGGAGCGCAGTTTGCGGGCCGACTTGCGGGCGGTCTCCTCGGTGAGACCGGCCCGCAGCGGGGGTGTGGCCAGGGAGGCGGTGTGCAGGGTCTGGAAGGTGGCGTGCTCGACCGGGGTGCCGAGCCCGCCGAGGTGCTGGGGCCGGGCCGTGCGCCGCCCCAGCCAGAAGCCGGCGGCCAGCAGGGGCAGCACGGCCACGACCAGGCCCGCCAGGAAGCCGCTCATGGAGTCCTCTCCCTGCGCGGCTCGTCGGCGCGCCGCTCCTCGGTACGTCGTTCCTCCGTGCGCCGTTCCTCGGTACCGAGTTCTTCCGGCAGGTGGAAGCGGGCCAGGATCGCCGCCGTGCCGGCCGGCACCCGGCCCGGCGTGGCCAGCGAGACCAGGATCATGGTCAGGAAGCCCAGCGGCACCGACCACAGGGCGGGCCAGGCCAGCAGCGCGTGCAGGGCGCCGGCGCGGCCCGGGAGGCCTCCCATGGTCGCGGCGACGGCGATCAGCGCGGAGCCGCCGCCCACGAGCATCCCGGCCGCCGCGCCCGGCGGGGTCAGCCGCCGCCACCAGATGCCGAGGACCAGCAGGGGGCAGAACGAGGAGGCGGACACGGCGAAGGCGAGGCCGACGGCGTCGGCGACCGGCAGCCCGCCGACCAGGGCGCTCGCCGCCAGGGGCACGGCCATGGCGAGGACGGTGCCGAGGCGGAAGTGCGGCACGGCGCGGGACGGCAGCACGTCCTGGGTCAGGACGCCCGCGACGGCCATGGTCAGCCCGGAGGCCGTGGACAGGAACGCCGCGAAGGCGCCGCCGGCGACCAGGGCGCCGAGCAGGTCGCCCCCCACTCCCCCGATGACCCGGTCGGGCAGCAGCAGGACGGCGGCGTCGGCGTCGCCGGTGAGGGTCAGCTCGGGTGCGTAGAGGCGGCCGAGGGCGCCGTAGACGGGCGGCAGCAGGTAGAAGGCGCCGATCAGGGCGAGGACGGCCACGGTGGTGCGGCGGGCGGCGACGCCCGTCGGGCTGGTGTAGAAGCGGACGACGACGTGCGGCAGGCCCATGGTGCCGAGGAAGGTGGCGAGGATCAGCCCGTACGTGGCGTACAGCGGGCGTTCCGTGCGGCTCTCGGCCCGCGAGGGCGACAGGGCGTCGTCGGCCCCGCGTCCGGCGGCGGGGACCGGGGTTCCCCCGGCGAAGGTGAGCCGGGTGCCGGCCTCGATGCGGTGGGTGCCGGCGGGCAGGTGGAGCGGGGTGCCGTGCAGGGCGCGGCCGTCCACGGTGCCGTCGGCGGTGACGGTCAGGGGCCGGTCCAGTTCGAGGGTGAGGGTGTCCTCGACGGTGACGGTGCGCCGGTCGCGGAAGGACGCCGGTTCCTCGAAGGCGCGGCCGGGGGCGCCGTCGCCCTGCCAGGCGAGGACGAGGAAGAGCGCGGGGACGAGCAGGGCGGTCATCTTCAGCCAGTACTGGAAGGCCTGGACGAAGGTGATGCTGCGCATGCCGCCCGCGGCGACGATGGCGATGACGACGACGGCGACGATCACGCCGCCCAGCCGGTCGGGCGCGCCGGTCAGCACGGTCAGGGTCAGTCCGGCGCCCTGGAGCTGGGGCAGCAGGTAGAGCCAGCCGACGCCGACGACGAAGGCGCCCGCCAGTCGGCGTACCGCCTGGGAGGCGAGCCTGGCCTCGGCGAAGTCGGGCAGGGTGTAGGCGCCGGAGCGGCGCAGCGGGGCGGCGACGAACAGCAGCAGGACCAGGTATCCGGCGGTGTAGCCGACGGGGTACCAGAGCATGTCGGAGCCCTGGACGAGGACCAGGCCGGCGATGCCGAGGAAGGACGCGGCGGAGAGGTACTCGCCGCTGATGGCGGCGGCGTTGAGGCGGGGGCCGACGGTGCGGGAGGCGACGTAGAAGTCCGAGGTCGTGCGGGAGATGCGCAGGCCGAACGCCCCGACGAGGACGGTGGCGAGGGCGACGAGGGCGACGGCGGGTACGGCGTAGTTCGGGTTCACGGGCGGGTCATCGGTCCTCGACGAGCCGGACGAAGTCGCGTTCGTTGCGTTCGGCGCGGCGCACGTACCAGCGGGCGAGCAGGACGAGCGGGGCGTACAGGCCGAAGCCGAGGACGGCCCATTCGAGGCGGCGGGCGTCGGGCAGCACCGCGAACAGCAGCGGCAGCGGGCCGACGAGCAGCCCGAGCACGGCGAGCACGGCGAGGCCCGCCCTGAGCTGGCTGCGCATCAGGGAGCGTACGTAGGTGTGGCCGAGGGTGGTCTGCTCGTCGATCTCGGTGCGCGGGCGGTAGTAGCCGCGCGGACGGAGGCGGGAGTGGGGAAGGGTGCGCCGGGGCGGGGCGGTGACGGTGACGCGGCGTTCCGCGGGGTCCTGGGGCACGTCTCACGGCCTCCGCATGAGCAGGTCCCGCAGTTCGCGGGCGTGGCGGCGGCTGACCTGGAGTTCCTCGGTGCCGACCAGGACGCTCACGGTGCCGGCGTCCAGGCGGAGCTCGCCGATGTGGCGCAGGGCGACCAGGTGGCGGCGGTGGATGCGGACGAAGCCGCGGGCGCGCCAGCGCTCCTCGAGGGTGGACAGGGGGATGCGGACGAGGTGGCTGCCCCGGTCGGTGTGCAGGCGGGCGTAGTCGCCCTGGGCCTCGACGTGGGTGATGTCCTCGACGGGCACGAACCGGGTGACGCCGCCGAGTTCGACGGGGATGTGGTCGGGGTCCGGTTCGTGCACGGGTATGCGCGGGGCGGCGGCGGTGCCGTGCTGTTCGACGACGCGGCGGACCGCCTCGGCCAGCCGTTCCGTGCGGACGGGTTTGAGGACGTAGTCGACGGCCTTGAGGTCGAAGGCCTGGACGGCGAAGTCCTCGTGCGCGGTGACGAACACGACCAGCGGCGGCCGGGCGAAGCCGGTCAGCAGCCGGGCGAGGTCCAGTCCGTCGAGGCCGGGCATCTGGATGTCGAGGAAGACGACGTCGATGGCCTCGGGGCCGTGCGGGCCCGACTCCAGGGCCCGGTTGATGCGGCGCAGCGCCTCGGTGGCGTCGCCGGCGCCCTCCGCGCTGCCGATCCGGGGATCGGCGTTGAGCAGGTAGAGCAGTTCCTCCAGCGAGGGGCGTTCGTCGTCGACGGCGAGGGCGCGCAGCATGAACGTGGAGTGTAGGTGGAATCCGGACGCCTGGACATGTGCCTGCGTGCGCGTTCCGGCCGGGGCGGGGCGGCGGGGCACCGGGTGGCTACAGTGCGGGCATGAACAGCAGGCCCTCCTCCTTCGACGAGCTCGACCGGAAGATCGTCACCGCGCTGATGGACAACGCCAGGACGTCCTTCGCGGAGATCGGCGCGGAGGTCGGGCTGTCGGCGACGGCGGTCAAGCGCCGGGTGGACCGGCTGCGGGAGACGGGCGTGATCACCGGGTTCACGGCGACGGTGCGGCCGTCGGCGCTTGGCTGGCGCACCGAGGCGTACGTGGAGGTGTACTGCGAGGGGGCGGCGCCGCCGAGGCGGCTGGCGCAGGTCGTGCGGGAGTATCCGGAGATCGCCGCGGCGATGACGGTGACGGGCGGCGCGGACGCGCTGCTGCACGTGCGGGCGCGGGACGTGGAGCACTTCGAGGAGGTGCTGGAGCGCATCCGGGCGGAGCCGTTCATCCGGAAGACGATCAGTGTGATGGTGCTGTCGCATCTGATTCCGGACAGTCCGGAGGCCGGGGCCAGCCAGCCGGCTCCGAAGGGCGCAGCAGGCGTGCGCGAACCTGGTACATGACGCAGCGATCGTGCGCCAACACGCAGCTCCTCTCGCTTGTCGCCCGTCGGGATCGCTTCCTACCGTGGTGTCATTCCCTCGTCACCGTCCGTCAGGAAGCGGAGGAACCCCTCTGTGTCCGACTCCCGTGTGCCGCGCCGGCGGCGCTTCCTCGTCTGCGAACCCAGACACTTCGCCGTGCAGTACGCGATCAACCCCTGGATGGACTCCGCGGAGCCCGTCCACGTGGGGCGTGCGCTGACCCAGTGGCGCACGCTGATCGACACCTACCGTCGCCACGGTCACACCGTGGAATCCGTCGCTCCGGTCCCCGGCCTGCCCGACATGGTCTTCGCCGCCAACGCCGGGCTCACCGTGGACGGCCGGGTCTTCGGCTCGCTCTTCCACGCGCCCGAGCGGCGCCCCGAGTCCATCCCCTACGAGACGTGGTTCAAGGGGGCGGGCTTCGACGTCCACCCGCCCGAGGCGGTCTGCGAGGGTGAGGGCGACCTCGTGCCGGTGGGCCGCTGGATCCTGGCGGGAACCGGTTTCCGCACCACCCCCGAGGCGCACCGCGAGGTGCAGGAGTTCTTCGGGCGGCCGGTGGTCTCGCTGACACTGGTGGACCCGTACTTCTACCACCTGGACACGGCCCTGTTCGTCCTGGACGACGGCCACGAGGGGGGCGACGGGAACATCGCCTACTACCCCGGGGCCTTCTCGCCGGGCAGCCTGGAAGTGCTGGAGCGGCTGTACCCGGACGCGGTGATCGCCACCCGGGCGGACGCCATGGAGTTCGGGCTCAACTCGGTGTCCGACGGCCGGCACGTGTTCATCTCGCCCGGGGCCCGGGAACTCGCCGATCAGCTCGCGGGCCTCGGCTACGAACCCGTCCCCGTCGACCTGTCCGAGTTCTTCAAGGCCGGTGGCGGCATCAAGTGCTGCACCCACGAGATCCGGGAGGCCCGGTCATGACCGCACCCGCACGCACCCGCGGCTCCGCGGAGCTGATCCGCGCGGAGGAGCCCGTGCTCGCCCACAACTACCATCCGCTGCCCGTGGTGGTGTCCCGTGCGGAGGGCGCCTGGGTCGAGGACGTGGAGGGCCGCCGCTACCTGGACATGCTGGCCGGCTACTCGGCGCTCAACTTCGGCCACCGCCACCCGGCGCTGATCGAGGCCGCGCACCGCCAGCTCGACCGGCTGACGCTCACCTCGCGCGCCTTCCACAACGACCGGCTGGCGTCCTTCGCCGAGAAGCTGGCCGCTCTGACCGGCACGGACATGGTCCTGCCGATGAACACCGGCGCCGAGGCGGTGGAGAGCGGCATCAAGGTGGCCCGCAAGTGGGCGTACGACGTGAAGGGCGTCCCGGCCGACCGGGCGACGATCGTGGTCGCGGCGGACAACTTCCACGGCCGTACGACGACGATCGTGAGCTTCTCGACGGACGAGACCGCCCGACGCGGCTTCGGTCCCTTCACGCCCGGCTTCCGGATCGTGCCGTACAACGACCTGGCGGCCCTGGAGGCGGCGGTCGACGAGACCACGGCGGCCGTGCTGCTGGAGCCGATCCAGGGCGAGGCGGGCGTCAACATCCCGGACGACGGCTATCTGGCGGGCGTGCGGGAGGTGACCCGCAGGGCGGGCTGCCTGTTCGTCGCGGACGAGATCCAGTCGGGCCTCGGGCGCACCGGGCACACGCTCGCCGTCGAGCACGAGTCGGTCGTCCCGGACGTGGTGCTGCTCGGCAAGGCGCTGGGCGGCGGCATCGTGCCGGTGTCGGCGGTGGTCGGCCGCCGCGAGGTGCTGGGCGTGCTGCACCCCGGTGAGCACGGCTCGACCTTCGGCGGCAACCCGCTGGCGGCCGCGGTCGGCACGGCGGTGGTGGAGCTGCTGGAGACGGGCGAGTTCCAGCGCCGGGCCGCCGAGCTGGGCGCGGTGCTGCGCGAGGGCCTGACGGCGCTGGTCGGCAAGGGCGTGGTCGGCTTCCGGGCGCGGGGCCTGTGGGCGGGCGTCGACGTGGACCCGGCGATCGGCACCGGCCGTGAGGTCAGTGAACGGCTGATGCGCGAGGGCGTGCTGGTCAAGGACACCCACGGCTCCACGATCCGGCTGGCGCCGCCGCTGACGGTGACCGGCGAGGAGCTGGAGGGCGCGCTCAGGACGCTGGAGAAGGTCCTGACGTCCTGAGAGCGGCCCTCAGGGAGCGGCCCGGCCCCGGTCGAGCCGCTCCACGTGGTCCACGTTCCCCAGGTCCTCGGCGTCCTGGCTCGCCTCACCGGCGAACCAGGCGTCGAGGATCTCCCGCAGCAGCGGCGCCGAGGTAAGCCGCAGGCTGAGGGCGAGCACGTTGGCGTCGTTCCAGCGGCGTGCCCCGTCGGCCGTGTACGCGTCGGTGCACAGGGCCGCCCGCACTCCCGGCACCTTGTTGGCGGCGATCGAGGCGCCCGTGCCGGTCCAGCAGCACACCACCGCCTGGTCGGTCTCCCCGGCGGCGACGTCGCGCGCCGCCCGTTCCGAGCACACCGCCCACTGGGGGTCGCTCCCGGGCTTCAGGGCGCCGTGCGCCAGTACCTCGTGCCCCCGTGCGCGCAGCTCCTCGACGAGGAGCCTGGCCACGGGTTCGTCCATGTCGGAGGAGACGGCGATGCGCATGTGCGAAGGGTACTCACTCGGGCCCGCTCACCTCATCGGCGCAACCGCATGACTGACGTCACGCCCATACCCAGGATGATCGGGGGAACGGTACGACCCGAGAAACGTACGACCGAGCAGCCCTCCGCGAGGAGGGTCTGCGCGTGGAAAGGGAGGCCGCCACGTCCCCCACCGACAACGGCCCAGAACCCGACACCGCCGCGGTCCGCCGCCACCCGGCGCTGTTCCGGGCCATCAAGCGACGGCAGAACCCTCGGCTGCGCCGGTCGGACATCACCGTCACGGACGAGGCCGCGGTCAAGCGCGCCGTGAAGGCGGCCTCTCTCGGCAATGCCATGGAGTGGTTCGACTTCGGCATCTACGCCTATCTGGCGGGCACCATCGGCCGCGTGTTCTTCCCGTCCGGGAGCGACACCGCGCAGTTGCTGTCCTCGTTCGCCACGTTCGCCGTGGCGTTCCTGGTGCGGCCGCTGGGCGGCATGGTCTTCGGCCCGATGGGCGACAAGATCGGCCGCAAGAAGGTGCTCGCCCTGACGATGATCCTCATGGCGATCGGCACGGCCGCCATCGGGCTCATCCCCAGCTACGACGCGATCGGCTTCTGGTCGCCGCTGCTGCTGATCGTCTTCCGCCTGCTCCAGGGCTTCTCCACGGGCGGTGAGTACGGCGGAGCGTCCACCTTCATCGCCGAGTACGCGCCCGACAAGCGGCGCGGTTTCTTCGGCAGCTTCCTGGAGCTGGGCACGCTGGCCGGGTACACCGGTGCCGCCGGTCTCGTCACCGCGCTCACCGCGTGGCTGGGCAGCGACACCATGGACGCCTGGGGCTGGCGCATCCCGTTCCTGATCGCGGCGCCGCTCGGCGTCATCGGCATCTACCTGCGGCTGAAGCTGGACGACACGCCCGCGTTCCTGAAGCTGGAGGACTCCAGCGTCCACATCTCGGAGGCGGCGAACGCGGTGGAGACCACGGCGCGGGGCGACCTCGCCAAGATCTTCCGCACGCACTGGCGGGCCCTCGTGCTGTGCATCGCCCTCGTCGGCGCGTACAACATCACCGACTACATGCTGCTGTCGTACATGCCCACGTACCTGTCGGACGAGCTGGACTACAGCGAGAGCCACGGGCTGCTGATCCTGGTGGCCACCATGGTGCTGCTGATGCTGATCATCAACCACGTCGGCCGGCTGTCCGACCGCTTCGGCCGCAAGCCCGTCCTGATGACCGGGATGGTGGGCTTCTTCGTCCTGTCCGCGCCGGCCTTCCTGCTGGTGCGGGAGGGCAGCCTGCTCGCCGTCTCGGGCGGCATGCTGATGCTCGGCCTGTCCCTGGTCTGCCTGCTCGGCACGATGTCGGCGGCGCTGCCCGCGATGTTCCCCACGAACGTCCGGTACGGGTCCCTGTCGGTCGGCTACAACCTGTCGGCGTCCCTGTTCGGCGGCACCACGCCGCTGGTCATCACGGCGCTGATCGGCGCGACCGGCTCCGAGATGATGCCCGCCTACTACTCCATGGCCGCGGCCCTGGTCGGTGTCGTGGCGGTGGCCTGCATGAAGGAGACGGCCCAGCAGCCGCTCGAGGGTTCCCCGCCGTCGGTGCAGACCGAGGAGGAGGCCGCCGAGATGGTGGAGGCGCAGGCGCCGGCACCGAAGTTCTGAGCCGGCGCGCCGGGGTGCGCGACGGGGCGGCGGGACGAGGCGTCCCGCCGCCCCGTCGCCTTGTTCCGGCCCGGGCACTTCCGGGCCGGAAGGGGACGGGCCGGGCTACGATCGATCGCCCGGACGTGAAGGACCGCACCCGAATCGGAGACCCGCCGTGTTCTACTACGTGCTCAAGTACGTACTGCTCGGCCCGCTGCTGAGGCTGGTCTTCCGCCCCAGGATCGAAGGGCTCGGCCATGTGCCGGACTCGGGTGCGGCCATCGTCGCCGGGAACCACCTGTCGTTCTCCGACCACTTCCTGATGCCGGCCGTGCTCCGTCGCCGCATCACCTTCCTCGCCAAGGCCGAGTACTTCACCGGGCCCGGTCTCAAGGGACGCCTGACCGCGTTCTTCTTCCGCAGTGCCGGGCAGATCCCGGTGGACCGCTCCGGCAAGGAGGCGGGGCAGGCCGCGATCCGCGAGGGTCTCGGTGTGCTGGGCCGGGGCGAGCTGCTCGGCATCTATCCGGAGGGCACGCGCTCGCACGACGGCCGGCTCTACAAGGGCAAGGTCGGGGTCGCGGTGATGGCGCTGCGGGCCGGGGTGCCCGTCGTGCCGTGCGCGATGATCGGCACCTTCGAGGCCCAGCCGCCGGGCCGGAAGATCCCGCGGCTGCACCCCGTGGTGATCCGCTTCGGCGAGCCGCTGGACTTCTCCCGCTACGCCGGGATGGAGGGCGAGAAGGCCGTGCTGCGCGCCGTCACCGACGAGATCATGTACGCGATCCTGTCGCTGTCCGAGCAGGAGTACGTCGACCGGTACGCGGCGGACGTCAAGGCCGAGGAGGCGGAGCGGGCGGCGAAGGACCGCAGGTTCCCCCGGCTGCCGCGCCGTTAGGAGCGTGTCGTCTGCCGTCGGCAGAAGGGCGTGCCCGGCGGTCCCCGGAGCGCCTACGGTCCCCCCATGACACGAGCTGTGGTGGTCGGAGCGACGGGGCAGATCGGGCGGGTGGCCGTGGGGGTGCTGGCCCGCGAGGGCTGGGAGGTGACGGCCGTCTCGCGCGGCGGCGGACGTGACGCCGACTGGCCCGGGGACGTACGGGTGGTGCGGGCCGACCGGGAGGACGACGCGGCGCTGTCCGCGGCGGTCGGCGACGGCTGCGACGTCCTGGTGGACATGGTGGCCTTCGGCGCCGGGCACGCGCGGCAGCTCGTCTCGCTCGCCGGGCGCGTCGGCTCGGCCGTGGTCATCTCCAGCGTCTCGGTCTACGAGGACGCCCGGGGCCGGAACTTCGACACGCAGGCCGAGCCCGGAGGCTTCCCCGAGTACCCGGTGCCGGTCACCGAGGAGCAGCGCACGGTCCGGCCGGGGGACAGCTCCTACAGCACCCGCAAGGCGGCTCTGGAGCGCGAACTCCTGGCGGCGGGCGACCGGTTGCCGGTGACGCTGCTGCGGGCGGGCGCGATCCACGGGCCGCACTGCCGGACCCCGCGCGAGCTGTACTTCGTCAAGCGCACCATGGACGGCCGGCGTCGGCGTGTGCTCGCGTACGGCGGTGCGAGCCGCTTCCATCCGGCGAGCGTGCACAACATCGCCGAGCTGATCCGGCTGGCCGCCCCGCGGCCGGGCACGCGCGTCCTGAACGCCGTCGATCCGGAGGCGCCGCCGGTGGCGGAGATCGCGGCGGCGATCGACGCGGTGATGGGCGTCCGGGCGGAGGACGTGCTCGTGGACGGCGCGCCGCCGGCGCCCGGTGTCGGCGACACCCCGTGGTCGGTTCCGGCGCCGGTGGTGTGCGACATGACGGCGGCGGCACGGCAGTTGGGGTACCGGCCGGTGGTCCGGTACGCCGACTCCCTGCCGGACACGGTCGCCTGGATCGAGGAGCGGCTCGCCGGGCGGGACTGGCGGGAGGCGTACCCCGAGATGGCCGAGGCCTACGGCGACCTGTTCGACTACGCGGCGGAGGACGCCTGGCTGGCCGCGCGGCCCCTCTGAGGGCAGACGAAAGGGGGCGGCCGGCAGGGCCGGCCGCCCCCTGTGCTCGTCCGCGGGTGCTACGGCTTGGGCGTGGCGTGCGGGGCGCAGGTCACGTCCCGGGCGTCCAGCTCGCCGGTGAGCAGGTAGGCGTCCACCCGGTCGTTGACGCACGGGTTGACCAGGCCGGTGACGCCGTGGGATCCGGCGTCCCGCTCGGTGATCAGGCGGGAGCCCTTGAACCGCTGGTGCAGCTCGACGGCGCCCTCGTACGGGGTGGCCGCGTCACGCTCGGACTGGACGATCAGCACGGGCGGAAGTCCCTTGCCGGTCTTGACGTTCAGCGGGGTCTGCTGCTTGACCGGCCAGGTGGCGCACGGCAGGTTCATCCACGCGTTGGCCCAGGTCATGAACGGGTGGTCGCGGTGCAGCCGGGTGTTGTCGCGGTCCCAGGTGCGCCAGTTGGTGGGCCACTTGGCGTCGGCGCACTCGACCGCGGTGTAGACGGCGTTGCCGTTCTCCGAGGAGGCGTTGCCCACGGTGTCGGTCATGTCCGGGGCGGCGGCGTCGACGAGCGCCTGGGTGTCACCGGCCACGTACTTGCTGAAGATCGCCGCAGTGGGGGCCCACGCGGAGTCGTAGTACGGGGCGCCCTGGAAGAAGGAGATCAGCTCGGCCGGGCCGACGACGCCCCCGAGCGGCGCCTTCTCGGCGGTGGCGCGCAGCTTGAGCCACTGCTCCTGGACCTCGGCGCGGGTGTCGCCGAGGTGGTAGGTCGCGTCGTTCTTGGCGACCCAGTCCTGCCAGTCCTTCCAGCGGCCCTCGAAGGCGACGTCCTGGTCCAGGTTGGCCTGGTACCAGATCTTCTCGCGCGACGGGTTGACGACGCTGTCGACGACCATCCGGCGCACGTGGTCCGGGAAGAGGGTGCCGTAGACCGCGCCGAGGTAGGTGCCGTAGGAGACGCCGAGGTAGTTGAGCTTCGCCTCGCCGAGGGCGGCGCGGATGACGTCCAGGTCCCGGGCGGTGTTCGGCGTGGTCATGTGCGGGAGCATCTCGCCGCTGCGCTCGAAGCAGCCCTCGGCGTACTCGCGGGCCAGCTTGCGCTGGGCGAGCTTGTCGGCCTCGGAGCGGGGCACCGGGTCCATCTTGGGCGCCTTGACGAACTCCTGCGGGTCGACGCAGGAGATGGGCGCGGACCTGCCGACGCCGCGCGGGTCGAAGCCCACGAAGTCATAGGCCTTGGCCGTGTTGGCCCACACCGCGTTCTTGTTGGTGACGCGGGCCGGGAAGCGCAGGCCGGAGCCGCCGGGGCCGCCCGGGTTGTAGATGAGGGCGCCCTGGCGCTCGGACTTCGAGCCGGTGTTGCCGATGCGGTCGACGGCGAGCCTGATCTGCTTGCCGTACGGCTTGGCGTAGTCGAGCGGCACGGTGACGTAGCCGCACTGGATGGGCTTGGGCAGGTTCCAGTCGGCGGGGCAGTCCTGCCAGTCGACGCCGGCCTTCGCCGCACGGTCGGCGGCGATGGCGGCACCGCGGGCCTCGCGGTCCTGGCCCTGCCCCTGCCCGTGGGCCCGGCCGACGGCCGGACTGGCGCCGGCCGCGGGTGCCGTGACGGTGCCGGCGATCAGCGTGGCGGTGACGAGTGCTCCGGCCGTGCCGAACGCGGCGGCTCTCCGGTGCAGCCTTGTCTTCCTCAAGTGGCCCTCCCCCTACAGGATGTGCGACGAGTACGGGGATCCTCGCGGCTGTGCGTTCCCCGGGAACAGGGGAGGCGCCACTTCTTTGCCAATCCGATAAACGGAGACTCGTGTCCGCCCGTCGGCGGGCTCGGTCCATCGAGGCCAGCGCCCCGTCCGGCAGCCGTCGCAGCCGCCGCGCGTCCGGGGCCACGGCCGTGTCCAGCGCAGCCGGCCCCGCGAGCGGCATGGCGGCCGCTCCCCGACCGGTCGGGCGGGCGGCCGGCGGACCGGTCGCGAACCGCGGTCGTTCGACGGCGACTTGGCCGACGGCGGACCGGCCGGCCGGTCCGGCGGGGCCGTCAGCCGCCCGGGGACGGCGGGCCCGCAGGCCGGTTCCGGTCGAGGACCAGCCAGCCGTGGATCCGTACGGAGAGACGGCTGGTGAGCCGCCCCGGTTCCTCCCCGGCCCGGCCGAGCACCTGCTCCTCGCGCAGCACGAGCCCGGCCGTGGGCGCGAGTTCGGCGAAGGTGGCCACCCGGAGGTCGCCGCGGTTCAGCGGAGATCAACCGCCCTCGACTGCGGGGCGACGGGTGGTTCGCCGCGCTGCGCCTCGGCGTCGGCGGCCATCCGGGCGAGGCCGGAGCCGACGCGGGGCGAGGTCGGTCTTGTCGACGATGAACAGGTCGGCGGTGGAGAGGCCGGGGCCGCCCTTGCGGGGGACCGGCGGCAGACCGTTCGCATGCCCGCGACGCGTTCCGACGTCTTCGCGCGCTGCCGCACACCTTCTTCCCGTTCCCCGGACGTTCTCGACCCAAGGCCGGAAACGGGCCATTCGGCCTACCCCCTTTCGGCGTAGGAACACCTCGAATTTCCCGCTCGCCGAGCTTGCGCACTCCGCGCCTCGGCTGGCGGAATTACTCATTCCGCCGCTGGTCCGGGCGTCGGCGCCGCGCGGGGCGGAGAGCCGGCCGGGCAGGTGTCCACCCGAACGGCCGAGCGGTGAGTAACAACACAAGTGCCCCGTTCCGTTGGGATTTTCCGACTTCCATGAGCCAAGATCCGTTACTGACGACAAGCCCCCGCCGCAGCGGCGGGGCGGTCCGGGCGGACGCCGAGTCCTGCCGCCGCCCGGACGACCGGTCGACAGGAGTGGATCGGCAGGAGTGGAGGACCCGAGCACGACGGGTCGCCGGAACGGTCACGCCACGGCCGGGCCGAGCAGCCCTTGGGGTGAAGCCGCACACGCGGCCGGGCAACTTCGCCAGCCCGAATCCGACAGGTCATCCTTCACAGGCGGCTGACGAAGGGTTGCGCATGACTGCGCTCAATCGTGTCCCGTCGCTCATGGCCCGTGCCGGTACCGCCTCGGCCCTCACCATCGCCGCGGTGGGTGGCTCGCTCGTGGTTCCCGGTGCCGCCGGCGAGGCCGCCGCGGCCACCCATGCGACGAAGGCCCTCAAGATCGCGGCCTCCAAGAAGGGCTCCCCCTACGCCTGGGGCGCCACCGGGCCGAACCGGTTCGACTGCTCCGGGCTGACCCTCTACTCGTTCAAGAAGGCCGGCAAGAAACTGCCGCGCACCGCCGCGCAGCAGTACAACAAGACCCGGCACATCTCCGCCAAGAGCCGCAAGGCCGGAGACCTCGTGTTCTTCCACTCGGGCAGCAGCGTGTACCACGTGGGCATCTACGCCGGAAAGGGCAAGATCTGGCACGCCCCGAAGACCGGGGACGTGGTACGGCTCCAGAAGATCTGGACCAAGAGCGTCTGGTACGGCCGGGTGAAGTGACCCTCCCGGGGAGTCGGCGGCACCCTGACGCGCCGTCACCTCCCCGGGCGTCCGGCAGCAGGGCGTGAGGCGGATGCGTGCGCACAGGAGTGGCGCGGCGCTCGGCGGTTACCCGTGAGGGCATGGCCGAGCACCGTCGCTGCACCGCACGCAACGAGACCCCGCTGGAGCGCGCCGACCGCAACTTCGTCGAGCTGCTCCAGGAGCTGCGCGTCACCCAGACCGGGGTGCAGATCCTCTTCGCCTTCCTGCTGTCCCTGGCGTTCACCTCGCGCTTCCCCGAGCTGGACACGGTCCAGCGCGCCGTCTACGTGACCACGCTGCTGCTCGCGGTGCTCGCCGCGGCGCTGTTCACGGCCCCGGCCGCGCTGCACCGCTCGCTCTTCCAGCGGGGCGCCAAGCCGCGCATCGTGCGGGTGTCGTCGCGGCTCGCCACGGTGGGCCTCGGCGTGCTGGTGCTCGCGTTCACCGGTGCGGTGATGCTCGTCGTCGACGTGACCACCGGCCGGGCCGGCGGACTCGCCGCGGGCGGGGCGACCCTGGCGGTCTGCCTGGGCCTGTGGGGGCTGCTCCCCCATCTGGTCCGGCGGACCCATCTGAGCGGCCGAGGCCGCGCCGGGGAACGGCGCCCGGACGCGTCGGACTCCGCCGCCTCGGCCCGGCGCGGCGCGCCCCGCCGTGCGCCGGTCCCGGCACGCCGTACGCCGGCCGCCTCCCGGCGCGCACCGGCCGCCGCGCGCCGGATGCCGCCGGCGCCTCACCGCTGAGGGTTCTTTCCCCCAGCGGGCTCGCTCCGGGGCCGGCCCACGGCTGTGACAGCGGGCTCCGCCGTCACCGGACCGTCCGGCGCCGTCCAGGGCAGTTCGATGGAGACGGTCTTGCCGCCCTCGCGAGTGGGCCGCACCCGCAGCCTGCCGCCGAACTCCGCCGTCAGCCAGCGGATGATCACCATGCCCCGGCCGTTGTCCTGCTGCACCGCGGCGGGCAGGCGCTTGGGGAAGCGCGGGTGGCTGTCGGTGACGCCGACGCGCAGCCGCTCGTCCCGTTCGAGGACGAGGTCCACCGTGAAGGTGGGTGACTGGCCGAAGGTGTGCTGGACCGCGTTGGTGGCCAGCTCCGAGACGATGAGCCGGACGGTCTCGGCCATCTCCGCGTCCGCGGGCAGGCCCCACTCCGCCAGCGTGGCCATGGCGTAGGTGCGGGCGGCGGCCACCGAGGCGGGATCGCTCGGCAGAGTGACGGATGCTTCCAGGTGGTCTGCCATGGCGACGTCGTCCCTTTCCCACGGGACCGCAGGCCGACACGGAGCGGATGGTTCGAGTACGGTCCCGGACTGGTGCTTCACCGCCAGACTGCCATCACGACCCGCTGAAGGGCGGCGATCCACCGGGATATGCATATATCTGTCGCTCGAAGCGGTGAACTCTGCGACGGCAGACCGTTTTTGGGCGGCTCATAAGGAGTAAAGGAGTGGCCCATGCAGCACGGTCCCGTGGTGCGCCGCCGGAAACTGGGTGCGGAGCTGCGCGCCCTGCGCACGGCGGCGGGGATCACCAGCGGCGAGGCGGCCCGGCTGGTGGGCTGGCACCAGTCGAAGGTCAGCCGGATCGAGACCGGGACGAGCGGGGCGAAACCGGCCGATGTGCGCCTGCTGCTGGACGCCTACGGCGTGGACGATCCGCAGTTGCGGGAGTTGCTGGCGGTGCTGGCGGGATCCGACGGCACGGGCGGCCGGCACCACTGGTGGCAGGCCTATCGCGGCGTACTGCCCCCGACGTACCGGGACTTCATCAGCCTGGAGTCCCAGGCGAGTGCGATGCGCACGCTGGAGACCACCGTCGTCCCCGGTCTGCTGCAGACGCCGGAGTACGCCCTCGCGGTGACGCGGGCGGCGGTGGACGGACTGCCCGAGGAGCGGCTGGACACGCTGGTGGAGGTGCGGCTGGCCCGCCAGGACGTGCTGCGGGCCGATCCTCCGCTGGCGCTGCACGCGGTCCTCGACGAGGCGGTGCTGCGCCGGGAGGTGGGCGGTCCGGGCGTGATGGCCCGCCAGCTCGAACGGCTGGTGGAGGCCGCGCGGCTGCCCCATGTCCGCCTCCAGGTGATGCCGTTCGCCGCCGGGGCCCACATCGGGGTCACCGGTCCTTTCGTAATTTTTTCATTTCCGAACACTTCTGATCTCGACGTGGTAGTTCTCGACCATTTGACGAGTAGCCTCCACCTCGAGCGGAAAGAAGACCTAGAGGCCTACACCGAGGCCTTCAACGCCCTTGTGCACCACGCCCTTTCGCCCGAGGAATCGTCGGACTACATCGCCGCGACAGCGGCCGGCGCGTAAGGAGGCACCATGTCCGCACCTCCACGGAACGTCCCCTCGTGTACCGAACTGCCAGACGTGCGGTGGCTGCGCAGCAGCTACAGCACCGGAGCCAACAACTGTGTGGAGACGACCCGTCCGTCGGCCGGGCCCTGGGCCGGGCTGCTCGCCGTGCGCGACTCCAAGGACCCGGCCGGGCCCGCGCTGCTCTTCTCCCCCGGGAGCTGGGCGTCGTTCACGGCCGCTCTCCACGACGGCTGATCCGGCCCGCCACGCCGCTCACCGGGTGCGTCGCGCGAGCACGGCCGTGCCACGCCGACTCATGGCCGCGTTTCGCCGATCACCCGTACAGCGCGCTCGATCTGCTCCGCGGAGAGGTCCGCGCGGGCGGTCAGCCGGAGCCGGGAGACACCGTCGGGCACGGAGGGAGGGCGGAAGCAGCCCACGGACAGGCCGGCCGCACGGCAGTCGGCCGCCCACTGGACGGCCTCCTCCGGAGAGGGGGCCCGCACCGAGACCACCGCGGCGTCGGGACGTACCGCGTCCAGGCCCGCGGCGGTCAGGCGCGCGTGCAGTCCCGCCGCCACCGCGCGTGCCCGCGCCGCCCGTTCGGGCTCACGGCGCAGCAGCCGCAGGGCCGCCAGGGCCGCGCCCGCCGCCGCGGGGGCGAGCCCGGTGTCGAAGATGAACGTCCGGGCCGCGTTCACCAGGTGCTCGATCACCCGGGCGGGGCCGAGCACGGCGCCGCCCTGGCTGCCCAGGGACTTGGACAGGGTCAGCGTGGCGACCACGTCGTCGGCACCCGCCAGCCCCGCCGCGTGCGGGGCTCCCCGGCCGCCCTCGCCGAGGACGCCGAGGCCGTGGGCGTCGTCGACGACCAGCCCGGCGCCGTGCTCCCGGCACGCCTCGGCGAGCCCGGCCAGCGGAGCGGCGTCGCCGTCGACGGAGAAGACCGTGTCGGAGACGGCGACGGCGGGCCCCTCGTGCGCCGCCAGCACCTTGCGCACCGCCTCGGGGTCGGCGTGCGCCACCACCTGGGTGGTGCCCCGGGCCAGTCGGCAGCCGTCGATCAGGGAGGCATGGTTGCCCGCGTCGGAGACGACCAGGGAGCCGTGCGGCGCCAGCGCGGTCACCGCGGCGAGGTTGGCGGCGTAGCCGGAGGAGAAGACGAGGGCGGCCTCGAAGCCGCAGAAGGCGGCCAGTTCGCGTTCGAGTTCGGCGTGCAGGTCCGTCGTTCCGGTGACGAGCCGGGAGCCGGTCGCGCCGCCGCCCCAGACGCGCGCGGCCCGCGCCGCGCCCTCGGTGACCTCCGGATGCCGGGCCAGGCCGAGATAGTCGTTGCTCGCCAGGTCCAGCAGCGGCGAGTCGGCCGGGCGGGGCCGCAGAACCCGTACGAGACCGGCCCGGCGGCGTGCCCCGGCCTGCTCGTCGATCCAGCCGAACGCCATGCGTCGGTCCTCCGGAGTTTTGTAGGCAGTGGACAGACACTAGCGGCACGACGGGCCGTGCGAGGTGTGGCGATACCCACACAGTGATCTGTCACTGTTGTGCGAACTCTCCTTGGCCCCGGGTGGCCCCGTAGGACAGGATCGGCTCTCATGGACCTGCTGAACACGCTGGTGGACAAGGGGCTTCGGCGCGAGTCGCCGACCCGCGAGGAGGCGCTGGCCGTCCTCGCCACTTCCGACGACGACCTGCTCGATGTGGTGGCCGCGGCCGGCAAGGTGCGCCGGCACTGGTTCGGCCGGCGGGTGAAGCTCAACTATCTCGTGAACCTCAAGTCGGGCCTGTGCCCCGAGGACTGCTCGTACTGCTCGCAGCGGCTCGGTTCCAAGGCCGGGATCCTCAAGTACACGTGGCTGAAGCCCGACGAGGCCTCCGAGGCCGCCGCCGCGGGCGTGGCCGGTGGCGCCAAGCGGGTGTGCCTGGTGGCCAGCGGGCGCGGGCCCACCGAACGGGACGTGGACCGGGTCTCCGAGACGATCAGGGCCATCAAGGAGCAGAACGAGGACGTCGAGGTGTGCGCCTGCCTGGGGCTGCTCGCCGACGGCCAGGCGGAGCGGCTGCGCGAGGCGGGCGCCGACGCCTACAACCACAACCTCAACACCTCGGAGTCGACGTACGGCGACATCACGACGACGCACACGTACGCCGATCGGGTGGACACGGTCAACAAGGCGCACGGCGCCGGTCTGTCCGCCTGCTCGGGGCTGATCGCGGGCATGGGCGAGAGCGACGAGGACCTGGTCGACGTGGTCTTCTCGCTGCGTGAGCTGGACCCGGACTCGGTGCCGGTCAACTTCCTGATCCCGTTCGAGGGGACGCCGCTGGCCAAGGAGTGGAACCTGACCCCCCAGCGGTGCCTGCGCATCCTGGCGATGGTCCGCTTCGTCTGCCCGGACGTGGAGGTGCGCATCGCGGGCGGCCGTGAGGTGCACCTGCGCACGATGCAGCCGCTGGCGCTGCACCTGGCCAACTCGATCTTCCTCGGTGACTACCTCACCAGCGAGGGCCAGGCGGGCAAGGCCGACCTGGACATGATCGCGGACGCCGGTTTCGAGGTGGAGGGCGCCGGCGAGACGACCCTGCCCGAGCACCGGGTGGCGGACCGGGGCGGCTGCGGCTCGCAGGAGAGCGGCGGAGCCTGCGGTTCCGCCGGTTCCGCCCCTGCCGAGGGCGGCGGGGCCTGTGGATCCGCCCCCGTGACCGAGGCTCCCGCCAACGGGGCCCGCACCGACCTGGTCACCGTCCGCCGCCGTGGCGCCGGGACGGACCTCGCGCCCAATGCCTGAGCCCGCGCTGACGGTGGACGAGCTGCTGGCCCTCGACCGGCGGCACGTCTGGCATCCGTACGGACCCATGCCCGGACGGCAGGACCCGCTCGTCGTGGAGTCGGCGAGCGGGGTGCGGCTGCGCCTGGCCGGCGGCTCGGGCGAGCTGGTGGACGGGATGTCGTCCTGGTGGTCGGCGATCCACGGCTACAACCACCCGGTGCTGAACGAGGCGGCGCGCGAGCAGATGGAGCGGATGAGCCACGTCATGTTCGGCGGGCTCACCCACGAGCCCGCCGTGCGGCTGGCCAAGCTGCTCGTCGACATCACCCCCGACGGGCTCGAGCACGTCTTCCTCGCCGACTCGGGATCGGTCTCCGTCGAGGTCGCCGTCAAGATGTGCCTCCAGTACTGGCGTTCGCTGGGCCGCCCCGACAAGCGGCGCCTGCTGACCTGGCGCGGCGGCTACCACGGCGACACCTGGCAGCCCATGTCGGTGTGCGACCCCGAGGGCGGGATGCACGAGCTGTGGAGCGGGGTGCTGCCCCGTCAGGTGTTCGCGGACGCGCCGCCCGCCGCGTACGACGAGGCGTACGCCGAGCACCTGGCGTCGGTGATCGAGCGGCACGCCGACGAGCTGGCCGCGGTGATCGTCGAACCGGTGGTGCAGGGCGCGGGCGGGATGCGGTTCCACTCCCCCGCGTATCTGCGGGTGCTGCGCCAGGCGTGCGACGCGCACGGCGTGCTGCTGGTCTTCGACGAGATCGCCACCGGGTTCGGGCGCACCGGCGCCCTGTTCTCGGCGGACCACGCGCAGGTGACGCCGGACGTGATGTGCGTGGGCAAGGCACTGACCGGCGGATATCTGACGATGGCGGCCACGCTCTGCACGTCGCGGGTGGCCGAGGGCATCTCCCGGGGCGAGGTCCCGGTGCTCGCGCACGGGCCGACGTTCATGGGCAACCCGCTCGCCGCCGCCGTGGCCTGCGCGTCCATCGGGCTGCTGCTCGGGCAGGACTGGGCGGCGGAGGTCAAGCGCGTCGAGGCGGGCCTGCGCGAGGGGCTGGCGCCCGCCGCCGCGCTGCCGGGCGTGACGGACGTACGGGTGCTCGGCGCGATCGGCGTGGTGCAGCTCGACCACGCCGTCGACATGCGGGCGGCGACCGAGGCTGCCGTGCGCGAGGGCGTGTGGCTGCGGCCGTTCCGCGACCTGATCTACACGATGCCGCCGTACGTCACGGGCGACGCGGACGTGGCACGCATCGCCCGCGCGGTGTGCGCGGCGGCACGGGAGGGATGAGATGCCGGTACTGGTGATCACGGGGACGGGCACGGAGGTCGGCAAGACGGTGGCGACCGCCGCCGTCGCCGCGGCGGCGCTGGCGGCCGGCCGGTCGGTGGCCGTGCTGAAGGCGGCGCAGACGGGCGTCGGGCCCGACGAGCGCGGGGACGCCCAGGAGGTCGCGCGCCTCGCGGGCGCCGTCACGGCCGCCGAGGTGGCCCGCTATCCCGAGCCGTTGGCGCCGGGCACGGCCGCGCGACGGGCCGGGCGTGCCCCGGTGCGTCCCGGGGAGGTGGCGGAGGCCGCGGGCAAGCTGGCCACCGAGCACGACCTGGTGCTGGTCGAGGGGGCGGGCGGGCTGCTCGTCCGGTTCGACGAGGAGGGCGGCAGCCTGGCGGACGTCGCGGCCCTGCTGTCCGCTCCCGTGCTGGTGGTGGCGTCGGCGGGGCTCGGCACCCTGAACACGACGGAGCTGACGGCGCGTGAGCTGGGTGCGCGCGGTCTGGAGCCGGCGGGCGTGGTGATCGGGAGCTGGCCCGAGGAGCCGGACCTCGCCTCCCGCTGCAACGTGGCGGACCTGCCGGCCGTCTCCGGGGCGCCCCTGCTCGGCGCTCTGCCGGCCGGCGCGGGCGCCCTCGCCCCGGCCGCCTTCCGCTCCGCGGCCCCGCACTGGCTGGCCCCGCGCCTGCACGGCACGTGGGACGCGGAGGCGTTCCGGGCCCGGGAGGGGGCGTGAGGGGCGTTCGGGGGCGGTGACCGCGGAGCCCCGGCCGGGGGCGCGGGCGGGGCGGTCGGTGAGGCGCTCCGCGCTGCCGGCTGTCCTGTCCCGGGCCCTGGGCCTGCCTCGTGGACTGGGGCGGACGCCTGCGGCCCCCTCGCGGGAGGCCCGACGGGGCCGGCGGGCGGCTGTCGGGGGCGGAGGTCACAGGGTGCTCGGTGCTTCCCGGCGTCCCGTACGGGGGCGCCCCCGGTCGGCCCACCGGCGGGTACGGGGCCCGGCCGGGCGGCGTCCGTCCCTCGGCGGCAGCGGGCCGGGCGCGCGGGATGAGCCCGTAGAGGGAACGGGCCCGGCACACGGAACGGGCCGTCCGCCGTCGCGCAGGCGTGCTCGTCCGGCGGTGCGGGGCCGGACCGGTGGGCGAGGTGGGGGGCCGTGGGCAGGTGCGGGAGGCCCGGGCGGGGGACAATCGCCGTAAGGCGTCGCCCCGTGAGGGAGGTCCCATGCCGTCGCGATCCGTACGCTCCCGCGCCGTGCCGCAGGACGCCGTGCACCACCCGCTGTTCGCCCGGTACTACGCCCGGGCCAGCGTCACCGCCGAGACCCGGATGGGCGTGGCCCGGGTGCGCGAGCGGCTGCTCGCCGGGCTGTCCGGGCGGGTGATCGAGGTCGGCGCGGGCAACGGCCTGAACTTCGCGCACTATCCGGGCGCCGTCTCGGAGGTCGTCGCCGTCGAACCCGAGCGTTCCCTGCGCCGGCTCGCCGCGGAGGCCGCGCGGCGAGCCCCGGTCCCGGTCGACGTGGTGCCGGGTACGGCGGAGGCGCTGCCGGTCGAGAGCGAGGGCTTCGACGCGGCGGTGGTGTCGCTGGTGCTGTGCAGCGTCCGCGACGTGCCGCAGGCGCTCCGCGAGCTGCGGCGGGTGCTGCGGCCCGGCGGTGAGCTGCGGTTCTTCGAGCACGGGCGGGGCGGCGGGCGGCTGATGACCTTCACCCAGCGGGCCATGGACCGTACGGTGTGGCCGCCGCTGGCCGGGGGCTGCCATGTGTCCCGGGACCCGATCGGGTCACTGCGGGAGGCCGGGTTCACCCTGGGCCCGTACCGGCGGATGATGATGCCCGAGAAGGGACCGGTGCTGCCGATGTCGTACTGCGTCCTGGGCGCCGCCTGGCGACCGTCCGGGACGGCCGCGTAGGTCCGGTACGCGGTGCGCCACACGCTCCACCGGCGCAGTTCGCGGGCGATGTCCTCGACCGACGCCTCGCCGCTCTTGACCAGCAGGGCCAGGTGGCGCACCCGCTCGGGCGTGGTGGTCACCTGGAGTCCGCCGGCGACCGGACGGGCGTAGGCGACCGCGGAGGCGAACAGGGCGTCGGAGCGCTCCGGCGCGGGGACGCGGACGAGGAGCCGCAGCGGCGCCGCGGCGCGGGAGTGCGGGCCGTCGTGGACGGGGACACCGCATATCGGCGCGGTGGCGGGCGACGGCGGCGACGAGGGCGTCCCAGCCGGTGGCCCGCGGGTCTCCCGGGGGGCGCTGCTCGGCGAGCATCGGCAGCCGGGAGAGGTCGACGGTGAGTTGGCTCAAGGGCTCAGCGGCGGCTCCCGCCGGCCTCCTCGGCGACGACCTTCTCGTACTGCCGCGTGAAGTCCGCGGCGGCCTCCACGAAGGTGTGCCCGGCCTCGTCGGTGTCCTGGCGCACCGGCTCCTCGATGTACCGGTTGACGCTCGGCGAGGGCGCGGGCACCGCCGTGCTGGCGGTGCGCGGTCCCGGGTGATTGACTCGCCGGGTCCGAAGTCACCTGCCTGCGAGGAGAGTTCATGTCGCGTCCGTTCCGCTTCGGAGTCAACATGATGGCCTCCGCCCCGGCCGGGGAGTGGAGCGCGAAGTGCCGGCGGGCCGAGGAACTGGGTTACGACGTGATCCTGGTGCCGGACCACCTCGGCATGGTCGCGCCGTTCCCGGCGCTGGTCGCGGCGGCCCGGGCCACGGAGCGGCCCAGGGTGGGCACGTTCGTGCTCAACGCCGGCTTCTGGAACCCGGCGCTGCTCGCCCGGGAGGTGGCGACCACGGACGCCCTGACCGGCGGGCGTCTCGAGCTGGGGCTCGGCACCGGCTACGTGCGGGCGGAGCACGACACGGCGGGGCTGCCCTTCGGCTCGCCCGGCGAACGCGTGGACCACCTGCGGCGCACGGTCGAGGAGCTGGAGCGGCTGCTCGCCGACGAGGAGTACCAGCCGCGGCCCGAGCAGCGGGCCGGGGTGCCGCTGCTGATCGGTGCCAACGGCGACCGGATGCTGGAGCTGACCGCCCGGCACGCCGACATCGCCGCGTTCACGGGCGGCCGTACGGTGTCGGGGCACGCGACCGGGAAGCTCGCGCCCATCACGGCCGGTGAGCTCGACGAGCGCGTCGCCCGGTACCGGGAGCTGGCGGCGGACCGCGAGGAGCCGGCCGAGCTGAACCTGCTCATCCAGATGGTGGTCGTCACCGACGACCGCGAGGCCGCCGTCCGCCCCCTGCTGGAGCACGTGCCGCATCTGACCGACGACCAGGCGCTGGAGCTGCCCATCGTGCTGCTGGGCACCCTGGAGGAGATCACCGCGCAGGTACGGGCGCAGCGCGAGCGGTACGGGTTCACGTACCTGACGGTGCTGGAGCCGTACATGGAGGCCTTCGCCCCCGTGATGCGGGCACTGCGCGCAGGCTGACGGTCCGCATGCCGGAATTCCCGACGGGCCGCCCGGCGCGCGTGGTGGGATCGCGGCATGAGTGAGCTGCGGATACGGGCCGCCGGCCCCGAGGACCTGGACGCCGTGCTGGCCTTCTGGAAGACGGCCGCCGAGGGCACGAGCATCAGCGACGACCGGGACGGGGTGGAGCGGCTGATCACCCGCGACCCCGAGTCGCTGATCCTCGCCGAGCTGGGCGGGGAGACGGTCGGCACGGTGATCGCGGGCTTCGACGGCTGGCGCTGCCATCTGTACCGGCTGGCGGTGCACCCCGACCACCGGCGCCGGGGCATCGGCTCGGCCCTGCTCGACGCCGCCGGGGAGCGCTTCGTACGGCTCGGCGGGCGGCGCGCGGACGCGATGGTGCTGGTGCGCAACGAACAGGCGCAGCATGCGTGGCGGGCCGCCGGGTACGCGCCCGAGGAGCAGTGGCGGCGCTGGGTCAAGCCCCTCACCGGCTGACGGCCGCGCCCGGGGAAGGCGGTGGGCACCGGCGCATGGGCACATGCCGCGGCGCACGACATCGCGCGAACCTCCACGTCCTGTCCGATCATGGAATCGAGGTGACCCGATGACCGAAGTGCTCCTGCTGCTGGTGGCGATCCTGCTCTCGCTCGCGTGCGGCGCCTTCGTCGCCGCCGAGTTCTCGCTGACCACCGTGGAGCGCGGTGAGCTGGAGCGGGCCGCCGCTCGGGGCGAGCGGGGTGCGGCGAGCGCCCTGAAGGCCGTACGGAATCTGACGTTCCAGCTCTCCGGGGCGCAGCTCGGCATCACCGTCACCAACCTGGTGGTCGGCATGCTCGCCGAGCCGTCGGTCGCGGCGCTGATCGCGGGGCCGCTGCGCAGCGCGGGGATGTCGCGGTCGGCGGCGTCCTCGCTGGCGCTGGTGCTGGGCACGGCCCTGTCGACGGTCTTCCTGATGATCGTCGGTGAGCTGGTGCCGAAGAACTGGGCGATCTCCTCGCCGCTGGCCGTCGCCCGGCGGGTGGGCGGTCCGCAGAGCTGGTTCAGCACGGCGTTCCGGCCCTTCATCACCCACCTGAACAACACGGCCAACCGCGTCGTGCGCCGGCTCGGCGTGGAGCCCGCGGAGGAGCTGGCGTCGGCGCGCGGGCCGCAGGAGCTGGCGGCGCTCGCCCGGCACTCCGCGAAGGAGGGCGCGCTGGAGCCGGACACCGCCGAGCTGTTCGTGCGGACCCTGAACCTCGCCGACCTGACGGCGGAGAACGTGATGACCCCGCGCGTCCAGGTCGTCGCGCTGGACTGGCGGGCGACCTGCGAGGACGTGGCCAACGCGACGCGGGCGACCGGGCTGTCCCGGTTCCCGGTCTACCGGGACAGCCTGGACACGGTGGTGGGGACGGCCCACGTCAAGGACGTGCTGACGGTGCCCGCCGAACGTCGGCCCAGGGTGCCGGTGGCCGAGCTGATGCGCGAGCCGCTGCTCGTCCCGGAGACGCTGACCGTCGACCGCCTCCTGGACCGGCTGTCCGGGCGGCGCACCATGGCCGTGGTCATCGACGAGTACGGCGGGACGGCGGGCGTGGCCACACTGGAGGACATCGTCGAGGAGGTCGTCGGCGAGGTCCGCGACGAGCACGATCCGCACGAGGCGCCCGAGCTGGACCCGGCGGGCACCGACGAGCAGGGCCACGCGCTGTACTGGGCCGACGGCGCGGCCCGCGTGGACCGGCTCGCCCGGCTCGGCCTGCGGGTGCCGGAGGGCCCCTACGAGACGGTCGCCGGGCTGGTCGCGGCCCGGCTGGGGCACATTCCCGCCGTCGGGGACACGGTGGAGGTCGCCGGCTGGCGGCTGGACGTCGTGGACGCCGCGGGGCGCCGGGCCGCGCGGGTGCTGCTGCACGCGCCGCTCGACGACGACCCTCCGGGCGGCGGCGACGCCGAGGACGGGGAGGGAGGACGGTGACCGCCGTACAACTGCTGATCGGTCTGGCGACGCTCGTCGTCAACGCCTTCTTCGTGGGCGCCGAGTTCGCGCTGATCTCGGTGCGCCGCAGCCAGGTCGAGCCGTACGCCGAGGAGGGCGACCGGCGGGCGAAGAGCGTGCTGTGGGGGCTGGAGCACGTGTCGGCACTGCTGGCGGCGGCCCAGCTCGGTATCACGCTGTGCACCCTGGTCCTCGGCATCGTCGCGGAGCCGGCGATCGCGCATCTGCTGGAGCCGGTGTTCCACGCGGTGGGCGTGCCGGCCGGGGCGGGGCACGCGGTGTCCTTCGTGATCGCGCTGGCGCTCGCGACGTATCTGCACATGCTGCTCGGCGAGATGGTGCCGAAGAACATCGCGCTGGCCGAGCCGGTGCACAGCGCGCTGCTGCTCGGGCCGCCGCTGGTGGGGCTGTCCCGGGCGCTGCGGCCGGTGATCTTCACGGTCAACGCCTTCGCCAACACGCTGCTGAAGCTGCTGAGGGTCGAGGCGAAGGGCGAGGTGGCGGCGACCTTCACGGACGCGGAGCTGGCCGAGATCGTGAAGGACGCCGGGGAGGCCGGCCTGATCGACGACCGGGCCCGGGAGCGTCTGCACGACGCCCTGGAGCTGGGGCGGCGGCCGGTGCGGGACGTGGTGCTGCCGCTGGAACGCGTGGTGCACGCGCGCGTGGGCATCACACCGGAGCAGTTGGAGCGGCTGTCGGCCGACTCCGGGTTCTCCCGCTTCCCGGTGGTGGACGACGGGCGGCGCATCGTGGGCTATCTGCACGTCAAGGACGCCCTGGACGCCTCCCCGCGGGATCTGCCGTTCCGGCTGCGGGACATGCGGCCCATCGCCCGGGTGCGGGAGAGCACACCGCTGGACGACGTGCTCACCGCGATGCGGGGCAGCCGCACGCACCTGGCGGCGGTGCTCGGTTCCGACGGGCGGCTGGCGGGGCTGGTGACCATGGAGGACGTGCTGAGGGAGCTGTTCGGGCGGCGCCCCTGAACCCGCACCGCGGGGGCGACCGACCGGCGGGTATGTGCCAGGGGCTACCATTTCTGTCGCCATGCAGACGAATCCCACCCACACCAGCCTCGTCGCCGTCGGCGACTCCTTCACCGAGGGCATGTCCGACCTGCTGCCCGACGGCTCCTACCGGGGCTGGGCCGACGTCCTCGCCGCGCGGATGGCCGCCCGCACGCCCGGTTTCCGGTACGCGAACCTGGCCGTGCGCGGCAAGCTGATCGGGCAGATCGTCGACGAGCAGGTGGACGTCGCCGCTGCCATGGGCGCCGATGTGATCACGCTGGTCGGCGGACTGAACGACACCCTGCGGCCCAAGTGCGACATGGGGCGGGTGCGGGATCTGCTGACGCAGGCCGTGGAGCGGCTCGCGCCGAACTGCGAGCAGCTCGTGCTGATGCGCAGCCCCGGCCGCCAGGGCCCGGTGCTGGAGCGGTTCCGGCCGCGCATGGAGGCGCTGTTCGAGGTCATCGACGACCTCGCCGCCCGGCACGGCGCCGTGGTCGTCGACCTGTACGCGGCGCCCTCGCTCGCCGACCCGCGCCTGTGGGACGTGGACCGGCTCCATCTGACCGCCGAGGGGCACCGCCGGGTCGCGGAGGCCGTGTGGCAGGCGCTCGGCCACGAGCCGGAGGACCCCGGCTGGCACACGCCGATGCCGGCGACGCCGCCGCCGGGCTGGCTGCTGCGCCGCACCGAGGACGTCCGGTTCGCCCGCCGGCACCTGCTGCCCTGGATCGGCCGCCGGCTGACGGGCCGCTCCTCCGGGGACGGCCTGCCGCCCAAGCGCCCGGAGCTGCTGCCCTTCGAGGACCTGGCCTGACCCGCGGCCGCCCGGCGGGGCCTTCGTGCCATCCGACGAACGACCCCGAGCCGGCCCTCGGCCCCGGCCCGGTGGCCCCGGACGCGCGGAGCCTCGTGGGGCGAACCGGGGCCGGGCGCCTCGGGAAGCGCGGCTGCCGGCCGACGGCACCCCCGCGGTGGCCGGGAGGGGACGCCGTCGGCCGGCCGGGCGGGCCGCGTCAGGCGGCCAGCATGCCCGACGCGTCGATCACCTGACGGATCGCCCGGCCCGAAGCCAGCTCCTCCATCGCCGCGTTGATGTCGGCCAACGGCAGGGTGCCCGTGTGCATCCGCTCCACCGGCATCAGACCGGCCCGCCACAGGTCCAGGAATCGGGGTATGTCGCGGCGCGGAACCGCGTCACCCATGTACGAGCCGAGCAGGGACTTGCCCTCGCCCGCGAACGCCAGGGCCGGGACCTCCAGCACCCGGCCGGGGGCCGGCAGGCCCACCGAGACGGCCTTGCCGCCCCGGGCCAAGGCCGTCAGGCACTGGGCCATCACCTCGGGGCTGCCCACCGCCTCCACCGCCAGCTCGGCTCCGCCTCCGGTGAGTTCCCGGATGCTCTCGACCGCTTCGCCGGGCGCGTACGCGTGGGTCGCGCCCAGTCGGAGGGCCAGCTCGCGCTTCTCCCGGACCGGGTCGACCGCGACGATCGGATACGCGCCCGCCGCACGGGCGCCCAGCACCGCGGACAGACCCACGCCGCCCAGGCCGTAGACCACCGCCGACTGGCCGGGGCGCAGGGCCGCCGTGTTGATGACGGCTCCGGCGCCGGTCAGCACCGCGCAGCCGAACATGGAGGCCACGGTGAACGGGATGTCCTTCGGGATCGGCACCACCGATTCCTGGGCGAGCACGGCGTGCTCGGAGAACGCGGAGACGCCGAGCTGGTGGTGGACCCGGGCACCGGAGGCGTCGGTCAGCAGCGACGGGCCGTGCAGCAGCGCACCCGATCCGTTCGCCGCGGCCGCCTGTGCGCACAGGGCGGGCCGGCCCGCCGCGCAGTCGGCGCAGAAGCCGCAGCTCGGCACGAAGACCAGAGCCACGTGGTCACCGGGGCGGACCCGGCCGACACCCGGTCCGGTGTCCTGGACGACGCCCACCGCCTCGTGGCCCAGCACCATCGGCAGCGGGCGGACCCGGTCGCCGTTGACGACCGAGAGGTCCGAATGGCAGAGCGAGGCGGCCGCGATCCGCACCAGCACCTCGCCCTCTCGCGGGGCGCCCAGCTCCAGTTCCTCCACCTCCACCGGACGGGTGTCGCCGTAGGGGCGGGCCGTGGACACGCCGCGCAGCACCACCGCACGGGTCTTCATGCCCGCACCTCCGGGCGCGGGGCGCAGCGCAGCACCTCACGGGTCTCCAGCAACGGGACCACCGTGCCGAGAACGATGTCCTGGAAGTGCGGGGTGGCGCAGTGTGCGGCGAAGTCCGCTTCGGAGGCGTACTCCTCGTACAGCACGATCGTCCGCGGGTCCTCGGTGCCCTGGTGGACGCGGTAGGCGAGGTTGCCCGGCTCCTGTCGGGAGGCGGCGGCCATGGTGTCGAGCAGGGGGAGGACGGTGTTCTCCTCGCCCTCCTTGGTGCGGTAACGGGCGACGACGACGTATGACATGGGAGGTCTCACTCCTGGGGTGGTGCGGCGGGCCTCTTCAGGGCGGAGGGCGGGACGGGCGGCACCTCGTCCCGGCGCAGGTGCCAGAGGCGGGGGTCGGACGTGGCGGCGGCGACGGACCCGAGGGCCAGCGCGAGCGCCACGTCCGCGGGGGTCTCCACGAAGCCCGCGGCGACCGACGGGGACATCGCGCGCTGTGCCTGCGCGCTCATCCGGGCGACGATCGGAGCGGGCATGATTTCGACCAGGTCCGGCGCCCCGCGCGAGATCGCGTCCGTGGAGCGGCGCAGGTTGGACCGGTCGGTGACGAACACCTTCATCATCGTCAGCAGGCCGAGTGGCCGCCCCTTCTCTATCAGCGAGAGCCGGGTACTGACCACGCCGTGGGCACCCATGTTCTTGATGAACTCCAGCGCGCCCCGGTCCTGGGCCAGACCGGGGCTGCTGTCCACGTTCACGAACACGGTCTTCCCGGCCCGGCCCAGCGCCGGCACGACCTGGGGAAGCTGCCCCACCGCGAGCGACGCGACGATGCACACCCTGGCCGGCGCGGTCAGGAACTGCCGCAGCGGCTGGGTGCCGACGACCGACGCGACGACCGGGACCTCGGCGAACACGGACGCGAGCCGGGGGTCGAGTGCGGCGCCTGATCGGGACGGGAAAGAGGTCATGGCAAGGGCCTACCTGGGGATCAAGGGTTCCGTGGCGGCTGAGGTCAGCTCAGCGGAGAGGTACCGAATGGGCTGGGAAGGCCCAGCTTGCCAGGGTTGAGAATGCCGGCCGGGTCCAGGGCGTTCTTCACCGCGACGAAGGTCGCGAAGCCCGCGCCGAGGGATTCCTCCAGGTAGGGGCCGCGCAGCAGACCGCAGCCGTGGTGGTGGCTGAGCGCCGCGGCGTGCTTGACGAGCACGGCGTTGGCCGCGTCCCACACCGCTCGGTACCACGCGCGGCGTGACTCGGGCGCCACGTTCCCGCGGAGCGAGAAGTAGACGCAGGCGCCGTCGGTGTACGCGTGCGACTGGTGGGCCGAGGCGGCCAGGGTGCCGTCCACCCCCTGGATGGCGGCGACCACCTCGTCGTAGATCACCGGGAGGTCGGTCCAGGACGCGGCCATCTCCAGGGTGTCGGCGACGAAGCCCGGACCGGGCGTGAAGCCGTCGGCGGACTTGCCGACCAGCATCCGCTCGTCCAGCCAGCGCTCGAAGACGGCCCGGCTGTCCAGCTCGGGGCCGTACTCCTCGCAGATCTCCTTCGCCACCCCGATCGAGGCGTCGACGATCGCCGGGTCGCCCTCGTCGGCGATGAGCAGGAGGTTGGTCTCCGGGTGGCCGAAGTGGGTGCCCGACTCCAGGGTGTCGTACAGGCGCAGGACGGCCGGGGTGGCGCCGCGCTGCATGATCCTGCGGCAGGCGTCCAGGCCCTCCGCGAACGTCCTGAAGCCGTAGGCGGCGGCGGAGGCGTACTCCGGCAGCGGGTGGACCCGCAGCCGGGCCGAGACGATGACGCCCAGGGTGCCCTCGGAGCCGACGAAGAGCTGGCGCAGGTCCGGTCCGACCGCGGCGCGGGCGTAGTCGCCGTAGGTGGCCCGCGTGCCGTCGGCGTGCACGACGTCGACGCCGACGACCATGTCCTCGATCTTGCCGTACCGGGTGGAGAGCTGGCCGGCGCCGCGGCAGGCGATCCAGCCGCCGACGGTGGAGACGGCGAACGCGGAGGGCCAGTGGCCGGTGGTGACGCCGTACTCCTCCTGCAGTTGCTTCTCGAAGAGGTCGCCGAACATGCCGGCCTGGACGTTCACGATGTTCGACTCGGCGTCGAAGCCGATGATCCGGTTCAGACCGCAGACGTCCAGGACGACGCCGCCGAAGACGGGGAGCGCGGCGCCGGTGACGTTGGAGCGGCCCGCGGACGGGGTGACGGGAATGCCGGCCTCGTGACAGATCCGCAGCACGGCCGCGACCTGGTCGGGGTCGGCGGCCTCGACGATCACGGCGTTCGGGGTCGCGGGGCGGCCCTCGGTCTCGCCGATCATCGATCCGGCCCACCAGTCACGGGTCCGGGTGACGACCTCCTCGCGGGAGGTGTGCACCGCGTGCGCGGCCTCGCGCAGCGCCTCGACCACGGTCCCGGGAACCTCGACCGGGTCCTTCTGGAGCGCGGGGGCGCCGTCGCCGACCGGGGTGTTCTGCGCCCACTTGGCGAAGCTGGGGGCACCGACGGTGTAGTTGCCCCGGTTGAACGGGTGGGTGATGGTCTGACGGCTGATCATGCTGCTGCCCCTTCGAGGAGTACGGACTTTTCGTGACGGACTGCTGCGAGGTACTCGGCGACCGAGCGCTCCACCTCCGCTTCCGTGAGGTTCAGTTCCCGGCCGAGGATCGCGCCGACGGCCTCGGCGGCGTCGACGGAGGCGTCCCGGGCGAACAGCCGGGCGCGTGTACGGCGGGAGAGGACGTCGTCGACCGACCGGGCCAGCTCGGCGCGGGCCGCGTACACGACCTCGGCCCTGGTGTACGGGAGTCCCGCGACGATCGGCTCGGCCAGCGAGGGGTCGTCCTGGATGAGGTCGCCGACGAACCGGGCCTCGGTGCCGAAGCGCTCGCCCAGGTGCGCGGCGATGCCACCGGACGCGGCGACGGCCTCGGCGTCGTAGCCGGCGCCGCCGAGGAGCGGGAGGTCGGTGGTGCGGCTCCTCCCTCTGCGCCCGAGCACCGTCATCACCTTGTCGATGACGAGTTCGCCCATGTGCCGGCTGGTGGTGAGCTTGCCTCCGGTCACCGTCACCATGCCGGTACGGCCGATGGTGATGTGGTGGTCGCGGCGCATGTCCAGGGTGGCCCCCTCCTTGCCGCCGACCAGCGGACGCAGACCGCCGATGGAGCCGACCACGTCGTCCGGGGTGAGCTTCCCCTCGAAGGCGGTGTTGGCGCCCTCCAGCAGGAAGTCCATCTCCTCGCGGGTGCAGTGCACGTCGTCCGGGGAGCCCTGGTAGTCCTCGTCGGTGGTGCCCAGTACGACGCTGTTGCCCCAGCGGGTGCAGGTCGCGCGGCGGGCCCGGCCGGGGATCGGCACGGTGACCGTGCAGTTGATCCGCACCTTGTCCCACGGCACCACGATGTGGACGCCCTTGGCGGGCCGGACCTGCGGCTTGTGGCCGTCGTCCGCCTTCGCGTCCAGTTCGTCGGTCCACACCCCGGTGGCGTTGACCACGGCTCGGGCGCGGATGTCGATGGTGTCGCCGTCCGCCGAGACCCGGGCGCCGGACACCTTGCCCGTCCGGGTCAGCAGGCCCTCGGCCTTCGCCCCGTTGAGGACGGTCGCCCCGAGC
The DNA here is from genome assembly GCF_044390505.1 of Streptomyces sp. NPDC018947. Classification (NCBI taxonomy): domain Bacteria; kingdom Bacillati; phylum Actinomycetota; class Actinomycetes; order Kitasatosporales; family Streptomycetaceae; genus Streptomyces; species Streptomyces sp. NPDC018947. Next base: position 237,642 of record NZ_JBIRZD010000008.1, read on the forward strand.
GCGGCGGCGGTGCGGACGACGGTGAGGACGAGGCGGGCGTCGTCGGTGCGGGCGTCGAAGTACATCAGCCCGCCCTTGAGGTTCTCGGCGCGCAGCGTCGGCGCCTGGGCGAGGACCTCGGGAACGGTGAGCCGCTGGTGGAGCTTGCCGATCCGCCATCCGCCGACCAGGTCGTACGTCCACAGCAGACCTTCGAAGCCCTTGGCCAGCCGGGCGTCGAAGACGCCCTCCTTCTCCAGTATCGGAAAGAGGAACGGCAGCCGGTGCACCAGGTGCGGGGCGTTCTTGCGGAAGCGGTGACGCTCCAGGAGCGAGTGGCGGACCAGGTTGACGTTGCCCTGCTCGATGTAGCGCAGGCCGCCGTGCACCATCTTCGACGACTTCGACGAGGTGCCGGAGGCGAAGTCGTCCTTCTCGACCAGGGCCGCGCGCAGCCCGCGCGAAGCGGCGTCGAGCACGGCGTACGCCCCGGTGATGCCACCGCCGACGACGAGCACGTCGTACGTGTCGTCGGCCAGCCGGCGCTTGAGGGCCGCCCGGTCGAGGAGCAGGGGCGTACGGCGGGTCGCCGCGGCGTCGCGCCGCGGTTTCCGGGCGGGCATGGTGATCACAACATCAACTCCTGGTGTTCCGGTTCGGCGGCCCGGGCGTCGTGTGCGGGCCGACGGTGCGACGACCGGGGCCGTCAGTGGGGGGTGCGAGGTTCGGGCGCGGCCTCCCGTGCGGGGAGCAGCGCGGGGTCGTTCAGGTGGGCGATCAGCACGTCGCGCCAGGCGGCCCGCTGCCCGGCGCGCTCGGCCGCCGTGATCGACGGCTCGAAGACCCGGCCGTGCGGCTGTGCCTCGACGACCTCTTCGAGCGAGGACCACAGGCCCTGGGCGACCCCGGCCAGATAGGCGGTGCCGCGCAGGCTGGCGGTGGCGGAGTCGGCGACCCGTTCCAGGGGCAGGCCGGTCAGGTCGGCCTGGATCCGCATCAGCGGGTCGCTGCCGGAGACGCCCCCGCCGACCCGGAGCCGGGTGAGCGGCGTGCCCATGGTGTCGGCGACCCCCTCGATCAGGTCGCACACCGAGTGCGCGATCCCGTCGAGCACGGCGCGGGCGAGGTCGGCACGCGTGGTGGCGAGGGTGAGCCCGGTGAGGGAGGCGGTGGCCTCGGGGTGCCAGACCGGCGTTCGGACCCCGGCGAGCGCCGGGACGAAGCGCGGTGTGCGGCCCGGCCTGGTGGGAACCCGGCCGGCTTCCTCACCGAGTTCCTTCGGCGAGGCGAACAGTCCCAGGTCGTCGCAGAGCCAGCGCAGCGCCGAACCAGCGGTGGAGGTGTACGCCTCGAGGCTGTAGTGGGTGACGTCTCCCTGCCGCCGGCCGGGGTGGGCGAGCACCCCGGAGATGTCCGGCCGGGGCAGCGCGGGCGTGGTGCCGGTCGCGGCGTCGACGAACGCGCCGGTCCCGTAGACGCACATGCCCTGCCCGGCGGCGAGCCCGCCGAGTGCGACGAGCGCGGCGTGCTGGTCGCCCATGGACGCCGCCAGCGGGACGGCGATGCCGAGGGCGGCCGGGTCGGTCGTGCCGAACCCGGCGTCGTCGGAACGGAGTTCCGGCAGCAGGTCGACGGGGAAGCCGAGGTGGCCGATCCATTCCTCGTCCCAGGCGTGGCGCTCCAGCAGGTAGCCGCCGGTGGACGCGGCGTTGGTCGGGGTGGTCGCGTACACGGTGCCGCCGGTGAGGCGCCAGATCAGCCAGGTGTCGACGGTGCCGAAGAGCAGCCGTCCCGCCCGGTGCGCGTCGGCGACCCCGGGGTGCGTGGCGATCTGCCGGGCGGCCCACAGGAACGGGGAGCGGGCTCCGACCGGCCGGCCCTGCCGGGCCAGCAGGGGGGCGTCCCACTCCGCTTCGTACGCCGTGAGCTCGTGCGCGTACCGCCGGTCCTGCCAGACCACGGCGGGCAGCAGCGGCCGTCCGGTGACCCGGTCCCACAGCATCGCCGTGGCCCGCTGTGTGGAGAGCGCGACCGCGGTGATCCCGATGCCCTCCTCCCCGGCCCGGCCGACGGCCCGGCGCGCCACCTCGAGGGTGGCGGTCCAGATCTCCATGGGGTCCTGCTCGACCGAGAGGTCGTCCGGGTGGCCGACCTCGATCGAGCGGTAGAACACCTCGTGGGCGGCGCCCGAGTCGAGGACGACTCCGGCCCGGGTGCCCGTGGTGCCCTCGTCGATGGACAGCACACCACGCCGGGGGCCGGCGCCGGGGAACGTCTGCGTCATTGCAGCCCTTTCATTGCGGGCATCGCGAGCGAGCCGTACGGAGGGATACGAGGAGGAGGGGAGGACCGCGCGGTGCGGCGGGTCAGCGCGCGGTCACGGAGTGGGCCGCGGCCGTGTCGCGGACCCGCCCCGCGGCTTCGTCGGGCGAGGCCGCCTTCGTCGGGTCCCACTTGATCATCAGGCAGGTGATCAGGCCGAGCAGCGGCACGACGGAGAGCACCAGGAACGTGTCGGCGAGTCCGAGCGATTCCTTGATCTGCGGGAACAGGTACAGCCCGGCGACACTGCCGAAGCTGCCGACCATCCCGGTGATACCCGTGCCCAGTGCGCGGATGTCACTGCTGTAGGAGAGTGCGGCAATGGATTTGCCGTTCGCGCCGGGTCCCGCCGAGTGACAGAGAATGAACAGCACCGGCAGCAGGAATGCCACGGCCGTGGGCACCTTCTCGAAAGTCAGTCCCATCGCCACCAGGGCCACGAAGACCCCGGCGAAACCGGCGGCGGAGCTGAGGCGCAGTCCCATGCGGCGGCCGAAGTAGGCGGACAGCAGCCCGCCCGCGATACCGAAGGCGTTGAACACCATCGAGCCGACGGTGGCCTTCTCGAAACTCTCGCCGAAGATCGCCAGACTGATCAGTGGCAGGTACCAGCCGACCGCGAAGTACTGCATCGACTGCCCGAGCGAGATCACCGAGGAAAGGATCGTGCGCGGCAGGTACTCCCCCTTGAACAGGAGGCCCGCCTGGCGGAAGCCGACGGCGGGTTCCGCGGCGCCGGCGCGGGTCGTCTCGTCGGGAGCACCGGCGACGGCCTTGATCCCGTAGATCCGGTCCAGGTTGGCGACCGACTCCTCCAGCCGCCCCTTGCTCGCCAGCCAGGTGGGGCTCTCCTTGAGCATCAGCGCCTGGCCCAGCAGCAGCGCGGCGGCGACGACCGCGGCCGAGCCGACCGACCAGCGCCAGATGTCGGCGCCGACGTCCAGGTTGAAGAAGACCAGGGCCAGCGCGAGGTTGCTGGTGGTGGCGACGTACCAGACGGCCTGCCACAGGTTCAGCCGGCCGCGCAGCTTCGCCGGCGTGTACTCGGCGAGCAGGGCCATGGCCACCGCGAAGTCGATGCCGTACGCGACACCCACCAGGACTCGTCCGAGCCAGACGAGGGTGAAGTCACCGGCGAACGCGGCGAGGAGGGCGCCCGCGATCGCGAACACCTTGGCGATGAGCAGCGGGGGAACGCGGCCGATGCGGGTGGCGAGCCAGCCCCCGAACGGGTTGAAGACGATGGCCAGGGCCGGAGCGGTGGCCGTGAGGATCGAGACCTGGGTGCTGGTGAGCTCCATCTGGGACGTCATCGGCCCCAGGCCGGCGCTCAGCGCCGCGTTCGAGTAGGCGTCGAGGAACAGCCCGCCGAACACGAGGAGCCAGATGACGTGCGCCCTGCCGGTGATCTTTCCCAGCCCATCGATGAGCGCACCGACGTCGGCGACGCCTTTGACGCTCGGACGTTGTGCCATGAATCCGCCTTCGAGGAAGACCCATCGGCGGCACGGGAGGGAACGAAAAAAGGCACGACGAAACCACCGACAGGTGGTCTGTGTCTATGCCTGTCAAAACACTGCGGAAAGCGCCGCAGCACGTGAACCACTGGAACTACCGAGTACGCAGTGAGATTAAGAACGGGCCCGGAGAAACGTCAAGGGTTTCAGCCAGGTTACCGAAACGTGACGGGTCCGAACTGGGGCCGCTGCGACGGCCCCGGGAACGGTAGCCCAGCCCGGAAGGCGTCCGACCTGGGCTTTCCGCACCGCGTGACCGTTCGGAGCCTCCTGGGACGCCGGGTAAACTCCGTACACGTGACTTCCGCTCCCGCCAAGCCCCGCATCCCGAACGTCCTCGCCGGACGCTACGCCTCCGCCGAGCTCGCCACGCTCTGGTCGCCCGAGCAGAAGGTGAAGCTCGAGCGGCAGCTCTGGCTCGCCGTGCTGCGCGCCCAGAAGGACCTCGGCATCGAGGTGCCCGACGCCGCGATCGCCGACTACGAGCGCGTCCTGGACCAGGTCGACCTGGCTTCCATCGCCGAGCGCGAGAAGGTCACGCGGCACGACGTGAAGGCGCGGATCGAGGAGTTCAACGACCTCGCCGGGCACGAGCACGTGCACAAGGGCATGACCTCCCGCGACCTGACGGAGAACGTCGAGCAGCTCCAGGTCCGGCTGTCGCTGGAGCTGATCCGCGACCGTTCGGTGGCCGTCCTGGCCCGCCTCGGCAAGCTGGCCGGCGAGTACGCCGAGCTGGTCATGGCCGGCCGCTCGCACAACGTGGCCGCCCAGGCCACGACGCTGGGCAAGCGCTTCGCCACCGCCGCCGACGAGCTGCTCGTCGCGTACGGCCGGGTGGAGGAGCTGCTCGGCCGCTACCCGCTGCGCGGCATCAAGGGCCCGGTCGGCACCGCCCAGGACATGCTGGACCTGCTCGGCGGGGACGCGGGCAAGCTCGCGGAGCTGGAGCAGCGGATCGCCGCGCACCTGGGCTTCTCGCAGGCGTTCACCTCGGTCGGCCAGGTCTACCCGCGCTCGCTGGACTACGAGGTCGTCACCGCGCTGGTGCAGCTCGCCGCGGCGCCGTCGTCGCTGGCCAGGACGATCCGGCTGATGGCGGGCCACGAGCTGGTCACCGAGGGCTTCAAGCCCGGCCAGGTCGGCTCCTCCGCGATGCCGCACAAGATGAACACCCGCTCCTGCGAGCGCGTCAACGGCCTCATGGTGATCCTGCGCGGCTACGCGTCGATGACCGGCGAGCTGGCGGGCGACCAGTGGAACGAGGGCGACGTGTCCTGCTCGGTGGTGCGCCGGGTCGCGCTGCCGGACGCGTTCTTCGCGCTGGACGGCCTGCTGGAGACGTTCCTGACCGTCCTCGACGAGTTCGGCGCCTTCCCGGCCGTCGTGGCCCGCGAGCTGGACCGCTATCTGCCGTTCCTCGCCACCACCAAGGTGCTGATGGGCGCGGTGCGGGCCGGCGTCGGCCGCGAGGTCGCCCACGAGGCGATCAAGGAGAACGCGGTGGCCTCCGCGCTGGCGATGCGCGAGCAGGGCGCCGAGCGCAACGAGCTGCTCGACAAGCTGGCCGCCGACGAGCGCATCCCGCTGGACCGGGAGCAGCTCGACGCCCTCATGGCCGACAAGCTGTCCTTCACCGGTGCCGCCGCCGATCAGGTCGGCGTCGTCGTCGGCCGGATCGAGGAGATCGTCAAGCAGCACCCGGCCGCCGCGGGCTACTCGCCCGGAGCGATCCTCTGACCCGCTTCACCCGCGCCGAACTGGAGGCCGCCCGCGACCGTCTCGTACCGGACGTCGTCGCGGACGGCCTCCGCGTGCTGTTCTGCGGCATCAACCCCGGCCTGCTGTCCGCGGCGACCGGCCACCACTTCGCCCGTCCGGGCAACCGGTTCTGGCCCGTGCTGCACCTGTCCGGCTTCACGCCCCGGCTGCTGAAGCCGTCGGAGCAGGAGGAACTGCTGTCGTACGGGCTCGGCATCACCAACGTCGTCGCGCGGGCCAGTGCCCGGGCGGACGAGCTGACGGCCGAGGAGTACCGGGAGGGCGGCCGGCACCTGGCGCTGAAGGTGGCGCGGCTGCGGCCGCGTTGGCTGGCCGTGGTCGGTGTCACCGCCTACCGGGCGGCGTTCGACGACCGGCGGGCCCAGGTCGGGCCGCAGGAGCGGACGATCGGGGGCACGCGGGTGTGGGTGCTGCCCAATCCGAGCGGACTGAACGCGCACTGGACGGCGGCCACGATGGCGGAGGAGTTCGCCCGGCTGCGGGCCGCGGCGGACGGGGAGGTCCAGGTCCCGCCGTTCGGATCACGCCGCGGAAGCGGGACCGGGGCGTAGCCGGTTCCCCGCGGCCTGGTCCGAACGACGCGCCCCGGGCCGACGCGGCGGACGCGGGAATCCGGGCCCGCCGGCTCCCGGAGACGGGCCGCACCGTCGCGGCGGACGCGCAGGCCCGGGCGGTCTCCCGAGCGGCGCGCGCGGTGCGGGCGTTGGTCGTCATGGCGGTGGCTCGTCCGTGACGACCGCCAGGAGCTGTATCTCGTCCGTCTCGTCGCGGTCCGCGACGGCCAGCGCGACCCAGCGGGCCGTTCCCCGCGCCTCCCAGAGGTACGCCACGCGCGCGCGTGCGCTGAGGGCGGCCCACGGCTCGGGTATCTCCTCCCCCTCGGTGCGCAGCAGGACCGTCTGGAGGTTCCAGGGGTCCGTCTCGCCCCAGCGTGCGGCGAGGCGTTCGCAGAGGGCGTCCCGGTCCTTCTCGTACTGCCCGGACGTCAACGCCCGTTCCGCACCGTCGCCGCCGCGCAGGCCGTGGCTGCTCTCCAGCGCCACGACGAAGCACCCGGGACCCGCCGTGCCGCCGTGCGACGGGCCGTGCTCCGCCGGGAAGGGCCGGAAGCACAGCTCGTCGATGACCGCGATGTGCCGCGCGATGTCCATGCCGTCCAGTAAACCGGCCGCCACTGACAATTGGCGGGGCGTCAGCGGCCCCCCGGCTCAGGCGTCCCGGCGGCTCAGCCGCCAGGCTCCCGCCAGGACGGCCGCCGCCGTCCACAGCCCGGTCACCGCGAGGCCGGTCCACGGGCCGAGGGTTCCGTCGGGCGTCTGGTACAGCACCACTTGGCCCGCCCGGTCCGGCAGGAAGTCGGTGGCGCCGCCGGCCACGTCCCCGATCACGAAGGAGACGACGAGGATGAACGGGATCAGCGTGGACAGGGTGGCCACACCGCTGCGGAACACCACGGTGAGACCGGCCGCGAACAGGGCCATCAGCATGACGTAGACGCCGCAGCCCACGACCCCGCGCACCTGCTCGCCCGCGGTGAGCCCGCTCGCCGCCGTACCGAGCCCGGCGCGCGCCGCGAGGAGGGCGGCGAGGGCGCTGACCAGCCCCACGGCGAGGGACGGTACGGCGATCGCCACCAGCTTGGCCGCGAACCACCGCCCGCGCCGGGGCACGGCGGCCAGGGAGAGCCGGATGCCGTTGCCGTGGTACTCCGAGGAGACGGCCACGGCGCCGAAGGCGATGGCGGCGATCTGGCCGGGCATCACCCCGGACAGGGCCATGAACAGGGGGTCGAAGTCCGGGTCGGAGGTGTCGGACACCCCGGCCAGCGCGGAGAAGGCCGTCGTGACGGCGAACACGGCCAGCAGTGTGCCGTACAGCGAGCGCAGGGTGCGCACCTTGAGCGCCTCGGAGCGGAGCACGGGCGTGAACTGCATGGTCAGACCTCCTGAGGCTGGGCGGGCGGTGCGGTGAACTCGGTCTCGGCGGCGGTCAGGTCCAGGTAGGCCTGCTCCAAGGTGCCCTCGTCCGAGGCGAGTTCGAGGATCGGGACGCCCGTGCCGGACAGGGCCCGGCCGATGTCGTCCACGCGCGCGTGGTCCACCGTCCAGGACCCGTCGTCGTGCTGCACGGCGTCGTGTCCCCGGCGGGCGAGGGCGGCCCTCAGGGCGGTGGCGTCCGTCGTGCGGATCCGGACGCGGGGCCGCACGCGCGCGTCGATGAACTCCCGCATCGGGGTGTCGGCCAGCAGGCGGCCCCGGCCGAGGACCACCAGGTGCTCGGCGAACGACGCGGTCTCGTTCATCAGATGACTGGAGACCAGGACGGTGCGCCCCTCGGCCGCGAGCCGGCGCAGCAGCTCCCGGATCCAGATGATGCCCTCGGGATCCAGCCCGTTGGAGGGCTCGTCCAGCATCACCACACCGGGGTCGCCCAGCAGCGCGGCGGCGATGCCCAGCCGCTGGCGCATGCCCAGGGAGTACGTCCTCACCCGGCGGCGCGCCACCGACGCGATGCCCGTCTCCTCCATCACCTCGTCGACCCGGCGCGCGGGGATGCGGTTGCTCGCCGCCAGGACACGCAGATGGTCCCGTCCGGTGCGCGAGCCGTGGGCGGCGTTCGCGTCGAGCAGGGCGCCCACGTGGCGCAGCGGCTCGTCGAGGGAGGCGTAGGGGTGTCCGCCGACGGTTGCGGTGCCGGAGGTGGGCCGGTCGAGGCCGAGGACCAGCCGCATGGTGGTGGACTTGCCGGCGCCGTTGGGGCCGAGGAATCCGGTGACGCGGCCGGGGCGCACGGTGAAGGTGAGGTCGTCGACGGCTCGTCGGGTGCCGTACTCCTTGGTGAGGTTCTGGACGTCGATGCTGGTCATGGCAGCAGCGTGCCGTCCGGTGAGGGGGCGGGGCCTCCCCCGCCGGTGGAGATCGTCTCCCCCGGGCGGGGGAGGCCGTGCGTCGGCGGCGGCTGGCACGATGACGCCATGGTCCGCTTGCTGCGCCCGTTCGGCCGGGTGGTGACGTACACACGATGGCTGCATCTGTTCATGGCCGTCGTGTGGCCGGCCATGTGGATGTACATCGACGACAGTTGGGTCTTCTCGTCGGCGGTGCTGCTCGCGCTCGCGGGTCTGGTGCCGGCGATGCGGGTGGTCGAGGGGATGCAGGCCAGGCTGCTGCTGACCGGTCACCGGCCCGACGGCGAGAGCATGGACATCGTCGTCGCCCCCTCCTCCACCTGGGGGGACCGCGGGCGGACCGTGCTCTGGCTGGAGGCCCGCCTGGTCATCGGCTGCTGCGTGTCGATGCTCACCGTCCAACTGCCCGTCCTCGCCCTCGACCTGGTGGCGGTGGCCCGGGGCGGACAGCAGGACGACGGCGGCATCGTCCGTCTGCCGGGCCACCACTGGTGGTACGCGTGGGTGTCCCCGCTGCCGCTGTTCCTGCTCGCCGCCGTCGTCGTCGGCGCGGGCGGGCTGATCACCCGGCTGGCCCGCCGCCTCCTCGGCCCCTCCCCCGCCGAACGCCTCGCGGCCCTGGAGGAGCGCACCGAGCAGCTTCTGGAGCGCAACCGCATCGCCCGCGAGCTGCACGACTCGATCGGGCACGCGCTGACGGTCGCCGTCGTGCAGGCGGGCGCCGCACGCGCCGCGGGCGACCCGGACTTCACCGACCGCGCCCTGGCCGCCATCGAGGAGACCGGCCGGGCCGCGCTGGAGGACCTGGAGCGGGTGCTCGGTGTGCTGCGGGAGGCGGAGCGGCCGGTGAGCGCCCGGCCCACGCTCGCGGACGCCGACCGGCTGCTGGAGTCCGCCCGTGCCTCCGGCGCGAAGGTGGACGCCGAGGTGACGGGACCGCTGGAGACACTGCCGGGCCCGGTGACCCGTGAGGGGTACCGCATCCTCCAGGAGGCGCTGACCAATGTGCTGCGGCACGCGGGTGCCGTCCCCGTGCGGGTCCGCGTCCACGCGGCGGACGGCGCCCTCACCCTGTCGGTGCGCAATCCGCTGCCCGGCGGGGAAACCGCTCAGGGGCGCGGCAGCGGTCTGCGCGGCATACGCGAACGCGCCGCGCTGCTGGGCGGGCGGGCGCGCACGGGGCCCGACCCCGCCGGCGACTGGCAGGTGCACGTCGAGCTGCCCGTGGGCTGATCTACGCTGGGCGGATGCCGGTCAGAGTGCTCCTCGTCGACGACGAACCCCTCGTACGCGCGGGCCTGCGCGCGGTGTTGGAGGCGCAGCCGGACATCGAGGTGGTCGGGGAGGCGGCCGACGGGGCCGCGGTGATCCCCTTGGTGCGGCAGGTGCGGCCGGACGTGGTCGCCATGGACGTCCGGATGCCGCTGCTCGACGGCATCGAGGCGACCCGCGCGCTGCTGCGGACGGTGCCCGAGCCGCCGAGGATCCTCGTCGTGACGACCTTCGAGAACGACGAGTACGTGTACGAGGCGCTGCGCGCGGGCGCCGACGGGTTCCTGCTGAAGCGGGCCCGGCCGGCGGAGATCGTGCACGCGGTGCGGCTGATCGCCGAGGGCGATTCCCTGCTGTTCCCCGCGTCCGTGCGGCAACTGGCCGCCGAGTACGCGGACGGCGGCGGGAACCGGGCGGCCCGCGCCGTGCTGGAGCGGGCGCGGCTGACCGAGCGGGAGGGCGAGGTGCTGCGGCTGATGGCACGCGGGCTGTCCAACGCTGAGATCGCCGCCCGGCTGGTCGTGGGCACGGAGACGGTCAAGTCGCATGTGAGCGCGGTGCTGGGGAAGCTGGGGGCACGGGACCGCACGCAGGCGGTGATCACGGCGTACGAGTCCGGATTCGTGGCCCCGGGCTGAGGCACCCCGTGGGGCCGGGGACGGACGGCCCGGCGCTCACCCGGGCACGGGGGCCGAGTACGATCCGGCGAACACGCGCTCGAGCTGGGAGGACGGACGTTGGGCGGGCTGACCGGCGGGGATCCGTCGCTGCTGCGGAGGATCAACTCCGCGGTGGTGCTGCACGCGCTGCGTGCCACGGACTGTGCGACGCTGACCGAGATCACCCGGGTGACGGGGCTGTCCCGGCCGACCGTCGAGGGGGTCGTCGAAGGGCTCATCGAGGCCGGGCTGGTCGTCGAGAAGGCCGCCGACGAGGGCGTCGCCCGGCGGCAGGGGCGTCCGGCGCGGCGGTTCCGGTTCCGAGCGGAGGCAGGTCATCTGCTGGGCCTGGAGATCGGTCCGCACCGCGTCGCCGCGCTCCTCGCCGACCTGGACGGCCGGGTGATCGGCGCCCAGGCGAAGGACGTCGCGGAGACCGCCGGCGCCGACGAGCGTCTGGAGCGGCTGCGCACCGCGGTCGCCGAGCTGCTGCGCCGGGCCGGTGTGGCGCGCGGCTCGCTGCGGGCGGTGGGCGCGGCGACGCCGGGGATCGTGGAGGCGGACGGCACGGTGCGACTGGGCACGGCGCTGCCCGAGTGGACGGGGCTGCGGCTGGGCGAGCGGCTGCGCCGTTCCTTCAAGTGCCCGGTGCTGGTGGAGAACGACGCGAACGCCGCCGCGGTCGCCGAGCACTGGAAGGGCGCCGCCACCGAGTCCGACGACGTGGTGTTCGTGCTGGCCGGGCTGAGTCCGGGCGCCGGCGCGCTGATCGGGGGCCGGCTGCACCGGGGGTACGGCGGGGCGGCCGGTGAGATCGGCGCGCTGCACCTGCTGGGGCGGGACGTGACGCCGGAGACGCTGCTGTCGACCACGGACCAGCCGCTGGATCCGCTGGACGAACAGGCGGTCGCCAGGGTCTTCGCCGAGGCGCGGGAGGGCGACCGGCGGGCCCGTGCCGCCGTCGAGCGTTTCATCCAGCGGCTGGTGCACGACGTGGCCGCGCTGGCGCTGGCCCTGGACCCGGAGCTGGTGGTCGTCGGCGGCTGGGCGGCCGGACTGGACGGCGTACTGGAGCCGCTGCGGCGGGAGCTGGCCCGCTACTGCCTGCGGCCGCCGAGGGTGACCCTGTCCCTCCTCGGCGAGGCCGCCGTGGCGACGGGCGCGCTGCGGCTGGCGCTGGACCATGTGGAGGAGCAGCTCTTCGCGGTGGAGGGTGCCACGGCACGCCGCTGACCCCCTCCGGGTGTTCGGGGGCGGCGGCCGGCCCTCGGGCCGCTGGAGGCCGGCAGTCCTGTCGGGCCGTGCACACCGGCCCGCGCGGGTGTGTCGCGGCCGGGTGCCGCCGGGCCCGCACGTGCCGTCCCCGGGGCGCCTCGCGGGTTCGGGCACCGGGGAGGCGCGACCGGCCGCGGCGGCTGGGCGGGCACGCAATGGTCACTACTCAGGACGCCTGTGTCCGCGGGCCGTGGTGGATCTGCACGTCGCCGGAGTCCCCGAAGGTCAGGCGGCAGGTGTCCGCGCGGTACGTGGCGACGGAGAGCGCGGCCGTGCGGCCCCCGGCGAGGTAGCGGGTGGTGACGACCAGGACCGGGGCCCCGGGGAGGCGGTCCAGCTCGCGGGCGTCCTCGGCGCCGGCCGAGCCCAGCTCCACCGCGTTCTCCTGGCCCTCCAGCTCCAGCCGCTGCAGCTCGCGCAGCACCGCACGCGCGCGTGCCGCGCCGGACGGGGCGTCGATGGCGGTGAGGTCGGGCACCGAGGCCCGCGGGATGTGGAGCAGCTCGGCGGCGACGGGCTGGCCGTGGGTCACCCGGGAGCGGCGGACGGTGTGCACGGGCTCGTCCCGCTCGGTCCCGAGGGCCTCGGCGACGGCCGCGGGGGGCGCCGCGAGGACGCAGTCGGCGGGCTGCCAGGCGTCGTCGGCCGTGCCGGGCCAGGCGTGGTCGCGGGCCCCGACGGACACGCCCACGCGGGGCGGCGCGACGGTCGTGCCGACGCCGCGGCGGCGCTGGAGCCTGCCTTCCAGCTCGAGCTGTTCCAGGGCCTGGCGGAGCGTGGCGCGGGCGACGCCGAAGCGGGCGGCGAGGTCACGCTCGTTGGGCAGGATCTCGCCCACGGAGAACTCCGAGTCCAGTGCCTCGCTGAGCACCGTCCTCAGATGCCAGTACTTCGGTTCCGGTACCGATTCCAACTGCGTGGTCCCCACCCTGTCCTCCGCAATCGCCGTCGTCCGGCAGCGTTTTGGCGCCCTTGTTTATTAAAGGTTGTTGCAGTTCTCTGCGACGATAGGGCGGCCCACCCCCTTGGTCAAGACCAATCCTCGATCCCTTGGCCACGGCAGGGGCGCGGTGCGGGGTGGTGTTCACGGGCTGTTCGTACGGGGTCGTACGGGCGACACGACGGCGAAGCCCCCGTCACGGGACGGGGGCCGGGCCGGCGCGGCCGGACACGGCGGGCGCGCCCGGGACGTCAGCCGGGCGTCAGACGGCCGACAGTGACCGCAGTTTGTCCGGGTTGCGGATGATGTACACCAACTGGATGCGCCCGTCGGCGACGTCGATCTGGATGACGGAGTCCGGCTTGCCCGCCGAGAGGATCAGCAGGGCCGGGCCGCCGTTGAGCTCCAGGAAGCGGAAGCCGACGTCCGGGATGCCCTTCCGGGCGACGCCGAGGAAGAAGCGGGCCACCTTGTCGGAGCTCTCCAGCACCCGCAGCGGCGCCCGCGACTTGCCGCCGCTGTCCCCCACCAGCCGGGCGTCGGGGGCGAGCATCGCCATGAGGCCCGCGAGATCGCCGTCGGCCGCCGCGGCGAGGAACCGCTCGGTGAGGTCGCGGCGCTGCGCGGGGTCGACGTCGTAGCGGGGCCTGCCCTCGTCGACGTGCTTGCGGGCCCGGCCGGCGAGCTGGCGCACGGCGGCCTCCCCGCGCTCCAGCATGGCGGCGATCTCGGCGTACGGGTAGCCGAACGCCTCCCGCAGCACGAACACCGCCCGTTCCAGCGGGGACAGCGATTCCAGGACGACGAGCACGGCGAGCGAGACGGAGTCGGCGAGCACGGCGCGCTCGGCGGTGTCCGGGACGGCGTCGCCGAAGTCGGTGACGTAGGGCTCGGGCAGCCAGGGGCCGACGTACGTCTCGCCCCGCGACTTGATCTGGCGCAGCCGGTCCACGGCGAGGCGGGTGGTGACGCGCACCAGGTAGCCGCGCGGTTCGCGGATGTCACCGCGGTCGGCTCGGGACCAGCGCAGCCAGGCTTCCTGGACCACGTCCTCGGCGTCGGCGAGGCGGCCCAGCATGCGGTAGGCGACGCCCAGGAGGACGGGCCGGTGCTCTTCGAAGACGTCGGTGGCGGTGTCGGTGGTCACCGTTCCATCCCAGCGGACGCGCCCGGCGCTGTCCAGGCGGAATCGCCGCGCCGGCGGGGCCCGCGCGGGCCGGGCCGCGCACGGGCCACCCGCCGGTGTCCCGTGGTGCCGGGCCGCCGGCCGCCCCGCGAGGACCAGCCCTCCGTAGAGTGAGGCCGATCGCGCACCGGGGGGCACGTCATGACATCGGCACCGACCGCGCCGGAGGGCGGCACCGGCGGACCGGCCGCCGCCTGGGAACTGCTGCTGCCCGCCGCGTCCGCGCCGGCCCGCTCGCGCGGACGCGCCCTCCAGGCCGCCCTGCGGGAGGCCGTACGCGCGGGACGGCTGGCTCCGGGGACACGGCTGCCGTCGAGCCGGGACCTCGCCGCCGACCTCGGGGTGTCGCGCGGGCTGGTGACGGAGGCGTACGAGCAGCTGACGGCCGAGGGCTATCTGCGCAGCGGCCGGGGTGCCGGCACATGGGTGGGCGACGCGGTGCGGGCCGTCCGCCCGCGCGCGCGTGACCTCGCCCGGCGTTCCCCCGGCGCCCGCGTCGACTTCGTGGCCGGGACCCCGGATCTGTCGCTCTTCCCGCGCTCGGCGTGGGCGGCCGCGCAGCGGGGCGTGCTGACGGAACTGCCGCACGAGGGGCTCGGCTACCCCGACCCCCGCGGGCTGCCCCGGCTGCGCACCGCGCTGGCCGAACTCCTCGGCCGGCGCCGGGGCGTGGTGGCGGACCCGGAGCGGATCGTGGTGGTCTCCGGCGTGGCCCAGGCGAGCGCGCTGCTCGGCGCGGTGCTCCACGCGCGCGGGACACGCGCCGTCGGTGTCGAGGACCCCGGCAGCCCGCAGCACGGCGCCCTGTACGCGTCGGCGGGCGTGGCCACCGTGCCGCTGCCGCTGGACGAGGAGGGGCTCGCACCCGGCCCGCTGCGCGCCTCGGGCGTCCGCGCGGTCGTGACGACGCCGGCGCACCAGTTCCCCACGGGGATCGCCTACTCGGCGCGGCGGAGGGCCGAACTGCTGGACTGGGCGCGGTCCGTGGACGGGCTGATCCTGGAGGACGACTACGACGGCGACTTCCGCTACGACCGGGCCCCCGTGGGCGCGCTCCAGGGGCTGGACGCGGAGCACGTCGCCTACACGGGCTCGGTGAGCAAGTCCCTGGCGCCGGGGCTGCGGCTGGGCTGGCTGCTGGTACCGGAGTGGCTGGCGGACGAGGTCGTCGAGCGCAAGCGGACCACGGACCTCGGGCACCCCTCCCTCGACCAGGCGGTGTTCGCGCGCTTCCTGGAGCGCGGCGACTACGACCGCCAACTGCGCCTGTGCCAGCGCGTCTACCGCGAACGGCGCGACGCGCTGGTGGCCGCGCTGGACGAGCACGTCCCCGGCGCGCGGGTCTCCGGGATCGCCGCCGGCCTCCACGCCATCGCCACGCTGCCCGGCCGCCACGGCCCCCCGGAACGCTTCCTCGCGCGCGTGGCCGACGCCGGTGTGGCGGTGCGGTCCTTGGCGGAGTACGGGCACGCGGACGGCGGTCACGGTGCGGACGAGGCGGTGCGTCTGGTGCTGGGGTACGCGCACCTGCCGCCGGCGCGGATCGCCGAAGGGGTGCGGCTGATGGCCCGGGCGGCGCGGCCCGGCGCCCGGTGAGGCCCGTGTCACCGCCCCGAGCGGGCTCGCGCGGCCGGTTGTTCACCCGGGGTTCGCGTGCGCGCCGCGCCGCCCCAGTAGGTCTGTCTGCGCACACCGGCCGGATCCCGTCCCTGGAGGCGTATCCATGTCCCACCGTCCGTTCTCGCGTCGCGGCGTGCTGCGCGGCTCCCTCGCCGCGTCGGCGGCCCTGACCCTGCCCACCGCCCTCGGAGCGGCACCGGCGTTCGCGCGTTCCGGCCGGCCGGCCGCGGGCTGGGGCGTGCAGACGGGCGACGTCGGCGCGCACTCCGGGCTGGTGTGGGTGCGCTCCGACCGGCCCGCCCGGATGATCGTCGAGACGTCCGCGACCGAGTCCTTCCGCGCCCCGCGCCGGTGGCACGGCCCGCTGCTCGGCCGGGACACCGACTTCACCGGCACCACCCGGCTGCACGGACTGCCGCCGGGCGAGCAGATCCACTACCGGGTGCTGCTGGCCGACCCGGACGACCCGCGGCGCACGGGCGAACCGGTCGCCGGCACCTTCCGCACGGTCCCGGTGCGCCGCCGCGACGGGGTGCGCTTCGTGTGGTCCGGCGACCTCGCGGGCCAGGGCTGGGGCATCAATCCGGACCTCGGCGGCTACCGCATCTTCGACGCGATGGGCGCCCTGGACCCCGACTTCTTCCTGTGCAGCGGCGACAGCGTCTACGCCGACGGACCCATCGCGGCGACGGCCGCCCTGCCGGACGGGAGCACCTGGCGGAACATCACCACCGAGGAGAAGTCCAAGGTCGCCGAGACCCTGGCCGAGTTCCGGGGGAACTTCCGCTACAACCTGCTCGACGAGAAGCTGCGGCGCTTCAACGCCCAGGTCCCCTCCGTCGTCCAGTGGGACGACCACGAGGTGCGCAACAACTGGTACCCGGGGCAGGTGATCGCGGACACGGACGGCCGCTACACCGAGAAGAGCGTGGACGTGCTGGCCGCCCGCGCCCGGCGCGCGTTCGGCGAGTACTTCCCGGTCTCCACCCTGCGGTCCGGCGCGCGGGAGGGCCGGGTGTACCGGGTGCTGCGGCAGGGCCCGCTGCTGGACGTGTTCGTCCTCGACATGCGGACGTACCGCAACGCCAACTCCACCGGCGACCAGAGCGTGGATCCGCAGGGCATCCTGGGCCGCGAGCAGTCGGAGTGGCTCAAGCGGGAGCTGGCGCGCTCGCGGGCGGTGTGGAAGGTGATCGCCGCCGACATGCCGATCGGCCTGGTCGTGCCCGACGCCACCGAGGGCAGGCCGAACGTCGAGGCGGTGGCGCAGGGCGACCCGGGGGCGCCGCTGGGGCGTGAGCTGCAGATCGCCGAGCTGCTGCGCTTCGTCAAGCACCGGCGGATCACCGGCACGGTGTGGCTGACGGCCGACGTGCACCACACCTCGGCCCAGCACTACCAGCCCTCGCGGGCCGCCTTCGGCGACTTCGAGCCGTTCTGGGAGTTCGTCTCCGGTCCGCTGAACGCGGGCGCGTTCCCGGCCAGCAGGCTCGACGGCACCTTCGGTCCGGAGCGGGTGTTCGTGAAGGCGCCGACCGCGTCCAACGTCTCGCCGGCGGGCGGCTACCAGTTCTTCGGCGAGGTCGACATCGACGGCGACAGCGCCGAGATGACGGTGCGGCTGCGCGAGCAGGACGGCACGGTGCTGTTCACCAAGGTGCTGCGGCCGGGGCTGGTCGGCCAGTAGGTCCCGTAACCTGGGTCGTGCCGCGCACCGGCGTCATCCCCCGGTGCGCGGCCGGGTGTTGGGCCGGCCGGGGCGTCGCGGGGCGGCCCGCGCGGCGAGGTGCCCGCGGTAGGACGAATGTCCCGGAAGCGCTCTTTACCCATCGGTCACAGGGCGTTCGTGACCACGCAACACCATTCCTGCACAGTGGTCGCATGGGTCGAGACATGTCCGAAGTGACGCAAGCCGTGGGCCGGACCGTCGAGCACGGGCTCGGGACGCCAGCCTTCATGATCGTGGCGTCGATGGCCGCCCTGCTCGCCACGGCGGGCTTCCACACATGGTGGGTACGGCGCCACGGCCACGCGCCACCCGCGGACGACGCCGGCGCCCGGCCGCCGGCCGTCGAGCCGCCGGCCGGTGCGGCCGGTCCGGCTGCGTCCGCGCCGGAAGGGGGAGCCGCCGCGGAGGAGAGCGCGCTGTGGCGGATGCGGACGACGGTGCGGGACGCTCCGGGGTCGCTGGCCGTCCTGTGCGCGGCCCTCGCCGACCGCGGGGTGGACATCCTGAGCCTGCAGACGCATCCGCTGGCCGACGGCACGGTGGACGAGTTCCTGCTCCGCGCCCCGGGCGGACTGACCGGTACGGAGCTGGCCGCGACGGTCTCGGCGGCGGGCGGCGCGGACACCTGGACCGAGCGGGCCGACGCCCACGACCTGGTCGACGCACCGGCCCGCGCCCTCGCGCTGGCCGCCCGTACGGCCCTGGATCCGGCGGAACTCCCGCTCGCGCTGCGGCAGTTGCTGGGCCGCTGCACCGTCCGGTCGCTGCCCGCGCGGGCACCGGGAGCCGACGGCGTCCCGGCCGAGGGAACACTGGAGGGCACCGTGCTGCGGCTGCGTGCGCCGGAGGGCGGCGTGATCACCGTGGAGCGGCCGTATCTGCCGTTCACGCCCGCCGAGTTCGCGCGGGCACGGGCGCTGGCCGAACTGGACGCCCGGCTCGGTCCGCGCCTCCCGCGCGGCCGGGACGTACTGACGCTGCCCCAGGGGAGCGACATCACCGTCCGCCGGGCCGACAGCCGGGACCTGCGGGCGGCGAAGGCGATGCACGAGCGGTGCTCGGAGCAGACGCTCGGGATGCGCTACCACGGTCCGGTCGGGGACGCCGACCGGTACCTGAACCATCTGCTCAGCCCGCGCCACGGCCGCACGCTGGCCGTGCAGACCGCATCGGGCCGCATCGTCGGGCTCGGCCATCTGCTGTGGGACGGGGACGAGACGGAGGTCGCCCTGATCGTCGAGGACGCCTGGCAGCGCCGGGGCATCGGGAGCGAACTGCTCTCGCGGCTCGTGGCGACGGCGGCCGGGGCGGGCTGCGCGAGCGTGTACGCGCTCACCCGGGCGTCGAACACCGGCATGGTCGCCGCGATGCGCGGCCTGGGGCTCCCCCTCGACTACCAGGTCGAGGAGGGGACCCTGGTCATCACCGCGCGCCTGGACCCGGCGTCCCCGGCGGCGGCGCGGCCGCCGCACGGGGAACGCGTGGGCAGGGAGTAGGACGGGGGCCGGCGTCGGCGGGACGCCGGCGCCGTCACTCGGCCCCGGCGAGGACCTCCCGCGACGAGACCGCCTCCGTCCGCTCGCCGAGGGCGGCGTCGAGGTCGGCCCACAGGTCCTCGACGTCCTCCAGGCCGACCGACATCCGCAGCAGCCGGTCGCTCACCCCGGCACCGCGGCGGTCGTCGGCGTCGACGATGCGGTGGCTGATGGACGCCGGGTGCTGGATGAGCGTGTCGACGCTGCCGAGGCTCACGGCCGGCGTGATCAGGCGGACCCGGGCGATCACCTCGTGCGGGTCGCCGTGCACCTCGAAGGAGACCATCGCGCCGCCCACGCGCGGATAGTGGACGCGGGCCACCCGCGGGTCCGCGGCGAGGCGTCCGGCCAGTTCGGCGGCGTTGGCGGAGGCGGCACGGACCCGTACCGGCAGCGTGGACAGGCCGCGCAGCAGCAGATAGCCGGCCAGCGGGTGCAGCACGCCGCCGGTGGCGAAGCGGACCTGCCTGAGCCGTCCCGCGAACTCCTCGTCGCAGGCCACCACGCCGGCCAGCACGTCCCCGTGGCCGCCGAGGTACTTGGTGGCGCTGTGCAGCACCAGCCGTGCGCCGTGCTCGGCGGGCCGCTGGAGCACGGGCGTGGCGAAGGTGTTGTCGACGAGCAGCGGCACGGACCCGCAGGCGTGGGCGACGGCCCGCAGGTCCACCTCGGCCAGCGTCGGGTTGGCCGGGGTCTCCACGATCACCAGTCCGGTGTCCGGGCGCAGGGCGTCCGCGATGCCGGCCGGGTCGGTCCAGGTGACCTCGGAGCCGAGCAGCCCGGCGGTCAGCAGGTGGTCGCTGCATCCGTACAGGGGCCGTACGGCGACCACGTGCCGCAGCCCCATCGAGGCGCGCACCAGCAGGACGGCGCTGAGCGCGGCCATGCCGCTGGCGAACGCGACCGCCGACTCGGTGCCCTCCAGCCGGGCGAGCGCGGTCTCGAAGCGGGCGACGGTCGGGTTGCCGAGGCGGCCGTAGACGGGCGGGCCGTCCGGGTCGGCGCCGGTGGCGGCGAAGGCGTCGATGCGGGCGGCCTCGCCCCGGCTGTCGTAGGACGGGTAGGTCGTGGACAGGTCGATGGGCGGGGCGTGCAGTCCCTGGCGGGCGAGGTCGTCGCGGCCGGCGTGCACGGCCTCGGTGGCCAGTGCCCTGGGTGCGGTGGTGCGTACGTCGTCGGATGGTGACGTGGGCATGCTCGCAGAGTCCATGGGCGGAAGAGTGAACACCGAACGGTCCGGTGGGGGCGGTCCCCGTGTACCGTTCGGCACATGGCCGATTCTGTCGTACTGGATCCGGTGGATCTCCACCTGCTGCGGCTGCTGCAGAACGACGCCCGGACCACCTACCGCGATCTCGCGGCCCAGGTCGGGGTGGCGCCGTCCACGTGCCTGGACCGGGTGGCCCGGCTGAGGCGGGCCGGGGTGATTCTCGGCCACCGGCTGGAACTGGACCCGGCGAAGCTGGGGCGCGGGCTCCAGGCGCTGCTCTCGGTGCAGGTGCGCCCGCACCGGCGGGAGCTGGTCGGCCCGTTCGTGGAGCGGATCCGGGCGCTGCCCGAGTCCCGCACCGTCTTCCATCTGACCGGACCGGACGACTACCTCGTGCACGTCGCGGTCGCGGACATGACGGACCTGCAACGGCTGGTCCTGGACGAGTTCACGTCCCGCAAGGAGGTGGCCCGCGTGGAGACCCGCCTGATCTTCCAGCAGTGGGAGTGCGGGCCCCTGCTGCCGCCCGTCTCCCCCGGTGCCACGCCCTGAGCGAAATCCGGCGGCCCCCTGCACCGGACCGCGCGGAGCGGGCTGACGCGGCACCGGTATCCGTATGAGGATGTCCGCATGTCAGAGACCAAGAGCCCGCTGCCCCGCGAGGTCGCCGACGCCTATGTCGACGACCTCATCGCCCTCGACCCGGTGACCGGTACGTATCTCGGTGTCGCCGAGAGTTCCAGCCGACTGCCCGACTTCTCCCCGGCGGGGCAGGAGGCCCTCGCGGAGCTGGCGCGGGCCACCCTCGCCCGGCTCGACGAGGCGGAGCGCAGGCCCGGCGGGGACAGCGACGTGGAACGCCGGTGCGCCCGGCTGCTGCGGGAGCGCCTCACCGCCGAACTCGCCGTCCACGAGGCGGAGGAGGGCCTGCGCTCGGTCGGCAACATGGGCACGGCCGCGCACTCGGTGCGCGAGGTCTTCACGGTGACGCCGACCGGGACGGACGAGGACTGGGCGCGGATCGCCGAGCGGCTGCGCGCGGTGCCGGCCGCGCTCGCGGGGTACCGCGAATCCCTCACCCTCGGCCTGGAGCGCAAGCTGTACGCGGCGCCGCGTCCCACCGCGACCTTCGTCGAGCAGCTCGGCGAGTGGGCGGACACGGGCGAGGGGCGCGGCTGGTTCGAGGACTTCGCCGCCGCCGGACCCGAGGCGCTGCGCACGGAGCTGGACGAGGCCGCCCGGGGCGCGACCGCGGCGGTGGTGGAGCTGCGGGACTGGATGCGCGACGTGTACGCGCCGGCGATCGAGGGCGCCCCGAACACGGTGGGCCGCGAGCGCTACGCCCGCTGGTCGCGCTACTACAACGGCACCGACCTGGACCTGGACGAGGCGTACGCGTACGGCTGGGCCGAGTACCACCGGCTGCTCGCCGAGATGAGGCTGGAGGCGGAGAAGATCCTGCCGGGTGCCGAGACGCCCTGGGTGGCGCTGGCGCACCTGGACGAGCACGGCAAGCACATCGAGGGCGTCGACGAGGTCCGCGACTGGCTCCAGGGCCTGATGGACCAGGCGATCGAGGCGCTGGACGGCACCCACTTCGAACTCGCCGAGCGGGTGCGGAAGGTGGAGTCGCGGATCGCCCCGCCCGGCAGCGCCGCGGCCCCGTACTACACGCCCCCGTCGGAGGACTTCTCGCGCCCCGGCCGCACGTGGCTGCCGACGATGGGCCAGACCCGCTTCCCGGTGTACGACCTGGTCTCCACGTGGTACCACGAGGGCGTGCCGGGTCATCACCTCCAGCTCGCGCAGTGGGCGCACGTCGCCGAGGACCTGTCCCGCTACCAGGCGTCGGTCGGCATGGTCAGCGCCAACGCCGAGGGATGGGCGCTGTACGCGGAGCGGCTGATGGACGAGCTGGGCTTCCTCACGGACGCGGAGCAGCGGCTGGGTTACCTGGACGCGCAGATGATGCGGGCCGCGCGGGTCATCGTGGACATCGGCATGCACCTGGAGCTGGAGATCCCGGCGGACTCGCCGTTCCACCCGGGTGAGCGGTGGACTCCGGAGCTGGCGCAGGAGTTCTTCGGCGCGCACAGCAGCCGTCCGGCGGACTTCGTGGAGAGCGAGCTGACCCGGTACCTGACGATCCCGGGCCAGGCGATCGGCTACAAGCTCGGCGAGCGGGCGTGGCTGCTGGGCCGGGAGAAGGCCCGCGAGCGGCACGGCGACGCCTTCGACGCGAAGGCGTGGCACATGGCGGCCCTCTCCCAGGGCTCGCTGGGCCTGGACGACCTGGTGGACGAGCTGTCCCGGCTCTGAGGGCCGGGACGGCCGTTCAGCGCCAGGAGCCGCCCTCCGCGTCGATGACCTGACCGGTGATCCTTCCCCCCACCGTCCGGCGGGGAAGCGCTCGACGATGACGCCGTCGACCTCGCCTGTCGGGGAGCCGGTGTCCACGGGGCCGGGGTCGACGGCGTTCACGGTGACCGCGTGCTCGGCGAGGGCCGTGGACAGGGAGCGGGTGATCGAGGCCAGTGCTCCCTTCCGGAGCGCGCGTGGGCGGTCTCGCCGGGCATGCCGCCCGCGATGTCCCGCCCACCGCGTTCAGGCCCCGCCGCGCTGGCGCAGTGCGGAGCCCGAGCGTCCCTTCACGACCTCCAGTTGGGCGTGGACGCGGCGGCGCAGGTCGGCCACGTGACTGACGATGCCGACGCTGCGGTCCCTCTCGCGCAGTGCGTCGAGGACGTCGAGGACCTCGTCGAGGGTCTGGTCGTCGAGGCTGCCGAAGCCCTCGTCGATGAAGAGGGTGTCCAGGCGGACGCCGCCGGCCTCGTCGGTGACCACGTCGGCGAGGCCGAGCGCGAGGGCGAGGGAGGCGAAGAACGTCTCGCCTCCGGAGAGGGTCGCGGTGTCCCGTTCGCGGCCGGTCCAGGCGTCCACGACGTGCAGGCCGAGGCCGCTGCGGCCGCGTCCGGTGCGGTCGTCGGAGTGGACGAGGGTGTAGCGGCCGGAGGACATCCGCCGCAGCCGGGCGGTCGCGGCGGCGGCGACCTGTTCGAGGCGGGCCGCCAGCACGTACGACTCCAGGCGCATCCTGCGCTCGTTGTCCGCGGAGGTGCCGGCGGTGAGGGAGGCGAGGCGGGCGACGCGGTCGTACTCCTCGCGCAGCGGGGCGAGCCCGCGCGCCGCGGTGGTGGCCCGGGCGGACAGCCGGCCGAGTTCGGCGCAGCAGCGGGCGGCGGCGTCGCGTGCCGAGGCTGCCTCGCGCAGCCGCCGGCCCGCGTCGGCCGCCGCGCGTTCCGCCGAGGCGGGGTCCGCGGGCGGCCGCCGGGCGGCGTCGGCGGTGTCGGCCTCGGCGAGGACGGCGCGGACGGCGGCCTCCTCGGTCTGCCAGGCGTCGAGCCGTCGCTGGAGCTCGCGGTGGGCGGCGTCGTCGAGGAGCGCGGCGGCCGCCTGTCGCGGTGTGTCGAACCCGGCGCGGAACGCGGCGTCGGCGAGGCGGGCGTCGGCGTCCTTGAGCCGCCGGGCGGTGTCCTCGGCGGCGCGGACCGCGTCGGCGGCCTCGGTGAGCCGGGCCGCCCGCAGCTCCAGTTCGGCGGCCCGGGCGGCCACGCTGTCGGCGGTGCCGCGGGCCTGGGCCAGCTCGTCCTCCAACGCCGACTGCTCGCGCTGCATCCGGTCCCGGCCTGCGACGCGGGAGGCGGCCCGGACGGCCGCCTGCTGCCGGGCGGCGACGCGCTGCTCGCGTTCGTGCTCGGCGCGGCGCACCTCCTCCTGCGCGGCGTGCAGTCCGGAGGCGAGGGCGCGGGCGTGCGCGTAGCGGCGCTCCAGTTCCTCGGCCTCCTCGGCCAGTTGCCGTGCGGGGGTGTCCCCTGCCTCGGCGGTGGCGGCGGCGAGTGCCTCCCGTACGGCGGCGAGGTGCCGTTCGGCGACGGCCCGCCGCTCGTCGGCCTCCTGGTGGGCGGCGAGGGCGCGTTCCTCCGCCTCGCGGCCCACGTGCCCGGCGACCCGGCGTGCGGGGGCGGGGTGTTCGGTGGCGCCGCACACGGCGCAGGGCTCGCCGTCGGTGAGGTGCGCGGCGAGTTCGGCGGCGATGCCGTTGAGCCGCTGCTCCTTGAGGTCGAGCCATCGGGCGCGGGTCTCGAGCGCGTGCTCGGCCGCCGCCTGTGCGCGCCGCCGGGCCTCGTCCGCCTCGGTGGCGAGCCGGTCCCGTTCGCGGGCCGCGTCCAGCCGCCGTCGCGCGGGGTCGCGCTGCACCGCGAGCTGCTCGGCGCGGGTGGCGGCCTCCTGGGCGGTGTCGACACTGGCCTGCAGGCCGTCGCGGTGCGTGTCCCAGCCGGCCAGCCAGGTGTCCGCCTCGTGCAGGGCCTCCTCGTCGGCGCGGTCCTGCCGGTCGAGCCGGGCGCGTTCCTCGGCGAGTTCGGCGAGGCGCCGTTCCGCCCTCCGGGCCGACTCCAGCGAGCCCAGTTCCTCGGCGGTACGGCGCGCGGCGGCGGTCAGTTGGGCGGCGCCGGCGCCGGCGAGGGCGGCGGGCAGCAGCGCACGGGCGCGTGCCTCCTCGCCGGCCGCCCGCCGGTGGTCGGCGTCGGCCGCGTCCCGCAGTTCCAGCGCGGGGGCGACCGCCTCGGCCTTGCGGGCCCGCCGCATGCGTTCCTCGTCGGCGCGGTGGGCGTCGGCCCGCTCCGCGAGGCGCGCGGCCCGCTCCCGCGCCTCGCCGAACCGCCGCTGGAGCCGGTCGAGTTCGCGTGCGTCCGCCAGGTCGCGCTCGGCGGCGGACCGGGCGGACTCGGCGGCGTCGAGCCGGCAGTCGGCGACGGCCAGCAGCTCCCCGGCGGTGCTGCGGGCTACGGCGGCCGCGGTGAGCACGGCCTCGGCCAGTCCGGGCTCGCCGGGGGCCAGTTCCGGCAGGACCATGGCGTCGCCCGCGGCCTGCTGCATGCGGTGCGCGTCGGCCAGCAGTGCCGCGTCCCCCTCGCGCACCCGCGCCTCGGTGGTGCGGCGCCGCTCGGCGAGGCGCTTCTCGACCTCGGCGAAGCGCCGGGTGTCGAAGAGCCGGCCGAGCAGCTTGCCGCGTGCCTCGGCGTCGGCGCGCAGGAAGCGGGCGAAGTCGCCCTGGGGCAGCAGGACGACCTGGCAGAACTGCTCGCGGCTCATGCCGAGGAGCTGGGTGATCTCCTCGCCGATCTCCTGGTGGGAGCGGCTGAGGTCCTTCCAGGTCCCGGCCGTCGCGTCGTACTCGCGCAGCCAGGTCTGGGCCTTGTCCACGGTGGTGCCCCTGCCGCGCAGCTTGGGGCGCTCCCAGGGCGGCTGCCGGGTGACCTCGAGCCGCCGTCCGGCGACGGTGAGTTCGAGGCGCACCTCGGTGCGGGTGCCGACGGCGGCGTGGTCGCTGCGCAGCGTCATGCCCAGGCCGCTCTGGCGGGCGCCCGGCACGGAGCCGTACAGCGCGTAGCAGACGGCGTCGAGGACGGAGGTCTTGCCGGCGCCGGTGGGGCCGTGCAGCAGGAAGAGCCCGGCCGCCGACAGCTCGTCGAAGTCGACGCTCTGCGACCCGCCGAACGGCCCGAAGGCGGTGATGTCCAGCCGGTGCAGCCTCATCGGGCCACCTCCCGCACGGTCTCGTCCGCGCGGACCGCGTCGAAGGTGTCCCGCAGCACGGTCTGCTCGTGGGCGTCGGGCCCGGCGCCGCGCACGTGCGCCACGAAGTCCTCCGCGATCTGCTGGTCGCTGCGGCCCGCGAGGCGCCGGGCGTAGGACACGGCCGGGTCGTCCGGGGCCCGCTCGGGGTCGAAGACGAGGCTGAGGGTGTGCGGGAAACGCCCGGTGAGCCGGGCCATGGGGTCGGCGGGCCGCACCGCGTCGGTGAGGGTGGCCTCGACCCACGCCTCCTCGTGCCGGGTCAGCTCCGGGTCGGCGAGCAGCTCCTCCAGGGTGCCGCGCAGCCGGGCCAGGGGGCGCGGCACCGGGCAGTCGAGGCGCTCGGCGGTGACGGAGCCGTCGGCGCCGAGGTCGACGAGCCACATGCTCTTGCGGTGGGCGGCCTCGGAGAAGGAGTACGGCAGCGGGGAGCCGGAGTAGCGGACGCGTTCGGTGATCGTCTGGCAGCCGTGCAGGTGCCCGAGCGCCACGTAGTCCACTCCGTCGAAGACGCCGGCGGGCACGGCGGCGACTCCGCCGACGGTGATGTCCCGCTCGCTGTCGCTGGCCTCGCCGCCGGTGACGAAGGCGTGCGCGAGGACGACGGAGCGGGTGCCCGGAGCGCGGGCGGCCAGGTCGGCGCGCACCCGGTCCATGGCGGCGGCGAGGACGCTCTCGTGCCCGGCCCTGTCCACCGCGAACTCTGCTCTCACCAGGGCGGGTTCGAGGTAGGGCAGCCCGTAGAGGGCCACGTCCCCGTGCGCGTCGGACAGCACCACCGGGGTGCCGCATCCCGCCGGGTCGGTACGCAGGTGGATGCCGGCGCGGTCGATGAGCCCGGCGCCGACGCCGAGGCGGCGGGCCGAGTCGTGGTTGCCGGAGATCATCACGGTGGGGACCCCGAGGGCGGCGAGCCGGTGCAGGGCGTCGTCGAACAGCTCGACGGCGGCGAGCGGGGGCACCGCCCGGTCGTAGACGTCGCCCGAGACCACCACGGCGTCGACGCGGTGCTCGCGCGCGGTGGCGACGAGGTGGCCGATGAAGGCGGCCTGGGCGTCGAGCATGTTCACCCGGTGGAACGCCCGGCCGAGGTGCCAGTCGGAGGTGTGCAGCAATCTCACGAGTCCGCTCCGCCCCGCACGCCCACTCCCACCGCAGCCTCACCTCAGCACGAACGGCCACCTGGTGGCGGCCGGCTCGCACCACGCTAATACGTTCGCGCACCTCTCTTCCCGCGAACACCCGCCCACCCGGCGCCGGTTGGCCCACCTTGTGGTGATACGTCCGCTTCTGTGCATCCCGGTGGTGAGCTTCCCGACGGGCGTCCCGTCCTCAGACGTCCCCGTACGTCTCCCCGCCCACCTCGAACCCGGCGGATCCGGCGGTCGCGTCCGCCAGCCAGGCCCGGAAGGCGTCCACCTCGGCGTCGGGCAGACCGATCTCGATGGTGACGGCCTCGGCGTACCGCACGTCGCGCACCAGGCGTCCGGTGGCGCGAAGGTCGTTCTGGAGCTTTCCGGCCCGCTGGTGGTCGACGGTCACCGTGGCCAGGCGGAACCGGCGCCGGGTGAGGGTGCCGACGGCGTCCAGGGCCTCGCCGACCGCTCCGCCGTAGGCGCGGATGAGACCGCCCGCGCCGAGCTTGACGCCGCCGAAGTAGCGGGTGACGACGGCGACGACGTACCGCATGTCGCGGCGCAGCAGCATCTGGAGCATCGGGACGCCCGCCGTGCCGCCGGGCTCGCCGTCGTCGCTGGCCTTCTGCACGGCGGCGTCGGCGCCGATGACGTACGCCCAGCAGTTGTGGTTGGCGTCGGCGTGCTCCTTGCGCACGGACGCGATGAACGCCTGGGCCTCCTCCTCGGTGGCCGCCGGGGCGAGGGCGCACAGGAAGCGCGAGCGGTTGATCTCGGTCTCGTGCACGCCCTCGCGGGCCACTGTGCGGTACTCGTCCTGCATCCGGCCAGCCTAGTCCCCCTGGTCATCGGTGCTCCGGGGACCGCCCGGCGCCCGCCTCAGACCGGGGATCCCAGGTCGCGGGTGAGGTCGAGGCCGAGGAGCCGGTCGGCGTAGGCGAAGGTCTCGAAGCGGGCACCGTCCGCGAGGTCCGGGTCGGTCTCCACCCGGCGCAGTTCCCGCAGGAGGCCGGGGGTGTCCAGGTCGTCCTCCCAGGCGGCCCGGAGCCGGTCGCGCACCTCGCAGGGGACGGGACGCGAGGGCTGCCGCGCCCAGACGGCGACCGCCCGGCGCAGGCGCGTGAGGGTGTCGCGGGCGTCGTCCAGCACGGCCGCGTCGAGCCGCACCGGGGTGCTGCGGTGCCGCTCCAGCAGGGCGAGGCGCAGCACGTCGGCACCGGCACCGGCCACGGCGTCCCGGGCGGCCGGGTCGACGGGGGCGACGGTGAGCGTGGGGGCGGTGGCGGCGTCCGGGAGCGGTTCGCGGCCGGACCCCGCACCGGCCGGACCCCCGCCGCCGGCCGCGGTGGCACCGGCGTCACCGACGCCCGAGACGTCCCCGCGCACGACGCGGAGGGTCTGGCCCCTGCCCGGGCCGCCGGGGCTCTCCTCGAAGGGACGGACCCCCAGGGCCGCCGCGTCCGCGCGCAGCTCCTTCCGCGCCTCCGCCCCCTCCCCGGTCAGCAGCGCCCACACGGGGGTGCCGTCGAGTTCGAGGGTGCGGACGAGGACGTCGGCGACGAGCAGCACGCGCAGGCCGGTGGTGTCTCGGCCCGGCGCGTGCGCCTCGACGCGGGTGAAGCCCCGGCGGGCGGGGGCGGCGGGGACGGGTACGCCGGTCCGGGCGTCGATGATGCGCAGCACGGGGCGAGCGTAGGCGGGCCGCGCCCCGCGCGCACCGGCGCGCGCCGGACGGCCCTGGGGAATCACCGCGTACCGTCGTCCGTTGTCGCAGGCGACAAGCAGAAGACGACACGTCCAGGAGGCCGCTGGTGTACGGCGACGAGGCAACCGTTCGCAAGACCCTCACCGAGCTGGGTGACACCTGGGCCGTGGTGGGCCTGTCGTCCAACCGCCGGCGCGCGGCGTACGGCGTCGCCGATGTGCTGAAGCGTTTCGGCAAGCGGGTGGTGCCCGTGCACCCCAAGGCGGAGACGGTGCACGGGGAGCAGGGCTACGCCTCCCTCGCCGAGATCCCGTTCGACGTGGACGTGGTCGACGTCTTCGTCAACAGCGACCTGGCCGGGGCGGTGGCCGACGAGGCGGTCGCCAAGGGCGCCCGGGCGGTCTGGTTCCAGCTCGGCGTCGTCGACGAGGCCGCGTACGAGCGGACCCGCGCGGCGGGTCTGGAGATGGTGATGGACCGCTGCCCCGCCATCGAGATCCCGCGCCTGCGCTGACGCGGACCGTTTCCGGCGGCGGCCCCCGCCGCCACAATGCCCGCGTGACCGTCAGCGCTGCCGGCGGGCCCGGAAGCACACCGAGTGCGAGTTCCGGTTCGGCGGGGAGCGGCACCCGGTTCCGGTACACGGAGCTGACCGGACACCACCACTTCGTCTCCCCGCAGCAGTTCCTGGTGACGGACCTGGTGCGCGAGTACGCCGATGTGCGCGGCGGCGAGATCCGGTTCGGCGTCCGGGACGTGCGCCTGCACGGCCTGGACACCGACCGCCCCTCGGTGTCGTACCTGTGCCCGGACTCCGGTGAACGCCGGGTCGTGCACGCCGGGTTCATCGCGGGGTGCGACGGCGCGCACGGGGTGACCCGCGCCGCGCTGCCGCCCGCGCACACGCGCGTCGCCCGTTTCGACTACGGCATCGGCTGGCTGGCGCTCCTCGCCGAGGCGCCGCCGTCCTGCGACCACGTCGTGTTCGGCACGCATCCGCGCGGCTTCGCGGGCCATATGCAGCGCGGCCCCGACGTGACCCGCTACTACCTCCAGTGCCCGCCGGGGGACGACCCGGAGAACTGGCCCCACGAACGGGTCTGGGCCGAGCTGCGGGAACGGCTCGGCGCGGCCGACGCCCCGCCGCTCAACGAGGGGCGGCTGATCGAGAAGCGCGTGCTGGACATGCGCAACCACGTGGTCGAACCCATGGCGTACGGGCGGCTGTTCCTCGCCGGGGACGCCGCCCATCTCACCGCCCCCATCGCCGCCAAGGGAATGAACCTCGCCCTGCACGACGCCTTCCTGCTCGGCGACGCGCTCGTCGCCCGGCTGACCGAGGTCGACGGACGGGGACTGTCCGGCTACTCGGCGGCCTGTCTCGCCCGGGTCTGGGACTACCAGGAGTTCTACCAGTGGCTCTCGGAGGTGTACCACGGTCCGGCCTCGGCCGATCCGTACCGCGCGGGCACGGCGCCGGCACGGCTGCGGCGCCTGTTCGACTCCCCCGTCGCCGCGGCGGCGTTCGCCGAGCAGTATCTCGGCACGACGACCGGCGGCTGAGCACGCGGCCCGGTCGCGGCAGTACCGGTCACCCCGGGTCAGGCGACGCCCAGGCCCTCCAGCAGCACGGCCCCGGGCAGCTCCGCGAAGGCCTTGCCCGGCACCAGCAGCTTGCCGCGCCGGCGTCCGCTGCCGACCAGGACGTACGGCAGGTCGACGACGGCGGGGTCCACCAGCACCGGCCAGCCGGCGGGCAGGCCGACGGGGGTGATGCCGCCGTACTCCATGCCGGTCTCGCCGGTGGCCGTGTCCATCGAGGCGAACGACACCTTGCGCGCGCCCAGATGGCGGCGTACGACCCCGTTGACGTCGGCCCGGGTGGTGGAGAGCACGACGCACGCGGCGAGCGTGGTCACGCTGCCCCGCCTGCCCGCGACCACCACGCAGTTCGCGGACTGTTCCAGCAGGTCACGGCCGTAGTGCTCAACGAAGACGGAGGTGTCGGCCCACTGCGGGTCGGTGTCGACGTAGAGGATCCGGTCGGCGGGGACGCTGCCGTGCCAGTGGCGCACGGCGTCGGCGACCGGGGCGGTCAGCTCGTCGAGGCGGTCCGGGGCGGGGGTCGCGCTGTCGAAGTTCCCGATGGGTGCGTGCATGGCCGCACGCTAACAACACCGGACCGTCCCGTGGACGGCCGTCTCAGCGGACGGGCGGCACCGACACCGCCATGATCATCTCCATCGGTTCGTCGCCCTCGTTGCCGTAGGTGTGCGGGGTGTCGGCCTCGAAGGAGGCGCTCGCGCCCGTGGGCACGCGGTGGGCGACGCCGTCCACGGTCAGCGTCAGCTCCCCGGCGACGACGTGCACGAGTTCGACGGTGCCGGCGGGGTGCGGGTCGGAGGGGCTGGCCTCGCCCGGCATCAGACGCCAGTCCCACATCTCCACGGGGCCGGGGGCCTCGGTGCCGGCGAGCAGACGGTTGTAGCTGCCCGCGTCCGTGCGCCAGAGCCGGACGGCCTGCTCGGCGGGGACGACGCGGACCGCGGGGCCCTGCGCGTAGTCGAGCAGCGTCGTGATGCTCACGCCGAGCGCGTCACCGATCTTGACGACCGTGCCCAGGCTGGGATTGGTCCGCGCCTGCTCGATCTGGATGACCATGCCGCGGCTGACACCGGCCCGCGCGGCCAGCGCGTCCAGGGTGAACCCGCGCTCGGCCCGCCAGCGTTTGACGTTCCGGGCCAGGGACCGGGTCAGCAGGTCGAGGTCCGACACATTCCGTCCATGAGGTGAATGACAGGGGTGCGGCGCACTGAACTGCGGTGCACTGCACCTGATCGTTCACCGAACTGTACTGCGCGCCCGCGAGCCGGCGCTCACCCCTCCGCGGCGGGCTCCGCCGGTTTCCTGGCGGCATCGTCGTCGAGTTCGGCGAGGCGGGCCACCGCGTCCTCGTCGAGGCGGGAGAGCGCCCGCAGTTGCTCCGGCGTGACCCCGTCGGGCACCGGCACCGGGGCGGGGGTGCGCAGCGGCGGCTGCCAGCCTCCCCCGGGCGTCCAGCGGCGTACGACGCGGGCCGGGGCGCCGGCCACCACGGCGTGGTCGGGGACCGTCCCCCGGACCACCGCTCCGGCGGCGACCACCACGTTCCGCCCGACGCGCGCGCCGGGCAGGACGACCGCGCCGGTGCCGATCCAGCAGCCGGGGCCGATCTCCACCGGCTCCATGCGGGGCCACTGCTTGCCGATGGGCTGGTGGGGGTCGTCGTAGGAGTGGTTGGTGGAGGTGACGTAGACGTACGGGCCGAAGTAGCAGTCGCTGCCGATGGTGACGCCGGTGTCCGCGATGACGTGGCTGCCGCGGCCGAGGACGACGCCGTCCCCGATGCGCAGGATCGGGTCGGGCCCGAGGTCGAGGTCGGGCATGAGCCCGGCGGTCAGCGTGACCTGCTCGCCGATGATGCAGTGCGCGCCGAGGTGGATCCAGGGTTCGCCGAAGACCGTGCCGAGCGGGAAGGCGAGCCGGGTGCCCGTGCCGAGGGCGCCGAAGCGGAAGCGGCCCGGGTTCGCGGCGGTGACGGAGCCGGTGCGCTGCACCCAGGCCCAGCCCGCGTGGACCGCGCGCTGCGCGAGTCGGCTGGACCAGGACGAGAACGTGTTCTTGCGCTTCGGCACCCGCTCACGGTACTCAGCGCGCACCCCGGCGCAGACGCCACGACCCTGTGATCTTCACCCCACCGGGTGGCGTACGGTGCCCTACAGCACCGGACCAGGAGGCGATGATGACGCACAACGCGCTGATCAAGGGCATCGGCGGCAAGGAACCGGCCGTGGACGCGGAGACGTTCGTGGCACCGACGGCGACGGTCGTCGGGGACGTGACGCTGCGTGCGGGGGCGAGCGTCTGGTACGGGGCGGTGCTGCGCGGCGACGTCGAGCGGATCACGGTCGGCGCGGGCAGCAACGTCCAGGACAACTGCACCCTCCACGCCGACCCCGGTTTCCCCGTCACGGTCGGCGAGCGGGTCTCCATCGGGCACAACGCGGTGGTGCACGGGGCGACCGTGGAGGACGACTGCCTGATCGGCATGGGCGCCACGGTCCTCAACGGCGCGGTGATCGGCGCCGGTTCGCTGGTGGCCGCCCAGGCGCTGGTGCCGCAGGGGATGCGGGTGCCGCCGGGCTCGCTGGTCGCCGGGGTGCCGGCGAAGGTCAGGCGGGAGCTGACGGAGGAGGAGCGTCAGGGCATCACGCTGAACGGAACGATGTACACGGAGCTGTCGAAGGCGCACCGCGAGGCGCACGCGTAGCTCCGCGGCCGAGCGGCCGGGTGCCGCGGGGGCCCACCCGCAGCGGGACGGCGGCGCCCGGCCGCGCGGCCCCGGCGGGTCGCGCTACTCGCCGGCGGGGACCGGCTCCGCCTCGGGCCGGGCCTTCGCCGCCTTGCGCTTGACGATCACCATCGAGGCGATGCCGATGGCGACGGCGGCGACCAGGCCCAGCCACGAGAAGCGCTTCAGCCAGGACTCGGCGACGACACCCACGTAGTAGATGACGGCGGTGGTGCCGCCCGCCCAGAGGATGCCGCCCAGGACGTTGGCGATCAGGAACTTCCAGTACGGCATCCGCAGCACGCCGGCCAGGGGGCCCGCGAAGATGCGCAGCAGGGCGACGAAGCGGCCGAAGAACACGGCCCACATGCCCCACTTCTGGAAGGACCGTTCGGCGGTGGCGACGTGGCCCTCGCTGAAGTGCCTCGGGAACTTCTTGCCGAGCCAGGCCAGCATGGGCCGGCCGCCCCTGCGTCCGATGGCGTAGCCGATGGAGTCGCCGATCACCGCGCCGGCGCTGGCGCAGGCACCGAGGATCAGCGGGTCGACGCCGCCGTGCTGGGAGGACAGCAGGGCCGCCGAAACCAGGATGATCTCGCCGGGCAGCGGAATGCCGAGGCTCTCCAGACCGATGACCAGTCCGACCACGGCGTAGACGGCGGCCGCGGGCACCGTGTCGAGCCACTCCTGGACGTGCAACGCCCCATCCTCCGTTTTCGCGTCCCTGCCCGTGCGCGGGTGAGGCCCGCCGCTTCCCGGGTGCGCCTCGATCGAGGCGCACCCGGGAAGCCTACCGGTCCGCGGGGCCGTGCCCGTCGGGGGTCCGCGTCACCCCCGTCGGCTCAGCCGTTGGGGCGCAGGGTCCACACGACGGTCATCTCGCCGGTGACGGCGCCGTCCTCGCGCCGGATGGCGACGGTCACCGGGAACTCGGGGCGCCTGCCCTCGTCCAGTTCGGCGACGACGTCGGCGACGGGGCGGCCGAGGGTGGCGGTGGCGGTGACGGGGCCCAGGGCGATCTTCTTGAACGCGATCTCGGCGGTGACGGGCAGCGGCACGGCCCGGGAGAGCTGGTCGCCGAAGGCGGCGAGGACGATCGCCCCGCTGGCCGACTCGCCCAGGGTGAACATGGCTCCGGCGTGCGGTCCGCCGACGTGGTTGCGGTACTCGCTCTGGTCCGGCAGGGCCAGGACCGCCTTCTCGGGGGTGGTCTCCAGGTACTCGAGGTTCAGGGTTCGGACCATCGGCACCGTGGCGGCGAGCAACTCGCCGATCGACATCTGATCTGCGCTCATGCCGGGAGGTTACCCGTCAGTAGCATCCGGTCGCCAGGGGGCTCGGGTGATCGCCGTATGCTTGCCGCCCATGTGGCCAGGAGAGCAGCCGCCCACCGGCGGGCAGAACCCGCGGCGGAACAACCCGTACCAGCGGCCCGGCCACCGGCACCACCCGTCGCACCAGGGCGGGCCGGCCCCCTGGGACGCCCCCACCGTGACGGCCGGTCCGCCGGCCGGGGGCGGGCCGGGCGGGCGCCGCACGAGGGTGGTGGCGATCGTCGCCGCCGCGGCCGTCGTGGCGGTCGCGGCCGTCACCGGGGCCGTACTCCTGGGCGGTGGCGAGGACGACCGGGCCGCGCCGGATCCGGCCGCGCCCTCCGCGTCCGCCTCCCCTCCCCCGGCCGACCCGCGCGACGCGGACGGCGGCCCCGGCGCGACCGTGCCCGGCTGGAAGGCGGTGGTGAATCCCGGCCTCGGTGTCGCCTTCGACGTACCGGCCTCCTGGCAGCCGCAGTCGCCCGACTGGGTCACCTTCGTCACGGAGGACGACGACCCCGACGACAGGCCGCTGGTCGCCATGAAGGCCCCGGCCGTGCTGGAGGAGCGGTGGTGCACCGCGGACGACGACAGGGACGGCTCGGCCGACCACACCCCCCTGGCCTCCGCGGGGACCCGGGGCAACAACGGGGCGCGGAACACCGGGGAGATCGCGCGGACGGACTCGGCGCAGTGGGTCTACGGCGCCTTCGCCCAGCCCGACCGGCAGAGGATCACCACGGGCCCGGTGACGTCCTTCACCACCGCCTCCGGCATCACGGGCAGCCTGGCCACGTCCCGGTCCTCGGGAGTGGAGAAGAGGGGCGCGTGCGACACGGACGGCAAGGCCACGACGTTCGCCTTCAAGTCCGCCGACGGCGATCTGGTCTCCTGGTCGTTCGTCGGACCCACGGGGGTCGGTGACGAGGTGCCGGACGCCACCGTCCGTGACATCGCGTCCACCGTCCGGGAGTTCACCCCCTCCGAGTCCTGACCGGCCGCACCCCGCCGCGCCGCGCGGTGCCCACTTCGGTACGTCCCTGACAAGGGCCGGTGACCGAATCGTGTCCTGCGCGGCACTAGGGTGACTGCACATGTGGCCAGGACAGCAGCCGCCCGGGGGCGAGCAGAACCCGCAGCAGAACAACCCGTACCAGCAGCCGGGGTACCAGCAGCCGAATCCGTACCAGCAGCCCGGTTACCAGCAGCAGCCCGGTCCGTACGGGCAACAGCCGGGGTGGGGGCCCGCGCAGCCCGCCGGCGGGCCGCAGCCGGCCACGGTCGTCGGCACGGGCGGCGGTGGCGGGGGCGGTGGCGGCAACCGCACGAAGCTGGTCGCGATCGTCGCGGCGCTCGCCGTGGTGGTGGCCGCCGGTGTCACCGGGTTCCTGGTGCTCGGCGGCGACAAGGACGACACGGCGGACGACGGCAAGGACAAGAAGCCGTCCGCGAGCGCGTCCGCGGCCAAGTCCGAGTCCCCGGCCGCCGATCCGAGCGCGTCCGCCGGCGGTGACAACCCGCGCGACGACGGCGAGCTGACGCCGACCGTCGCGGGCTGGAAGGTCGTCGCCAACCCGCGCTTCGGCACGATGTTCGACGTGCCTCCCGACTGGGAGATCGACAGCACCGACACCAGCGTCGGCTTCGAGTGGGAGGAGGACGGGAAGATGGAGCGCACCTCCGTCACCGCCCCGGCCTACCTCAAGTCCGAGTGGTGCACCGAGGACGCCAACAAGGACGGCCGCAAGGAGAGCACCGCTCTCGCCACCGCCGGCACGCGCGGCGAGGACGGCGCCAAGGACGCCGCCATGGCGGCCGAGACCCGGGTGCCGTGGTGGATCTACGGCGGCTACACGGAGCCGGACCGCAAGAGCGTCAAGTACGACAAGCCGAAGGCCTACACCACGGCCTCGGGCATCGTGGGCAGCGTCGCCACGGCCCACTCGGAGGGCACCCCGCAGAAGGGGAAGTGCGACAGCGAGGGCAAGGCGATCACCTTCGCGTTCAAGAACGGCGCGGGCGACTTCGTCACCTGGAACCTCTACGGGGCCAAGGGCGTCAAGGACGAGATCCCCGAGGCCACGGTCCAGAAGATCCTGAGCACCGTGCGCCTGACCGAGGAACCGCCGACCGGCGCGTAGCCGGCCTCGGGTGCGGCGCCGGCCCCCGGTGCCGCACCCGCGTGCGTCCCGCCCGCGCCCGGGTGCCCGCCCTCGGCTCAGCCGATGCCGAACGCCCCGGCGGGCGGCTCGGGCGAGGGCAGCGCGTCCTCGTCCCGCACCGGCCGCGCGTCGCCGATGAACTCCCGCAGGGACGCGCCGTGTTCGACGCGGGCCGGGAAGGCGTCGGCGGCGGTGCGCCGGGCCAGGGCCGCCGTGTCGAGCGGCCGGTGCGCGGCGACGAGCACGGCGTTGCCGAACCGGCGTCCGCGCAGCACGCCCGGTTCCGCGATGAGCGCGGACTCGGCGAAGAGCGTGGCGTACCCGGCGAGCTGGGAGCGCAGGAAGGCGAACGGCGCCGCGTCGGCCAGGTTGACCAGAAGGACGCCGCCGACCCGCAGGACCCGCTCGGCCTCCCGGGCGAAGTCGGCGGAGGCCAGGTGCGCGGGCACCCGCGAGCCGCCGAACACGTCGGCGACGATCACGTCGGCCGAGTCCGCGGGCGCCGCCTCCAGCCAGGCGCGGGCGTCCGCGCCGTGCGTGGTGACGTCGGCGCCGTCGGGCAGCGGCAGGTGCTCGGCGACCAGGTCCAGCAGACCTCGGTCGGCCTCCACGACGTCCTGCCGTGAGCCGGGCCGGGTCGCGGCCACGTAGCGCGGCAGGGTGAACGCGCCCCCGCCGAGGTGCACCACGTCCAGCGGGCGGCCCGGCTCCGCCACGACGTCCAGGACGTGGCCGAGCCGGCGCGCGTACTCGAACTCCAGGTGCGTCGGCTCGTCCAGGTCGACGTACGACTGGGGTGCCCCGTCGACGGTCAGCAGCCAGGCCCGCCGCCGGTCGACGTCGGGCATGAGCTTGGCGGTGCCGTGGTCGGTGACGCGGCTGACGGGTATGGCTTCGTTCACCTCCTCATTGTGCCCGGGCCCCGCACCCAGCGAGGGGCACGGGACCGCCGCCCGCGGGAGCGGCGGCCCCGCCGTGCCTCGGCCTCACCCCACGGCCGTCACGGTTCCGGCCCCGACGGTCCGCCCGCCCTCGCGGACGGCGAACCCGAGCCCCGGCTCCAGCGGCACGTCCCGCCCCAGCTCGACCGTCATCGTGACGGTGTCACCGGGCCGAGCGACGGCGCCCTCGCCGAGGTCGACGTTCCCGACCACGTCGGCGGTGCGGATGTAGAACTGCGGCCGGTAGCCGGTGTAGACCGGCGTGGACCGTCCGCCCTCGCGCGCCGACAGCACGTACACCTGCGCCGTGAAGCGCCGGGCGGGCACGACGCTGCCGGGCGCGGCGACCACGTGACCGCGGCGCACCGTGTCGCGGGCGACACCGCGCAGCAGCAGCGCCACGTTGTCCCCGGCCTGGGCCTCCTCCATCGGCTTGCCGAAGGTCTCCACGCCGGTGACGACCGTCTCGGTGTCCGCCCCGAGCACCTCGACCCGGTCGCCGACGCGGACGGTGCCGCGCTCCACCGCGCCGGTGACGACCGTGCCGCGGCCGGTGATGGTGAGCACGTTCTCCACGGGCAGCAGGAACGGCGCGTTCAGATAGCGTTCCGGGACGGGCACGTAGGTGTCCACGGCGTCGAGCAGCGCCTCGACGGACGCCGTCCAGCGCGGGTCGCCCTCCAGGGCCTTCAGCCCGGAGACCCGTACGACGGGCACGGCGTCGCCGCCGTAGCCGTGCGCGGTGAGCAGCTCGCGGACCTCCAGCTCGACCAGGTCGGCCAGCACGGCGTCCTCCCCGTCGTCCACGGCGTCGGCCTTGTTGAGCGCGACGACGATGTGGTCGACGCCCACCTGCCGGGCGAGCAGCACGTGTTCGGCGGTCTGCGGCATGATCCCGTCGAGCGCCGAGACGACGAGGATCGCCCCGTCGAGCTGGGCGGCGCCGGTGACCATGTTCTTGACGTAGTCGGCGTGACCCGGCATGTCCACGTGCGCGTAGTGCCGGGTGTCGGTCTCGTACTCGACGTGCGCGATGTTGATGGTGATGCCGCGCGCCGCCTCCTCCGGGGCGCGGTCGATGCGGTCGAACGGCACGAAGGTGCCGGCGCCGCGAGCGGCGAGGACCTTGGTGATGGCGGCGGTCAGGGTGGTCTTGCCGTGGTCGACATGGCCCATCGTGCCGATGTTCAGATGCGGTTTGGTGCGGACGTACGCCGTCTTGGACATGGCGGTACCTCGAAGCCTCGTGGCGGTGGTGGGACCCCGGTGACCGGCCGACCCTCCCCCTGCGGGGTCCGCCGGACGATCCGGGGAGGGTCAGCTTCGGGCGCCGTCGGCGGCGGCCGGGAAGAAGGAGTGGACGGCAGCCTTCGGGGCGTCCGCGACCGCGGACGCTGCGAGGTGGAAGGCGTACCGGAACATGGCGCCGATCCTCGCGGACGCCCCGGCCCGCGTCGAATGGTTTTCGGCGCCCGGGAGTTCGGGATCCGGACAGTCGTGAGACGTGCCATACGGCGATCACACGCATGTGTCGGTTAGTGTCACCGGATGCTCGATGCCACCACCCGCTCTGGGGGCACCGTCACGGCCTCTCCCCGGGCCGCCGCAACGGAGCTCGCCGTCGCCACGGCCGCACCCGCCGGTCCCGCCGGCCGGGTGACGAGAGTCCTCCTGTCTCCGTGGTCCCGTTTCGGCCTGCTCGTCGCCCTGCTCGCGTCGGCCGCGACGACGGTCGTGCTGTTCGAGCCGCAGAACCTCCTGACGAACGGCTGGCCGCCCCAGCTCGGGGGCGCCGCGGCGGCGCTCGCGTACGCGGTGGCGTACGGGCTGTGCACCGTCGCCTTCGTGCCGCGCCCGCTGCTGAACCTGGCCGCGGGCGCCCTGTTCGGCTCGCAGCTCGGCCTCGCCTCCGCCCTGGCGGGGACGGTGCTCGGCGCCGGAGTCGCCTTCTGCCTCGGCCGGGTGCTCGGCCAGGAGGCGCTGCGCCCGCTGCTGCGCGGCAAGTGGCTGAAGGCCGCGGACGAGCAGCTCAGCCGGCACGGCTTCCGGTCGATGCTGGCCGCGCGGCTGTTCCCCGGGGTGCCGTTCGTCGCGGCCAACTACTGCGCGGCCGTCTCCCGCATGGGCCTGCTGCCCTTCCTGCTGGCGACGGCGCTCGGCTCGATCC
This sequence comes from Streptomyces sp. NPDC018947, assembly GCF_044390505.1. Taxonomy (NCBI): domain Bacteria; kingdom Bacillati; phylum Actinomycetota; class Actinomycetes; order Kitasatosporales; family Streptomycetaceae; genus Streptomyces; species Streptomyces sp. NPDC018947. The sequence continues at coordinate 276,967 of NZ_JBIRZD010000008.1, forward strand.
CGAACACGGCGGCCTACGCCGTCGCGGGTGCCCGCGCCTCGACGCCGACCTCGCCGGCCTTCCTGATCGCCCTGGCCTGCATCGCCCTGCCGGGCCTCGCGGGCGCGGCGGTGGCCTGGCGCCGACGCCACCGGCTGCGCGGGCGCTGAGTCCGCGTCGGGGTCCCGTACACCAGTCCGGCGCGGGTCCACAGCGCGCCGGGCCGGACGGTGCCGGGCCCAGTGACGAGCCCCACAGCGGAACGGATGCCTCCGCCCCGTGTCACCTGGTCTTCACCCAGGGGCGCTACGCTGCCCCTCGACACGCCTGATCCTGATCACCGCAGACAGCGGTTCGGTGTGTCCATCGACCGTTCCTCGATCGGCACTTGGACTCCGTAACTTCATGTCTTGGTTTGAATCCCTCATCCTCGGACTCGTCCAGGGGCTGACCGAGTTCCTCCCCGTGTCCTCCAGCGCGCACCTGCGGCTGACCGCGGCGTTCTCCGGCTGGCACGATCCGGGCGCGGCCTTCACGGCGATCACCCAGATCGGCACGGAGGCCGCCGTGCTCATCTACTTCCGCAAGGACATCGGGCGGATCCTCACGGCCTGGACCCGCTCGTTCACGGACAAGGAGATGCGCCGCGATCCCGACGCGCGCATGGGCTGGCTCGTGATCATCGGTTCCATCCCGATCGGTGTGCTCGGCCTGACGCTGAAGGACCAGATCGAGGGACCGTTCCGGGACCTGCGGATCACCGCGACCATGCTGATCGTCGTCGGTGTGATCATCGGCGTGGCGGACCGGATGGCCGCGCGTGACGAGCAGGGCGGGCGGCACCGCGCGCCGAAGCGGCGCAAGGATCTGGACAGCCTGGGCGTCCGGGACGGTCTGATCTACGGCCTCTGCCAGGCCATGGCCCTCATCCCGGGTGTCTCCCGCTCCGGCGCGACCATCAGCGGCGGCCTCTTCATGGGGTACCGGCGCGAGGCCGCGGCCCGGTACTCGTTCCTGCTGGCGATCCCCGCGGTGCTGGCCTCCGGCCTGTTCGAGCTCAAGGACGCGATGGAGAGCGACCACGTGTCGTGGGGGCCGACGCTGTTCGCCACGGTCATCGCCTTCGCCAGCGGTTATGCGGTCATCGCCTGGTTCATGAAGTTCATCTCCACCAAGAGCTTCATGCCCTTCGTCTGGTACCGCATCGCGCTCGGGATCCTCATCATCGCCCTGGTCGCGGCCGGTGTCCTCAGCCCGCACGCGGCGGAGTCGGCGGGCTGAGAGGGGGCTCGACCGGCCCCCGCGGTGCCCCGGGAGGGGCGGCGGGAGAGGCCGTGGGAGAAGCTGGGGACGAGGCATATGCCTGCGTAGCCGTCCGGTAGCGCAGTGTCAGTGCTTGCCCCTAGGCTTGTCCGCATGTCCCCCGATTCCGTGACCCCTGGTTCCGTGCGGTCCGCCGCGGAGCTGAACGACCGGATCCGCGCCCTGTGGCGGCACGCGGGCGGATCCCTGTCGGCGCAGGAGCGCGTGGAGTACGAACTGCTCGTGGTCGAGTGGGCCTCCGCGATCCGCTCCGAGATCATCGAGGCCGCCTGAGCGGCCGGGGCCGCCGGAGCCGGGCGGACCTCCGGACCCGCGGTCCGCCGGCACCGGCCGAAGGGGCCTCAGCGTCCCCCTGCCACCCGCAGCACCGTCCCCGTCGTGTACGAGGCGTCCGGCGACATCAGCCAGGCGATCCCCGCGGCGACCTCCTCGGCCCGCCCCGCGCGTCCGAGCGGTACGGCCGCCCCCATCCGCCGGGCCCGGTCCGGGTCGCCCATCGCGGCGTGCATGTCGGTGTCGGTGACGCCGGGCGCGACGGCGTTGACCCGGATCCCCTGCGGGCCGAGCTCCTTGGCGAGGCCCACGGTCAGCGCGTCGACACCGGCCTTGCTCGCCGCGTAGTGGACGTACTCCCCCGGGCTGCCGAGGGTGGCCGCACCCGACGACACGTTGACGACGGCGCCGCCCCCGTGCGCGGTCATGAGCTGTGCGGCGCGGCGGGCGCACAGCAGCGTACCCAGCAGGTTGACGTCGAGGACCCGGCGCAGGTCGGCGGTGTCGCTGTCGGCGAGGCGTCCCAGCGGTCCGGTCACCGCCGCGTTGTTCACGAGGCCGGTCACCGGTCCGAGCCGTTCCTCGGCCACCGTGAAGAGCCGCTCGACGTCGGCCTCCACCGAGGTGTCCACCCGCACGGTGACGGCGCGGCCGCCCGCCGCGCGCACCCCGGCGGCGACCTCCTCGGCGGCCTTCTCGTCCCGGACGTAGCCGACGGCCACGTCGTGTCCGTCGGCCGCCAGGCGCAGACAGGTGGCCGCGCCGATGCCCCGGCTTCCTCCGGTGACCACGGTGACGGGACGCGTCATGAGAACCTCCTGCGGCTCCAGGGCTGCGACTCGGATCGGCGGAGCACGACCGGTCGGCCATTTGATCGATCATCGATCATCCTAGGCCCGGATCGCTCAGCCGCACAGATGCGCGAGGGCACCGTCCTCCAGGAGAAACGGCCGTTCCTCGGGCAGCAGTTGGGCGGCCCGCTCGTCCTGACCGTCCCGCACCAGCCCGTGGATCTCGGCGGCGAGCGGTGTCACGTCCTCGATGCCCACGATCCACTCGTCGGCGTACCGCGCCGCCGCCTCCCCCGCGAGTCCGAGCTGAAGCGACCGGTACGGCAGCGGGGCGAGGCGCAGATCGCGCTCGGGGTCCCACTGCACCCGCGCGGGTGCCTGCCGCAGCCGCTGCCGCCAGGTCTCCTGGTCGCCGTGCAGTTCGGGGACGTAGTGGGACAGACAGGCGTTGCGCAGGGCCCAGACGAATCCCTCCCGTTCGATCTCGACGGCGAGGACGGTCTCCTGGTCCTGCTTGGTGCCCCAGCCGCAGCGGTACATCATCCACAGGAAGGACGGCTTGACCCAGGTCATGCGGTCGCGCTTCCAGGACGAGGGGAACCGCCCGTCGCGGGCCGCCGGGCGGCCGATCTCCGGGCGGTAGGCCTGGTAGACCGTGACGGTGGAGTCGGTCTGGCGGGCGCGGATGCGGAAGCGGGGCTCCTGAACGGTGTCCCGGCCCGGTTCTCGTCGATCATTCATGACGGACAGCGTCGGTCCCCGCACCCGCCCCCGGCCACCGAATATCGACGGCGGGCCGGCGTCCGCCCGGCCTCCGGGCGTCCGGTGTGATCAACTGAACGGAGCGTGCACACTGAAGGCACCACGGGGTAGGGAGCCGCCCATGAGAACGCTCGGCCACTGGCTCACCTCCCCCTGGCGTCGCTCCGCCGTCGCCGTGCTCGCCGGCGCCCTGCCCGTCCTGGCCTTTCCCGGCCCGTCGCTGTGGTGGTGGGCCTGGGTGGCCCTGGTCCCCTGGCTGTCGCTGGCCCGGTCCGCGCCGACCGGCAGGCGGGCCGCGTACGACGGCTGGTGCGCGGGGTTCGGGTTCATGCTGGCCATGCACCACTGGCTGCTGCCCAGCCTTCACGTGTTCACGTTCGTCATTGCCGCCCTGCTGGGCGCGCTGTGGGCGCCGTGGGGCCTGCTGGTGCGGCGGCTGCTGGGCGGGGCGCCCTCGGGCGGCAGGATCGCGGCGGCGCTCGTGGTGCTGCCGTCGGGCTGGCTGGCGGTGGAGCTGGTCCGTTCCTGGCAGGGGCTCGGCGGGCCCTGGGGCATGATCGGCGCGAGCCAGTGGCAGGTCGCCCCGGCGCTGCGGCTGGCCTCGGTGGGCGGGGTGTGGCTCGTCAGCTTCCTGGTGGTGGCCGTCAACACGGCCCTCACCGTCCTGGTCGCCGTGCGCCGGGCCCGGGTGGCGGCCGCGGCCGGTCTCGTCGCCATCGCCTCGTGCGCCTCCGCCGCCTGGCTGTGGTCGCCGCGCCCCGACACCGGTGAGCGCGTGGCCATCGCCGTGGTCCAGCCCGGTGTCGTCGCCGGACGCGCCAGTGCGGACCGGCGCTTCGACCGTGAGGAGCAGCTCACACGCGGGCTGGCGGACCGGGGCGCCGACCTGATCGTCTGGGGCGAGAGCAGCGTCGGCCGCGACCTGGCCGACCGGCCCGACCTGGCCCGGCGGCTCACGGCGCTGTCCCGGGAGACCGGTGCGGACATCCTGGTCAACGTGGACGCGCGGCGCTCGGACAAGCCCGGCATCTACAAGAGTTCGGTGCTGGTCGGCCCGGACGGCCCGACCGGCGACCGGTACGACAAGATGCGGCTGGTGCCCTTCGGGGAGTACGTCCCGGCCCGCTCGCTGCTCGGCTGGGCCACCTCCGTCGGCAAGGCGGCCGGCGAGGACCGCAGGCGCGGCACGCGGCAGGTCGTGATGGAAGTGGGCCACGGGCTGCGCGTCGGCCCGATGGTGTGCTTCGAGAGCGCCTTTCCCGACATGAGCCGGCATCTCGCCGCCGACGGCGCCGATGTGCTCCTCGCCCAGTCGTCGACGTCGACGTTCCAGGACACCTGGGCGCCCGCTCAGCACGCCTCGCTCGCCGCGCTGCGGGCCGCGGAGACCGGCCGCCCGATGGTCCACGCCACGCTGACCGGCGTCTCCGCCGTCTACGACGCGAACGGCAGGCGGATCGGCTCCTGGCTCGGCACCGACGCGAGCACCGCGCGGATCTACGAGGTCCCGCTCGCGCACGGCACCACGCCCTATGTCCGTCACGGCGACTGGACGGTGAACGGGGCGCTGCTGATCCTGGCAGGCTGGGCCGCGGCCGAGGGCGGGCGGGCGCTGCTGATCAGGCGGAGGGGTCGAGCACCGCGCGTACCACCCGCTCGCACAGCTCATCGGTCTCCAGCGCGTCCCGGGCGCTGAGCACCGTGCCCGCGCGCACGGCGTCGAGGAAGGTGAGCACCGCCTGCTCGATCCCGCGCTGCCGGGCCACCGGCACCCAGTCGCCGCGCCGCCGCACCGTCGGCTGGCCCTTGTGGTCGATGACCTCGGCGAGGTTGACCACCTGGCGCTTGGTGTCCTGGCCGGAGACCTCGAGGATCTCCTCGGCGGATCCGCTGAGCCGGTTCATGACGCCGAGCGCGGTGAAGCCGTCCCCGGCGAGCTGGAGCACGACGTGGTGGAGCAGGCCGTCCCGGACGCGGGCGCGCACGGTGACGTCGTCCACCGGTCCGGGCGCCAGGAAGCGCAGGGTGTCGACGACGTGGATGAAGTCGTCGAGGATCATCGTGCGCGGCTCCTCCGGGAGCCCCGTGCGGTTCTTCTGCATGAGGATCAGGTCGCGCGGGTGCTCCGCGCACTGCGCGTACCCGGGGGCGTGGCGCCGGTTGAAGCCGACGGCGAGGCTGGTGGCCCGCTGCTCGGCGAGCGCCACCAGCCGCTGGGAGTCGGCGAGTTCGTAGGCGAGCGGCTTGTCGACGTAGGTCGGTACGCCGGCCTCCAGCAGCCTCGTCACGATCTCGGGGTGCACGGCCGTCGGCGCGTGCACGAAGGCGGCGTCGAGGCCCTGGTCCAGCAGGGATTCGAGGTCGGCGTGGCGCTGCCGTGCGGGCAGGCGCAGGCCGTCGGCGACGCGGGCGAGGGTCGCCGGGGTGCGGGTCTGCAGGTGCAGTTCGAGGCCGGGCAGGGCGCCGAGCACCGGGAGGTAGGCCTTCTGCGCGATGTCGCCGAGTCCGATGCAGCCGACCTTCACGGGGTGTTCTCCTCTAGCGCTCGCCTGCCCGGGTCCGCTGCGAAGCATACGGGGCCTGCGGAGGCCGCCAGTCGGCGATGCCGTCGAAGCCGCGCAGGACCAGCGCGGGGCCCGTCCTGGACAGCGCGCCGATCACGGTGTCGCGCACGGCGACCACGGCGCGGCTGCGGGACATGTTGAGCCGGGCGACCCTGACGGCCTGCCGGGTGATGGCGGTCGTACGGGGCAGCCGGGCCGCCGTGTAGGCCGCGAGGTCGTCCTGGTGGTGGGCGAGCACGATGGCGTCCTCGACGGCCTGGTTGCCGCCCTGGCCGAGGGTGGGCGGCATGGCGTGCGCGGCGTCCCCGACGAGGGCGGTGCGGCCCCGGTGGCAGGCGGGCAGGGGCTCGGCGAGGTGGTGGACGTCGTGCCGCAGGACGTCCTCGGGGCGGGCGGCGGCGAGGAGCGCGGGGACCGGCTGGTGCCAGTCGCCGTAGCGGTGCAGGAGTTCCGCCCTCTCGTCGGCCGCGTGCCCGCCGGCCGGGGTGACGGCGGCGGCGTAGGCGTAGACGCGGCCGTCCTTGAGCGGGTGCGTGCCCCAGATGCGGCCCCGGCCCCAGGTTTCGTGGGAGGCGAACTCCACGCCGGGCAGCGGGATGACCAGCCGCCAGGTGGTGAAGCCGGAGTAGACGGGCCCGGGGTGGCCGGGGAACAGGGTGCGGCGTACGGCGGAGTGGATGCCGTCGGCGGCCACGACCAGGTCGGCCTCCATTTCTCCGTCGGGCGTGCGCACGCGGGCCGGCCGGTCGCGGTCGCCGGGGTCGGCGAGGGTCGCGGCGAGCCCGGTGCGGACGGTGCCGGGCGGCAGCCCCGCGGCGAGGAGGTCGACGAGGGTGGCGCGGTGCAGCAGCACGAGGGGACCGCCGAAGCGGGCCGCGGCGGCTTCGGCGTCGGAGCGGGAGATCCAGCGGCCGCGCGGGGTGCGCAGGCCGCCGTCGCCCTGCCAGGCGGCGAGGTCGCGGATCTCGTCGCCGAGGCCGATGACGTCCAGGGCGCGCAGGGCGTTGGGCGACAGGGAGATGGCCGCGCCGACCGGCCGGAGCGAGGGCGCGCGTTCCAGGACGGTGACCCGCGCGCCGCTGAGGTGCAGGGCCGCCGCCGCGGTGAGTCCGCCGATCCCTCCGCCGATCACTACGGCGTGCCTGGTCCGTGCCATGAGTCCTCCCCGGGCCCGTTGTCACTACAGGCGTAGTGGACAATACCTCGACTGTACTACAGGGGTAGTGACCGAGATAGGTTGAGGCCCATGTCCGCCCCCACGCCCGCCCGCCCCGCTTCCGCCACCGGCGCCGCCCGCGCCGACCTCGTCGCCGACGCCGCGCTCGCCCTGCTCGCCGAACGCGGGACGCGCGGGCTCACGCACCGCGCGGTCGACGAGGCCGCCGGACTCCCCCAGGGCTCCACGTCCAACGTCGCGCGCACCCGGCAGGCCCTGCTGGAGCTGGCGGTGCGCCGACTGGCCGAGCGGGAGGCGCGGGTGCTGGCCCTGCACGAGATGCCGGACCCGTGCGAGGGCCTCGACTCCCTGGTGGACGCGCTGGCGCTGGCGACGCACCGCGCGCTGACCCGCCACCGCGCCCTGACCCTCGCGCGCTACGAACTGGCGCTGGAGGCCACGCGCCGCCCCGAACTGCGGGCCCACTTCGACGCCGCGGGCGCCCGCTTCCGGGAGCAGCTCGGTGCCCTGGTCACGGCGATGGGCTCGGCCGACCCGGCCCGCCATGTGCTGTCCCTCGTCGCCTGGGCGGACGGGCTGATGTTCTCGTGCGTGGCCGGGTCGTTCGGCGCCGAGGTGCCGTCCCTCGCGGAGGTACGGACGGGACTGCGGGAACTGGTCGGCGGAATGCTGGGCCGTTGAGCCGGGAAATTGCTGGTGGCCGGCGACGGGGGTGGGACAGGATGCGGGGATGACGACCGAACGCCGCGAACCCGCCGTCGACGCCGACGAACGCACGATGGTGGAGGGCTGGCTCGACTACCACCGCCGGACCCTCGCGTGGAAGTGCGAGGGACTGACCGACGCCCAGCTCAGGACCGCCGCCGTGACCCCCTCCGCCCTGTCCCTGATGGGGCTGGTGCGGCACATGGCCGAGGTCGAACGGCACTGGTACCGCAGGGTGCTGGCGGGCGAGGAGTGCGGGCCGATCTACTACAGCGACGCGGACCCGGACGGCGAGTTCCGCCTCACCGAGGCGGACACCTGGCAGGAGGCCCACGCCACCTGGCAGGCGGAGGTCGGGGCCGCCCGGCGCATCGCTGCCGGCTTCGGTCTCGACGAGCCGTCCCGGGGGAAGCACCGGCGCACCGGCGAGCGGTACACGCTGCGCTGGATCCACACGCACATGGTGGAGGAGTACGCGCGGCACAACGGCCACGCCGACCTGATCCGCGAGTGCGTCGACGGCACCACCGGCGACTGACGTCACCCGCGGTGGACGCGAGGCCCCCGTACCGGGCGGGAGATCACCCGTGCGGCGCAACCTCCGGCCGTCCGACTCCGCGGGGCGGGTCCGAACCGCCAGAGTGACGCGGGTGCATCGAACGACGACCACCGCAGTGCTTCTGGTGACCGTGGCTGTCTCGGCCCTGGCCGGCTGTACGACGGTCCAGCCCCCGCCCGCCCCCGGTCCGGCGGCGGGCGCCGCCCACTCGTCGGCGCCCCGCCCGGACGGCGGCGCCGAGCGGCTGGTGCGGTCCCCCGCACGCGACGCCCTGGACCTGATCGGCCCCTCCCGGGTCCCCGACCGCGCCCGCCGCGCGCCGAGCCCCTCGGCCCCGTCGAAGCCCTCCGCGCGGCCCGCGCCTCCGGCCGCCCGTCCCGAGCCGGCGCCCCGGCCGAAGGCTCCGGGCGGTAGGACCGGGCCCGGCCCCCGCGTCACGGTCCCCGCCGTGCCTCCGGCCGCCCGGGGAATCGGCCCGACCACGGACGTGTGCTCGCTGGGCGAGCGGTACGGCGGCTGGCGACCGGGCAGCCGTGAGGCGGTCATCTGCGAACGGGCCTACGGGCGTTGAGCCCAGGGCGCCCGCATCGGCCCGGCCGGCACCCGGGCGCGCCGCCCGCCGCGCCCGCCGGGGCCCGGCCGCCGTCCGCCTACGGCCGCTGACGCGGCGGCCTCCAGGGTCCGTCGGGGGCGGGGTCCTCGCCGAGGCGGGACTCCAGGCGGCGGATCGCCGTGCGCACGCCCTCGCCGTAGCGGTCGTCGGGCAGGGCCTCGGCCGCGGTGCGGGCCCGTCGCAGATGCAGACGGGCGGCCTCGCGGCGGCCGAGGCGGTCGTAGTCGGCGGCCAGGTTCAGATGCAGGGAGGGGTACAGGGCACGCGCGGCGGACGTGCCCTCGTACCGATCGGCGGACCTGAAGCGTGCGAGTTCCTCGGCGGCCGACAGGGCCCGCAGGTCCCAGGCCAGTTCGTCCACCGGGTCGTCCTGGGTGTCGGCCAGGTAGTGGGCGAGGGTGCAGCGGTGCAGCGGATCCCCGTGCTCGCCGATCTCCTCCCACAGGCCGAGGAAGCGGTGCCGGGCCTCTTCGCGGTCGCCCGCGTGGTGCAGCATGACGACCTGCCCGATCCGCGTCAGCACGGCATCCGGCGCCGCCTGCTCCTGTCCCTCGGCCACCGCGTCCTCCGTGCCCTCGTCGGCTGTCCCGGACGACGCTAACCGCAGGCACCGGCATTCCCGGTCAGGCGGCTCCGCGACGCGTGCGGGCCGGCCGGCCGGCGCCCGGGCCGGCCGGCCCGGGCGGGTCAGCCCAGGTTCGGGATGGTCCAGTCGATCGCCTCGTGGCCCTGCCGGGCGACCGCCTCGTTGATCTGCGTGAACGGACGGGAACCGAAGAACTTCTTCGCCGACAGCGGCGAGGGGTGCGCGCCCTTGACCACCACGTGCCGCGTCTCGTCGATCAGCGGCAGCTTCTTCTGCGCGTAGTTGCCCCAGAGCACGAACACCGCCGGGTCGGGACGGCCGGCCACCGCGCGGATCACCGCGTCGGTGAACAGCTCCCAGCCCCGGGACTTGTGCGAGTTGGCCTCCCCGGCCCGGACCGTGAGCACCGCGTTGAGCAGCAGGACGCCCTGCTTCGCCCACGGCATCAGATAGCCGTTGTCCGGGATCGGGAGGTCCAGCTCGGCCTGCATCTCCTTGTAGATGTTGCGCAGGGACGGCGGGACCTTCACGCCCGGCCGGACCGAGAAGCACAGCCCGTGCCCCTGCCCCTCGCCGTGGTACGGGTCCTGCCCGAGGACCAGCACCTTCACCTTGTCGTACGGGGTGGCCTCCAGGGCCGCGAAGACCTCCTCGCGCGGGGGGTAGACGGGGCCGTTCGCCCGCTCCTCCTCGACGAACTCCATCAGCTCCTTGAAGTAGGGCTTCTGCAGTTCGCCGCCCAGCACCTCGCGCCAGGACTCGGGCAGCATGGCGATGTCGGTCACGTCAACTTCCTTACGCTGTGCGGTCGCTTCCAGTCCTCAAAACCTACCGGCGACCACTGACAACCGGCTCCCGGGCCCCTGCCCGAGGCGGGCGACGGGCGCCTACCAGCTCGTCTTCCGGGAGAGCTGCCACAGCATCATGATCGCCGACGGGTCCAGCGCCCGCTCCACGCCCGAGATGTCGGCGCTCACCGCCACGTACTGCTTGCCCTGCCACAGCGGCACCAGCCTGGCGTCGTCCACGAGGATCTGCTGCGCCCGCTCGAAGTCCTTCTCCACGTTGGCGCGGTCGCTCTCGCGCCGGGACCGGGGCAGCAGCTCGTCGGTGATCTCGGGGGTGGAGTAGGGCGTGCCGAGCGCGTTCTGCTCGCCGACGAAGGGGGCTATGAAGTTCTCGGCGTCCGGGAAGTCGGGGGACCAGCCGCGGCCGAACACCGGGTACTCGCCCTTCTGGTAGCCGGCGACGTACGTCTTCCACGGGCGGCTCTTGAGGGTCACCCGGAACAGGCCGGAGTCGTCGAGCTGGCGCTTGATCGCCTTGAACTCGCCCTCGGTCTCGGAGCCGTAGCGGTCGGTGGTGTACCAGAGGGTGAGCGGGACGCGTTCGGTGATCCCGGCGTCCCTGAGGATGCCGCGGGCCTTGGAGACGCTGGGGTCGCCGTAGTCGTCGAAGAAGCCCGTCGTGTGGCCGGTCAGCCCCTTGGGGACCATGGAGTACAGCGGGTCGACGGTGTCCTGGTAGACCTCGTGCGCGATGACCGCCCGGTCGATCAACTGGGCGACGGCCTGGCGCACGGCCTTGCGGCCCGACCACTTGTCTCTCGGGTTGAAGACCAGATAGCGGATCTCCGCGCTGGTGCCCTCGACGAGCCGGATCTCCTCCTGCTTTCCGGCCTTGCCCTGCAGCGTGATGATGTCGTCCGCCGTCAGGCCGCGGTAGGTGACCTGGATCTCCTTGCTCCGCAGGGCCTTCACCAGGTCGGCGGACTCCTTGAAGTAGCGGATGGTCACCGCCTGGTTGTGGCGTTCCGCGAAGCCCTTGTAGCTGTCGTTGCGGACGAGTTCGGCCCGCTCGCCGTCCGTGTACGACTTGAGCGTGTACGGGCCCGAACCGGCGATGCCGCCGCTCTGGCGCAGCGCGTCCGCCGGGTACTCGGCCGGGTCCACGATCGACATCGCCGGTGTGGCGAGCACGAACGGGAAGGTGGCGTCGGGCTTGTTGAGGTGGAAGACCACCTCGTGCTCGCTGGGCGCCTCGACGTTGTCGAGGCTGCCGAGCAGACCGGCGGGACCGCCGTTGACGTTGATCTTCTTGATGCGGTCGATCGAGTACTTGACCGCCCGCGCGTCCAGCGTGTGCCCGTTGGAGAAGGTGAGCCCGTCCCGCAGTTCGCAGCGGTACACCTGGCTCGCCGCGTCGGTGAACTCGCAGCTCTTGGCGGCGTCCGGCTGGGGTTCCGTCGCGCCGCTGGGGTAGCTGAGGAGCGTCTGGTAGATGTTGCGGAACAGCTCCCAGGAGTTGTCCCAGGACGCGGCCGGATCCAGGGTGACCGGCGCGCTCGTCGTTCCCACGACGATCGGTTCCTCGTCCTTCGAGCTGTCGGACGACAGGATGCCGCATCCGGTCACCAGCGAAGCCATGGACGCGATGGCCGCGACATTCCGCAGGCATCGGTTCCGGTTGAACACGCGCACGCTCCTCGATCCGCCGTACCAAGGTCGGCAGACCATACCGCAGCACCGGGCCCCCTGAACTCCCTTGTGAACAGGGCTTTTGATCATTTCCGGGATGACTACGTTGTCATGGCCCGGATGATCTCGACAGGCGGACACGGGCGCCGTTCCGTCCCTGGCGCCCGTGCCCCGGTTGACCTGTGCGGACGTGCCCGCGAGGTGGGCGCGGGCGGGGTGCGCGGGTGAGGTGCGCGGGTGGAGGTCAGCCCACGCCGGCGTTGAGGAAGATGCCGCCGTCGACCACGAGGGTCTGGCCGGTGACCCAGGCGGACTGCTCCGAGGTCAGGAACGCGGCGGCGCCCCCGATGTCGGAGGGCACGCCGAGCCGTCCCAGCGGGTAGGCCGCGGCCGCCTCCTCCTCGCGCCCCTCGTACAGGGCTGCGGCGAACTTCGTCTTCACGACCGCCGGGGCGATGGCGTTGACCCGCACCCTGGGCGCGAACTCGTGCGCGAGCTGCGCGGTCAGGTTGATCAGCGCGGCCTTGCTGACCCCGTACGCCGCGATGAAGGGCGAGGGCGAAAGACCGGCGACGGAGGCGATGTTGACGATCGCGCCGCCGTTGTCCTTCTGCCAGGCGTGCCAGGTGCGCTGGGCGAAACCGAGCGCCGAGATCACGTTGGTCTCGAAGACCTTGCGCGCGACGTTCAGGTCGAGGTCGGCGACCGGACCGAACACCGGGTTGGTGCCGGCGTTGTTCACCAGGTAGTCGATGCGCCCGAAGGCCTCCATCGTGCGCTCGACGGCGACGGCCCGGTGGTCCTCGTCGTGCGCCTTGCCGGCGACGCCGATGACGCGGTCGGCGCCGAGCTTCCCGACGGCCTCCTTCAGGGCGTCCTCGTTGCGGCCGGTGATGCACACGCGGTCGCCGCGCGCGACGAGCGCCTCGGCGACCCCGTAGCCGATGCCGCGGCTGGCGCCCGTGACGAGCGCGACCTTGCCGGAGAGGGCGGGGAGTTCAGTCATGTCCGTGTTCCCTAGTCGAGCGGTCCGCCGGCCACGTACAGCACCTGGCCGGAGACGAAGCCGGCCGCGTCGCCGGTGAAGAAGGCGATGGCGTTGGCGATGTCCTCGGGCTCGCCGACGCGTGCGACCGGGATCTGGGTGGCGGCGGCGGCCTTGAAGTCCTCGAAGCCCATGCCCACGCGGTCGGCGGTGGCCTTGGTCATCTCAGTGGCGATGAAGCCGGGGGCGACGGCGTTGGCGGTGACGCCGAACTTGCCGAGCTCCTTGGCGAGGGTCTTGGTGAAGCCCTGGAGACCGGCCTTGGCGGCGGAGTAGTTGACCTGGCCCCGGTTGCCGAGCGCCGAGGAGGAGGACAGATTGACGATACGGCCGAAGCCGGCGTCCACCATGTGCTTCTGGCAGGCCCTCGACATCAGGAAGGCACCGCGCAGGTGGACGTTCATGACGGTGTCCCAGTCGGAGACGCTCATCTTGAACAGCAGGTTGTCGCGCAGCACACCGGCGTTGTTGACGAGGACCGTGGGCGCGCCCAGTTCCTCGGCGATCCGCGCCACGGCCGCCTCGACCTGGGCCTCGTCGGAGACGTCGCAGCCGACCGCGATCGCCTTGCCGCCGGCCGCGGTGATCTTCTCGACGGTGTCCTTGCAGGCGGCCTCGTCGAGGTCGATGACGGCGACGGCGCGGCCCTCGGCGGCCAGTCGTACGGCGGTGGCGGCACCGATACCGCGCGCGGCACCGGTGACGACGGCGACCCGCTGCTCTTGGGTGGACATTGCTGCTTCTCCTCGTCCTGGGGATGCGGCTGGCGCGGAGTGCCGCGGCGCGCCACGGATGAGCGACCGCTTAGTACCTTCCGCAGACGTGACGCTAGAAGCCCTGGCACCCGGTGTCAACGGGACACCGGGCGGGTGTGATCCATTACCCGGTCCCCCGGCACCCCACCGGTTCCGCGGTCCCCCGGACGGCCGAGCGCCACGGGCCCGACCGCCACCGGGCCTCTAGCGTCGGAGCGCGAGCCCTTCGTGGCCGGAAAGGAGGCGTGCCCATGCGTCGTGGTATCTCAGCCGCCGGCATGGCCGTGGCGATCGCGGCCGTCGCGCCGGTGGCCGGCCCCGCGCACGCCCAGGACCCGGGCCGGCTCGGCGTGGCCCGTCAGGAAGCGGTGCGGGCGGCGTTCGGGGCCCCCGGGGAAGGCCGCTCCGGCGAGGTTCTGCCCCGCCCGGCCTCCCTCCCCACCATCTCGGCGACCTCCCGTCCCCTCCCGCCCACCTCGGCACCCACGCCGCCGTCCACCCCCGCCGTCACCCCGACCCGGGGCGTACAGGGCGGCCTGGGCGGCACCTGGGGTCCCGGCGACTGGGACATCGGCATCGGCCTGGCGTGCGTGACGGCGGCGGCGCTGGCCACCGGCTACGCGGTACGGCGGCGGACACGGGCCTGAGGGAGGCCCGCCGGCGGGGCACACGTCGGCGCCGGCACGGCCCCCGCACCGCCCGGCGGAGGCACCCCGCGGGCGTGCCCCCTGTACCGCACGGCGAGGCCGGCCCGAACCCGACCGGCGAAGACGCACCGCACCCAAGAGATCGGCGCCGGCCCTGCCCGGAAACGCCGCCGGCCGTACGGGACCCGAACCGCCATGCACCGAGCCCGTGCCGGCCGTACGAAGCCCGAAAGCCCGTGCGGTCCGGTACGCCGGGCGGCACGTGGACCGGCGCCCTCCCAGTGCCGGGCGTAGCCCTACCGCACCAGCAGGTCGAGGAGCCGTTCCGTCTCGGCCGCCGGGTCGGTCGTCAGGCCGGTGTGGACGGGGCCCGGCTGGACGATGGTGGAGCGGGGGGCGATCAGCCAGCGGAAGCGGCGGCCGGGGTCGTCGGGTGCCGCCTGGCCCGCCGCGGTCCCGCCGGTGCAGACGCCCTCGACGGCGCGCAGCGCGGCCCGCACGCCGGGCAGGTCGACCTGCGGGTCGAGGGCGAGCAGGCGGGTCTCGTCGAGGTGGGTGCGGGCGCCCACGTAGGACCGGGCGCGGCAGTACACCAGCACGCCCGCGTTGACGCACTCCCCGCGCTCGATGCGGGGCACGACGCGCAGCAGGGCGTACTCGTAGACGTGACGGTCGCTCACCGGGCTCCCTCGATGCGGTCGTGGATCGTGGCGGCGCGTGCGAGGAGCGGTCGCGCGTAGGCCCGCCGCAGCTCGTCGGTGGTGGCGAAGCCGGGCTCGTCCGCGAGCCAGACGTCCGGGATCTCGGCGGTGACCTCGGCGAGGAGTTCCTCGGTGACCAGGGGCGCGAGGGCGTCGGCGGCGGCGCGGACGTCCGGCGCGAAGGGCGCGAGGGCGTGGTCGCGGGCGTCGTAGGGACGGGCGGCCGAGGCCTTGGCGCCGGGCCAGTTGTGGTGCCAGATCATCGTGGCGCCGTGGTCGACGAGCCACACGTCGCCCCGCCAGCGCAGCAGGTTGGGGTTGCGCCAGGACCGGTCGACGTTGTTCACGAGCGCGTCGAACCAGACGATCCGGCCGGCCTCCTCGGCGCTCACCTCGAAGGCCAGGGGGTCGAAGCCGAGCGCGCCGGACAGGAAGTCCATGCCGAGGTTGGTGCCGCCGCTCGACTTGAGGAGTTCCTGCACCTGTTGGTCGGGTTCGCCGAGGCCCAGGACCGGGTCGAGGTCGACCGTCACCAGCCGCGGCACACGGAAGCCGAGCCGGCGGGCCAGTTCGCCGCAGACCACTTCGGCGACGAGCGTCTTGCGGCCCTGTCCCGCGCCGGTGAACTTCAGGACGTAGGTCCCGAGGTCGTCCGCCTCGACCAGACCGGGGAGCGAACCCCCCTCCCGCAGGGGTGTGATGTAGCGGGTGGCGGTGACCTCTCTCAGCACTTCCCGGGTCCCCTCGCTCGTCGTCCTCGCCCGCACTCGTCCGGTGGGGTGAGCATAGTAACCGAGCGTGACAGCGGGAGTGAGAGCTCCCACCGCCGCCCGAGCGCCGGTCAGGTGGCGCGGACGGCGCGGGAGTCGGCGTGCCGGGTGGGGACGGCGCGGGAGTCGGCGTGCCGGGTGGGGACGGCGCGGGAGTCGGCGTGCCGGGTGGGGACGGCGCGGGAGTGCCGGCCCGGCCTCACCCCCTGGTGGAGCGGGACCGTCGGCGCAGCAGTGCCAGCGCGACCAGGCCGCAGACCGCGCCCTGTGCGGCGTTGAAGAGCACCATGGCGAACATGCCCGGCACCGGGGGCAGCTCGGCGCTGTCCAGGAAGGGCTGGAGCGAGAGGTTCAGCAGAAGTGCCAGGACGCCGTAGGCCGCGCCGACGAACGCCAGGGTCTCGACCGGACGGTCGAAGCGGCGCACCACGGCGGTGGCGATCCACACCACGATGATCAGCCCCGTGAGGAGCAGGGGACCCACCGGCTTCTTCAGCGGCCCGTCGTCGTACGCGCCCACGATGCTCAGCACCGGGCGCGCGAGCGAGAAGGCGCCCAGCGCGACGATCGCCCCCCATGGCAGTTCGCGCAGGTCACTACGGGAAGTCTCCTTGATGGCCATGCGCACGTTCCCCTTTCTGGCGCGTGATCGAGGCGCCGTGTGGACGCCCGTGGTGCCGGCCGCCCTCCCTGCAACACTAGACATTCTACATGTAGGCAATCGAGATTCGGCTGTTCGCCGATCGCGCACGCCCCTCGCGACGCCGACGCCGAGCAGGTTGAGCGCCGCGGCCTTCACCGGCGGGATCGAAGGGAACACCGGTGCCCGGCAGGCCGAAGTCGTCGTGGCAGTCGTCGCCGACCGCCTGAGGCCCGGACTCACCGCCGGCAGGACGACGACCCAGCCCACCAGCGACGGCGGTACGACATCTCGGCGAGGCGTGAGAAGTGGCTCGGCCTCGCCGCCCCCGACGAGTCACCTGCCCCGGCAAGGCCCCGATGGGGCGCGGCCACCGCGATTCGACCTCCTGGGTTCGTGACGTTCGGCCCTCACGATAAACAGAATGTCTACATGTAGATGATCGACATCAGCACGTGATGTAGATTGCCTACATGATGTCTGAAGCGCTTCGCGGCCATCTGGACGCGCTGATCCTCGCGGTGCTCGAGACAGAGCCCCTCCACGGATACGCGGTCATGGAGGCTCTCCAGGTGAGCAGCGGCGGGGCACTCGCGCTGCCCACCGGGTCGCTCTATCCCGCGCTGCGACGGCTCGAGCGGGCGGGACTCGTGGAGAGCGAGTGGAGCACGGTGAGCGGCCGTCGGCGCCGCACGTACCAGCTCACCTCCGCGGGCAGGAGCGCGCTGGCCAACGAGCGCACGAAGTGGCGTGATTTCGCCGCCATGGTCGACGGCGTGCTGCGCCCTGGTTCAGCCCCGGCCTGACGGCCGGAGGGCAACGCCGGCAGCGCCGACGCACTCGCGTGCCGCGACAGTGCGGGCGGCGCCGAGCGGTGTCCGGGCGGCACTCACTGGCACAGACCCTCCGGCCCCCGCCTGCAGGTAGGCATCAGGTCACTGCCCCGGCGTTCGGCTGCCGGACAGCACGGCCCATCGCCCGGCCGGGGCGGTCCCGGCGGAGCCGCGAACGGCCTGCTCCGACCGCCGGTTCCGCCCGGGGTCAGGCCGCGGTCAGGCAGCGGCGGCCCTCGACGGCGATGCCGGCCAGGGGGACGCCGAGCAGCAGGGCCGTCATCGGCAGACCCGTGACGCCCAAGAGCGACTCCGTGGCCGGGTTGTAGAGCGTCAGCAGCAGACCCAGCACGGCGAAGACGGCGCACACGAGGAAGGCGAAGAATCCGGACACGCGGACCAGCCGGCGGCGCGCGCCCAGGTAGCGCACACCGGCACCGGTGGCCGCGGCGACCAGCAGCGCCACGCCGATGGCACCCGCGCCGACCCATCGCACCACGTCGTTGACCAAGGCGTAGCCGGCGCTGGTGTGTTCGTCCGCGCCGTGGCCGGCAAGGCTCATCAGCACCCACCAGGCCACCGGCTGGACGGTCAGAACCACGCAGATCAGCAGTGCCGTGCGCCGGCCCTGGGCGAGCGCCAGCTCGGTCTGGTACTCGGGGGCGATGGTGTCGACGGAGCCGAAATCGGCCACGGCCCGCCGTTCCGCGCTCGCGCGGTCCAGGCCGCTCTCCTCATACGCCTCGGCCGCGTCGAACAGGCCGTCACGGGCCTCCGCGAGCATGTCCGCCTTGACCCTCCGTGGCCCTCGCAGGGCTTGGTCCAGCTCGGCGACGTATCGGTCTATCACCCGAGTCTCCCTGGAGCTCCTCCGCCGCATGCGGTCCCTGCCGAGTATAGGAGTTGCGGAACGACGGACGATCGGGGAAGACCCCGAGGCATCCCTGAACCGGCCACCTTCCTCGGCGCTCGCGCCATGGCGCCCGGCCTGCAGCAGGTGCCGTACGCCGTGCCCGGTCACCAGGGTGGCGGACCAGCAGTCGGCCCAGCGGACCGGTGCCACCGGTGACGAGGACCGTGCCGTGCGGGTCGAAGCCGGGCGGCAGGGTCGGCACGGCCCTGCCGGTGTTGCGCGCCTCGGGAAAGTCCTACCACGACCACCTGCGCGCGGATTGCTGCGCCGCCGGACGCGTCGCCCGGGCCGACGCCGGGGCACTGCGCGAGGAGCCGGAGCGCCGGGTACTCGTCCTGGAACGAGTCGTCGGCGCGAGCTCCCCGGACCTCGCCGCCGTGGTGGACCTGGACATGCTGCTGATCACCGGCGGCCGTGAACGCACCGCCGGTGAGTGGGGCAGCCTGTTCACGGCGGCCGGTTTCGACGTGCTCTCCGCTCCGGCCAGGGGCGCCTGGACGGCCTTCGTATGCCGACCGGACTGAGCGTCAACTCCCCTGCATATGTGGCATCTTGCACCGGACGGCCCCATGCAGTGTGCTGTCCCGCATGAAGAGACGAAGCATCGCGGCGCTGACCGCCGCCGTGATCGTGCCCACCCTGCTGGCGAACGCCCCCGGCCCCCGGGCCGCGGCCTCGGAAGCCTCCGGGGCGGGCGCCGCCGGCTCCTCGGCGCCCGCCGGAACGTCCCTCCTCCGCGGCGTGGACCTCGACACGGTCACGATCCCCGAGCTCCAGGCGCGCATGAAGCGCGGGGCGCTGACCTCCACGGCGCTGACCCGCGCGTACCTGCGACGGATCGACGCCGTCGATCCCCGGCTCGACGCGGTGCTGCGCACCAGCCCGACGGCCCTGCGCCAGGCGGCCGCCAGCGACGCCAGGCACCGCGGGGGCAGGGTCCTCGGCCCGCTCGACGGCATCCCCGTCCTGCTGAAGGACAACATCGACACCCGCGACATGCCGACCACGGCCGGGTCCCTGGCCCTGGCCGGAAGCCCGCCGCACGAGGACGCCGAGCTGGTGCGCAGGCTGCGCGCGGCGGGTGCGGTGATCCTCGGCAAGGCCAACATGTCCGAGTGGGCCAACTTCCGCGCGGCGAAGCCGACGTCGGGCTGGTCGGCGGTGGGCGGGCAGACCAACAACCCGTACGTGCTGGACCGCAACCCGTGCGGCTCGTCCTCGGGTTCGGCCGCCGCGCTCGCCGCGTCGCTGGCGCAGGTGGCGATCGGCACCGAGACGGACGGTTCCATCGTGTGCCCGGCCGGGATGACCGGCGTGGTCGGCCACAAGCCCAGCCTCGGGCTGGTCGGCCGGTCGGGCGTCGTGCCCATCTCGGCCGAGCAGGACACGGCGGGGCCCATGGCACGCAACGTGGTCGACACGGCGATCACCCTCGCGGTGCTCAGCGGTCACGAGAGCGTGGGCACCGGCACCGCCCTCGGTCTCGCGGAGGCGGCCGCTCGCCCCGGCGCCCTGCGCGGCAAGCGGATCGGCCTGTGGCGCCTCCCGTCGCTCGGCGCCGAGGTGGATGCCCTGATGACCCGGACCGCGGCCCGGCTGCGTGCCGCCGGGGCGCAGGTCGTCGAGGTGACGCCGCCGTACCAGGACCGCCTCGCCGAGCTGGAGTTCCCGGCGCTGCTCACCGAGTTCCACCGGGACATCGACGCCTATCTGGCCACCCGGGAAGGGCCCCGCGACCTCGCCGGGCTGATCGACTTCAACCGGACGCACCCGGCCGAGCGGACCTGCTTCGCCGGTCAGGAACTGTTCGAACAGGCCCTGGCCGCGCCGCCGCCCACCGACCCGGGCTACCTGGCCATGCGCGCCGAGCTGAAGGACCTGTCCCGGCGGTCCATCGACGAGACGATGGCCGCTCACGGCCTCGACGCCATCGCCTCTCCGGCCAACCCGCCCGCGTGGACGACGGACTGCGCGCGCGGCGACAACGACGTGATCCCGTCCTCGACCCCGGCCGCCGTCGCCGGGTACCCCTCGCTGTCCGTGCCCGCCGGGTTCGTCGGCGAACTGCCGGTCGGTCTGCTGCTGATGGCCGGCGACCGCGAGGACGCCGCGCTGCTGTCCCTGGGGGCGGCGGTGGAGCACCGGCTGGACGCCTGGCGGGCACCCCGGTACCTGCCGACGCTCCCGGCCGCGGGTCGCTGAGTCCGCCGGGTGGGGCGAGGGCGCGGCGGCACGGTCTGAACGGCACGTGCCCCGCGCCCGTACCTGTGGGCAGACCACGCGTCCACTCCGGGAAGGAACGTCATCGGCATGACCAGCGCATCGATTCACCCAGCATCGGGACCGGCACGTCGTACGGTCGTGGCGGCGGGGGCGGCGGGGCTCGCCCTGGCGCTGACCGCGTGCGGAGGTTCGGGGAGCGACACGTCCGGCGCGGTGGAGGACGGCGGAACGGGCGACGGAGCGCCGGGGGGTGGTACCGGCGGGGGCGCACTCGCGGCGACCGCCGACATCCCGGAGGGCGGCGGGAAGGTCTTCGCCGACCGGAAGGTGGTGGTCACCCAGCCCGCCCCCGGCGAGTTCAAGGCGTTCTCGGCGGTCTGCACGCATCAGGGGTGCGCCGTGAAGAGCGTCGCGGACGGGCTCATCCACTGCCCCTGCCACAACAGCGCCTTCTCGATCGCCGACGGCAGCGTGCGCGGCGGGCCCGCGCGCGAGCCGCTGCCCGCCGTGCCGATCACGGTGAGCGGGGACTCGGTCCGCCTCGCCTGACGGACCGCTGCGGGCGGCCGTCAGCCCTGCCGATCCGCCGTCGCCCGCAGGGCGCCGACCGCCGCGCGGATCGACGGGCGGCGGTCGGCGTCCGCGCGCCAGACGACGTACACGTGCCGGCGCACCCGCTGCCGCAGCGGGACGGTGACGACGCCGGGAGGCATCGGGTGGCGTCCGAGCAGCGGGGCGATGCACACCCCGAGCCCCGAGGCGACCAGGCCGAGCTGGGTGTGGGTCTCGGCGGCGCGGTGCCCGATGATCGGCTCGATGCCCTTCGAGCGCAGTGTGAACATCAGCCATTCGTGGCAGAACTCGCCCTCGGCCCACGTGATCCACTCGTCCTCGGCGAACTCGGCGAGGTCCACCTCCTCACGGTCCGCGAGCCGGTGGCCGACCGGCATGGCCACGTCCGCGGGATCGTCCAGGAGCGGCGCCTTGACCAGGCCGTCGGGCAGCGGCATCGGCTTGTTGTACCAGTCGAGCACGACGGCCAGGTCGAGGTCGCCGCGCACCACGCCGGCGATGCCGCGCTCGGGTTCCATCTCGCTGGAGCGGATGCGCAGCCCGGGATGCTCGGCGCGCAGGGCGGACAGCGCGGCGGGGAACAGCCCGCGGGCGGCGGTCGGGAACGCGGCCAGCCTCAGCTCGCCCACCACCTGCCCTCGCTGCGCCTCCAGGTCGGACTGGGCGAGCTCGACCTGGGAGAGGATGCGCGCCGCGTGCTCGGCGAGCAGCCGGCCGGCGTCCGTGAGCCGCACCCCGCGGCCGTTCTTGGCGAGGAGCTTCTGGCCGACCTCGCGTTCGAGCTTGGCCATCTGCTGGGAGACGGCCGAGGTGGTGATGTGCAGACCCGCGGCGGCGCCGCTGACCGAGCCGTGCCGGGCGAGGGCGTCGAGGGTGCGCAGGCGCTCCAGGTTCAACATGTAAGCGATGCTACGGAATACCGCGTGAGAAATCTCGATTGTGCTACGAGATGTGGTGCAGCATCGTTGCCCCCATGAGCAGCGTCACCACGTCCCCCGCCCCCGTCCGGACCCGCCGCGTCCTCGACTGGCGGCTGCGCTTCGGGGGCCTCGCCCTGGTCTGGGGCTTCAGTTTCCTCTTCATGAAGGTGGGGACGGAGAGCTTCGCGCCGTTCCAGGTCACGCTGGGCCGGCTGGTCTTCGGTACGGCGGTGCTCGCGGTGGTGATGGCGGTGAAGCGGGAGCGGCTGCCGCGCGGGGCGCGGACGTGGGCGCATCTGGCGGTCGCGGGGTTCCTGCTGAACGCGCTGCCGTTCTCCCTCTTCGCCTACTCCGAGCTGACGATCCCGTCGTCGCTGGCGGGCATCTGCAACGCGACCTCGCCGCTGTGGGGCATGGCCCTGTCGCTGGTCGCCCTCTCCGAGGACCGGCCGACCCGGCTGCGGGTGGCCGGGCTCGGCATCGGCTTCCTCGGCGTCCTCACGGTGCTGGGCGTCTGGCAGGGCTTCAACGGCCTGGACGTCACGGGCACGGCGCTGGCGCTGCTGGCCTCGTTCAGCTACCCGGTCGGCTGGATCTACGTCCGCCGGACCCTGGCCGGCTCCAGCCACTCGCACCTGTCCCTCACGGGCGCGCAGTTGCTGCTCGCCACGCTGCAACTGGCGGTCGTCACACCGCTGTTCACGTCCGTGCCGGCGAGCTGGCCCGCGCTCGCGCTGCTGGCCGTCGCGGCCCTCGGCGCCCTCGGCACCGGCCTCGCCTTCCTCATCCAGTACGACCTGGTCGCCGAGGTGGGCCCGACGACGGCGCAGATGGTCACGTACTTCACCCCGGTCATCGCCACGGCGGCGGGCGTCGCGCTGCTCGGCGAGTCGCTGTCCTGGTCGACGCCGGTCGGCGCGGTCGTCGTCCTCGCGGGCGCCGCGCTGACCCAGGCACGGCCGAGGGCACCCCGTGGTACCGAACCGGTGCGCACGGCCCGGGAGGACCAGAAGGCACCGGCCTGATCACCGGCGCGCCGCGCGCGACGGACAGCCGCCGGACCGGGCAGGCCCCGCGGATGCAGACGCCCCGCCGGGCCGGCCCGTACCCGCGGATTCAGACGCCCCGCCGGGCCCGCGCCGGCCCCAGGGCGTCCGCGACCGCGTCGGCCAGGGGCCGCACCTCCTCCTCGAGGAGGGTGGAGACGGTGATCCGGATGCCGGGCGGGGCGCCGATCCGGAAGCGGGCGCCCGGCGCCACGGCCCACCCTGCGTGCAGCAGGCGGGCGACGGCGCCGGTCTCGTCCGGCACGGGGATCCACACGTTCATGCCGCTGCGCCCGTGCGCCGTGACGCCGTGACGCGCGAGCGCGCCGAGCAGCGCGTCCCGGCGCCGCCCGTACGCCGCCGCCACCGCCCGGGCGTCCACGGTGCCGTCGGCCGTGAGCCGGGCCACGGCCCGCTGGGTGATCAGGCTGACCCAGCCAGGCCCCAGCCGCTGCCGTCCGCGCACCCGGTCGAGCGTGACGGCGTCGCCGGTCAGCACGGCGAGCCTCAGGTCGGGCCCGTAGGCCTTGGCCGCCGAGCGGACGAAGGCCCAGGTGCGGGTCGCTCCGGCGAGCGGGTGCAGGGGCAGGTCGACGATGCGGTGGCCGTGGTCGTCCTCGATCAGCAGCGTCCCGGGGTGCTCGCGCAGGACGGACCGCAGGGCACGCGCGCGCGTGGCGCTCAGCGCGGCGCCGGTCGGGTTCTGCGCGCGGTCGGTGACGACAAGGGCGCGGGCACCGGCGGCCAGGGCGCGGCGCACGTCGTCGGGCAGCGGGCCCTCGTCGTCGACGCCGACGGCGACCGTGCGCAGGCCGAGCGCGGGCACGAGGTCGAGCAGGCTGCCCCAGCCCGGATCCTCGACGGCCACGGCGTCGCCGGGCCTGAGGTGCGCCGCGAGCACCCGCTCCATGGCGTCCAGCGAGCCGGAGGTGACGGCCACCGGACCGGCCGGCACCCCGTCGGCGTCCAGCTCGGCGCGTGCGAGGCGCACCAGCTCCGGGTCCTCGGGCTCGTGGCCGTACAGCACCGGATCCCGGTCGCCCTGCCCCGCGGCCGCGGCGAAGACCGGGCCGAGCGCCGGCAGCAGCGCCGGGTCCGGGTTGCCGTCGGACACGTCGCGCACGCCCTCGGGCACCTCCACGCGGATGAACTCGCGTCCCGTGGTCGCCGGTCTGGGGCGCACCCGGCTGCCGCGCCGCCCGGCGGTCTCGATCACCCCGCGCTCCCGCAGCGTGCGGTAGGCCGCCGCGACGGTGTTGGGGTTCACTCCGAGCCGCTCGGCCAGCTCCCGCATCGGCGGCAGCGCCTGGCCCGGTTCCAGCTCGCCCGCGCCGACCGCCCGCTCGATGTCGGCGGAAATCTCGGCGGCACCGCGTCCCGTGATCCGATACTCTCCTAGCACAAACACTATTATGCACTAGTGCAATGGAGAGCACCATGCAGGGGACCTCGCAGACGCCGCCGCAGCCCGGCACCGCCTACCCGCCCACCGACCGCACGGTCCCCACCCGCTCCCCCGAGCGGGCCTCGTACGACAGGGAACTGGTGCACGCGATACTCGACGAGGGCTACGTCTGCCATCTCGGTTTCGTCCGTGACGGCGCTCCCGTCGTGCTGCCCACGCTGTACGCCCGCGTCGGCGAACGCCTCTACGTGCACGGCTCCACGGGCTCGCGTCCGCTGCGTATGACGGGCACGGCGGACCCGGGTCTGCCCGTGTGCCTGACGGTGACGCACGTGGACGCGCTGGTGCTGGCCCGCTCGGCCTTCCACCACTCCATCAACTACCGGTCGGTGGTGGTGCACGGCACCGCGTACGACGTGACCGACCCGGAGGAGAAGCGCACGGCGCTGGACGCCCTGGTCGACCATGTCGTCCCCGGCCGCTCCGGCGACTCCCGGCCGGGCAACAAGAAGGAGCTCGCCGCCACGGCCGTGATCCGCCTCGACCTGGACGAGGTCTCCGCCAAGCTCCGCACCGGCGGCGTCAACGACGAGCCCGAGGACCTTTCCCTCCCCCACTGGGCCGGCCTCGTCCCGCTGCGCAAGGGCTACGGCACGCCCGTCCCCGACCCGGAGCTGCCCTCCGGCACGGAACTGCCCGGGTATCTGTCGGCCCTGTGACGCGGGCCCGCTCCTGAGGGACGGAGGAAGGGGCCTCCCCGTGGAGAGGCCCCCGCGGTCATGCGAGCGCCGGCCTCGTCCGGGCCCGGCGCGCCTCCGCCACCGCGAGCCCGGCGACCGAGCCGAGCATCAGCAGGGTGCCGCCCAGCGTCGCCGCCGTGAGGTGCTCGCCGAGCAGGACGACGGCGAGCGCCGCCGCGCTGACCGGCTCCAGCAGCATGATCACGGAGACGGTGGCCGACCGGACCACGGCCGCCCCGGCGAAGTAGAGCCCGTAGGCGAGGGCGGTCGGGACGGCGGCGACGTAGGCGAGGAGCCACAGCAGCCGGACGGGGTCGGCGGTGTGCGGCACCAGTCCCTCGACGAGGGCCAGGGGCAGCAGGCACAGGCTCGTGACGGCGAACGCCCCGACGGAGGTGTCGGCCGCGTCCGCCGACCCGTCGCGCCCCCACCATCGGGTGAGCAGCGTCATCGCGGAGTACCCGGCCGCGGACACCAGGGCGAGGAGTACGCCCCACGGCTCGACGGTCGTACGTCCGTCGCCGAGCACCAGCACCCCGAGCCCGGCGAGCGCGCCGGCGACGGCGGCCGCTCCGCCCCGGCCCAGCCGTTCCCCGAGCACCAGCCGCGCGCCGAGCGCGATCAGCACCGGGCCGGCACCCAGGGTGACGACGGTGGCCACGGCGAGCCCGGTCGCCTGCACGGCGGCGAAGTAGGCGGTCTGGAACACCGCGAGGCCGAGCCCCGTGAGCGTGGCCCGCACCGCCTTGCGGCGCAGCGGCTCGCGTGCGGCGGGCCGCACCCGCGGGCGCAGCGGGCGGGCGGCGAGCAGCAGCAGGAGGCCGATCGCGCAGCGCCAGAAGGACAGGGACACGGGCCCCATGTCGCTGGTCCGGTAGACCAGCGAGGCGGCGGCACCGGCGGTGCCCCAGGCGGCACCGGCGACGATCAGATACAGCAGGCCACGCCCTACGGGCAGGCCGGAGACGGCATTCGACACGAATTCTCTCCGCAGACGCGCACGAGGCGCGGAAGTCGGGAGCACCCCATGGGCGGGGGCGCGGGGACTGCGTCCGCGGGCGGCACCGGCCGGCCCGGCGACCACGCGCCGAGCGGTTCGCGGGGCCCGCCTCAGGCGGCCGGAGGCGGAAGGACGAGCGCGGTCGAATGCATGGGCGCCACCCTAGGTCGCCGTCCCCCGGCTGGACAACTCCCGTTCCGGCCCTCCGCCGGCCACCGGGTCGGCGGAGTTCTTGGCGGGCGCGGAGGACTGGGCGATGAGGGCGCCGACGAGGACCACCACGCCGCCGACGATCTGCGGCGCGGAGAGGTGTTCGCCGAGCAGGACCCAGGCCAGGACGGTCGCGATCACCGCTTCGAGGCAGGCCACGACGCCCGCGACCTGCGGCGAGAGGCGGCGCACGGCGAGCACGCCGGTCACGTAGGCGAGGACGGTGGCGATGAGCACGATCCAGGACAGCAGCAGGGCTGCGGCGACGGGGGTGCCGTTCATGGGCGCGGTGCCGGCCAGGAGGGACCAGTCCATGGACCAGGGGCGGGCGATCACCGTGAGGACGGCGGCCCCGACGAGGAGCCCGTAGGCGATGACGCCCAGCGGGTCCGGCGCGTCGTCCCCGGCGTCGCTGCCCTGGTCGGACAGGACGAAGTAGCCGACCTGGCAGCATGCGGCGCCCAGCGCGAGCAGCAGCCCGAGGGCGTCGAAGCCGAGGCCGGACCAGACCTCCACGACGCAGGCGAGTCCGCCGACCGCGAGGACGACGCCGAGCGCGGCGGCCCGGGTCACCGGCCGGCGCTGCACGAACCGCACCCAGCCGAGGACGAGGGCGGGCGCCAGGTACTCGACGAGCAGGGCGACGCCGACGGGGATCCGGGAGATGGCGGCGAAGTAGCAGGCCTGGACGCCGGCCACGGCGAAGAGCCCGAAGCCGGCCAGCAGCCCGGGGCGGCGGCGCAGCAGTGCGCGGTGGCGCACGGCGAGCGGCAGCATCACCAGGGCGGCGCCGGCCACCCTCAGCCAGACCACGTGGAGCGGGTCGAGGCCCGCTTCGATCAGCGGCTTGGCCGCGACACCGGAACCTCCGAAGGCGACCGCCGAGGCGAGCGCGAGTCCCAGTCCGGCACCCTTGCCCCGGCTGCCGTGGGCGCTGTCAGTCGTCTGCACCGGCACATGATGACAGGCGATGACATGACCGTCATCCCCGATGACACCTGTCTCAACGGCTGGACAGGGGCGCGCCTCGGGGCCGGGGCGCCGCGGGCGGGGTCGCCGCGTCAGGGCATCGGCCCGGAGTGGTTCCGCACCCGGGCGAGGACCGTACGGGGATCGACGGCGGCCCGGCCGAGCACCTCGACGGCGCGGGCCTGCGGGTCCGCGACGAGCGCGGCGAGCAGGTCGACGCCCCCGGCCTCCGCGGCTCCCCGCCGGGCGGCACGGGCCCGGGCGTCCGCCATCGCCGCCGCGGCCAGCGGCGAGAAGCCGGCGACCCCGGACATCACGGGCACGGCCCCGGAGTCCTCGACGGTGCTCTGCCAGCGCAGTCCGTATCCGATGCTGCGCTGCACGAGATAGCCGAACAGACGGGCCAGTTGCGGCCCCTCGCCCAGGACGGCCCGCGCCTCGGGGTCCAGTTCCAGGAGGGAGTGCAGCAGATGGGCCGTGTCGACCTGCCGGTCCCCGTCCCGCACCGCCCTGCGCCGGGCACCGGAGACCACCGACGCCAGTTCCGCGCCGGACCGGGGGGCGTCGCCGGCCGCGTCCGGACGCCGGTCGCCTTGCTCACCGGCGGACTGCCGGGGGATACGGGGTTGCACAACTCCCAGCTCATCAGCCTCCGTGGTCCGAGTCATCCCCGAAGGGGAGCATTTCGGCGTCCCACACAGAGTGGACCCGTCGCCCCGGAATCTCCTCCTTACGGATGAGATCACGCCGTTTCGGCCGAGCGGGCGCGCGCCGCCTTGCCGTACGCCCCGGGAACCGCCCGCCGGCCCGTCCGGGACGCGCACGAGGGCGCCCCGCGGAGAACTCCGCGGGGCGCCGGACGCGGCATACCGGTCAGTCCTCGTCGGCGAGGATCAGGTACAGCTTCTTGCGGGCTTCACCGATGACGGCGAGGGCCTTCTCCCGCTGTTCCTTGCTGCCGGTCTTCCAGACCTGACCGAAGGCCTCCATCAGCCCGAAGCCGGCCTGCCGGATGTCGTTCAGAGCCTCCCAGTCGACACCTCGGGAGGCCTCCTCCCAGGGTGCCTCCGGCCCCTCCCCGGCCGCGGCACGGCCCTCCTCGGTGAGCGAGAAGAGCTTCTTGCCGCCCTCGCTCTCACTGACGATCAGGCCCTCGTCCTCCAGCAGTTGGAGGGTGGGGTAGACCGAACCGGGGCTGGGCTTCCACGCTCCGCCGCTGCGCTCGGCGATCTCCTGGATCATCTCGTAGCCGTGCATCGGCCGGTCCTTGAGCAGGGCCAGGATCGACGCGCGCACATCCCCGCGCCGCGCCCTGCCCCTGGGACCGCCCCGCCCCCGGCCGCCCCAGGGCCCGGGGCCGAATCCCGGCCCGAAGGGCCCACCGGGCCCGAACGGCCCGAAGGCCGCGCGCCGCCCCTCGAACTCACCGCCGCCGAAGGCCCTGAAGGGACCGCACTCGCCGCCCCCGCGCCCGTGTCCACCATGTCCACGCTCGAATCCGTGGCTGCGCATGGCCCTCACTCCATTCGATCGTCGATCTGTCACGATGCCTCAACGATATATCGGAAGAAACTCAGCGACAAGGGCCTCGTTCCGAAGGACGGGGGGTGTCCCGCCCGGACCACGGCTCCGTCGGACGGCGGAGCGGATCCTTCGGCAGGAGGACGATCCGCGGTGGCGGTTCTTGCGAGGGTGGCGGGCATGACGCACGTGACGGGCCGCGCCGGATGGCCGGGGTACGGGGCGGCGATGTGGGGGTTCGTGTTCGCCCTGCCGAGTCTCTACTGGGCGGCGGGCGGCACGGCGGGCGCCGCCACCACCGTCTCGCCGGAGTTGGTGAGGCTGGCGCAGGACCGGGTCACCTGGTTCGTCGTGACCCTGTGGGTGACGGGTCTGCTCAAGGTCGCCGGCGGGCTGCTCGGTCTCGCGCTGGTCCACGGCCAAGGGCGGAGGGCGAACCTCTTCCTGCAACCGGCCGGCTGGGGCGCGGGCGTACTGCTCGTCTGGCACGGAGGGTTGTTCCTCGTGCAGGGGCTGCTCGTGCGCGGCGGCGTCGTCACGATCGCGCCGGAACTGCTGCCGGTCAGCCGCTGGTACACGTATCTGTGGGGACCGTGGTTCGTCCTCGGCGGCCTCCTGTTCATCGCCGCCGCACGCACGCGCCTGCGCTCCCTGACCGACCGGCGGGGCGCCGCGATCGCCGGTGCCCTCGGCGGACTCGGCGCGCTGACCCTGTCGGTGGCCATGCTCGCGGCGGGCGTCGGATAGCGAGTCCGGCTTCGCCGGTGCCCGCGCCGAGCCGGGTGGCGGTGGACGGCCCTTCCAGAAGTGCCCCCTTCCACCACGTCCCGGGCGGAAGTCGGTCCAGGACTCGCGAATTGGCCTTGGTCCACGGCTCCGCCGAACGCCTAGCGTCGGGGCATGCGCATCCGAATCGTCGACGCCTTCACCGACCGGCCCTTCGCCGGCAACCCCGCCGGCGTCCTGCTCCTCGACTCCTTCCCGGACGACGACCGGCTCCAGAAGATCGCCCTGGAGGTCAACCACGCCGAGACCGCGTTCGCCCACCCGCTGCCCGAGGGCGGCGACGCCGACTGGGCCCTGCGCTGGTTCACACCCGCCACCGAGGTCGCCATGTGCGGCCACGCGACGCTCGCCACCGCCCACGTCCTGCACACCACCGGCGCCCACGAGGGACCCGTGCGCTTCGCCACCCGCAGCGGCGTCCTCATCGCCACGCCCGGCGAGGACGGGTCGATCACCCTCGACTTCCCGACCGCCCCGCTCACGCCGGTCGAGGCTCCCGAGGGCGTCGCGGAGGCGCTGGGGGCGCGGCCGCGCGCGGTGTTCGACACCGGTCCGAACATCGGTGACCTGCTGGTCGAGGTCGCCGACGAGAAGACCGTGCGCGGCCTGGACCCGGACCACCGGGCACTGGCCGCGTACTCGGAGCGGGGCGTCATCGCCACGGCCCCGGCGGAGGATCCCGGACGCGGCTACGACTACGTCTCCCGCTGCTTCTTCCCCAACGTCGGCATCGACGAGGACCCGGTCACCGGCAGCGCCCACACCGCGCTCGCGCCCCACTGGTCCGCTCGCCTGGGCCGGCCCGACCTCACCGGGCTCCAGGCCTCTCCCCGCTCCGGCCGCGTCCGCACCGTGCTGCGCGGCGACCGCACGCTGCTCGGCGGGCGAGCGGTGACGGTGATCGACGGCGAACTGCTGGCGTAGCCGCGAGGGGGGCGGGCCCGTCGCGGCCCCGCCCCCCCCTCGCGGCATCCGCCGGTCCTCACGCCGTGGGCAGCCAGTCCACCTTCCCCGCCAGCAGCGCGTAGCCGACGAAGGCGCCGATGTCGAGCAGCGTGTGGGCCACCACCAGCGGGCCCACCCTGCCCCAGCGGCGGTACAGGTAGACGAAGACCACGCCCATCACCATGTTGCCGACGAAGCCGCCGATGCCCTGGTAGAGGTGGTAGGACCCGCGCAGCACCGAGCTGCCCGCCATCGCGGCGCGCGGGCTCCACCCCAGTTGGTCGAGCCGGCGCAGCAGGTAGCCGACGACGATCACTTCCTCCAGGACGGAGTTCTGCACCGCCGAGAGGATGAGGACGGGGAACTTCCACCACACCTCGGGCAGCGCCTCGGGCACCACGGTGAGGTTGAAGCCGAGACCGCGGGCGGCCAGGTAGAAGGCGATGCCGGTGCTGCCGATGACGGCGGCGACGGCGGCTCCGCGGCCCAGGTCCGGCCAGGGCCGGGTGCGGTCGAAGCCGAGCGTGCGCAGGCTCCCGCCCTCGCGCAGCAGGAAGTGCGCGACGAGGGCGACCGGGACCAGGGCCGTGGTGATGCCGAAGAGCTGCCACGCCAGGTCCAGCCACGGCCGGCCGGGCGCGGCGGACGCGTTGAGAGTGGCCGCCTGGTCCTTGAGGCCGCCGGGCCGGGTGAGCGAGCCGACGAAGCTGATGAGGGCGGACACCCCGCTCGCGCCGAGCGAGAGGGCCAGGACGAGCAGCGTCTCGTCACGCAGGACCCGCCGCGACAGCCGCTCGCGGGGAGCCGGCTCCCCGGCAGCCGACTTCTGAGGGAACGCATCGTCCACCGGGCCCGCCTCCGCCATGCACACCTGCCTCCGCCTGGGACGTCTCAGCTTGCCCGATCAGTATGAGGCGGCGCGCGGCGGGGGGCGCCCCGGCCGGTCCCGGCGCGTGCGCTCCGGGCCCGCCGAGGCGGATCCGGCAGCCGTGGGGGCACCCGGCACGCCGCACACCGGGCACGGCACCGGCACCGTCCCCGCAGGTCCCGGCGGTCTCTCAGCCCAGCGGCGCGGGTTCCGGCAGGCCCACCGGCCACAGGTGCACGGGGTCGCCCTGACGCATCAGCTCGACGTAGCGGCGGGTCGTCGCGGCCAGCGCCTCGTCCCGGGACAGGCCCGCCTCCAGCGCCCGGTGGAACGTGGCCGCCTGCCAGGAAGCACCGTTGACCCGACGTCGGCACCGCTCCTCGATCACCCCGAGGTAGAGGTCCCGGTCGGCCCGCTCCACGCCCCAGGCGTCCAGCCCGGCCTCGGCGAGCGGCAGCAGTTCCTCGCGTACGAGGACGGCGGCGTCGACCTCGGTGGTGCCGCCCAGCCTGCCGCGCCGGGGCCACTCGAAGCGGGCGTCGATGCCGTGGCGGCACGCCGCGTCGAAGTTGGCGGCGGCGGCCTCGAACGGCAGCCGGGTCCACACCGGCCGGGGCTCCTCCGCGAGCGCGCGGACGACGCCGTAGTAGAAGGCCGCGTTGGCGATGACGTCGGTGACGGTGGGGCCGGCGGGCAGGACGCGGTTCTCCACGCGCAGGTGCGGGACGCCGTCGGCGATGTCGTACACCGGGCGGTTCCAGCGGTAGACGGTGCCGTTGTGCAGGACGAGTTCCGCGAGCTTCGGCACCCCGCCCGCGTCCAGGACCTCGAGCGGGTCCTCGTCGTCGCAGATCGGCAGCAGTGCCGGGAAGTAGCGCCGGTTCTCCTCGAACAGGTCGTGGGCGGAGGTCACCCACCGCTCCCCGAACCAGGTGCGCGGGCGCACCCCCTGGGCCTGGAGCTCGGGCGGGCGGGTGTCGGTGGACTGCTGGAACAGCGGGGGCCGCGACTCGCGCCACAGCTCACGGCCGAACAGGAAGGGCGCGTTGGCACCGAGGGCGATCTGCGCGGCGGTGACCGCCTGCGCCGCGTTCCACACGTCGGCGAAACGGTCGGGGGTGACCTGGAGGTGCAGTTGCACCGAGGTGCAGGCGGCCTCCGGGGCGATGGACTTGGACGTGCAGGTGAGGCGCTCGACGCCCTCGATGTCGAGCGTGAAGTCCTCGCCGCGGGCGGCCACGATCTGATCGTTGAGCAGTGCGTAACGGTCGACGGCGGACAGGTTGGAGGAGACCAGGTCGTCGCGGTCCAGGGTCGGCAGAATGCCGATCATCGCGATTCCCGCGTCGACCTCTCCGGCTTTGCGGTCCGCATATGCCAGGGACGTCCGGATCTCCTCGGCGAGCCGGTCGAATACCCGGCCGCCCAATCGGTGTGGGGCGATGTTGACTTCCAGGTTGAACATGGCGAGTTCTGTTTGGAAGTCGCGGCTGGCGATGCGCTCGAGGACTTGCGCATTCAACATTTTCGGCATCCCGTCGGCCCCGACGAGATTCAATTCGATCTCCAGCCCCATCAGGTTCTTCGGACGGTCGAACCGCTTCTCCGCCAGAAGTCGCTCCAGGCCCGTCAGGCACCGCTGGAGCTTGTCGCGGTAGCGCTGGCGATCGGACAGGTCGAACTGACCTGCCACGACCTTCTCCCCCATGGAAGAGTCCCTTCTCGGAGCGGTGGGTGGAAGATCCGGCCGCCGGTGTGCCGGTCAGGTTGGATGATGCCCAGCGGAAGCGATCGATAACGTCCCCGGACGGCCCCGGTACCCGCTAGGCTTGGCCGATGTGACCGGTGGCACATTCACCGGGCATGGCGCATCCCACAGTTTCGGGCGTCGGCAACTCGTGAAAAACACCGACGACAATGGGCCGACCGTTCGGTGAGCATTTCCCGAGGTCACCGCCGCGCACCGGGTGGAAAATCCGGAGAATTACCGCAAATCAACGACCGAATGCGTTCTTGTTCTGCTTGCCGCGGGCGGCTAGCGGAAACACAGTCTGAACACGTGTCGTATAAACTCGGTTGACAGGCAGAAGACCGGCGCCCACGGTCGAGGCATCCTGCCGCCGGCCCACGCACGGCAGGCCTCGCACCCTCTTCTCGGTTTCCGGACCCCGGCCTCCGCCTCTCCACCCCCGTGAGCTGACAGCGTCGTCCGCCCCGCACGCACCGCCGTGCCCCGCCACGCACCGCCCTCGCGCCACCGTGCCTTCGAATGAGAGGCGACCCACCATGCCGCTGCTTGTACCCCCGGCGCCCGCGCCCGCCCTGCGTTCCGTCCTGACCGCGCTCTCGTCGCCCACCGCGGTCCGTGAGGCCCGGACCCCGTCCCTGCTCGGCGCCCAGGGGCCGGTCACCCCCGAACTGCCGCTGCCCGTACACGTCCTGGACGGGGTCTCCGCCGAGGGCGTGACGGCGACCCGGCTGGCCGGGTGGCGGTTCCTGATCCGGTGCGGCGACCGGACGGTGGCGGCGGCGGAGACCCTGCCGGCCTCGGAGGGCTGGGCCTTCTCACGCTTCTTCGAGGGCCCCTACCTCGTCTCGACCGAACGGGCGCTGCGGCAGGCCGAGGCGCTGCCCCAGTCCTTCCAGCCGCGCCTGCTGTCCGTCCCCGGCCTCTACATGCTCACGCTGTGGCTGCACGGCGACTGCGCCGCGGACGCCGCCGAGGGGCACCCGGCCGCCACCGATCTGCTGGTGCCGCTCGCGCCGGCGCCGCCCGGCATCGCCGCCCACCGCCCGCACCGGGTCGCGGAGTTGCTCCCGCTGCTGACCCACCGGGTGGCCCCCACGCGGCTGCTGCGCTCCCCGGCCTGACCGGTCCACGCGGTCCCGTCCGCGATCCCGTCCCGTCCCACCCGGTCCCCTCGGCTCCGTCCGAGGGGACTAGTCCTATCCGGCCATGCGAACCATCCGAAGTGACAGTGCGGTTGGGCTGAACCGTCCGCGCGGGTGACGCGTCATCTCCCCATGGGCAGCGGTGCCGCGAAATGCCTGCGGATCCGCGCCCGTAGGGCAACACTGGGTTCGGACCACTCATCACAACGGGGGGCGGCCATGGACGACGTTTCACGCCGCGGGACAGACCAGTCAGCGCACACATCCATCACGACGGACCGAGAGACCCCACTCATGTGCCAGCACCAGCCACCGTGCCCCTCAGCCGACTCCGCCGACCGGGAATCCGCCCGCCTCGTGGCGCACCACCCGGAGCAGGGCTGGAGCCTGCTGTGCAACGGTGTCGTCCTCTTCGAGGACACCGGTGAACTTCTGCCGGACGGCCGCGTCATCGCCCCGCACCGCCCGTTCGGCGGGCTGATGACCGCGGCCTGAGCACCAAGCCTGAGCACCGGCCGGACGGCGCCGCGCGGCCCCGTCCGGCGCCCCGGGGCCGGCCCGCGACTGCTCCTGCGGACCGGCCCCCACGCGTGCGGGCCACTCAGCCCGCGAGTGCCTTGAGCGCGATGTTGAGCTCGAGGACGTTGACGCGCGGCTCACCGATGAAGCCGAGGGTGCGGCCCTCCGTGTGCGCGTCGACCAGCCGCCGCACCTCCTCCACCGGCAGCCCGTTGCGCTGGGCGACCCGGGGCGCCTGGAGCGCGGCGTACTGCGGGGAGATGTCCGGGTCCAGACCGGAGCCCGAGGAGGTCACCGCGTCGGCGGGGACGTCGGAGAGCCGGACGGGATGGCCCGGCACCGAGTTGTCCTTGACGACGGCGGCCTGCGCGGCCCTGACCTGGGCCAGCAGCTCCGGGTTGTCGGCGGCCAGGTTGGTCGCACCCGAGACGATCAGCCGGTACCGGGTGTTGACGGTGTTCTCCCCCAGCCCGTTGGCCGGGCGCCCCTGGAACCACTTGAGGTCGGGCGCGGGAGTCTCCTGCCCCTGCTTCAGCGGGAGTCGGTACGACTGCCCGATCAGCGAGGAGCCGACGACCCGGCCCTGTGCCGACACCTGGGAGCCGTTCGCCCTGCCGGGGAACAGGGCCTGGGCGACGCCCGTGACGGCCAGCGGGTAGACGACGCCCGTCACCAGGGTCAGCACGAGCAGTGCGCGCAGCCCCGCCGCGAGCAGCCGGGCGGTGTTCGCTGCCGAGTTCTTCATGGCGGTCACCCGATTCCGGGGATGAGGGACAGGAGCATGTCGATGACCTTGATGCCGACGAACGGGGCGACCAGCCCGCCGAGCCCGTAGACAGCGAGGTTGCGCCGGAGCATCCGGTCCGCGCTCATCGGCCTGTACCGCACGCCCCGCAGGGCGAGGGGCACCAGGACGACGATGATCAGCGCGTTGAAGACGACCGCCGACAGGATCGCCGAGTCCGGCGAGGACAGGCGCATGACGTTGAGCCGGTCGAGGCCCGGATAGACCGCCGCGAACAGCGCCGGGATGATCGCGAAGTACTTGGCGACGTCGTTGGCGATGGAGAACGTGGTGAGCGCCCCCCTGGTGATGAGGAGCTGCTTGCCTATCTCCACTATCTCGATCAGCTTGGTCGGGTCCGAGTCGAGGTCGACCATGTTGCCGGCCTCCTTGGCGGCCGACGTGCCGGTGTTCATCGCCACGCCGACGTCCGCCTGGGCGAGCGCGGGCGCGTCGTTGGTGCCGTCGCCGGTCATCGCCACCAGCTTTCCGCCGGCCTGCTCCCGCTTGATCAGCGCCATCTTGTCCTCGGGCGTGGCCTCGGCGAGGAAGTCGTCCACGCCCGCCTCGTCGGCGATCGCCCGGGCCGTGAGCGGGTTGTCGCCCGTGATCATGACCGTCTTGATGCCCATGCGCCGCAGCTCGGCGAACCGCTCGCGCATCCCGTGCTTGACGACGTCCTTGAGGTGGACGACGCCCAGGACGCGGGCGCCGTCGCGGTCCTCCACGGCGACGAGCAGCGGGGTGCCGCCCGCCTCGGAGATGCGGTCGGCGGTCGCGTTCGCGTCCGGGGTCACCGTGCCGCCGCGTGACGCGACCCAGGCGATGACCGCACCGGCCGCGCCCTTGCGCACCTTGCGGCCGTCGACGTCCACGCCGGACATGCGGGTCTGGGCGGTGAACCCGATCCACCGCGCGCCCACGAGTTCGCCCCGGTGGCGCTCGCGCAGCCCGTACTCCTCCTTGGCGAGGACGACGACGGAGCGGCCCTCGGGCGTCTCGTCGGCCAGCGAGGAGAGCTGGGCGGCGTCCGCCACCTCGGCGGCGGTCACCCCGCGCACCGGCACGAACTCGGCGGCCTGGCGGTTGCCGAGCGTGATGGTGCCGGTCTTGTCCAGCAGCAGCGTGGAGACGTCGCCGGCGGCCTCCACCGCACGGCCCGACATGGCCAGGACGTTGCGCTGGACGAGGCGGTCCATGCCGGCGATGCCGATGGCGGAGAGCAGGGCGCCGATGGTGGTCGGGATCAGGCAGACCAGCAGCGCCACCAGGACGGTCGTCGTCAGTTCGCTGCCGGCGTAGGCGGCGAGCGGCGGCAGGGTCGCGCAGGCCAGCAGGAAGACGACGGTCAGCGAGGCCAACAGGATGTTCAGCGCGATCTCGTTGGGCGTCTTCTGCCGGGCCGCGCCCTCCACCAGGCCGATCATCCGGTCGATGAAGGTCTCGCCGGGCCTGGTGGTGATCCGGACGACGATGCGGTCGGAGAGGACCTTGGTGCCGCCGGTGACCGCGGACCGGTCACCGCCCGACTCGCGGATGACCGGCGCCGACTCGCCGGTGATCGCCGACTCGTCGACGGAGGCGACGCCCTCGACGACATCGCCGTCGCCGGGGATGACGTCCCCGGCCTCGCACACCACCAGGTCGCCGATCCTCAGCTCGGTGCCGGGCACCACGCTCCCGTCGGCCCTGCGGGCCACGGTGTCGCTCTTGGCCCTGCGCAGGGTGTCGGCCTGCGCCTTGCCGCGGCCCTCGGCGACCGCCTCGGCCAGGTTGGCGAAGACCACGGTCAGCCACAGCCAGGCGCTGATGGTCCAGCCGAACCAGTCCCCCGGGTCGGTGAAGGCGAAGACGGTGGTCAGGACCGAGCCGGTCCACACCACGAACATGACCGGGGACTTGACCATCACCCGGGGATCCAGCTTGCGCAGCGCCTCGGGCAGTGACCGGACGAGCTGCGCGGGGGTGAACAGACCCGCGTCGGTCCGGCCCCCGGACGACGGACGACCGGCGGGCGCGTCGCCGTGCGGCGCCCGGGTCTCGGTGACTGTGGACATCGCGTCCTCGTGCTTGTGGGTACGGAGGGTCATCACGCCAGCCCCTCGGCCAGCGGGCCCAGGGCCAGCGCCGGGAAGTAGGTGAGACCGACGACGATCAGGACCGCGCCCACCAGGAGGCCGGTGAACATCGGCTTCTCGGTGCGCAGGGTGCCCGCGGTGACCGGCACCGGCCGCTGTGAGGCCAGCGATCCGGCCAGGGCCAGGACGAACACCATCGGCAGGAAGCGGCCGAGCAGCATCGCGAGCCCGGTCGTGGTGTTGAACCAGTCGGTGTTCGCGTTCAGGCCGGCGAAGGCCGAGCCGTTGTTGTTCGCGGCGGAGGTGAAGGCGTACAGCACTTCCGTGAAGCCGTGCGCGCCCGGGTTGAGCATCGAGTGCGGCGGGGTCGGCAGGGCCATGGACAGGGCGGTGAACACCAGCACCAGCGCCGGGGTGATGAGGATGTAGACGGCCGCGGCCTTGATCTCGCGGGGGCCGATCTTCTTGCCCAGGTACTCCGGTGTGCGCCCGACCATGAGGCCCGCGACGAAGACCGCGACGACCGCCATGATCAGCATGCCGTAGAGGCCGGAGCCGACCCCGCCGGGCGCGATCTCGCCGAGCATCATCCCGAGCAGGGCGATGCCGCCGCCCAGGCCGGTGTACGAGGAGTGGAAGGAGTCGACGGCACCGGTGGAGGTGAGGGTGGTGGTCACCGCGAAGAGCGACGAGCCGCCGATCCCGAAGCGCAGCTCCTTGCCCTCCATGGCGCCGCCCGCGATCCGCAGGGCGCCCTCGTGGTGGGCGAACTCGGTCCACATCATCAGGGCGACGAAGCCGGCCCAGATCGCGGCCATGGCCGTGAGGATCGCGTATCCCTGCCGGAGCGAGCCGACCAGTACGCCGAAGGTCCGGGTCAGGGAGACCGGGATCAGCAGGATCAGGAAGATCTCGAAGAGGTTGGTGAAGGGCGTCGGGTTCTCGAAGGGGTGCGCGCTGTTGGCGTTGAAGTAGCCGCCGCCGTTGGTCCCCAGCTCCTTGATCACCTCCTGCGAGGCCACCGCGCCGCCGTTCCACTGCTGCGGGCCGCCCGAGAACTGGCCGACCTCGTGGATGCCGGAGAAGTTCTGGATGACGCCGCTTGCGACCAGGACCAGCGCGCCGACGACGGCCAGCGGCACCAGCACGCGCACGACGCCGCGCACCAGGTCGGACCAGAAGTTGCCCAGCTCACCGGAACCGGCGCGGGCGAAGCCCCGGACCAGGGCGACGGCGACGGCCATGCCGACGGCGGCGGAGACGAAGTTCTGCACGGCCAGACCGGCGGTCTGCACGACGTGGCCCATGGTCTGCTCACCGGCGTACGACTGCCAGTTGGTGTTGGCCACGAAGGACGCGGCCGTGTTGAAGGCCTGCGCGGGCTTCACCGCGTCGAAGCCGAGCGAACCCGGCAGGACGCCCTGGAGACGCTGGAGCAGGTAGAGGAAGAGGACCCCGGCCAGGGAGAAGGCCAGCACCCCGCGCAGATACGCGGGCCAGCGCATCTCCCTGTCCGGGTCGGCGCCGATGGCCCGGTAGATCCACCTCTCGGCCCGCAGATGTCTGCCGGACGAGTAGACGCGGGCCATGTAGGAGCCCAGCGGGACGTGCAGGACCGCCAGTGCGCCGACGAGCGCCAGTACCTGGAGCACGCCGGCGGTCAGCGGACCGATGCCTCCCGGCGCGACAGCAGCGGAAGTCACCGTCAGAACCTCTCCGGGTGGATCAGGGCAAGGACGAGATAACCCAGCAGGGCGACGGCCACGACGAGGCCGACGATGTGCTCGGCGGTCACAGCTTCGTCACCCCCTTGGCGACGAGAGCCACCAGCGCGAAGACCGCGATCGTGGTGACGACGAAGGCCAGGTCGGCCATCGTGAGCTCCTCAGTGAGGTTCGGTTGCGACTGGGACCCTTCGAGGAGAACCCCTCCGCGACCGGATGCGACCGCCGTTGACGGCTCCCATACGGCGGCCCGTACGCCTTTGACGGATCCCTTACATGCGGCCCGGCGGCCCCTTCTTGACGGAAGTTTGATGCCCCCGGCGCCCTTCAGCACGGGCCCGCACGTCACTCTCCGCATACGCTGATCGGGCCGTCCCCCCGACGGCCCCGCCCCCCGCCGAACGACGTCCGCAGGAGTGACCCCCGATGGCCGGCAACGCTCGTCCCCAGGCCGGCCGGCTGCGCGCCTGGATGCTGGAGGGGCTCTCCGACATGGGCAGGAGCGGCGGACACCAGGGTCCGCACGCGGCACCGGAGCCCGCGCACGAGGGCCGGCGCTGGTGGCGGGTCATGTGTCTCACCGGTGTCGACTACTTCTCGACCCTCGGCTACCAGCCGGGCATCGCCGCCCTCGCCGCCGGCCTGTTGTCACCCGTTGCGACGATCGTGCTGGTGATCGTCACCCTCGCCGGGGCCCTGCCGGTGTACCGGAGGGTGGCCCGGGAGAGTCCCCGCGGCGAGGGCTCGATCGCGATGCTGGAGCGGCTGCTGTCCTTCTGGAAGGGCAAGCTGTTCGTCCTCACCCTGCTCGGCTTCGCCGCCACCGACTTCCTGATCACCATCACCCTGTCGGCGGCCGACGCCTCGACCCACCTCATCGAGAACCCGCACCTGACGGGCGCCCTGCACGACAAGCAACTGCTGGTGACGCTGCTCCTGGTGGCCCTGCTGGGCGCGGTGTTCCTCAAGGGTTTCCTGGAGGCGATCGGGGTCGCGGTGGTGCTGGTGGGCGTCTACCTCGCGCTGAACGCCGTCGTGGTGGCCACGGGGGTGTGGCACGTCATCACCGCGGGCCATGTGGTCGCCGACTGGTCCAACGCCCTGACCGCGGAGCACGGCAACGTCTTCGTCATGATCGGCGTCGCCCTGGTCGTCTTCCCCAAGCTCGCCCTCGGCCTGTCCGGCTTCGAGACGGGCGTCGCCGTGATGCCGCACGTCAAGGGCGACCCCGGGGACACCGAGGAGTATCCGGCCGGGCGGATCCGGGACACCAGGAAGCTGCTCACCACCGCCGCGCTGATCATGAGCTGCTTCCTGATCACCAGCAGCTTCGTCACCACGCTGCTGATCCCGGAGAAGGAGTTCGAGTCGGGCGGCGACGCCAACGGCCGGGCCCTCGCGTATCTCGCCCACCACTACCTGGGCAATACCTTCGGCACGGTCTACGACGTCTCGACCATCGCCATCCTGTGGTTCGCCGGCGCCTCCGCGATGGCCGGGCTGCTCAACCTGATGCCGCGCTACCTCCCTCGCTACGGCATGGCCCCGCACTGGGCGCGGGCCGTACGTCCCATGGTCATCGTCTTCACCCTCATCGCCTTCCTGGTCACCTGGATCTTCGACGCCGACGTCGACGCCCAGGGAGGCGCGTACGCCACCGGTGTGCTGGTGCTGATCAGCTCCGCGGCGATCGCGGTGACCATCGCGGCGCGCAAGGCGGGCGAGCGCAAGCAGACGATCGCCTTCGCGGTGGTCGCGGCGGTGTTCCTCTACACGACCGTCGTCAACGTCATCGAGCGGCCGGACGGCGTGAAGATCGGCGCCTGCTT
The DNA here is from genome assembly GCF_044390505.1 of Streptomyces sp. NPDC018947. NCBI lineage: Bacteria > Bacillati > Actinomycetota > Actinomycetes > Kitasatosporales > Streptomycetaceae > Streptomyces > Streptomyces sp. NPDC018947. Next base: position 318,112 of record NZ_JBIRZD010000008.1, read on the forward strand.
CATCGCCGGCATCATCCTCGTCTCGCTGCTCTCCCGGCTGGCACGTGCCTTCGAGCTGCGGGTGACCGGCGTGGAGCTGGACGACGTGGCGCAGCGCTTCATCCGCGACGTGGCCAGCCGCAGGATGCGCTTCATCGCCAACAAGCCGGGACGGCGGGACGCCGCCGAGTACCGGGCCAAGATCGAGCAGATCCGGCAGGACAACGACCTTCCCCTCCAGGAGGACTTCGTCTTCGTCGAGGTCACGGTCGCCGACCCGTCCGAGTTCGAGGCGGGCCTCGCCGTGCGCGGCGAGACGGTGCACAACCGCTACCGGGTGCTGACCCTGGAGTCCTCCTCCATCCCCAACGCCCTCGCCGCGCTGCTGCTCCACGTCCGGGACACGACCGGCGGCATGCCGCACATCTACTTCGAGTGGACCGAGGGCAACCCGTTCGCCAACTTCCTGCGCTTCTTCCTCTTCGGGCAGGGCGAGGTCGCCCCGGTCACCCGTGAGGTCCTGCGCGAGGCCGAGCCGGACCGCGCCCGCCGCCCCCGCGTCCACACCGGCTGAGCGCTCGGCACCAGGTGACGCCTCGTCGCGCCACCCCTGCACGCCCCCCTCCCCGGCCGCCCCCTATCGTGACCGGCATGCAGTCCTACACGATCGGCCAGGCGGCACGGCTGCTCGGCGTCAGCCCGGACACCGCCCGCCGCTGGGCCGACGCCGGCCGGATCACCACCCACCGCGACGAGGGCGGACGGCGGCTCATCGACGGGCGCGACCTGGCCGCGTTCTCCGTCGAGCTGGCCCGCGCGGGCGGCGCCCACGAGGACACCCCGTACACCTCGGTGCGCAACGCCTTCCCCGGCATCGTGACGGCGATCAAGCTCGGCGACGTCGCGGCGCAGGTCGAGATTCAGGCCGGCCCGCACCGGCTCGTCTCCCTGCTGACCCGCGAGGCCGTCGAGGAGCTGGGCCTGGAGGTCGGCATGGAGGCCACCGCCCGCGTGAAGTCGACGAACGTCCATATCGACAGGGCGTGATCCCTCCGCGCCCCCGCACCGGCGTCACGTACGAACGCACATGCAAGCCCCACGATCTCGTCGCCTGGCTCATGCGATGAGACAGCAGACCGAACCCTCGCAGATGCGCAAGTATGATCGGCGCACCGGAGTCCGCCCCGCACCCGGCCACCGGGGCCGCCGGACTCCCGACCCGCGACGGAGGGAGTGGCCCGTGACGATCCCCGCCGAGGCCGGGCTCCGCACGCCATGACGGGGCCGGCCATGACCAGGTCCCCCGGGCGCGGGACGGACACCGTGGAGAGCGCGCCGCGCCGCGCCCGCTTCCGCCGGGGCTCCCGCACCGTGCCGCTGCCCCTGCTGGCGCCCGCGCTCGTGGGTCTGGCGTTCCTGCTGCTCCCGTTGATCGCCCTGCTGGTACGGGCGCCCTGGCGAAGCCTGCCCGAGCAGTTGACCAGCGCCGAGGTATGGCAGGCCCTGCGGCTGTCCCTGGTGTGCGCCACCTCGGCAACCGTGCTGAGTCTGCTGATCGGCGTGCCGCTGGCCTGGCTGCTGGCCCGCACCGACTTCCGCGGGCGCGGCCTCGTACGCGCGCTGGTGACGCTGCCGCTGGTGCTGCCCCCGGTCGTGGGCGGCGTGGCGCTGCTGCTGGCGTTCGGCCGCAACGGCGTGATCGGGCAGTGGCTGGACGCGTGGTTCGGGATCACCCTGCCGTTCACGACGACCGGCGTCGTCCTCGCGGAGACCTTCGTGGCCATGCCCTTCCTGGTCATCAGCGTGGAGGGCACCCTGCGGGCCGCCGACCCGCGCTACGAGGAGGCCGCCGCGACGCTGGGCGCCTCCCGCTTCACCGCGTTCCGCCGGGTCACGCTGCCGCTGATCGCGCCGGGCATCGCGGCCGGGTCCGTCCTGGCCTGGGCGCGGGCGCTCGGCGAGTTCGGGGCGACGATCACGTTCGCGGGCAACTTCCCCGGCCGCACCCAGACCATGCCGCTCGCGGTCTACCTGGCGCTCCAGAACGACCCGGCGGCGGCGATCGCCCTCAGCCTGGTGCTGCTGGCCGTCTCCATCGCCGTACTGGCCGGACTGCGGGACCGCTGGATGAGGGCGGCATGAGCGAACCCGCCGTCACCTCCGCCGCGCCCGCCGAGGGCCTCGACGCCCGGCTCGTCGTCGACCGCGGCACCTTCCGCCTGGACGTGCCGCTGGCCGCCGCGCCCGGCGAGGTCGTCGCCCTGCTCGGTCCCAACGGCGCCGGCAAGACCACGGCCCTGCGGGCGCTCGCGGGGCTGCTCCCGCTCACCGGCGGCCGTCTGCGCCTCGACGGCGTCGAGCTGGACGGCACCCCGCCCGAGTCCCGCCCGGTCGGCGTCGTCTTCCAGGACTACCTGCTCTTCCCCCACCTGACCGCGCTCGACAACGTGGCCTTCGGGCCGCGCTGCCGGGGCGCGACCAAGGCCGAGGCCCGCGCCACGGCCGCGGCGTGGCTCGACCGCATGGCGCTGTCCGGCCACGCGGGCGCCAAGCCGCGCCGCCTGTCCGGCGGGCAGGCCCAGCGCGTCGCCCTCGCCCGCGCCCTGGCGACCAACCCCCGACTGCTGCTCCTGGACGAGCCGCTCGCCGCCCTCGACGCCCGCACCCGGCTCGAGGTGCGCGCCCAGCTCCGCCGTCACCTGGCCGACTTCGAGGCCGTCGCCGTCCTGGTCACCCACGATCCGCTGGACGCCATGGTGCTGGCCGACCGTCTGGTGGTCGTCGAGCACGGCACGGTCGTCCAGGAGGGCACCCCCGCCGACATCGCCCGCCGGCCCCGCACCGACTACATCGCCCAGTTGGTCGGGCTGAACCTCTACCGGGGCCGGGCCGAGGGCCACACCGTCCGCCTCGACGCCGGGCCCGCGATCACCACGACCGAGGAGCTGTCGGGGCCGGCGTTCGTGGCGTTCCCTCCCTCCGCGGTGACCCTCTTCCGGGAGCGGCCCACGGGCGCCAGCGCCCGCAACCTGTGGCGCTGCGAGGTCGCCGGGCTGGAGACGCACGGCGACCGGATCCGCGCCGACCTCACGGGGGAGCTGCGTCTGGCCGCCGACCTCACCACGGTCGCCGCCGCCGAGCTCGACCTGCACCCCGGCGCACCGGTCTGGGCCACGGTCAAAGCGACGCAGACGCACGCATACCCGGCCTGAACGCCCTCCCGCACTAGGGTCAGGGGAATGACCCTGAGCATCAGCAACCAGTTGCCCGGCACCGTCGCCGAAGTACACCCCGGCGAGGTCATGGCGACCGTGAAAGTCCGGCTGACCGGCGGCCAGGTCCTCACGGCGGCCATCACCCTGGAGGCCGTCGAGCAGCTCGGCCTCGCCCCGGGCTCCCCGGTGAGCGCCCTGGTGAAGTCGACCGAGGTCTCCCTCGCCACCGGCCGCACCGACGGCCTGTCGATCCGCAACCGGCTGCCCTGCACGGTCACCCGGCTGGCGCTCGGCGAGGCCATGGCGGCCGTCCACGTCACCATGGACGGCGGCGAGCTCACCGCGGTGATCACGAAGGAGGCGGCCGGCGATCTGGGCCTGTTCGTGGGCTCCGACGTCGTCGCCCTGATCAAGTCCACCGAGGTCTCGCTCGCCACGGCGTAGCACGCGGGAAGGCCCCGCCCCGGACGGGGGCGGGGCCTTCGCACGGGCCTGCTCAGTCCTCGTAGGCGTCCAGCGGCGGGCAGGAGCACACCAGGTTGCGGTCGCCGTAGGCCTGGTCGATGCGGCGCACCGGCGGCCAGTACTTGTCGGCGGCGGACACACCGGCCGGGAACACGGCCTCCTCGCGCGTGTACGCGTGGTCCCACTCACCGCCGAGCGCGCCGGCGGTGTGCGGGGCGCCCCGCAGCGGGTTGTCGTCCGCGGTCCAGGCCCCGGAGCCGACCTTCTCGATCTCGGCGCGGATGGCGATCATCGCCTCGCAGAACCGGTCCAGCTCGGCCAGGTCCTCGGACTCGGTCGGCTCGATCATCAGCGTGCCGGCCACCGGGAAGGACATCGTCGGCGCGTGGAAGCCGTAGTCGATCAGCCGCTTGGCGACGTCGTCCACGCTCACGCCGGTCGCCTTGGTCAGCGGGCGCAGGTCGATGATGCACTCGTGCGCGACCAGTCCGGCGGGGCCGGTGTAGAGCACCGGGTAGTGCGGCTCGAGGCGCTTGGCGATGTAGTTGGCGGACAGCACGGCCACCTGCGTGGCGCGCTTGAGCCCCTCGCCACCCATCAGCCGCACGTACGACCAGGAGATCGGCAGGATGCCGGCCGAGCCCCACGGCGCCGCCGAGATCGGGCCGACGCCCGTCTGCGGGCCGGCCGCGGGCTGCAGCGGGTGGTTGGGCAGGTACGGGGCCAGGTGCGACCGTACGGCCACGGGGCCGACGCCGGGGCCGCCGCCGCCGTGCGGGATGCAGAAGGTCTTGTGCAGGTTCAGGTGGGAGACGTCGCCGCCGAAGTGACCCGGCTTGGCGAGCCCCACCAGGGCGTTGAGGTTGGCGCCGTCCACGTAGACCTGGCCGCCGGCGTCGTGCACCCGGGCGCAGATGTCGGCGACGTGCTCCTCGAACACACCGTGCGTGGAGGGGTACGTGATCATCAGCACGGCCAGCTCGTCGCGGTGCTTGTCGATCTTGGCGCGCAGGTCCTCGACGTCGATCTCGCCGTCCTCGGCGGTCTTGACGACGACGACCTTCATGCCCGCCATGACCGCGCTGGCGGCGTTGGTGCCGTGCGCGGAGGACGGGATGAGGCAGACCGTGCGCTGGTCGTCGCCGTTGGCGCGGTGGTAGCCGCGGACGGCGAGCAGACCGGCGAACTCGCCCTGCGACCCGGCGTTGGGCTGCAGCGAGACCTTGTCGTACCCGGTGACCTCGGCGAGCCGCTCCTCCAGCTCGCGGATGAGGGTCAGGTAGCCCTGCGCCTGCTCGGCCGGCGCGAAGGGGTGCAGCGCGCCGAACTCGGGCCAGGTGACCGGCTCCATCTCGGTGGTCGCGTTGAGCTTCATGGTGCAGGAGCCCAGCGGGATCATGCCGCGGTCCAGCGCGTAGTCCCGGTCGGAGAGGCGGCGCAGGTAGCGCAGCATCGCGGTCTCGGAACGGTGCTGGTGGAAGACGGGGTGGGCGAGGAAGTCGTCGGTGCGCAGCAGCGCCTCGGGCAGCACGTCCCCGGCGCTCGCGTCCAGCGCCTCGACGTCGCCCTCGACGCCGAACGCGTTCCACACGCCGCCGACCTGGGCGCGCGTGGTGGTCTCGTCGCAGGCGAAGGAGACGTGGTCGGCGTCGACGAGCCGCAGGTTGATGCCGTTCTCGCGGGCGGCCTGGACGATCGCCTCGGCCCGGCCCGGCACCCGTGCGGTCACGGTGTCGAAGTAGGCGCCGTGCACGATCTCGACGCCGCCGGCGGCGAGGCCCGCGGCGGTGACGGAGGCGTAGCGGTGGGTGCGGCGCGCGATGGCCCGCAGCCCGTCCGGCCCGTGGTAGACGGCGTACATGCCAGCCATGACGGCGAGCAGCACCTGGGCGGTGCAGATGTTGCTGGTGGCCTTCTCACGGCGGATGTGCTGCTCGCGGGTCTGCAGGGCGAGGCGGTAGGCCTTGTTGCCGTCGGCGTCCACGGACACGCCGACCAGGCGGCCGGGCAGGCTGCGCGCGAACTTCTCGTGGACGGCCATGTAGCCGGCGTGCGGCCCGCCGAAGCCCATCGGCACCCCGAAGCGCTGGGTGGTGCCCACGGCGATGTCGGCACCCAGCTCGCCGGGCGACTTCAGCAGGGTGAGGGCGAGCAGGTCGGCGGCGACGGTGACGAGCGCGCCGAGCTCGTGCGCCCGGTCGACGACCGGCTTGATGTCGCGGACGGCACCGGAGGCGCCCGGGTACTGGATCAGCACGCCGTTGATCTCGCGCTCGGCGATCCCGGCCGGGATGCCGTCGCTCAGGTCGGCGACGACGACCTCGACGCCGGTCGGCTCGGCGCGGGTCTGGATCACGGCGATGGTCTGCGGCAGCGCGTCCGCGTCGACCAGGAACAGGCCCTTCTTGTTCTTGCCCATGCGCCGCGACAGGGCCATCGCCTCGGCGGCGGCGGTGCCCTCGTCGAGCAGCGAGGCACCGGAGGTCGGCAGGCCCGTCAGCTCGGCCACCATGGTCTGGAAGTTCAGCAGGGCTTCCAGGCGGCCCTGCGAGATCTCCGGCTGGTAGGGCGTGTACGCGGTGTACCAGGCCGGGTTCTCCATGACGTTGCGCAGGATCACCGGCGGGGTGAAGGTGCCGTAGTAGCCGAGGCCGATCATGGAGTCGAGGACCTGGTTGCGGTCGGCCAGCGAGCGCAGCTCGGCCAGCACCTCGGCCTCGGAACGGGCGCCGGGCAGGTCCAGCGCGTCGGCGTTCTTGATCACATCCGGCACCGCTGCGGCCGTCAGCTCGTCGAGCGAGCCGTAGCCGACCTGGGCGAGCATCTTGGCCCGGGCCTCGTGGTCGGGGCCGATGTGGCGCTGCTCGAAGGGTGCTGCCTGTTCCAGCTCGGAGAGCGGAATGCGATGGGCGGTCATGCGGAGGCCTCCTGGTCTGACGCGACCTGCGAGGGGCACCACGGCGCGGGTGCCCGGACGGCCTCCCCCTCTGTCATCTCGACCTGAGAGCTTCACCGGGCGGCGCGAGGCCCCCCGGCTTTCACCGTCGGTGAGAGCGGAAGCCGTCGACACCCGCCCTGCTTTCCAGAGTGACCTCGTCCGTGCGGTACGTGTGCCTGAGAGATTCCGGGGAGGATTTGCTCCTTCGGCGCCTCCGGTGATGTCCGGAGAACTCTCCCGCACGGGGTCAGCAGCCGTTTGCCAGCGTACCAGCGAGGCGGACGCACAGACCTTCGAGTGGCTCACCGCCTCTTCGAGTGGCCGCCCGCCTCAATGTGCCTTTTTGTAGTACTGACGGATGATTCGCCGGATGGTTTGCGACCCGAGTGCGACCAAGTGGAGGGCCCGTGCGTACCGACATCGATCCGCGCAACCTGATAGGCCGCAAGGCGTTCGACCGCAACGGCACGAGGATCGGCACCGTCGACGAGGTCTACCTCGACGACGCCACCGGCGTCCCCGAGTGGGCGGCCATCCGCACCGGCCTCTTCAGCAGGGACGCCTTCGTCCCCCTGGAGCCCAGCGAACTGGTCGACGGCGCCCTGCGCGTGCCCTTCGAACGGTCCCTGATCAAGGAGGCCCCGGACTTCGGCGTCGGCCGGCACCTCTCCCCGGAGCAGGAACTCCAGCTCTACCACCACTACGGCCTCGACGTGGCCCCCTCCTCCCCACCGCCGGACCACGACTTCGGCGATCTGGCGGGCAAGGGCAACGCCGAGGAGGCCTGAGCCCCCCGCGCTCGCCCCACCGGCGGCACACCGGCCACCGGGCGCACCATCCCGCCCGGCGGCCCGCCTCCACCCACCGGCACGCACCCTCCGCACCACCACCACGACGGCGCCCTGCACAAGCCCCGCCCGGCGGCCCCAACACCCCCGCCGCGACGGCTCCAGGCACAAGCGCGCCCCTGGCACCCGACACAAGCCCCGCGAACCACCCGCGACCGCACAAGCCCCGACCGCTCCCGCACCGGCACCGGCGACCGCTCCTGGCCCAAGCTCCGACCGCGTCGGCACCGCCACCCGCGAGGGCCGACACAAGCCCGGACCGACCCTCACTACGGTTCCCGCCACGCGCCTGGACAGGCCGCACCCCCACCCACAACGGCTCCCGCCCCGAGCCCGGCCGGCCCCGCACCGGCGCCCCCGCATCCCGGCGCCCGTGTCCGCCCCCGGCATCCACGACTCAGGGAGCCGCGCCCGGTGCCCCCGGCTCGGCGCCCGAGGCCCCCGGAGAGGCCACTTCCGGACCGGCGTCGTCCACCGCTCCCACGGCCGCCCCGGATCCACGCGGCCCGGTACGCACGGAGAGCCCGGAAGCCACCACGGGCTCGGGCTCGCCGGAAACACCTGGCCCGGCAGATCCGGCAGGCACCAGCGGCAGCGGCTCGGCGGGCGCCAGATCCGGGTCGTCGACCGAGAAGGTCCGCACCCGGCCGGGTTCGGAGTACGGCGTCTCGAACCGCACGGTGACCCGCCCCAGCCCGCTGCCCTGCACCCACCCGTGCCCGTACTCGCCGTGCCGCACGTCGTGACCGGAGGGCCAGCGGCGCCCGGCGGGCTCCTGCGGGTGCTCCTCGGCCGGATCGTCGCCCGGCTCCTCGGCCAGCTCCTCCACCCTTTCCCCCGCCGCCTGGGCGAACAGGTCCTCCTGCGTGTAGTCGGCCAGCCCGCTGACCCCCACGCCGAGCAGACGTACGCCGCCCGTGGTGTCCACCGAGTCCAGCAGCCGGGCCGCCGCCTCGCGCACCACCGCCGGGTCGTCCGTGGGCCCGCGCAGGGTCTCCGAGCGCGTCAGCGTGGAGAAGTCGTACCTGCGCACCTTGAGCACGATGGTCCGGCCCGACAGCCCCGCCCCGCGCAGCCGCCGCACGCACCGGTCGGCCAGCCGCGCCACCTCGACGCCGACCCGCACCCGGTCGTGGATGTCCACGTCGTACGTGTCCTCGACGGACACCGACTTCGTCTCCCGCTCGGCCACCACGGGCCGGTCGTCCCGGGCCAGCGCCATCGCGTACAGGGCGTGCCCGTGGGCCTTGCCGAGCAGGCGCACCAGCTCGTCCTCGCCCGCCTCGGCGAGTTCCTCCACCGTCGTGATCCCGGCCCGGCGCAGATGGTCGCCCGTCGCCGGCCCCACGCCCGGCAGGGTCCGCACGGACATCGGGCCGAGCATGGCCCGCTCCGTACCGGGTTCGATCAGCACCAGTCCGTCGGGCTTGGCCTCCTCCGACGCGATCTTGGCGAGCATCTTGGAGGCGGCCAGCCCGACGGACCCGGTGAGGCCGGTGACGGCCCGGATGTCCGCGCGCAGCTTCGCCCCCGCCAGCCGCGCCGACTCCGCGTCCCAGGCCGCTCCCCCGGCCTCCAGGTCCACGAACGCCTCGTCCAGGCTCAGCGGCTCCACCAAAGGGGACAGGGCCCGCAGCAGCCGCATCACCTGCTCGCTGATCGACCGGTAGAGCTCGAAGCGCGGGACGAGGTACGCGGCGTTGGGCGCGAGCCTCCGGGCCTGCCCCATGGGCATCGCCGAGTGGACGCCGAAGACCCGCGCCTCGTAGGAGGCGGTGGCCACCACTCCCCGCGGCCCGAGACCGCCCACGACGACGGCCTTCCCGCGCAGACTCGGCTTGGACGCCTGCTCCACCGAGGCGAAGAAGGCATCCATGTCGAGATGCAGGATCGTGGGCGCGGTTCTCACATCTCCGATGCTGCCCTACGCCACTGACAATGCCCCGCCCGTGAGGGCCGGTGTTCAGACCGCCCGGTTGCGGCGGCGCGCCAGTTCGTCGGCGGGATTGTGCCCGACCAGGGTCTCCCCCGTGTCGATCCGCTCCCCGTGGAGCTGGGACAGCGCGCTCTCGACATCCCGCCACACCACGCCGACGGCGATCCCGAAGATGCCCTGGCCGCCCTGGAGCAGGGCGTGGACCTCGTCCGGCGAGGTGCACTCGTAGACCGTGGCGCCGTCACTCATCAGCGTCATGCGCTCCAGGTCGCGGAAACCGCGCTCCCTGAGGTGCTGGACGGCGCTGCGGATGTTCTGCAGCGAGACCCCGGTGTCGAGGAACCGCTTGACGATCTTCAGCACGACTACGTCGCGGAAGCTGTAGAGCCGCTGGGTGCCGGACCCGTGGGCGGGTCGCACGCTGGGCTCGACGAGCCCCGTACGGGCCCAGTAGTCGAGCTGCCGGTAGGTGATGCCGGCCGCGGCGCAGGCCGTGGGCCCGCGATAACCGATCTGCTCGGACGCCATGGACGCCGCCCCTCCGCCGCTCGGCACGACCGCCGGTCGCTGCGGAGCCTGGTCGGCCGCACCGCCGTGCGGAGGGTATCCCCCGCTAGAGCGGAACCGAGAGCCCGGGGGAGGGAACGAGCCACCCACCCCGAGGCCACGCCCGGGGCCACCCCCAGCCGTACCGTCGCCGCTGATTCTCACGCCGACCTCCGTCCTTGACCTGCCTCCTCGACGGTAGGCAGTCACCAAGGGTGCGTCAACGATCGCCACACTCGGCACGCCGAGTGATAATCACCCTAAGAGTGGTTTCGCGTGCCCCCTCGCGGGGAAAGGCTAGCCGAATGCCCTCCCCGAGGGGCACGATCGACGACCCGCGGCCGGCCCCGCGCGGACTACTGGTTGCTGGAACCGAAGTCCTCGGGAGAGATCTGGTCGAGGAACTCGCGGAACTTCTCCACCTCGTCCTCCTGCTCGTCCGGAATGGCGATCCCCGCGTCGTCGAGCACGGTGTCACTGCCGTAGATCGGCGTCCCGGTGCGCAGGGCCAGCGCTATGGCGTCGGACGGACGGGCGCTCACCTCGACGCCGCTCGCGAAGACCAGCTCCGCGTAGAAGACCCCTTCGCGCAGGTCGGTGATGCGCACTTCCGTGAGCTCCTGGCCGACGGCCTCCAGCACGTCCTTGAACAGGTCGTGCGTCAGCGGCCGTGCGGGTGCCATGCCCTGCTGGGCGAAGGCGATCGCCGTCGCCTCCCCCGGTCCGATCCAGATGGGAAGGTAACGGTCGCCTCCCACTTCGCGCAGCAGCACGATCGGTTGGTTGGAGGGCATCTCGACCCGGACACCTACGACATCGAGCTCGTTCACACAGCAACCCTAGGCCGTGCCCGGGACGTTTGGGTAGTCGGGCCGGGAACGGGTGGGCGATCCGGGTTCCCCCGGGCCCCCCGATTCAGGGCAGCCGCACCCCGAGGGCGCTCTGCACCAGCGCCGCGTGCAGCTTCACCGCCAGCCCCGCGATCTCCTTGGTACGGGCTTCGGCGTGCGCCCGCGTCTGGGGGTTGCGATGCCTCTTCAGCGGGGCCACCACCTGGTCCACGAGGCCGGCCTCCCGGTCGGCGGCGGCCTTCATCACCCGCAGGTGCCGCGGCTCGATCCCGAAGCCTCCGAGCTGCACCACGAGGGTGGCCACCGTGACCGCCTCGGCGTCGTACGCCCCGTCGGCGTGCGGAGCAAGCAGCCCGTACGACTCCCACTCCGACAGCTCCCGCTCCCCGATCCCTGCGGCGGCGAGCAGCTCGTCCCGTCCGATCCGGGCCACCGTGGGCCCCTCGGCGGGCTCCGGCCCCGCCTCACCGTCCCGCTGCTTCCCCAGCGAGGGCAGCCGCACCGCCTCACCGCGCTCCTGGGCGTCCAGATGCTCGCGGATCACCTTGAGCGGCAGATAGTGGTCCCGCTGCATGCGCAGCACCTGGCCGAGACGCTCGACGTCATGGGCGCTGAACTTGCGGTAGCCGGCCGGGGTGCGCCGCGGCTCGACCAGACCCTCCGCCTCCAGGAAGCGGATCTTGGAGATGGTGATGTCGGGGAACTCGTCGCGCAGCGTGTTCAGCACCGAGCCGATGCTCATCAGCCCACTGTCCGCGGCGGCGGCGCCGTGCCCGGCGCCGCCGCTCGGTGTTTGAAGCATGGACCTTCCCTGGGACTCCCCCGGAACCAGTCCGGGGACGGTCAGTACCCGCGCTGGCTCGCGTAGAAGACCAGCCGGTACTTCCCGATCTGCACCTCGTCGCCATTGGACAGGGCGACCTGGTCGATGCGCTCACGGTTGACGTACGTACCGTTCAGGCTGCCGACGTCGGCGACCGTGAACGAGCCGTCCTGGCTGCGGCGGAACTCCACGTGCCGACGCGAGACCGTCACGTCGTCCAGGAAGATGTCGCTCTGCGGATGACGCCCGGCCGTGGTCAGCTCGCCGTCCAGCAGGAAGCGGCTGCCCGAGTTCGGCCCGCGGCGCACCACCAGGAGCGCGGAGCCCAGCGGCAGCGCGTCGACCGCCGCCTGCGCCTCGGGAGAGAGCGCCGGCACCGCCGTCTGACCGGTCATCTCGGAGTCGTACGCCTCCAGACCCGAGATGGAGATCGTGGAGGTCGTCTCGGAGGCACGCTCCGGAACCGCGCCCGCACGCAGCGGCGCGCCGCAGTTGGAGCAGAAACGGCTGTTCTCCGCGTTGCGGTTACCGCACCTCGAGCACACCAGGGCCGACATGGAAAACCCTCCACCCGTACCTGAGGTTGACGGTTGTCCGAAACCTATGTCGCCGGACTGCGCGGGGTCAACAGACGGCGCGCCCTGACCACCGGAAATGTCACCGGGGCCGGCCACCTGGTCCCGGAACATCGGGCGTCGGCCCTCCGGGTCGGGCTGTGCGCGATGGCGAGCGGTGGCGTTGTCGCTGCCTTCTCGAGCACTCTTGCCGAACAACTTCGCAAACAACTTCACGGGCGATTCCCCTTGACCGAAACAGACCCGCCCGTGGGGCAGGACGAACCCTGACTGACCGTACTGGCCGACCCGGACACCTTCACAACGTCCGTCTCCACCAGACAGTTTCCACCACGCACCACCCAATCGGTGCGCCGACCCCCCGCAACCTCATGCCCTCGCCGGACGAGCCCCATGCACCGCCGGTTCACCGGGAGGACGACCGAGCGTAGTCAGGCCGCTTCGCCGCTCGCAAGGCATCCACGACGATCTTGCTCGACCGCTCAACAGTAACGGTGGCCTGTTCCTTCTCGAGAGTCTGCACCACGCCTCCAGGGATGTTGAGGGCCGGCTCGAGGTCCTGCGGCTTGCCGATGACCTGGAAACGATAGGGCGCTTTGATCTTGTTCCCGTCGACGCTCACACGCTTGTCGGCGTCGGTCAGGTAGGTGTTCGCCACGACGCGCACACCGTTCACCTGGATCGCCTCCGCCCCCGCGGCGCGCAGTTCCTGGATCGCGTCGAGCAGCATGTCCGCCTCGACCGTCCCCTTCGTGTCCTCGATCGTCACCGTGATGCCCGGCCCCTGGGCGGCCACCGTGCCCGCCAGGATGCCGAGTTGTCGTTCCTTCTCCAACGTCTGCTTACGGGCCTCCTCCGCCTGGTCCGAGCTGTTCTCCAGCTCGTCCCGCTGCTGTTCGAGACCCTGCTTCTCGTCTTCAAGACGTTGAGTCCGGTCATCCAGTTCATCGAGGATGCGGACGAGATCTTCCTGCCGGGCGCCGCGCAGCGCGCTGTCGCCGTCGCTGTTGGACGCCACCTGCACCGCCAGTCCGAAGCCGAGACCGAACAGCAGCAGGGCGACGATGAGTTGGGCCCTGGTGACCCGCGGCGGCCACAGTCCGTTCACCAGCCGCTGCCGACCGGTGAGCCCGGGCCGCTCCCGCACCGCCTCCTCCGGCGGGACCGCGGACGGCGGCACCTCCTCGGGCAGTTCCTTGCGCAGCCTGTTCACGGGCTGATCGTCGCGCTCGCTCATCGGCCTCATGCCCGGAAGACGTGCCGGCGGATCGCCGCGGCGTTGGAGAAGATCCGGATGCCCAGGACGACGACGACACCGGTGGAGAGCTGGGCTCCCACGCCCAACTTGTCGCCCAGGAACACGATCAGCGCGGCCACGACCACGTTCGACAGGAACGACACCACGAAGACCTTGTCGTCGAAGATGCCGTCGAGCATGGCGCGCAGGCCGCCGAAGACGGCGTCCAGTGCCGCCACGACGGCGATCGGCAGATAAGGCTCGACGGCCGCCGGCACCTCCGGCCGGACCAGCAGTCCGGCCACGACGCCCACGACGAGGCCCAGTACGGCGATCACGATGTGCCCTTCTCGGTTATTGGTTGTGCTGTACGTACGATCACACTCGGCGCGGCCGGCAGCTTGAGGTCGTCCGCCACGGACAGGGCGGTCCGGATGCCGTAGCTCTCCTGCAACGCGGCCAGGTACAACCCGTCGGCGCTGTCCTGGAACCGGGTGCCGAGCCGCTTGCCGTCCCCCACCGCGAGCACCGTGTACGGCGGCACCAGCGGCCTGTTGTCGACCAGTATCGCGTCCCCGGCCGCGCGGATCGCCGACAGCGCGGTCAGCCGCTGACCGTTGATCGAGATCGCCTCGGCGCCGGACTCCCACAGCCCGTTGACCACCCGCTGCATGTCCCGGTCGCGCACCCGCCCGGTGTCGGAGAAGCCCGAGGTGCCGCGCGGCTGGCCGTCGACGCCGCCGCTGACGTCCTTGGCGTCGTTCACGACGAGCTTCACACCGGGACCGTGCACCTCGACGGCGCCGGCCAGGACGCCCACCAGGTCGGCCCGCTCACCGTCGCCGCTCTTCTGCAGCGCCTCGCGCTGGCGCGCGCCCACCTCGTCGCGCAGCTCGTCGACGTCCTCCTCGAGCTCGTCGGCCGCCGAGGTCTCGTCCTCGATGCGGTCGATCAGCTCCTCCCGCTCCTTGGCGACGACGGGGGCCGCGACACGGGCCTGCGCCGCCCCGACCGTGACCACGAGGGCGGCGAGCACGAGTCCGGCCGCCAGTCCCAGTCTGGCGCGGAGCGTCCTGGGCATCCCGCCGGCGCCGTCGGCCTTCTTCCGGGCGGCCGCCTCGGCGTATCCGTCGTCGAGGCTGTGGTCCATGACGTTGGTGAGCAACGACATGGACGCGTCCGGGCGTGCGGGCCGCGCGGATGTGCTCCGAATGGGGGGTTGCTGCGGCATGCCGCACATCGTCGCACGCCGCAGGCACTACCTCCGAACGGCCCCACCGGCGTGCCGGACAGGCCCCCTTGGGGACACTTGTCCGGCACGCGCGCGTGCGGCGTGTTTTAGCGGCCCGCGCTGTCCACCACGGCGGCCCACTCGTCGAGCAGGGCCTGCGCGGAGGCGTCGTCGGGGCCCTCGGCCCACAGGTGGGTGACGGCCTCGGCGGGGTCGGGCAGCACCATCACCCAGCGCCCGTCGGTCTCCACCACGCGCACGCCGTCGGTGGTGTCCACGAAGCGGTCTCCCGCCGCCTCGACGACCCGCCGCATCACCAGCCCCTTGACGGCCCATGGGGTGGCCAGGTCCCGCTTGAGGACGTGCGCCCGCGGGATGCGCGCGTCGATCTGGCTGAGCGTGAGCTGCGTACGGGCCACCAGGCCGATGAGCCGTACGAAGGCCGCCGTGCCGTCGTAGACGCTGCTGAACTCCGGGACGATGAATCCGCCCTTGCCGTCGCCGCCGAAGATCGTGCCCTCCTCGCCGCCGACCCGGGTCAGATCGTCGGGAGAGGTCGTCGTCCACTCGACCTGGGTGCCGTGGTACGCCGCCACCTGCTCGGCGATCCTGGTGGTGGTCACCGGCAGGGCGACGCGGCCGCTGCGCCGCTCGGCCGCGATCAGGTCGAGCATGACCAGCAGCGCACGGTCGTCCTCGATGATGCGGCCCTTCTCGTCGACGAGCGAGAGCCGCTCGCCGACCGGGTCGAACCGCACGCCGAACGCGGCCCGCGAGGACGCCACGATCTCACCGAGGCGCACCAGCCCCGACCGCCGCATGTCCTCCGACTCCGTCGGCCGGGACTCGTCGAGACCGGGGTTGATCGTCAGCGAGTCCACGCCCAGCTTGCCGAGCAGGCTGGGCAGCACCAGCCCCGCACTGCCGTTGGACGCGTCCACGACCACCTTGAGCCCGGACTCCGCGATCCCGGTGATGTCGACGTTCCGCAGCAGCGAACCGGTGTACGAGTCGAAGACGCTGGACGGGAAGTGCAGGTCCCCGATCTCCCCGGGGAACGCGCGCCGGTACTCCTGCCGTGCGAACACCCGGTCCAGCTTCCGCTGGCTGCCCTGTGACAGGTCGGCGCCCTGCCCGTCGAGGAACATGATGTCGACGGAGTCCGGTACCCCGGGCGTGGTGCGGATCATGATGCCGCCGGCGCTGCCCCGCGCGGTCTGCTGCCGCGCCACGGGCAGCGGTACGTTCTCCAGGTCCCGTACGTCGATGGCGCTCGCCTGGAGCGCGGAGATCACCGCCCGCTTCAGCGCGCGGGCGCCGCGGGAGTGGTCACGGGCCGTGGTGACGGTGGAGCCCTTCTTCAGCGTGGTCGCGTAGGCGCCGGCCAGCCGCACGGCCAGCTCGGGCGTGATCTCCACGTTGAGGATGCCGGACACTCCGCGGGCGCCGAAGAGGTGCGCCTGGCCCCGCGACTCCCAGATGACCGAGGTGTTGACGAAGGCGCCGGCCTCGATCGTCTTGAACGGGTACACCCGCACGTTGCCCTGGACGATCGATTCTTCACCGACCAGGCATTCGTCACCGATGACGGCGCCGTCCTCGATCCGCGCGGCGCGCATGATGTCGGTGTTCTTGCCGACGACGCAGCCCCGCAGGTTGCTGTGCGGCCCGACGTACACGTTGTCGTGGACGACGGCCTTGTGGAGGAAGGCACCGCTCTTGACGACCACGTTGGAGCCCACGACGGTGTGCTCGCGGATCTCGGCGCCGGCCTCGACCTTGGCGTAGTCGCCGATGTAGAGGGGGCCGCGCAGGACGGCGTCGGGGTGCACCTCGGCGCCCTCCGCCACCCACACGCCGGGGGAGATCTCGAAGCCGTCGATGTCGACGTCGACCTTGCCCTCCAGGACGTCGGCCTGGGCCTTCACGTAGCTCTCGTGGGTGCCGACGTCCTCCCAGTAGCCCTCGGCGACATAGCCGTAGACCGGCTTGCCTTCCTTCATGAGCTGCGGGAAGACGTCACCGGACCAGTCGACGGGCACATCGGGGTCGACGTAGTCGAAGACCTCGGGCTCCATGACGTAGATACCGGTGTTCACGGTGTCCGAGAAGACCTGGCCCCAGGTCGGCTTCTCGAGGAAGCGCTCGACCTTGCCCTCTTCGTCGACGATGGTGATGCCGAATTCCAGCGGGTTGGGCACGCGTGTCAGACACACGGTGACGAGCGCGCCCTTTTCCTTGTGGAAGTTGATCAGATCGGTGAGGTCGAAGTCGGTCAGGGCATCGCCGGAAATGACGAGGAAGGCATCGTCCTTCAATGCCTCCTCGGCGTTCTTGACGCTTCCTGCGGTACCGAGTGGCTTCTCCTCATTGGCATACGTGAGCTCCATTCCGAGCTCTTCACCGTCACCGAAGTAGTTCTTGACCAGTGAGGCCAGGAACTGCACGGTGACGACCGTCTCATTGAGCCCATGCCGTTTGAGCAGCCTCAGCACGTGCTCCATGATCGGCCGGTTGGCCACCGGCAGTAGCGGCTTGGGCATGCTCGAGGTCATAGGGCGAAGGCGCGTGCCTTCGCCTCCAGCCATCACGACGGCCTTCATGTCGGAAGCGTCCTCCTCTAAGAGACGACGGTTAAGCCGACTTCACCCGTCCAGGGTCCCGCACTTTTGCAGCACGGGCCATCCGGCCACGAGGGCCGCACAATCGGAGAGTTCAATCGGCCGTGGTGTCCGCACGTACCAAGCGGCGGACCTGCACCACGTAGAGAACACCTGCCCACCAGTACAGGGTTGTACCCCATCCGGCGAACGCCCATCCGAAAACAGCAGCGAGTGACGCGACCCATCCGCTTCCGTCACTGAGCAGAAGCAGCGGGAAGGCGTACATGAGGTTGAACGTGGCGGCCTTCCCCAGGAAGTTCACCTGCGGCGGCGGATAGCCGTGGCGCCGCAGGATGCCCACCATGACGAGGAGCACCGCTTCACGGGCGAGCAGTACGACGGTCAACCAGAGCGGGAGGATCTCCCGCCAGGTGAGGCCCACGAGGGTCGAGAGGATGTAGAGCCGGTCGGCAGCGGGGTCCAGGAGCCGGCCGAGGCTGCTGATCTGGTTCCAGCGCCGTGCGAGCTTTCCGTCCAGGTAGTCACTGACTCCGCTCAGTGCCAGCACCAACAGCGCCCAGCCGTCGCTCTGCGGGCCGCCGAACTCGGGCCGGAGGATCAGCCACAGGAAGAGCGGCACGCCGGCGAGGCGTGCCATGCTGAGGATGTTCGGGATGGTGAGGACCCGGTCAGTCTGCACGCGGGTCTCCTGGACCTCCACGCGGGGGCCTCCTGGAAGAAACGAGCCAATGATGCTCCCCGACCTTACCTCAACGCAAAAAAGCTCTGGCTCTTGGGCGGTGTGCCCAAGAGCCAGAGCTCCAAAGGTAGTTCGGCGGCGTCCTACTCTCCCACAGGGTCCCCCCTGCAGTACCATCGGCGCTGTAAGGCTTAGCTTCCGGGTTCGGAATGTAACCGGGCGTTT